>JAYRYI010000017.1:0-10954 GCA_041917095.1 Caulobacter sp. | reverse complement strand
ATTCCCCACTGCTGCCTCCCGTAGGAGTCTGGGCCGTGTCTCAGTCCCAGTGTGGCTGATCATCCTCTCAGACCAGCTACTGATCGTCGCCTTGGTGAGCCATTACCTCACCAACTAGCTAATCAGACGCGGGCCGCTCCAATGGCGATAAATCTTTCCCCCGAAGGGCACATTCGGTATTAGCTCAAGTTTCCCTGAGTTGTTCCGAACCAAAGGGCACGTTCCCACGTGTTACTCACCCGTCCGCCACTATCCCGAAGGATCGTTCGACTTGCATGTGTTAGGCCTGCCGCCAGCGTTCGCTCTGAGCCAGGATCAAACTCTCAGGTTGAGTTGACCGCTAACCCATTACTTGATCCGTGGAGCGGGCAGCTCCCGGATCGCGTTCTGGTGTTTGCATAGTTTCTTGACGAGTTCCCATTCACATTGGCCGGCCGCCGAAGCGCCCAGCCGATATTCATGGTGTCTTTCAAGAGACCGCAATTGTCAGCGTATCGATGACAGACTTGCTCTGTCAGCAGCACGCCGCCGCCTGCGTTTCTCTTTCCAAATCAACGATGTCAAAGACCCGAACGGGCGAACCCGAACCCACCGTTTGACGCCCGGCGGCGGCGAAGAGCGGCGTATCTAGTCGCTCCGTTTTTCCGTGTCAACCGGCTTCTTACGAAGCGTTCCGGTTTCTTCGGATCCCGTTTCGCCGGCGAACCGGAGAAGCGGGAGCGGCGTCTCTAAAGAAGCGCCCCGACCAAGTCAACCAGCCCTTTCGAAGAAGAACCGATTTTCTTTTCCGAAGACGCCGAAGAACTCTTCGGAAGCTTCAGAGGTCGGCGTCTCTATTGAAACACCTTTTTCAAGTCAACCAGCTTTACTTGGAAAGTAGAGCCGATCTTCTTGGCGCGCCGTTCCGAGAACTTCCGGTCCGGCGAGGAGCGGCGCTTCTAGGCGAAGCAGCGATCCTCCGTCAACCGCTCTTTTTCGTCTTTGCTAACTCAAGGCCTGGGGCCTGTCGTTGGGCGCAAACGAGGCGACGGGCCGCCGAGGGGCTTCCCTCTTGGTTTCCATCACCGAGTCGATTGAGGCTGCGGAACCTAGCGACTGCCCTGGCGAAAATCAAGAGCCTTTCGGGCTTTCGATCCACGCCGGCAGGCCGTGGCCCCGAGCGAGGCGCGGCGTATATCCGCGCCTCCCGGACCTTGGCAACCCCCTGCCCGGACATTTGTGCCGACCAGCGTTCCGGGACCGTCGGGCTCGGCCGCAGCGCACTCTATATACGCGTGAAAGCTTCGCCCCCACGTCTCCGTGCTTGCGCGCGCCGCCGCTCCCTGCAAAGACCGCCCGCAGGGAGACGCTCGGAAGCATGTTGTCGCACAAAGCCCGCTACGCCTTGCGCGCCCTGGTCGAACTGGCCCGGGAGGACGGCGCCCAGATGACCGCGGCCGACCTTTCGACCGCCGCCGACGCGCCGCGCAAGTTCCTGGAAGCGATTCTGCTCGAGCTGTCGCGCCGCGGCCTGGTCCGCAGCCGCCGCGGCAAGTTCGGCGGCTACGCCCTGGGCAGGCCCGCCGACTCCATTACCTTCGCGGAGATCATCCGGGTCATCGACGGCCCGCTGGCCCTGGCCCCCTGCGTCAGCCGCACGGCCTTCCGCAAGTGCGACGACTGTCCGGACCTGGCCACCTGCTCGCTCCGCGAGGCGCTGCTGCGCGCGCGGGACGCGACGTCCGACGTGCTCGACAAATACACGCTCGCCGACGCGGCCCGGGCCGGCGCGGCGGAAATTCCCCTAGACGCTCCCGGTCAGCCGGCGGCGATATAGGCCTTCAGGCCGTCGGCCTCGGCCTCGACCTCGCTGATCTTGTGCTTCACCAGGTCGCCGATCGACACGATGCCGGCGAGTCGTCCGTCGCGCAGCACCGGCAGATGCCGGATCCGGCGGTCGGTCATCCGGGTCAGCAGCGAGTCGACGGTCTCGTCCGGGCTGGCGAACACCACATCGCGGGTCATGCACTGGCTGATCGGCTTGTTCAGGGCGCCGGCGCCGTCCTCGGCCACCATCCGCACCACGTCGCGCTCGGAAACGATTCCCACCACGCTGTCGCCGTCGACGACGATCATCGCCCCCACCCGGCGGGAATGAAGGAGCGCGGCGACCGCCCCGACCGTCTCGCCGGGACCCGCCGTGAAGACAAGGTCGCCCTTGCCCTTCAGGATCTGTGAAACGAGCACGCTGGTCTCCTTCCTACTTATCCTCTTTTGCCGGAGCGTCTCCCAAACGGGCGCGGGAATCAACGGCGCGCCGGTCACGTCGCCGTGGCGCGCCCGGCAAGCACTGCCCGGCGGGAGCCATCGCCCGTTCGGCCGCCGCGTCGCGACGCCGCCGGAGCCGGCGGCGGGGGCGGAAACACGGTTTCCTTAACCAAATCGCGAGAGGTTCGCCGTCAGGATGAATCTGTCCTGTTTTGGCACGCTCGTTGCTTGTCCGGGCCTGCCTGTTCGTTCCGCGCGGAGCTTTTGTCATGGTCGCGACTTTTCTAAAGACGGCTCCCGTCGCCCTCGCGGCCCTGATGGCCTGCGGCTCCGCCGCGCAGGCGCAGACGATGACCTCCAACTCCGCCTCGATGAACGCGGGCTACGGCCGGGTGTCGGGCGAGGAAAACCGTCTGAACGACTTCGGCGGTCGGGACGCCAACGGCAACCGCCTCATCGTGGACGGCGTGATCCAGAGCGGTGAGGACCAGAGCACCTTCACCCGCACCGGCGGCGGCGTCTGGAGCAGCGGCTCGGGCGTCGGCATGGGCGGTTCGTCCACGGCGATCGGCAACAACCTGGTGGTCGTGACCCAGGGCAGCTGGAACACGGTGATCGTCAACTCCAGCCAGGTGAACAACGGCAATGTCACCGCCGGTTCGAACACCAGCGGCGGCGTCGGGGGCAATTGATGACCATCCTGTCCGGAACCAAGGCCGGCGCTATTCTCACCGCCTGCGCCCTGGCGCTCTCGGCCTGCGCGACCCCGGTCGCCGGGCCGAGCGGCGTCTACGCCAAGCCGATCGGGACCGCCCCGGTCACGGCCAACCCGACCCCCTACTCCACCGCCCTGGTCTGCATCGGCCAGTACGCGCGGCAGTACAATCTGCGAGCGCCGCGCATCGCCATCGGCCGCATCGGCGATTACACCGGCAAGGAAGAGGCGGACGGCTCGGGTCGCAAGCTGACCCAGGGCGCTTCGCTGATGGCCATGAGCGCCTTCGCCAAGGCGGGCATGCCGATGGTCGAGCGGTTCGACACCTCGGTGACCGAACTCGAGCTCAAGTACACGAACAACCGCCTGATCGGCGATGCGCCGGTCCCCACCCCCGGCGTCCCGTCCGAACCGCGCCGGATCTACTCGGGCCAGATGCCCGGCTCCGACTTCCACGTCGTCGGCGGCCTCACCGAGCTGAACTACAACATTCGCTCGACCGGCGCGGACATCGCGGGTGGCGAAGCCGCCAGCGACGGCCTGAAGGGCAGCTTCCGCCGCCGCGTGTTCGTGATGAACATCGCCATGGACCTGCGCCTGGTGAACAGCCGCACGCTGGAGGTGGTCGACGTCATCTCCTACCAGAAGCAGATCGTGGGCCGCGAAGTCGGCATCGGCCTGTTCGACTTCCTGGACGGCAACATCTTCGACATCTCCGCCGGCTCCGGCGCTCTGGAGCCGCTGCAGCTGGGCGTCCGCGCCCTGGTGGAGCGCGCCGTCGTCGAGATGAGCGCCAACCTCTACGGCATGCCTGGCCCGCAATCCTGCATGACGACCGATCCGCTCGGCGGCGGCACGTTCGGCGTCACCGGCGGCTTCACGCCCGCCTACAACAACCTGGGGACCAACAATGCCTCGACCCGCGAAGACCCGTCTCGCTGGAGCGATCGCCGCGATCCCGATGCTGGCGGCGTGCGCAGCCGCTACTAGCGCCCGGGCCCAGGACGCGAGCGTCATCAACAACCAGATCCAGCTGGGCGACATCTTCGCGACCCAGACGCTCGACGTGATCGACGTCGAGGAGGGAATCGGCGCGGAGACGGCCGCCACCGGCAACAGCGTGCTGGCCGGCGCCCAGGGCGTCGATATGGCCGTCACCTCGAACCAGACCATGGCGGCGGGCGCCCAGGCGGTGACCACGGCCAACGTCGCCGGCTTCATGGGCGTCACCTCGCAGGTGAACACCAGCGCGATCGGCAACGCCGCCGACGTCTCGATCGAGGAGGCCACCGTCACCGGCGTGCTGACCCAGATCGCCACGGCCTCTCCCAACGCCACGGCCCAGGGCTATGTCGAGGCCGAGACCGGCGCGGCGGACAACCTCGGCGTCGCCACCACCGCCATCTCCAACAGCGCCTCGCTGACCCTCGTCAACGGGGCCGCCGGCGTGCGCTTCAACCAGAGCAGCGCGGCGGATGTCCTGGCGGACGGCGGCGCGGTGGTGCAGTACGTGTCGGCGACCTCGGATGTCTCCGGCGTCGCCGCCGGCAACAGCGTCGCGCTGGCCGGCACGGACAGCTCCGCGGCTCGCATCGCAGTCAGCCAGACCAACACGAGCGGCCTGGTCCAGGCCAGCCAGTTCACCGCCTACGGCAGCGTGCAGTCGGGCTACACGACCGCCACGGCCGGCGGCAACATCGTCGGCGCCGCCAACGAGGGGCCGCTGCTTGACGTCGCTTCGAGCCAGTACAACGAGGCCTACGTCCGCGCCCAGGCGGAGAGCAGCGCCTATCAGTTCGGCGAAGGCTCGGCGACCGCGTTCGCGGTCGGCAACTCGGTCTTGGCGGGCAACACCGGCGAAGCGGTGGTGCTGGACAATGTCCAGCTCAACACCGGCGGCGGCGTCGAGGCGATCGCCGTCTTCAGCGGTACGGAAGGCTACGACGGCTACAGCCGCGCCACCGCTGTCGGCAACGACGCCACAGCCTACAGCTGCTCGGCCTGCACCGGGACGATGAGCGTCAACAACGCCCAGACCAACGGCGCTGACGTCGGGGCCACCTCGACGACGACGGTGACGGCGGGCCGGCTGATCAACAGCACCTCAACGGCGATCGGCAACAACGCCAGCTTCTACGTGACCCACCCGGGCAACTAGAGCAGCAGGCCCCGCGCCAGGCCCGCCAGGGCGCAACCGGCGACAACCAGCACGACGTTGGCCTTGAACCGGATCAGCGCCAGACCCGCCACGACGGCGAGCAGGGCCGTCAGCGGATCGAAGCTGGCCGCGACCGGGGCGGCGAGTGTCCCGCCCCACGGCAGGTCGACCTCTCCGACCCGCGCGAACAGCACATGGACCGCGAACCACAGCGCCAGGCTGGCGATGACGCCCAGAACGGCCGCCATGACGCCGGCGAGCACGCCGCGCGCCCGGCGGCTCCGGCGCAACGCCTCGGCGTAGGGCGCGCCGGCGAGGATGTAGAGAAAACTCGGCGCGAACGTCTGCCACAGGGCCATGCCGGCCCCCGCCAGCGCCCAGCCCGCCGTCCCGCCCTGTCCCCAGCCGGTCATGAAGCCGACGAACTGGTTGACCAGCACCAGGGGCCCGGGCGTGGTTTCCGCCAGGCCCAGGCCATCGACCATCTGGCCGGCGGTGAGCCAGCCGTGGGTCTCGACGACCTGCTGCTGCAGCCAGGCCAGCAGGGCGTAGGCGCCGCCGAAGCTGGTGGCGGCCAGGCTGGCGAACACGCCGCCCAGCCGGCTGAGCCAGTGGTCGTCGCCAAGGAGCAGCAGCGACGCCGCCAGCGGACCCAGCCAGACGGCGCCCCAGATCAGGACCGTGGACAGAACCCGCCGCTTCCGGGGCATCACCGGCACTGGCCCCTCCTCCGTCGCCGGCGCCGCGCCTGGCCGGAGCAGCCCGATGGCGGCGGCGGCCAGGATCACCAGCGGAAACGGCAGGCCGAACAGGGCCAGGCCGACGAAGGCCGACGCCGCGATGACGACATCGCTCCGGCCCTTGAGGGCTCGCTTCCCGACCCGCGCAAGGGCCTCGACGACCAGGGCCAGCACCGCCGCCTTGACGCCGGTCAGGCCCGCGACGGCCAGCGGCGCCTCGCCATGCAGCGCGTAGAGCCAGGAGAGCGCCAGCACGACCAGCGCGCCGGGAAGCACGAACATCAGCCCGGCGATCAGGCCGCCGACGACCCCGCGAAGCGACCAGCCGACGTAGGTCGCCAGCTGTTGCGCCTCCGGCCCCGGCAGCAGGGTGCAGAAGCTGAGCGCATGGAGGTAGCGCGCCTCGTCGATCCACCGCTTCTCGTCGACGAAAACCCGGTGCATCAAGGCGATCTGGCCCGCCGGCCCGCCGAAGCCCAGGCAGCCGACCCGCAGCGATGCGCGAAACAGTTCCCCCAGCGTGGGCGTCGCGGCGGCCTGCCGGTTCATCTCGTCCATCGTCGCCTCCAGGCATGAAGACATGGACGGTGCTTGGGCGACCTCGCCTGTCCGGGAGACCGTTCGCCCCGGTGAGTCTTCTCTACTGACCGGAGATCAAGGCTTCCAGTCCGCCGTCAGACATATCGGCCGAGGAGCGCGACCAGCTCGGACTGGCGGCGCGTGTCGGTCTTGGTCATCAGGCCGCGGATCTGGCTGGGCACCGTTTCGATCGAGACGCCGCGCTCGGTCGCGATATCGTCGGGCGCCTCGGGCGGCATGTCGCTCATCCAGTTGAACGCCAACGCCGCCGACGATCCGAGGTCGATCATCTCTCCATGATTGCCGCCGACCGCCCCCGCGGTCGCCCAGAAGCAGCCTTGCGTTCGCCGCACGCCCCGGCGAAGGTGCCGCCAACGGTCGTGATGACCCTTCGAGACCAATCACTGAAATGATCCGTGTTGCCCGGTCGGCTCTCGCCGCCGCGATGGTGCTGTCTCTCGCCGCCTGCGCCGGCCTGAAGGACCGCCTTCCAAAACTGCCGTCCTTCGGCCCCGCTGACTCCGCCGAGGCGCCGCGGGCGGGTCCGGCCGACGGCGTCGCGGCTCCGAAGCTGACCCCCGGCCAATGGCCGCAGGCCGTCGCCGATGTCGCGCCGGACCCCGCGATCCGCTTCGGCACGCTGCCGAACGGCATGCGCTACGCCTTGCTGAAGAATGCGACGCCGCCCGGACAGGCGTCGCTTCGCCTGCGCTTCGACGCCGGCTCGCTGATGGAGACCGAGGCCCAGCTGGGCCTGGCCCACTTCCTCGAACACATGGCCTTCAACGGCTCCAGGGGCATTCCCGAAGGCGAGATGATCAAGATGCTGGAGCGCCAGGGCCTGGCCTTCGGCGCGGACACCAACGCCTCGACCGACTTCGAGGAAACTGTCTACAAGCTCGATCTGCCGCGCACCGACGACGCCACCGTCGATCTGTCCCTCAAGGTGATGCGCGAGACCGCCAGCGAACTGCTGATCGATCCCGCGGCCGTCGACCGCGAGCGTGGCGTGGTGCTGTCGGAGGAACGCGGCCGCGACAGTCCCGGCTGGCGGGTGTTCAAGGCGCGCCTGCGCTTCATCATGAAGGGTCAGCGCCCCCCGGAGCGGTGGCCGATCGGCGCCGTCGAGATCCTCAGGACCGCGCCGGCCTCGCAGATCACGGCATTCTACAACGCCTGGTACCGTCCTGAACGCGCAACCCTGGTCGCCGTGGGCGACTTCGACCTCGACGTGATGGAAGCCAAGATCAAGGCCTCCTTCGGCGACTGGAAGAACAGCCATCCGGATGGCCGGGACCCGCCCATGGGGCCGATCGCGGACCGCGGTGTGGAGAGCATGGTGGTGGTCGAGCCCGGCTCGTCGACGACCCTCCAGATCAGCTGGGTTTCGCCGCCCGACCTGTCGCGCGACTCCCTCGCCAAGCGCCGCGGACAATGGACCGAGCAGCTCGGCTTCGCGGTGTTGAACCGGCGGCTGGAAGCGATCGCCCGGGGAGGCGAGGCGCCGTTCCTGAGCGCGGGCGCGTTTTCGGGCAATCAGGTCCGGGCCGCGAAGGTGACCAGCCTGGTGGTGACCGCCCGACCGGGCGCCTGGAAGGCGGCGTTGACCGCCGTTGAACAGGAGCAGCGTCGCGTCCTGACCTATGGCGTCCGCCAGGAGGAACTCGACCGCGAGATCGAGGAGTATCGCCAGGCGATGACGTCGCGCGCCGCCGCCGCCGCGACCCGCCGCACGCCCGGCCTCGCCAACGAGCTGGTCGACAGCCTGGGCGAGGAGGACGTCATCACCAGTCCCGCCCAGGATCTCGAACTGTTCGAGGCGGCGGTGAAGGGGTTGAAGGCCGCCGTTGTCTCCGACGCGCTCAAGACCGCGTTCGCCGGCGCCGGACCGCTGGTGTTCGTCGCCACGCCGACGCCGATCGAAGGCGCCGAGACGGCCGTCACCCAGGCTTTCGAAAGCTCGCGCGCCGTCGCCGTCGCGGCCCCTGAAGCGCCCCGCCAGATGTCCTGGCCCTACGGATCGTTCGGCCCAGCCGGCAAGGTCGTCGAGCAGCGCGAGGTCGCTGATCTGGATACAGCGTTCGTGCGGTTCGAGAACGGCGTGCGGCTGACGGTCAAGCCGACGCGGTTCCGCGATGACCAGGTGCTGGTGAAGGTCCGCATCGGCGATGGCCTGATCGCCCTGCCCGGCGACCGCCAGTCGATGGTCTGGGCCAACTCAGCGGTCATCGAGGGCGGCCTGGAGAAGATCTCCGCCGAGGACATGGAGCGCGTACTGGCTTCGCGCGTCTACTCGAGCCGCTTCGGCGTCGAAGACGACGCCTTCGTCCTGACCGGCGGAACGCGGCCCGAAGACCTCGATGTCCAGCTTCAGGTGCTGGCCGCCTACGCCTCCGAGCCGGGCTGGCGGCCCGAAGCCTTCCAGCGCGTCCGCACCTATGCCGGCACCCTCTCCGAGCAGTGGCAGGCGACGGACAACGGCGTATTCGGCCGGGATCTGGCCGGACTTCTGCGCAAGGGCGACCGGCGCTGGACCTGGCCCTCGACGGCCGAGATCGCCGCCAGCCGTCCGGAAGACCTCAGGGCCGGTCTCGACTCCGCCCTGAAGACCGGTTCGATCGAGGTCGTCATCGTCGGCGACATCACCGTGGAGAAGGCGGTCGAGGCCGTGAGCGCCACCTTCGGCGCGCTGCCGAAGCGTCCTGACGTTCGCACGCCGCCCCCGGCGACCGTCGGCTTTCCCGCCCCGGTGACGGCGCCGGTCGTGCTGACGCACGGCGGCCGGGACGACCAGGCCCTGGCCTATATCGCCTGGCGGACAGACGACTTCTTCGCAGACGTCCAGAAAGCCCGGAACACGGCGCTGCTGGGGGATATCATCGACCTCAGGCTCGTGGAGGAGCTGCGCGAGAAGCAGGGCGCCACCTACTCGCCGTCCGTCGACTGGAACGCCAGCGATGTGTGGACGGACTGGGGCTATCTCTCCGCGACCGTGGAAGTGCCGCCGACCCTCGTTGACGGGTTCTATCGCGACGTGAAGCAGATCGCCGCCGACCTGCGCGACCGGCCGCCGACCGCCGACGAAATGGACAGGGCCCGCAAACCCCGCCTGGAACGGTTGTCGAAGGCGCGGGAGACGAACGAATACTGGCTCGAACAACTGGCCGGGGCCCAGACCGATCCACGCCGGCTCGCGGCGACCCGATCGGTCCTCGCCGGCTACGAGCGCATCACGCCTCAGGACGTCCAGGCCGCCGCGAAGCAGTATCTCAGCCCCGACGGCGCCTGGATGCTGGTCGTCCTGCCGGACAGGAAGCCGCTGCAGGGGTCGGTCCAGTGAAGGCGGATCGACTGGTCGCGACCGGGCTCGCCGTCCTGACCGCCGTCGCCCCGGCGTATGCCGCCGAGGCGCCCGAGCGGGAGTTGCAGATGCTGGGGCGCTGCGCGCTGGCGACCAGCGTCTACAAGTCGCTGATGCCGCCCGCCGCCGCGCCGGTTCAGATCACAGACGCCGACAGGGGCCTGTACGCCCGGATCCAGCTGGCCGATCCGGCGCTCCGTGCCCGCGCGGAGGCCTTGGCCAGGTCGGTCGAGCCCGCCCGGCGCGATGCGATCGCCATCGAACTGAAGGCCCAGTTCCAGGCCCAGCTCGCGCCGCCCGGAGCGCCGCGAAGGACGCCCCGCGAGGCGCTGGACCTGTACGCGCCGCTGCTCGAGAGCTGCATCATCCGGGCGCAGCTGCTCCCGAAAGACTAGTAGACGACGCCGCCGACGCCGCCGTCGAGGCTCATGGTCATGCCGGCCGACGAGGTCTCGGTGTAGGTCTCCTCGCGGTAGGCCTGGTACTTCTCGACCGTGACAATGGTCAGCACCTTGATGCCCGCGCCGAAGCGGCGAAGCAGGCTGCGTTCGTTGCAGTCACGGGCCGGAGCCTGCGGACGGCAGGCGACCGAGCCGCCGTCGGCGCCGTTGCCGCGCGTCCGGTAGAGGGCCTCGCCCTTGCGGCACATCATGGTCTGACCGCCGTTCCAGGAGATCTGCTCGGCCCAGTCGACGATGGTGATCTGCATGCGGGTGCCGGCGATGCAGCGATAGAGCTCGCCGTCGAAGGCCTCGTCGATGTCGCGATCCGGCGAAACCTGCGAGGCGGGGTGCGGAATGTCGCGGTCGTCCAGGCAGAAGGCCCGGATCACCACGCGCTTCACCTTGGTGCGGCTGGCCTCGTAGGCCACCTGCCGCGTCTTCTTCACGCCCTCGACGTCCATCTGGATCATGCCGGTGGCCGTTGGCGGCGAGTAGTAGCCGCCGCCTCCGCCGCCGCCGTAGGCGATCGCGCCCGAACCGGCGCCGGCGCCGCTGACGGCGATCGCTACGGCGTTGCTGTTGACGATGATGTTGGTGCGGTTGCCGCCGCTGCAGCAGGTCGGCGGGCTCGGCGGCCGCGGCGGCGGCGCGGGCGGCGTGCAGCACGGCGGCGGCGACGGCGGCGTGCAGCAGGGCGGCGGCGGGGGCGGC
>JAYRYI010000016.1:0-15924 GCA_041917095.1 Caulobacter sp. | reverse complement strand
GCTCCCGGCCTCCTGCTCCCGCAGCACGCCAATGATCTGCGCCTCGTTGAACCTGCTCTTCTTCACGTCCGTCTCCTTGGGTGACGGACTCTCACTCAAATCGCGGGATCAGGAAGGGGGCAGGTCAGTTGGCGTGCTTGGTGAGGCACGATTCCATCTGGGCCTGCAGGTTGGCGGCCGAAGCCGGACCGGCGAGGGTTACCGCGGCCAGCAGGCCGGCGGCGATAAATGCGGGATATTTCATCCTGAGTTGCCCCTTCTGAGCATTGATAACCAATGCGAGGTTTAGGGGCAGGGTGTTAAACACCCCTTACGCCGTCAGCTTTTTTGACTCTTTCGCATTGCGGCGGACCGACCCTTGTCGCGGACCTCCCGCGCGGCCATCTAGGAAGCGTCATGTTCATCCAGACCGAACCCACGCCGAACCCCGAAGTCCTCAAGTTCCTGCCCGGCCGCGAAGTGCTGGCCGGCGGCGCGCGGGAGTTCCGCGATGACGAGGAGGCGAACGCCTCGCCGCTGGCTCGCGCCCTCTTCGATCTGGGCGATGTGAACCGGGTGTTCTTCGGCTCTGACTTTCTGACGGTGACCCGGGCCGAGGGCGTCGACTGGTCTCATCTGAAGGCGCCGGTGCTGGCCGCCATCATGGACCACTTCACCTCCGGCGCGCCGATCCTGACGGGCGAGGCGGCGAGCGGCCACGACGAGACGGTCTATGACGGCGAGACGGCCCAGATCGTCGAGGAGATCAAGGACCTGCTCGACACCCGCATCCGTCCGGCCGTCGCCCAGGACGGCGGGGACATCGTCTTCTCGCGATTCGAGCCCGACACCGGCGTCGTCTATCTGCACATGCGCGGAGCCTGTTCGGGCTGCCCGTCCTCCTCGGCGACCCTGAAGGCCGGCGTCGAGAACATGCTCAAGCACTACGTGCCGGAAGTGACCCGGGTCGAGCAGACGCTCTAGGACCGCCCGCGCGCCGCTCTCCGGCCGGGCGAGCAGGGTTGACGTCGCCTGCGACGGGGGAGTGAGCTAAAGTCCGATGATGATCCGACCGCTCGCCCTGGCCCTGCTTCTCGCGACCGCCGCCCTTCCCGGCGCGGCGGCGGCGGCGGACGCCGGCGTCATCGAGGTCACCCCGAACGGTCTGGGCCCCATCAACGCCTCGACGCCGTTTACAGAAGCCGCCCTCCAGCCGCTGTTCCCGCGCGCCACGCTGACCGTCAGCGAGGCCTACGACATGACGGTGATCACCATCCGGGGCCCCGACGATCTGCTGATCTATGTCTACGGCGACGACCAGGGCGTCTACGCGGCCACGGCCTCCGGCGCGTCGGTCCGCGGACCCAAGGGCGAGAAGGTCGGCGACGCCATGTCCTCGATCCAGAACAACACGCTCAGCTGCCGCCTGTATCCGCAGGCGACCACCTGCTACTCGCAGGACATGCGGATGATCGACTACACCGTCATGCAGCCGGTCGGCGTCAGTTCGCCGATCCTCGCCATCGGCTGGCGCCTGTTGACGCCACGGCGTTGATCCTCGCCATCGACACCTGCCTGACCGCCTGCTCAGCCGCCCTGATGGACGGCGCGTCGGTGCTTGCCGCCCGGTCCGAGCCGATGCCGCGCGGCCATCAGGAGCGTCTCGCGCCGCTGGTCCGCGACCTGGCGAAGGACGCCGGCGTCGCCTTCGGCGCCCTGACCCGCATCGGCGTCACGGTCGGCCCGGGCAGCTTCACCGGCCTGCGCGTCGGCGTCGCCTTCGCCAAGGGGATGGCCGCCGCGCTCGACATTCCCGCGGTCGGCGTCGGGACGCTGGAAGCCATGGCGCACGGTCGCGAGGGCTTCGTCGCCGCCGTTCTCGACGCGCGCAGGGGCCAGGTCTACCTGCAGCTGTTCGGCGACGGCCAGGCGCTCACCGCGCCGGACGCCCTGACCGTGGAAGACGCCGCCGCCCGCATCGCGGAAGTCTATCACGGCGGCCCGGCCCTGTTCGTCGGCTCGGGCGCGCCGCTGATCGAAGGGGTGATCGCCGCCGCGTCGATCGAGACGCCGGACGGCCCCGACCCGGTCGCCGTCGCGCGCCTGGCCGCCGCCGCGCCCGTCCGGCCGGTGCGGCCGCTGTACCTCCGGGCGCCCGACGCCAGGCTGCCGGCATGAGCGTCCTGCGCGCCGCCCGCCGCGCGGATGTCCCGGCGCTGGCGGCGCTGCACGCCGCCGCCTTCGACCATCCCTGGCCCGCCGGCGAGATCGACGCTCTCCTCGCCACGCCCGGGGCCTTCGCGCTGATCGTTGAAGACCAGGGCTTCATTCTGTGCCGCGCCATCGCGGGCGAGGCCGAGATCCTGACGCTGGCGGTGACTCCGGCGGCCCGGCGGCGCGGCGCGGGCCGCGCTCTGGTCGAGGCGGCGGCCAATCTGGCGGAGGGCCTGGAGGCCGATACGCTGTTCCTGGAAGTGGCTCACGACAACCTCCCGGCGCTCGCGCTCTATGAGTCGGCGGGCTTTGCCCGGATCGGCCTGCGCAAGGCCTACTACGCATCCGGCGCCGACGCCGTCGTGATGCGCCGGGCGCTTAACACCTGACGGGCGAGCGCCTATCTTGGCGCGACTCACGACGGAGAATGGCCTTGGACCGGCTCGAAAAGCTCTGCATCGAAAAAGGCATGCGGATGACCGATCAGCGGCGGGTCATCGCGCGCGTGCTGTCCTCGGCCCAGGATCACCCGGACGTCGAGGAGCTGTATCGCCGCGCCCACGGCATCGACCCGCACATCTCGATCGCCACCGTCTACCGGACCGTCCGCCTGTTCGAGGAGTCGGGCATCATCGAACGCCACGACTTCCGCGACGGCCGCAGCCGCTATGAGGAAGCGCCCGACGTTCACCACGACCATCTTATCGACATGAAGACCGGCAAGGTCGTCGAGTTCGTCGACGAGGAGATCGAGGCGCTGCAGCAGGCCATCGCCCGCAAGCTGGGCTACAGGCTGGTCGACCACCGGCTGGAGCTCTACGGCGTGCCGCTGGAAGACTAGCATCCTTCCCTCCCCTTCATGGGGAGGGCCAGGCCGGCTTGCCGGCCAGGGCGGGGAGGTGTGATCCCGATCCCCCACCCGTCCGGGCTTCGCCGGTCCACCCTCCCCATGAAGCGGAGGGAAACTTGCGCGGGGGCCCCGCCAACCCCATAACGCCCGCCATGACCCAGTCCGCGCCGGAAAAGCGCCTCTACATCAAGACCTACGGCTGTCAGATGAACGTCTACGACAGCGAGCGCATGGCCGATGTCCTGCGCCCGCTCGGCTATGGCGTGACGGACGACCCGGAGGGCGCGGACCTGGTGGTGCTGAACACCTGCCATATCCGCGAGAAGGCCACCGAGAAGGTCTATTCCGAGCTCGGCCAGATCAAGCTGATGAAATCGCGCAAGGCCGACGCCGGCGGGTCGATGACCATCGCCGTGGCCGGCTGCGTGGCCCAGGCCGAGGGGGCCGAGATCATGCGCCGCCAGCCGGCCGTGGATCTGGTCGTCGGGCCGCAGGCCTATCACCAGCTGCCCGAGCTGATCGCCCGCGCCCACCGGGCGACCGGCGAACGGCTCAGCGCGGACTTCGCGGCCGACGAGAAGTTCGACGCCCTGCCGAGCGACCGCCATGTGACCGGCGTCACCGCCTTCCTCACCGTGCAGGAGGGCTGCGACAAGTTCTGCACCTTCTGCGTCGTGCCCTATACGCGCGGCGGCGAGTGGTCGCGGCCGGCCGACACGATCCTGGCCGAGGCCCGGGTGCTGGCCGACAAGGGTGTGCGCGAGGTCACCCTGCTCGGCCAGAACGTCAACGCTTACGACGGCTGCGAGGGCGGACTGGCGGGTCTGGTCCGCAGGCTGGCGAAGATCGATGGCCTGGACCGGATCCGCTACACGACCAGCCATCCGCGCGACATGGACGAGGCCCTGATCGCCGCGCACGGCGAGCTGCCGGAGCTGATGCCCTATCTGCACCTGCCGGTGCAGGCCGGCAGCGACAGGATTCTCAAGGCCATGAACCGCGGCCACAAGGCGGAGGACTACGTCCGCCTGGTCGAGAAGATCCGCGCCGCCCGCCCCGACATCGCCATGAGCGGCGACTTCATCGTCGGCTTCCCGGGCGAGCGGGAAAGCGATTTCGAGGCCACGCTGCAGCTGGTTCGCGAGGTCGGCTACGCCAGCGCCTTCTCGTTCAAGTACAGCCGCCGCCCCGGCACGCCCGCCTCGGCGATGCCGGGCCAGGTGTCCGCCGAGGTGATGGACGATCGCCTGCAGCGCCTGAACGCACTGCTGCAGGAGCAGCAGGAAGCCTTCAACCGCTCGGTCGTCGGCCGGGTCGAGCCTGTGCTGATCGAGAAGGTCGGCCGCCACGCCGGCCAGATCGGCGGTCGCTCGCCCTGGCTTCAGCCGGTGCATATCGACGGGCCCGAAGCCCTGATCGGCAGGATCGTCCCGGTGCGCATCGACGCGGCGACACGCAACAGTCTGAGCGGGTCGCTCGTTCTGGAAACCGCATGAGCCAGAAACCCGAGTTCGTGCCCCTGTCGGACGAGGCGGTTCGCGCCGTCTCGGGCGCCGGCGGACGGCACGCGGCCCTGATCGAGGACGCCTTCAAGGTGCTGATCGAGACGCCCGGCGGCGGGGTGTCTGTCAGCGGCGACCTGCGCGGCCGCGCGGCCGCGAAGCGCGCCATCCAGACGCTGGAGACCCTGGCCGACGCCGGCGAGGCGGTCGGCGACGCCGACGTGCGCGTGGCCATCGGCGAGGCGCGCGCCGGCGGCGGCGGCGAGACCCGGGAGGCGCGGGCGACCGGCGCCGCGCGGCGCGGCCCGGTGTCGCCCAAGACCCGCACCCAGGCCCAGTACATGGATATGCTGGGCCGCCACGACGTCACCTTCGGGCTCGGCCCCGCCGGCACCGGCAAGACCTTCCTCGCCGTCGCTCATGGCGCGGGCATGCTGCTGCGCGGCGAGGTCGACCGGCTGATCATCACCCGGCCGGCGGTCGAGGCGGGTGAAAAGCTCGGTTTCCTGCCCGGCGACCTGACCGAGAAGGTCGATCCCTACATGGCTCCGGTCTGGGAATCGCTGACCCAGATCATCGGCACCGAGCAGTTGCGCCGCCGCCGCGACAAGGGCGAGATCGAGGTGGCCCCGATCGCCTTCATGCGCGGCCGTACGCTGAGCCACGCCTATGTCATCGCCGACGAGGCGCAGAACACCAGCCGCCTGCAGATGAAGATGGTCCTCACCCGCCTGGGCGAAGGCTCGCGCATGGCGGTGACCGGCGATCCGAGCCAGATCGACCTGCTCAACCCGGCCGATTCCGGCCTGGCCCACGCGGTCTCGATCCTGGAGGGCGTCGAGGGCGTCGGGGTCACGCGATTCTCGTCGGAGGACGTGGTCCGCCACCCGATGGTCGCGCGCATCGTCAAGGCCTACGACGCCGACGCCGCCAGGCGGGCCGGGACGTGATCGACATCGAGGTCGAGGATGCGGCCTGGTCGGCGGCGCTGCCGGACATCGAAGCCCTCATCCTTCCGGCGGCTGACGCGGCGCTGCAATCGCGCGGCGCCGTGACCATCCTGCTGACCGATGACGCCAGCGTCGCCGAGCTCAACGAGCGGTTCCGCGGAAAGGCCGGGCCGACCAACGTCCTGAGCTTCCCGGCGCCTGACAATCCCGAGGATCATCTGGGGGACATCGCCCTGGCCTACGGCGTCTGCGCCCGGGAGGCGGCCGAACAGGGCAAGCCCCTCGCCCACCATCTGCAACATCTGGTGGCGCATGGGGTGCTGCATCTTCTAGGATACGATCACCTCACCGAGGCCGAGGCCGAGGAGATGGAGGCGCTCGAACGGCGGATTCTCGCCGGGCTGGGCGTGCCGGATCCCTACGCCTGACAGCAGAGACCCGATGCCCAACGACGACGACCCAGGCCCCCAGCCTGAACCCGCCCCACGACGAAGCCGAGGGCTGCGCGCCTTCTTCCGTCGCCTGCGCCGCGAGGTCGCCGAGCCCGTCGCGGAGCTTGAGACGCCGGCGGGACAGGCCGCCGCAGCCGCCGCCACCCTGGTCGGCCAGGCGCGCGCCTTCCAGAGCCTGACCGTCGACGACGTCATGACGCCGCGCGCCGACATCGTCGCGGTCGAGGTCGACACCCCCTTCGAGGAACTGGTCGCGCTGTTCATCAAGCACGAGCACAGCCGTCTGCCGATCTATCGCGACACGCTCGACGACCCGATCGGCGTGGTCCACGTCAAGGACGTGTTCAAGGCCGTGGCCGGCAAGGGCCGCAAACCCGCCGCGACCGCGACGCCGCTCAGGCGCCTCAAGCGCGAGACGCTGTATGTCCCGGCCTCCAAGCGCGCCGCCGAACTGCTGGCCCAGATGCAGAAGACCCGCATCCATCTGGCGCTGGTCATCGACGAGTACGGCGGCACCGAGGGCCTGGTCACCATCGAGGACCTGATCGAGGCGGTGGTCGGCGAGATCGATGACGAGCATGACGAGGCGACGGTCAGCGGCGTCCTGGCCCGTCCCGGCGGCGTGTTCGAGGCGGACGCCCGCGCGCCGCTGGAGGATCTCGAGGAGGCGCTCGGCGCCGGCGAGCTGGCCCCGGCCGACCTCGAGGAAGAGATCGACACCATCGGCGGCCTGGTGGTGGCCATCGCCGGCCGCGTGCCGCGCCGGGGCGAGGTCATCGACCATCCGGCCGGCTATGAGCTGGAGGTCGTCGACGCCGATCCGCGCCGGGTGAAGCGGGTGCGCATCCGTCCGCGTCCGGAGACGCCGGCCGCAGAGGCTCCGGCGGCGTGATCGCCGGACTGGCCCGGCGGATGGTCGAGGCGCCGCGGTGGCTTCTGGCCCTCGCCGCCGGTCTGGCCGCGGCGCTGGCGCATCCGCCGTTCGGCCTTCTGCCCGGGCTGCTCGGCTATCCGCTGCTGCTCTGGCTGATCGACCACGCCGACGGAGCGCGGCCGCTTCGCTCGGCTTTCTGGCGCGGCTGGCTGGCGGGCCTGGCCTATTTCGGACTCGGCACCTGGTGGATCGCCGAGGCCTTCCTGGTCGATATCGCCGCCCACGGCTGGATCGCCCCGTTCGCGGTCGGCGCGATGGCCGGCGGCGTGGCGCTGTTCTGGGGGGCGGCGATGGTCGCCTACCGCCTGACCGGCGTGACGGGCCTGGCGCGGGTCGTCGTGTTCGCCGGCGTGTTCGCGGCGTTCGAGTGGATCCGCGGTCATATCCTTACGGGCTTCCCGTGGAACCTGCCGGGCGAAACCTGGAGGGCCGGATCGGCGATGTCGCAGTCCGCCGCATTGTTCGGCGCCTACGGCCTGACCTGGGTGACGATCTGGCTGGCGGGCAGCGTCCTGCTCTGGCGCGAGGGGCGACCGGGCCGGATGCTCGTGGGCGCCGCCGCCGGAGTGTTCGTCCTGCTGTTCGGCTGGGGCGCGGCGCGGACAGTGGATGTCCCGGTCAGTCCGGCGGCCCGTTCCGTCACCGTCCGCATCGTGCAGGCCGACATCGCGCAGGCGGCCAAGTACGATCCCGCGCATTTCCGACGCATCGTCGACGCCTATACCGGCCTGACCGCCCGCCCCTACGAGGGCAAGCCCGCCGACATCGTCATCTGGCCCGAGGGCGCCATCCCCGCCGCGGTGAACGACTACCTCGCGCCCGGGACCTGGACCCGCGACGCCATCGCCGCCTCGTTGCGCCCCGGCCAGATCCTGTTGGTCGGCGCCTACCGCTACGACGGAACGCCTGCCGACACCCGCTACTACAACACCCTGGTCGCCGTGCGCCGCACCGCCGAAGGGCTTGAGCCGCTGGGCGCCTATGACAAGCACCGGCTGGTGCCGTTCGGCGAGTACCTGCCGATGGAGCGGTTCCTCACCGCGATCGGCTTCAAGGCGCTGGTCAACGCGCCGGAGAGCTTCGCGTCCGGCGGCGCGCCCCGGCCGATGCAGGTCGCCGGCCTGCCGCCGTTCCAGCCCCTGATCTGCTATGAATCCCTGTTTCCGGGTTTCACCCGCCAGGGCGCCCGGCTGGCCGGCGAGCGGCCCGCATTCATCGTCAACGTGTCCAACGACGCCTGGTTCGGCCGCACAAGCGGGCCGCTGCAGCATCTGAATCTGGCCAGCTATCGCGCCATCGAAGAGGGCCTTCCGATGCTGCGGGCCACGCCGACCGGCGTGTCCGCCGTCATCACGGCGCTGGGGCAGACGGACGCAGGCGCATTGCGCCTTGGAGATACCGGCGTTATTGACGCGGCCCTTCCGTCAAGGCAGTTGAACACGCCGTACAGCCGCCTTGGCGATGTGCCCCTCATCGTCCTGTTGATGATCTCGGCCGCCTTCATCCTGCGTATTCGGGTAGTCTCGGCCTTGAAAAGACGACAGAATGAGGTGATGGGGGATTGAAAGCGAAACCGCGATTTCTGCTGACCGGGACCTCATGACGACCACCACTGACACCGACCGCTCCCCCAATCCCGTCGATCTTCATGTCGGCGGCCGTATTCGCATGCGTCGCAAGCTGCTCGGCGTTTCGCAGGAGCGTCTGGCGGACGATCTCGGCCTGACCTTCCAGCAGGTGCAGAAGTACGAGCGCGGCGCCAACCGGGTCAGCGCCAGCAAGCTCTACGAGATCGCCAAGTCGCTGCAGACCTCGATCTCCTACTTCTTCGACGGCCTGGTCGATCCCTCGACCGCCCGCGCCGAGGGCGTCGCCGACAGCGGCGCCGAGCCGTTCATTCACGACTTCCTGATGACCCCTGAAGGCCTGGAGCTGGCGGCGCTGTTTCCGAAGATCCGGCGCGGCCGCGTCCGCCGCCGCATCCTCGACCTGGTCCGCTCCATGGCCGAGGAAGACGGCGCCGGCGACGAAGCCGAGGACTGATCTGACGTCGCCATCGGAATTTCTGGCGCCGCGCCGACGGACGAATCTCGATGTCCGCCTTGCGGATATAAAGATGTCTTTATAGGTTCCGGCGCGTCTGACCGGACGGCCCGCCTTCCCTTGGAGTTCCGCCTTGAACCGCTCCTCCTATATCTTCACCAGCGAAAGTGTGTCCGAGGGGCACCCCGACAAGGTCGCTGACCGCATCAGCGACACCGTCGTCGACGCCTTCCTGACCGCCGATCCCGAAGCGCGGGTGGCGTGTGAAACGCTGGTCACCACCAACCGGGTGGTGCTGGCGGGTGAGGTTCGGGCCGGCAAGCCGGGCGGCGACAAGGCCGCCAACAAGGCCCTGACCAGGGACATCATCAAATCGCTGGAGCCCAAGGTCCGGGCCGCGATCAAGGACATCGGCTACGAGCAGAAGGGCTTCCACTGGGAGAAGGCGAAGTACGCCTGCTACCTGCACGGCCAGTCGGCCCACATCGCCCAGGGCGTCGACGCGTCGGACAAGAAGGACGAAGGCGCCGGCGACCAGGGCATCATGTTCGGCTATGCCTCGACCGAGACGCCGGAGCTGATGCCGGCCACGCTGCAGTACAGCCACAACATCCTGCGGCGCCTCGCCGAGCTGCGCCATTCGGGCGAGCTGCACGAGCTGGAGCCCGACGCCAAGAGCCAGGTCACGCTCGAGTACGACGGAAACGGCGTGCCGAGGCGCGTCGTCTCGATCGTCGTGTCGCACCAGCACAAGAAGAAGATCGACGGCAAGACGCCGACCAGCAAGCGCGTGCTGGAGCTGATCCGTCCGCATATCCTGCCGATCTTCCCGGACGGCCTGATCACGAAGAAGACCCAGTGGCTGGTCAATCCGACCGGCCGGTTCGAGATCGGCGGACCGGATGGCGACGCCGGCATCACCGGCCGCAAGATCATCGTCGACACCTACGGCGGCGCGGCCCCGCACGGCGGCGGCGCCTTCAGCGGCAAGGACCCCACCAAGGTCGACCGCTCGGCCGCCTACGCCTGCCGCTATCTGGCCAAGAACGTCGTCGCCGCCGGCCTCGCCGAGCGCTGCACGATCCAGATCGCCTACGCCATCGGCGTGGCCCGGCCGGTCTCGTTCCACGTCGACCTGCACGGCACCGGCAAGATCGATCCGGCCCTGCTGGAAAAGGTGCTGCCCGATCTGATGAACGGCGTCACGCCGCGCGCCATCCGCGAGCACCTGGGCCTGAACAAGCCGATCTACGCCCGCACCGCCGCCTACGGCCATTTCGGCCGCCAGCCGGACAACGAGGGCGGCTTCAGCTGGGAAAAGACCGATCTCGTCCCCGAGCTGAAGAAGCTGGCCTAGGCATTGCGTGGCTCGGCACGCGAACCTGCGGTTCGCTGCTCTCCATGACTTTGTCCTGGGTTGGTCATCCTGAGCAGCCCGCGCAGCGGGCGTGTCGAGGGACACACGGAGCACCATGACCGTCACGCCCCAGCAGCCGCACGGCGCCCTGCGCAGCTATGGCCGCGTCAAGGCGCGCCCCATCAAGGCGCGGCAGGCCTCGCTGCTCGAAACCCTGGCGCCGAAGGTCGATATTCCCGAAGGCCCGTTCGATCCCCGCGCGCTGAAGAGCGACGCCCGCGAGGTCTGGCTGGAGATCGGCTTCGGCGGCGGCGAACACATGGCCGGTCAGGCCGCGCGCGACCGTGACCTGCTGATCATCGGCGTCGAGCCCTTCCTGAACGGCGTCGCCAGCGCGCTTCGGCATCTTGAAGACGGCGGGCTCGAGAACGTGCGGGTCCACCAGGGCGACGCCCGCGAAGTGGCCGGACGGCTGCCCGACGGATCGCTGGACCGCGTGTTCATCCTGTTTCCGGATCCTTGGCCGAAGGCGCGGCACCACAAGCGCCGCATCGTGCAGGAAGACTTCCTGGCCGAGTTGGCCGCGAAGCTGAAGCCGGGCGGGCGACTGAGGTTCGCGACCGACTGGGCCGACTACGCCGACTGGACGCTCGAACGCGTGCTGAAAAGCGGCCTCTTCGCCTGGCCGGCCGACAGGGCCGACGACTGGCGCATCCCGCCCGCCGACCACCTGACCACCCGCTACGAGGAAAAGAAGCTGGGCGACTGCGCGCCGGTATTCCTCGACTTCGTGCGCGTCTAGGTCTGGCAAATCCCCGCGAAGCGCCCGATCTCTGCGGCTCGCATCATCGCCTCCGGGGACGTTCCATGACCTTTTCCATCCACGCCGCCTCCGCGCCCGTCTTCGTGCGCGCGCTGAAGAACACCGCCGCCATCATCGACAAGGCGCTCGCCGCCGGGATCGACGAGCAGACCATCCTCGAGGCGCGCCTGACCGAGGACATGCTGCCCTTCCCGCGCCAGATCCAGATGGCCTCGGACGCCGCCAAGGGCGCGATCGCCCGGCTGGCCGGCGTCGAGGTTCCCGCCATGCCGGACACCGAGACGACCCTCGCCGAGCTCAAGGCGCGGATCGACAGGACCGTCGCCTTCGTCGAGAGCGTCGATGCATCCGCCCTCGACGGCGCCGAGGACCGCGAGGTGGTGCTGAAGTTCCCGAATATGGAGCTGAAGTTCACCGGCGCGGAATTCCTGACCGGCTTCGCGCTGCCGAACTTCTTCTTCCACGTCACCACGGCCTACGCCCTGCTGCGGGCGAAGGGCGCGCCGATCGGCAAGATGGACTTCCTCGGCGGCCGCTAGAGTCCGGACTCAATTCGAGCGCAACAAATACAATAACTTCCGCTCATCCCGGCGAATGCCGGGATGAGCGGTATTGAGTACGGACCCTAGCGGATCTGCGCCCGGCCCCAGCTCTCGGGGTCGGTCGCCGAAGCCCCCTGTGGCCAGACGACCTCGCGGGTCATGCCCGGCCCCACCGCGTGGAGCTGGAGCATGATCCGCCAGGGCCCCTCGCCGAACCGGCGGGTGGCGAACTGCAGCTCACGCGTGGCGCTGGGCTGGAAGACCACGGTGCGCTCGCCCAGCGGCGTGCTGCCGGTGACGTTGAAGCGGACCGGCGGACCGTACCAGTCCAGGTGGTTGCCAAAGCCGCTCCACGCCGGCCAGACGCCGCCGGACATCGTCCGCTCGCCGACCTGGGCCGAAAGGTGCAGGTCGACCGGTTCGTCGAGCGGCGTGTCGATGTACAGGTCCATGGCCCCGGCGCTTTCGGGCGGCAGAAGCACGCAGAAGGTGACGGTGAAGCTGTCGGCCTGGGCCAGCAGCGTGACGCCGCCGCCCAGGTCCAGCCGCCGGGCCAGCGCCCACTCCGCGTCCGGGCAAAGTCCGTCGAGCAGCACCGGCTGGCCGGTCAACGGGATGGTCAGCAGGGCGGCGGCGGCGAGGTCCGGCAACATCGAAAGCTCCTGAACGGCTCGCATCCTCGCCGCGCGACTGGGGGCTGACAAGCGGTCCGACCGGCGCTATAAGACCGCCAACATCGTTTGATCGCGCTGGATGGCGCAGTCGAGCGGCGGTCCTCGGGCCGCCGCTTTTTGTTTGGATTTTGGACGGATGCGCGCACGCACGGCGGAAGACGCCAAGCTGCTCGAACTGCTTGACCCGGTGGCGGAAGCCGCCGGCTACGAGATCGTCCGCCTGCGTCTGATGGCCGGTAAGGAAAGCCGCCGCCTGCAGATCATGGCCGAGACTCCCGAAGGCGACATGACCGTCGAGGGCTGCGCGATCCTGTCGCGCGCCGTGTCCGAAGTGATGGACGCCGCCGACCCGATCACCGGCGAGTACACGCTGGAGGTCTCCAGCCCCGGCATCGACCGGCCGCTGACCCGGCTCAAGGACTTCGAGACCTGGGAAGGCTTCGAGGCCCGCATCGAGCTCGACCGGCTGGCCGAGAACCGCAAGCGCTTCCGCGGCGAGCTCGCCGGGATCGATGACGGTCAGGTCGGCATCAACGTCGAGGGCGAGGCCGAGACCACCCTCTACATCCCGTTCGACTGGATCCTCGAAGCCAAGCTGGTCCTGAACGACAAGCTGATGAAATTCGGCGCGGACGAACGCTCCGCCCGCCTGCAATCCGAAGAAGAGTAGGAAACGACCCATGGCCACCGGCATTTCCGCCAACCGCCTTGAGCTGCTCCAGATCGCCGACGCGGTCGCCCGCGAGAAGGGCATCGAGAAGGAGATCGTGATCGCCTCCATCGAGGAAGCGATCCAGAAGGCGGCCCGCAGCCGATACGGCGCCGAGCACGACATCCGCGTCAGCATCGATCCCAAGACCGGTGAGACCTCGATCAAGCGCTACGTCACCGTCGTCGAGGACGACGCCGAGCTGGACGAGACCTCGCTGGGCAAGGTGCGGCTGTCCGACGCCCTGGCCGCCGACCGTGACGCCTTTGTCG
Source organism: Caulobacter sp. (assembly GCA_041917095.1). Lineage (GTDB taxonomy): Bacteria > Pseudomonadota > Alphaproteobacteria > Caulobacterales > Caulobacteraceae > Caulobacter. Next base: position 2,623 of record JAYRYI010000016.1, on the reverse strand, counting down.
GCCAGGTCACCGAGGAGGAGCTGCCGCCCTTCGAGTTCGGCCGCGTCCAGACGCAGATGGCCCGCCAGGTCGTGACCGGCAAGGTCCGCGAAGCCGAGCGCGAGCGTCAGTTCGAAGAGTACAAGGATCGCGTCGGCGAGATCGTCAACGGCACGGTCAAGCGTGTCGAGTACGGCAACGTCATCGTCGACCTGGGCCGCGGCGAAGGCATCATGCGCCGGGACCAGTCGATCCCGCGCGAGAACTTCAACCTCGGCGACCGCATCCGCTGCTACATCTACGACGTCCGCCGCGAGACCAAGGGCCCGCAGATCATGCTGAGCCGCGCCCACGGCGGCTTCATGGCCAAGCTGTTCGCGCAGGAAGTGCCGGAGGTCTACGACGGCGTCATCGAGATCCGCGCCGTGGCCCGCGACCCGGGCAGCCGCGCCAAGATGGCGGTCGTCTCGAACGACTCCAGCATCGATCCGGTCGGGGCCTGCGTCGGCATGCGCGGCTCTCGCGTGCAGGCGGTCGTCGCCGAGCTGCAGGGCGAGAAGATCGACATCATCCAGTGGAACCCGGACGAGGCGACCTTCATCGTCAACGCCCTGGCGCCGGCCGAGGTCTCCAAGGTCGTCATGGACGAGGAGGACGAGCGCGTCGAAGTGGTGGTGCCGGACGAGCAGCTGTCGCTGGCCATCGGCCGCCGCGGCCAGAACGTCCGTCTCGCCAGCCAGCTGACCGGCTGGCAGATCGACATCATGACCGAGACCCAGGAAAGCGAGCGTCGCCAAAAGCAGTTCGCCGAGACCACGGCGCTGTTCCAGGAGGCCCTGGACGTCGACGAGGTCATCGCCCAGCTGCTGGCCACCGAAGGCTTCGTGTCGGTCGAGGACGTCGCCTATGTCGAGCCGCACGAGATCGCGGCCATCGAAGGCTTCGACGACGAGACGGCCGAGGAGCTGCAGGCCCGCGCCCGCGAATTCCTCGACAAGGAAGCCGCCGAGCAGGACGCCCGCCGCCGTGAACTGGGCGTCGAGGACGGCGTGCTCGAGATCGAGGGCGTGACCCTGCCGATGGCCGTGGCCCTGGGCGAGGGCGACGTGAAGACCGTCGAGGACTTCGCCGGCCTGATCCCGGACGACCTGCGCGGCTGGTTCGAGAGCCGCGACGGCGAGCGCGTGCGCGAGCCGGGCATCCTGGAATCCTTCAACCTGTCGCCGGACGACGCCGAGACGCTGATCATGCGCGCCCGGGTGATGATGGGCTGGGTCGAGGCCACGCCGGAGCCCGAGTACGAGGACGAAGGCGAGTACGGGGCCGAAGGGATCGAGAACCCCGAGGACTACGACCTGGCCGTGGCCGAAGGCGAGGCGCAGGACGCCTAACGGCGTCTTGCATGAGGGCGAACCGGAATGGCCGCCCCTCAACCCCGCACCCCCCGGACCCATGGGGAAGCCTCTCGCGAGCGCCGGGACATCGTCTCCGGCGCCGTGATGGAGGAAGATCAACTGATCCGGTTCGTCGCCGGGCCGGACGGCGTCGTCACGCCTGACCTGGCGCGCAAGCTGCCGGGCCGGGGTCTGTGGGTCGCCGCCGACCGCGCCAGTGTCGAGACGGCCGTGAAGAAGGGTCTCTTCTCCCGCGCCGCGAAGACCAGACTGACCGCGCCCGCCGATCTGGCGGACCTGGTCGAGACCCTGATGACGCGGCGGCTGCTCGACGCCCTCGGCCTTGCGCGCCGGGGCGGCGACATTATCTCGGGCTTTGAAAAGGTCCTGGCCAGCATCCGGGGCGGCAAGGCCGCCTGGCTGGTGGAAGCCTCCGACGGCGCCGTCGACGGCCGCCGCAAACTGTTGTCCGCCTGTCGGACCTCGCCCTCGCCGCCGCAGCTGATCGGCGTTTTTTCCTCGGCCGAATTGGGTTTGGCCTTGGGGGGCGAGAATGTGATACACACCGCCTTCCTTGCGGGGCGAGCCTCCGGTCACTGGACGAAGGATGTCCGACGACTGGCGGGGTTCCGTCCGCTTCTTCCCGAGGGTTGGCGCGAGGAATAGAAGGGCCGGGCGGATCGCGCCGCGGTCCCTTCCGGGTTTGAACGATACGTATTCGGGCCGGATCCGCCGGTCCTGTGAGTTAAGCGAGACGCATGAGCGACGAGAACGACAACGGCCGGCAGAATCCCTCCAGGCCTTCTCTCACCCTGAAGCCCCGCGCGGGCTCGGTGAGCGCGGGCGTGGTCAAGCAGAGCTTCAGCCATGGCCGGTCGAAGACGGTGGTGGTCGAAACCAAGCGCGTCCGGACGCATGCGCCGGGCGGGGCGACCAACCTTGCCGGCCCCTCGGCCGCCGAGAAGCGCACCACGTATGAGCCGCGCCCAGCCGCGCCGCGTCCGGCCGGTCCCGCGCCGTCCGATCCGACCGGCAACCTGTCGGCCGAGGAGATGCGCAACCGCCAGCGCGCCATTGACGCCGCCCGCGAAGCGCAGGAGCGCCAGGCCGCCCAGGCCCGCGCTCGCGCCGAGGAGGAGGCCCGTCGCCAGGCCGCCGAGCAGGCCGCCGCCCGCGCCGCCGCTGAAGCGGCCCGTCCGACGCCGGCTCCGGCCGCGCCGTCTGTTGCTCCGCCGCCCGCGCCGGCTCCC
>JAYRYI010000015.1:2500-22784 GCA_041917095.1 Caulobacter sp. | reverse complement strand
GCAGCCGCGCTGCCAGGCCTTGCCCGCGCCGGCCGAGCCGGCGCCGCCCGCCGCGCCCCCGGCGCCCCGCGCCGCCCTGCGGCCGGAGGCCTGACCGATCAGATAGCCGTGGCCGCCATCCTTGCCGGCCGAGGTCGAGGACGCGGTGTTCACCCCGCCGGCTCCGCCGCCGCCGCCCGGTCCGGCGCCGCAGAGGTTGTCCGCGCCGGCGCCGGCCGTGCTGGCGTTGCTGCCGCCGCCGCCGGAGTTGCCCGGAACGTCGCCATAGCCGCCGAGGCCGCCCGTGCTGTTGTTGGTCGTCCCGCCAGGGCCCGCCGCGCCGCCGCCGGCCGACAGGAGAATCTGGCCCCCGTCGGCGATGCTGCTGTCGCCGCCCGCCGTTCCCGAAACGCCCGAGGCGGCAGTCACCGCGTTTCCTCCGGCTCCGCCCGCGCCGATGACAACGGTCAGGCTGGCGTTGGCCAGGTCGGCGACATCGATCTCTTCGGTCGAGCGGCCCCCGCCGCCGCCGCCCGCGCCGCCGGCCCGGTTCGAGGCGTTGGTGCCCGAGGCGCCCGATCCGCCGCCGCCGCCGCCGCCGATGCAGACCAGCGCCAGCCGCCGCGCCCAGGCGGGAACGGCATAGGAGCCGCTCGCGGTCAGCACCGACACTTCAGACGGTCGGTTGGGCGACAGCGCGAATGTGGCCTTGCCGGTCGCGCGGGCGATGGTCAGGGCCTCGGTCCAGGCCGAGCCGTCGGCCGAAACCTTCAGGGAGACGTCCTCGCTTCCCGCCAGGCCGAACTCCGCGCGGCCGGACCAGCCCGACTGGAACACCAGGCTGACGGTGTCCCCCGCCGCTTCCTTGTTCAGGCTGAGCCGGAGGTCTCCGTCGCCGCCTTCGCCGACCGGCGCGGCGGTCATCAGCACGCCGCCGGCCTTCACCGACAGCGGATTGTCCTCGTCGGCCGTCGTGCCGACGCCGAGCAGCGGCAGGTTCTGGAAAGAGACCTCTTCACCGCCGGCCTCGAAGACCGCCCACTCACCCTCGACGAACACGACGAGCGCCGCCTCGTCGCGCACCCAGGCCAGATGGCCTTCGCCGACAGGCAGCGCCAGCCAGCCTCCGGCCTCGAAGCGCATCACCGTTCCGGCCGGCTTGCCGGTCCAGGCCGCGCCCTCGGCGTCCGCCGGCAGGATGTAGAGTGCGCCGTCCTCCGGATCGGTCGGCTGCGCAGCCAGCGTCCGGCTTTCGACCGAGGTCTGCACCAGGCCGTCGAGGCGGCCGAGCGCCTCGTTGAGGGTCACATGTTTCTGGGCCTGTGCGGCCGCCAGGTACGGCAGGCCAAGGCGCGGTGTTGCGTCGTCGGACACGTCGGGGCTCCCTGTCGTTGTCTCGACAAGGATCGGCGGCGGTCCAGCGGGGGTGGGCCGAAACAGAACCGCCGGAACCAAGCCCCTGAAAAGGCTCGATCCCGGCGGCGTCTGTCGGTGAAGGCGGCGCGGCTACTCGGCGGCGAAGGCCAGCTTCGCGCCGCTGGTCAGCGCCGTCTTGGCGGCCAGCTCGGCCTTGGCGGCCTCGTACTCCTCGGCCAGCTTGGCGACCAGCTCGCCGGCGCCCAGCACCGCGTCGATGGCGCCGATGCCCTGGCCGCAGCCCCAGATGTCCTTCCACGCCTTGGCTTCGGTGTTGCCGCCCGAACCGAAGTTCATCTTCGAGGGGTCGCTTTCCGGCAGATTGTCGGGGTCCATGCCCGCCCGGATGATCGAGGGGCGCAGATAGTTGCCGTGCACGCCGGTGAACAGGTTCGAGTAGACGATGTCCTCGCCCGAGCTCTCGACGATCATGTCCTTGTAGCCCTGCACGGCGTTGGCTTCCTTCGTCGCGATGAAGGCCGAGCCGATGTAGGCGAGGTCGGCGCCCATGGCCTGGGCGGCCAGGATCGAGCGCCCGTTGGCGATCGAACCCGAGAGAGCCACCGGGCCGTCGAACCACTGGCGGATTTCCTGGACCAGCGCGAACGGCGACAGCGCGCCGGCGTGGCCGCCGGCGCCCGCCGCGACCGGGATCAGGCCGTCGGCGCCCTTCTCGATGGCCTTGTGGGCGTGCTTGTCGTTGATGATGTCGTGCAGCACGACGCCGCCCCAGCCGTGCACGGCCTGGTTCAGCTCCTCGCGCGCGCCCAGCGAGGTGATCACCACCGGAACCTTGTACTTCTCGCAGAGGGCCAGATCCTCCTCGAGCCGGTTGTTGGTCTTGTGGACGATCTGGTTCACCGCGAAAGGCGCCGACGGCAGGTCGGGGTTGGCGCGGTCCCAGGCGGCGAGCTCTTCGGTGATCCGGGCCAGCCATTCGTCGAGCATGCTGATCGGGCGGGCGTTCAGCGAGGGGAACGAACCGACGATGCCCGCCTTGCACTGGGCGATGACCAGGTCCGGACCGGAGATGATGAACAGCGGCGAAGCGATCACCGGCAGGCGCAGGCGGTCGCGGAGAACGGGAGGCAGGGCCATGGTTCGCGGGGCTCCATCTAAAATATACACTGTAAGTAAAACGACTGTTGGCGCCGCGCAAGCGTGTTTTTGCGGCTCCGCTACGTCACCCGGTCGCGGACGCCGCGCTTGACGCACCTAAGGGCAGGAGCGCATCACGCCGTCCGATTGCTGCATTGCACTGGAGACGCCACGCCTTGTCCGGGACGATCCTGCCGCTGGCCGACGATTTCGCGCCGCCCGCCCGCGAAGACTGGCTGAAGCTCGTCGAGAAGACCCTGAAGGGCGAGTCGTTCGACGACGCCCTGGTGCGCAGGACCGCCGATGGCCTGGCGATCCAGCCGCTGTACACCGCCGAGAGTGCGCCCGCCGTGGTCCGCGACCTGCGCGCCCGCGACGCCGAGCGCCCGTGGGATCTGCGGATGCGGCTGGCTCATCCCGACCCGAAGCAGGCCAACGCCGAGGCGCTGAAGGACCTCGAAGGCGGCGCGGCCTCGCTGCTGGTGTCGATCGACCCGACCGGCGCGGCCGGCGTCGCTGTCGGATCGGCCGAGGGCCTGTCCAGGGTTCTGGACGATGTCCTGCTGGACCTCGCGCCGGTGGCTCTGGACGCCGGATTCCTGGGCCCCAGGGCCGCCGACTGGCTCGGAGCCCTGGCCAAGGCCGCGCCGAACGCGCCGCTGGCCTTCCACATGGACCCGTTGACCGCCTTCGCCACGGCCGGCGCCTCGCCGGGCCCGGTCGAGAGCCACATCGTCTCCGCCGCCACGGTCGGCGCGCGCCTGTCGGCGACCTACGCCAGGGCGACGCTGTTTCTCGCCACCGGCCGCGCCGCGCATGAGGCCGGCGGCTCGAACACCGAAGAACTGGCAGTCATGGCCGCGAGCGCCCTCGCCTACGCCAAGGCGCTGGTCCGCGCCGGCCTGCCGATGGACGAGGCGTTCCGCCGCATCGTGATCGGCGTCAGCCTGGACGGCGAATACTTCACCGGCGTCGCCAAGGTGCGCGCCGCCCGCGAGATCTGGGCGCGGATCACCGCCGCCTGCGGCGTCGAGGTTCCGGCGACGATCGAGGCCCGCTCCTCGAACCGCATGCTGGCCAGGGCCGACGCCTGGACCAACCTGCTCCGGCTGACCAGCGCGGGCTTCGCGGCTGCGGTGGGCGGGTCCGACAGCATTGTGCTGGGGGCCTTCACCGACGCCATCGGCCTCCCCACCGCCTTCGCGCGCCGCCAGTCACGCAACACCCAGCTGGTGCTGATGGAAGAGAGCCACCTCGGCCGCGTCGCGGATCCTGCCGGCGGGGCCTGGTACCTCGACACCCTGACCGACCAGATCGCCCACGCCGCCTGGGGCGGCTTCCAGGCCATCGAGGCGGCCGGCGGCATCGTCAAGGCGCTCGAGACCGGCGCGGTCGCCGAAGCCATCGGCGCCACCCGCGAGGCGCAGGCCGCCGCCTATGCCGACAAGTCGCGCAAGATCCTGGGCGTCACGGCCTTCCCGAACGCCGAGGACAAGACGCCGGAGGTGGTTGTCGCCGACCCCGCCGCCTTCGCGACGGCCGGGCCGGATCCGCGCCTGCCCGGGCCCGACTCGTCCTGCCCTGCCCTGACCGCCATCCGTTTCGCCGCCGCGTTCGAGGAGGCCTGAGCCATGAGCACCTTCCCCGACTTCACGACCGTCGCCTTCACCGCCGAGGGCGGTCCGGCCACCCCCGCGGGGGGCGAGACCTGGCAGACGCCGGAAGGCATCCCGGTCGCGCCGGCCTATGGCCCCGATGACGTGAAGGACCTCGACTTCCTGGACGGATACCCCGGCCTGGCGCCGTTCGGCCGCGGGCCGTATCCGACGATGTACGTCACCAATCCCTGGACGGTCCGGCAGTACGCCGGCTTTTCAACCGCCGAGGATTCCAACGCCTTCTATCGCCGCAACCTGGCGGCCGGTCAGATGGGCCTGTCGGTCGCCTTCGACCTGGCCACCCACCGCGGCTATGACAGCGATCACGAGCGGGTGAAGGGCGATGTCGGCATGGCCGGCGTCGCCATCGACAGCATCCTGGACATGCGGACCCTGTTCGACGGCATCCCGCTCGACAAGATGAGCGTGTCGATGACCATGAACGGCGCGGTGCTGCCGATCCTGGCCCTCTACATCGTCGCCGCCGAGGAACAGGGCGTTCCGCCGGAAAAGCTCTCCGGCACGATCCAGAACGACATCCTCAAAGAGTTCATGGTGCGGAACACCTACATCTATCCGCCCGCGCCCTCGATGCGGATCATTTCCGACATCTTTTCATATACTTCGCGCAACATGCCGAAGTTCAACTCGATCTCGATCAGCGGCTATCACATGCAGGAGGCCGGCGCGACCGCCGACCTCGAGCTGGCCTACACCCTGGCCGACGGCATCGAGTACGCCCGCGCCGGGGTCGCCGCCGGGATGAGCATCGACCAGTTCGCGCCGCGCCTGTCGTTCTTCTGGGCGATCGGCATGAACTACTTCATGGAAGTGGCGAAGATGCGGGCCGCGCGCCTGCTCTGGGCCCGGCTGATGAAGCGCGAGTTCGATCCCAAGGACGACCGCTCGCTGAGCCTGCGCACGCACAGCCAGACCAGCGGCTGGTCGCTGGCCGCCCAGGACGTGTTCAACAACGTCTCGCGGACCTGCGTCGAAGCCATGGCCGCCGTCAACGGCCAGACCCAGAGCCTGCACACCAACAGCCTGGACGAGGCGCTGGCCCTGCCGACCGACTTCTCGGCCCGGATCAGCCGCAACACCCAACTGTTCCTGCAGATGGAGAGCGGCACGACGGCCGTCGCCGACCCCTGGGGCGGCAGCTACTACGTCGAGCGCCTGACCCACGATCTGGCCGCCCGCGCGCTGGAGCACATCGAGGAGGTCGAGGCGCTGGGCGGCATGGCCAAGGCCATCGACCAGGGCCTGCCGAAGCTCCGCATCGAGGAGGCCGCGGCCCGCACCCAGGCCCGCATCGACAGCGGCAAGCAGAGCCTGGTCGGCGTCAACCGCTACCGTCCGGAAGTCGCCGACGACATCCCGGTGCTCAAGGTCGACAACTCGGCGGTCCGCACGGCCCAGATTGAAAAGCTGAGGAAACTCAAGGCTGAGCGGAACGAAGCTGAGACACAGGCCGCACTCGACGCGCTGGAGGCCGGGGCCCGCGCCGACGGCAATCTGCTGGCCCTCGCGGTCGACGCCGCCCGCGCCAAGGCGACGGTCGGCGAGATCAGCTACGCGCTCGAAAAGGTGTTCGGCCGCCACCGGGCGGAGATCAAGTCGATCACGGGGGTCTATGTGTCGGAAGCCGGCTCCAACGCCACGGTCGCCCGCGCCAAGGCGATGGTCGAGGCCTTCGAACAGGCCGACGGCCGCCGTCCGCGCATTCTGATCGCCAAGATGGGCCAGGACGGCCACGACCGCGGCCAGAAGGTGATCGCCACCGCCTTCGCCGACCTCGGCTTCGACGTCGACATCGGCCCGCTGTTCCAGACCCCGGCCGAGGCCGCGCGTCAGGCGGTCGAGAACGATGTCCATGTCGTCGGGGCCAGCTCGCTGGCCGCCGGCCATCTGACCCTGGCGCCGGAGCTGATGGCCGAACTGGGCAAGGCCGGGCGTCCGGACATCATGACCGTCATCGGCGGCGTGATCCCGCCGCAGGACTGGCAGGCCCTCAAGGACGCCGGCGTCGCCGCGATCTTCCCGCCGGGCACGGTGATCGCCGAGTCGGCCATCGAGCTGCTGGAGAAGCTGAACCGGCAGCTGGGGTACACACAGGCTTAGGGAGCGACGTATGGGTCTCGAGATTTTCGTCGGGCGACTTGCTCAGGCGCACCGTGATGACCCGGAAGAGGCTGAGTTCTTCGCCGAGCAGTACGAAGAGCTCAACGTGACGCTCGCGCGAGCGGGCCAGGAGCCGCACCACGAGCCTCTCGACTACCCAGAAGACGACGTCTTCGAGGCCCAGATGTACGGCTACAGCGGTCTCCACACCGTGCGGCGGCTGGCGGCGCATCTCGCAGCGAGCGGGGTGTTGCCCGAGCCCCTGGTCGCCCCCGCGCAAGCGAGCAAGGATCCAGTCTTGGCCAACCGGTACGCCAGCGACGAAGAACCTAGATCACGGCCTTCGCTTCTCGACCGGCTCCTGGGCCGCAAGCCGGTCATCCGCGAACAATTCAGCCACCTGATCAATCATTCGGATGCAGAGGGCTTCTACGTTCCGCGCGAGCTGCCGCGCGTGATCGTCGATGAGAATCTGACAGGCGGCTACATCGGATCGTCGGTCCGCTTGCTCGCCGAGTGTCGCATCATAGCTGCGGCGATCGAACTGCCATTGTCACTCGATCCCGAAGGTGACGAGGTCTTCGACGCGGCCGAAGCGCCCGCCGCCGACGGTCCTCTCTGGCAGCAGTACGGTGTCGAGTCGTTCTGCCTACTGCGTCTGATCAAGGCGGCCGAGCTGTCGGTGAAGCACGGCGCGGTGATCTCGTTCGGCTAGCTAACTGATCCCCGTCATCCCGCTGTCCACCGCCAGGGTCTGGCCCGTCACGTAGACGCTTTCGTCGCTGATGAAGAACAGGGCCGCGTAGGCGATTTCCCAGCCGGTGGCCTGGCGACCGAACGGCACCGGGGTGCGGCCCCGGCTCGGGCGGCCCTGGGTGGCTCTCCGGCCGAGCGGGGTGTCGACCAGGCCCGGGGCAACGATATTGGCCCTTACGCCCTTGCGGCCGCCCTCCAGCGCCACATGCCGCATCAGCCCGCCGAGCGCAGCCTTCGAGGCGTCGTAGGCCGGCAGGCGCGAGCCGGCGACCAGGCCGGCGATGGACGAAATGAATACGATCGAGCCGCCGTTCTCCATCCTCGGCAGCGCCTCGCGGCAGCAGAGCATCGGCCCGCGAAGATTGACGCCGAGCACTGTGTCCCACTCCTCCGGCTTCACGGAGCCCAGCCCCAGGCCGCCGACGCCGATGCCGACGTTGAGCACCAGCCCGTCGAGCCCGCCCAGGCCCTCGACGGCCTCTTCCATCAGGCGGACGATGTCGTCCTCGCGGGCAATGTCCGCCTCCAGCACCAGCGCCGAATTCCCGTCGCGTTCGATCAGATCGACGGTGGCGCGGGCGGCCTCGCGGTTGCGGTCGGCGACAGCGACCGCCGCGCCTTCGCGCGCGAACAGCATCGACATGGCCCGGCCGTTGCCGACCGGGTCGGTCGCCGGGTCGAGCACCTGCTGGCCGCCGCCGACCACCAGGATGCGCCGGCCCGCCAGCCGCCCCCGGCCGGGGGCCAGCCCCTGCGACTCGGCGCTGGGCGGGCGGACATAGGGTTCTGTGTCGCTCATGGTCGCCTCCCTGCGTTTTCCGGAAGCGTAGTGGCCCGCCGTCGCGCCGGCTAGGCCGGCCGGCGCTGCAGGCTCCGGCGCAGCGCGCTGAGGAAGAACAGCAGCACGGAGCCGGCGGCCAGGATCACCCAGAGCGCCACCGCATGGCCGGCGACCGGCAGGCTGGCGTTCGAGACCGCGAAGCCCATGCCATGCTGCAGCAGGTCGCGGAAGTCCGACTGCCAGACCGCGTAGACCAGGCCGATGAAGACCACCAACGCGACGATGCTGAGCCCCGTGCGCCGGCGACGGGGCCGGTGCAGCACCGAGTCCACGCCATCGGGCGCGCCGTGCCGTTCCTCGATGTCCTTCTGCATGGTGGTGGCGGCCATCAGGTGGCCCTGCCAGAGCACGTCAGCGAGATCGCCGACCAGCGGCACGTCGGACAGCAGCATGTCGACGCCCAGGAAGCCCGCCATCTTGGCCAGCGTGCTGAACGAGGCGCCGGCGCGACCGGCGGTCCACAGAAGGAAGATGCCCGCGCCGACGCTGTAGAGGAGACCCGCGCCCGGGATCCAGGTCAGCAGGCCGTCCAGACCGACGCCGAACGGGCCGAAGCCGATGACGCGGTCCGAGAGCTTCTTCAGCGTCTCGGCCGATCTGTAGGCGCTGTGGGCGCGTTCCTTCGTCATGGACCGCGAGCGTAGATCGCTATCGGCCGGTTCCGCCAGTGGGAATCAGACGTCCTTCGGACTCTTGCCGAGGAAGACGACCCGGCGCTTTTCCTTGCCGGCGCGGACCCGCGCCATCAGGTCGCGGTACTCGGCCGAAGCCTGGGCCTGCTCGCGCGACCCCTCGAAGTAGATGGTCTCGTCCATGTGGCGCAGCAGCAGGTCGGCCGCCCATTTGTGGCCGGTGAACAGGGTGTCGAGAAGGCCGCCCATCTTCGGGATGTACGGGGTCAGGGTATCGATCGCCAGGATCAGGGTCATCTCGGCCAGCACCATCGGCGCGGCGCGGGCCCGGATGCCGTCGACGACCAGCACCAGACCGGCGCCGGCGCTGTAGGCCGCCCCGAGCGGCGGCACGAAGCCGAGCAGCGCGTCCAGACCGACGCCGAACGGCCCGACTTTGATGACGCCGTCCGACATCTTCTTGGTCCGGTCGATGCTGCTCCGGATGTTGTGCAGATCCAGGTGCGACCGCGCGAGGAACATCGAAACGCTTCTCCACGAGGGCCGCGTTCCGCCCTCTGCCGGCCGCACTCTGCCTTAGCCGCGCGCAACCTCAAAGGCCGTTGGCCTGCTTTTCCCCACCGGTGCAACACCTTTGGCCACAAGGTTCGCCTCTCAGGAGAACCCTCGCCCCCGGACGCGTTTAGCCTTAATACTCGACTGGACGTTTCGGGAGCAGGCGGATGCTGGTCACGACCACCCCGTTCATCGAGGGTCGGCCCGTGAAGGAATACAAGGGCGCGATCTACGCCCAGTCGATTCTGGGCGCGAACTTCGTGTTCGACCTGATGAACGCCATCCGCGATTTCCTCGGCGGACATTCGCGCTCCTACGAGCGGCTGCTGGCCAAGGCTCGCGAGGACGCCATGAAGAACCTGATCAAGGAAGCGGAGAAGGTCGGCGCCAACGCCATCGTCGGCGTCGACCTCGACTACAACACCGTCGGCCCGCAGGCCTCCATGCTGATGGTGTCCGTATCGGGGACCGCAGTGGTGATCTGAGGGCCCTTGCTCTCCCTCAATGCCGTCACGGCCCGACTTGTTCGGGCCACCCATGAACACCGACGAACGAGAGTGGGCGCCGCTGATCGGCCGCACTCCAACCGGCGCACTCACCGCGCATGGGTGGCCCGAACAGGTCGGGCCATGACGATCGGGGAGAAGGGTCGCTTCCCTATGCCCCACGACACTCCTAGAACCACCCCGTGACCCGCCTTCCCGACATCGCCGATCTCGAAGCCCGCATCCTGGCCGGCGACCGCGCCGGGCTGGCGCGGGCGATCACCCTCGTCGAGAGCCGCCGGGCCGACCACCAGGAAGCCGCGCGGGATCTGCTGGAACGGTTGATGCCGCACACCGGCAAGGCCCAGCGGCTGGGGATCACCGGCGTGCCCGGGGCCGGCAAGTCGACCACCATCGAGGCGCTGGGCTGCAACCTGACCGCCGCCGGCCGCCGGGTGGCGGTCCTGGCGGTCGACCCGTCGTCCAGCCGCACCGGCGGCTCGATCCTGGGCGACAAGACGCGCATGGAGCGGCTGGCGACCGACCCGGCCGCCTATATCCGCCCCTCCCCGTCCGGCGGCACACTGGGAGGCGTGGCCCGCAAGACCCGCGAGGCGATGCTGCTCTGCGAAGCGGCCGGGTTCGACGTGGTCATTGTCGAGACGGTCGGCGTCGGCCAGTCGGAGACCGTCGTCGCCGACATGGTCGACCTGTTCATGGCCGTGCTGATCCCCGGCGGGGGCGATGAGCTGCAGGGCATCAAGAAGGGCCTGATCGAGATCGCCGACCTGATTCTGATCAACAAGGCCGACGCCGACCCGCCGCGCGCAGAACGGTCGGCGCGGGAGTACCGCACGGCCCTGCACATCCTGACACCGGCCTCGCCGGACTGGACGCCGCCGGTGCTGACCGCCTCGGGCCTGCACAACGCGGGGCTGGACGTGCTCTGGCAACAGATCGAGCGGCACCGCGAGATCATGACCGCCAACGGCGAGCGCGCAGCCCGGCGGGCCGGCCAGAACGCGCGCTGGATGTGGGCGATGGTCCTGGACCGGCTCGAAGACGCCTTCCGGCATCAGCCGGACGTCGCGGCCCTGGCGCCCGATCTCGAACGGCAGGTCCGCGCCGGACGGATGCCGGCGTCGGTCGCCGCCGACCGGATGCTCAAGGCGTTCGGGCTGTAGAGGCCTAGTTGACGGCTGCCGCGGCGAGGCGCTGGGCCTGGGCGATCCAGGCCTCGCGACCGATCCGGCCCATGAGCTTCATGTCCTTGTCGAACTGCTCGACATCGGCCTCGGTCCAGGCGGCGATGTCGGCGAAGCGGGTGACGCCGCGCTCGGCGAGCAGCGAGGCCAGCTTCGGCCCGATACCGGTGAGCTTCGTCAGGTCGTCGGCGATGACGGGCGCAGCCTCGGCGGTCTGCATCACGGCGGCAGGCGACACTTCAACCGTTTCGATGACCGGCTCGAGCAGGACTTCGGCCGTGGCGACCAGAGCCTCGGCCGCGCCTCCGGAGGCCTCGACGACGCTGTCGGCGATCTCGGCGGCGACCTCGACCACCCCGTCGGTCGTCTCAACGGCAAGCAGAACCGACTGCTCGGCGGCTTCGACGATGGCTTCGACGACTTCCGGCTCGGGCGCCGGCAGCGGAGTCAGGGCCTCAAGGTTCACCGGCTTGAAAAAGGCGCGGGCCCAGAACACGGCGGCGCCGGCGGCGGCGGCTCCGGCGAACATCAGCCACAGCGGCGAAACCGCGCCGACGGGGAAGCTGAGGGCCTTCTCGGCGTCAGGGGTGAGAGTCTTGGTCATGTTGGCGATCTCCGGGGAGCAGAGCGCAGAATTTGTGCGCCGCAACATAACACGGTTTCGATGTTCGCAAGTGCGAAAGATTCGTCAATCCGTCGTGAACCAGACAGCGCTCTTTCCTCCGGCGTCACCGAGCCGGCCCGCCACCCATCTGCACACCTCGCCCAGATCCTCGGCGACGCCGGTCGGAGCGTTGGCGATGACCATGGCGCAGCCGTTCATCTTCATGGGGTCGTTGAGCGGCTTGAGACGACATTCGGCGACCAGAAACGCCGGGGCGGCGGGCTCGATCCGGCGGAGAAAGGCGTCGAAGGTCTCCAGATCCTTCAGCGGCAGCCAGACCGCGATGCACGCCGAAGGATCGAGGCTCAGCACCATGTCGATCGTGGAGGCGATGCGTTCGTAGTCATCGGACCGCTCGAACGGCGGGTCGATCAGGACGAACAACCGCCCACCCTTGCCCGCCTCCCGCCGGGCGATGCCGAAGCCGTTGTCCTGCACGGCCCGGGCGCTGCTCCAGCGCGACAACGTCCGGGTCAGCAGCGCGAAGTCGTCGTCGCGCAGCTCGCAGGCCGTGTAGCGGTCGCCCTTGCGGAGAGCCTGGCCGATCAGCGTCGGCGAACCCGGATAGAACCGCACGCCGCCGCCCGGATTGCCGGCGCGAACAGCGGCCTTCAGCGGCCCGAACACCGGTGGCGCATCGTCCGCCTGCATAAGCCGGAAGATCCCCTGGGCGGCCTCGCCCGTGCGGCGCGCCAGCTCTCCATCCAGGTCGTAGCCGCCGGCGCCCGCGTGGGTGTCGACGATGGTCAGCGGGGCCGGATCGGCCAGCAGCGCTTCGAGCAGCCGCGTCAGCGTCGCGTGCTTGACCAGGTCGGCGAAGTTCCCGGCGTGGAAGGCGTGTCTGTAGTTCACGGACGGCAGCTCGATGCGGAAGGAGAAGGCCGCTGTCCTATCACGTCCCACGCCCGTCGAAAGCTGTGCGCATCCCGGCCTGATCGACCTGTTTTCCTCCGGCAGACTCACGCTACGCCCTTCCCTGGAGGGGCGACGGCTCGAGACCGCCCTGATCCGGCTGCTGGAGACAGACTGACCGACCGTGGGCGGATTCGCCTGCGTTGACTCCCGCGCGCCGATGAGAACATAGTGAGAACATGGAGTGCGCGATGGAAGCCGAGGAACACGACAGCCGCAGGGTCAGGGCGGCGCTGGAAGTCCGTGAATGGCCCGTCGCGTCAGCGCTCCGCGAAGGCATGCATCTGCGAGCCCGATGCGCGAACCCGCGCTGTGAGTGCGTCGCCGTGATCGACGCCAGCTGGTGGGCGCGCGGTCATGCGCCGAACGACCGGCTGTCGATGCTGGAACGCCGGATGCGCTGCTCGGTCTGTGGCGCGCGCGAGGCGGCGGTCGAGGTCTGGAGCGGTCCGCAGCCCTCGCGTGGCGGCAAGGGACCGTATCTCTTCTGCTGACGGGGACATGTACCGTCTTCGGTACGTGTCCCCAGCAGCTTGAGGCGCTCCAGGCATCGGGGGACACGTATTGAAGCGCCTGTCCCCGGCCCAACATTAATTCTCCCGCGCTTCCGCGACGGCGCCCCTAGCCAGCCCTTTCCCGGCGCGTCAGAGTGATCGCAGATCACATAGATGATGTCCGGGGAGGGACACGACGTGGCCGGGACCAAGCTTCGCTTCGGCGCTTTCATCGCGCCCTTCCATCCGCTCAACGAGAATCCGACGCTGGCCCTCGAGCGGGACATCGAACTGGTCCAGCACATGGATCGCCTCGGCTATGACGAAGCCTGGATCGGCGAGCACCACTCGGCCGGCTACGAGCTGATCGCCAGCCCCGAACTGTTCATCGCCACCGTCGCCGAGCGCACGCGCAACATCCGCCTCGGCACCGGCGTGTCGTCGTTGCCGTACCACCATCCGCTGATGCTGGCCGACCGCATCAACCAGCTCGACCACATCACCCGCGGTCGCGTGATGTTCGGCGTCGGTCCAGGCGCCCTGCCCTCGGACGCCTTCATGATGGGCATCCCTGTGAGCGCCCAGCGCGACCGCATGGACCAGGCGATCGACGCGCTCGTCCCGCTGCTGCGCGGCGAGCAGGTGACGATGAAGACGGACTGGTTCGAGCTGAACGAGGCGCGTCTGCAGATGACGCCGTACAGCCGTCCTTCGGTGGAAATCTGCGTCGCCAGCCAGGTATCGCCGACCGGCGCCACCGCGGCGGGCCGTCATGGCGTCGGCCTGCTGTCGATCGGCGCCACCCAGAGCGGCGGTTTCAACGCGCTGTCCTCCAACTGGGCGATCGCCGAGGACAAGGCCCGCGACTCCGGCAAGTCGATGAACCGCGACGGCTGGCGCCTGGTCGGTCCGATGCACGTCGCCGAGACGCGCGAGCAGGCCCGCGCCGATGTGCGCTTCGGGCTTGAGAACTGGCTCTACTACTTCCGTGAAGTGGCCGCGCTGCCGCTGGCCCCGCAGGACGGCACCGATCCGGTCGACGCCCTGATCGCATCGGGAATGGCGGTGATCGGCACGCCGGAGGACGCCATCGCCCAGATCGAGCGGCTGCAGCAACAGTCCGGCGGCTTCGGCGCCTTCCTGATGATGGACCACAACTGGGCCAACTGGGACGCCAAGCGGAAGTCCTACGAGATGATCGCCCGCTACGTCGCCCCGAAGTTCCAGGGACTGAACGAAAACCGCGAGGCGTCGCTGAAGTGGGCGGCGGAGAATCGTCCGCGCTTCATGGGCGAGGCCATGGCCGCCGTCGGCATGCGGGTGGCCCAGCACATCCAGGAAAAGGGCACGGAGAACATCCGTCCCGAGATTCTGGAAGCCATGGGCATGGCCAAGAAACCGGACTAGGTGCAGCCGGCGATCTGCGACCAGCCCGGGGCTCTGTTCGGCTAGCCGGCCTCGCCGCTGAACAGTCGGCTGATCAGGCCGCGCCTGGCGGGCGCGCCGCCGCTCAGCTGGCGGGCCGCCTCCTCCAGAACCTTGCGACGGGCCGTCCGGTTGGTCGGCCGCGCCGCTTTTTCCTTGGCGACGCGAGGCGCATCTTCGCCGTGATGCTTCTGGAGAATCTCGATCTCGAGGCGCACTTCCCGTTCGAACGCGTTGCGCCGGGCCTTGTTGCCAAACATGAAAATCCCTCGTGCCGGAAACCATTGGTCTCCGGGGCGCGGCGACCATCCCTCAAACTGGGGTATCGGACAACAGGTCAACGACCGGTGTGCGACAAAGTTTCCCAGCCTCTTCAATGGTTATCGGCAACGACACAACCCATGGCTTTGTTTCAAGGCCGTGAGCATCCTCAGCGGGCCGGTTAACGCCGCAAGTCCTTCAGGACCTCCCGCGCAGCGTTGTGGCCGGGCGCGCCGGTCACGCCTCCGCCCGGGTGGGTTCCCGCCCCGCAGAGGTAGAGTCCCGGCACCGGAGCCCGGTAGGCGCCGTGACCCAGCACCGGGCGCGCCGAGAACAGCTGGTCCAGGCTGAGGGCGCCGTGGAAGATGTCGCCGCCGATCAGCCCGAAGTCGCGCTCCAGATCGAGCGGGCTCTTGATCTGCCGTCCGATCACAGACGCCTTGAAGCCCGGCGCCCAGCGATCGACCGTCGCGATCATCAGGTCGGCGACCTCGTCGCGATGATCGTCCCACGATCGGCCGCCGGACAGAGTCGGCTCGACATGCTGGCAGAACAGGCTGGCGACATGCTGGCCAGGCGGCGCCAGGCTGTCGTCGAGCAGCGAGGGGATCAACATCTCGACGATCGGCTCCCTCGACCAGCCGTCGCGGCGGGCGTCCATGAAGGCCCGGTCCATGTAGGCGAGATCAGGCGCGATGATGATGCCCGCTGTCAGGTGATCGCCGGCCTCCGGCAGGCAGGTGAAGCGCGGTAACGCCGACAGGGCGACGTTCATGCGGAATGTGCCTGACCCTGACCGGTAGCGCGCGATCCGCTCCCGGAAATCGGCCGGCAGCAGCGCCGGGTCGAGCAGCCGCTCGAAGGTGATCTTCGGATGGGCGTTGGAGACCACGGTCCGGGCTTCGAGTCTTTCGCCGGCCTCGGTGACGACGCCGGTGGCGCGGCCCCGGGCGGTGAGAATCTCCCGGATGCCCACGCCGGTGCGGATCTCGACGCCCTTCTCGCGGCAGGCGGCGGCCATCGCCTGGGTGATCGCGCCCATGCCGCCGAGGGCGTGCCCCCAGGCGCCCTTCTTGCCGTTCACCTCGCCGAACACGTGATGCAGCAGCACATAGGCCGAACCGGCGGCGTAGGGGCTGGCGTAGTTGCCGACCACGCCGTCGAAACCCAGCACCGCCTTGATCGGATCGCTCTCGAACCAGCCGTCCAGCCAGTCGCCGGCGGACTGCGAGAACAGCGCCAGCAGGTCCCGACGGGCGGTCACATCGAGCTTCGACAGGCGACGGCCGAGGCCGGCGCCCTTCAGAAGTTCGGGAATCGCGTGGACCAGGCCGCCCTCGACCATGTTCGGCGGCGTCTGCAGGATGATGTCCCGCAGCACATCGGCGATCGCCTCGAGACGGGCGTCGTAGGCATCGAGCCGCTCGGCGTCGCGCGCAGAGTAGCGGGCGACCGACGCCCTGGTGCGCCCCTCCCCGGTCAGCAGGTAGCCGTCGTCCCGGGGCAGGAAGTTCGCCGCCCGGCGCTCCACCACCTCAAGGCCGTGGCGGGGCAGGTCGAGGTCGGCGATGACCTTCGGATTGAGCAGGCTGACCGTGTAGCTGGCGACCGAGTTGCGGAAGCCGGGATGGAATTCCTCCGTCACGGCCGCGCCGCCCACGACGTCGCGCTTCTCCAGCACGGTGACCTTGAGACCGGCTGACGCGAGATAGAAGGCGCAGACCAGCCCGTTGTGACCGGCGCCGATGATGATGACATCGGCCATGGTCAGGCTTCCAGGAAGGCGATGATGTCGGCGAAGGCCGAGCGGTCCTCGATCAGGAACAGATGGCCGCCTTCGTACCAGCGCAGCCGGGCGTTCGGGATCCGGCCGGCCATGGCCTCCTGCGCGGCGGGAGAAGCGAGGTCGTCATAGCGGCCGGCGCAGATCAGCGTCGGAATGTCGAGGTTCGGCAGCTCATCCCAGACGTCGTGGCCGGCGCGGGCCTGGAGCTGCAGCGTCGCGCCCAACTGGCGACGCGGCTCGGCGGCCCAGGGGTCGTCGGTCGCCATCCGCACCAGCTGCTCGACCTGGTCCGGGTGGGCGGCCTGCCAGGCGGCGTCGCGCCGACGGTCGGAGATCGCCAGCATCTGTCGCGCCCGCGCCTCCGGCTCCAGTCCGATCAGGGTGTGCAGCGGCCAGGACGCGCCGCCCGCGCCGCCGGGCGAGGTGCAGCACAGCACCAGCTTCTCGATCCGGTCCGGATGCCGCACCGCCAGGTTCTGGGCGACCATGCCGCCGAACGAGACGCCGACGACATGGGCGCGGGCCCAGTCCAGCTCGTCGAGAACCGCGGCCGCATCGTCGGCGTAGTCGGCCATGCTGTAGGGACCGTCGGGCTTGTCGGTCTGCCCCAGGCCCCGCTGGTCGTAGGCGACCATGTCGAAGCGCTTCGCGAGCGGGCCTTCCATCGGGCCGGGCTTGCGGCGCAGGTCGCCGCCGGTGCCGTTGATGAAGAGCAACGGCGCGCCGTCGCCCTTTCGCTCGTACCAGAGGTTCAGTCCGTTGATCTGGAGATAGGCCATGGCCCGGTCTCTCACGCCGCGCGGCCGCCGAAAAGAGGCCTCAGACCGGCTTCAGCGGCGCCTGCGGGCCGTCGGGCGGCTCGACCGTGATCCGGTCACCCGCCGTGACCACGCCGCCGGCCAGCACCACGCCCATCACGCCGGCCTTGCGGATCAGCGCGCCGCCCGCCCCCTGCTCGAGCACCGCGTTCATCAGGCCGGGCCGGAACAGGTTGAGCTGGTTGCAGGGATTGCGCAGGCCGGTGACCTCGATCGCGGCCCGACCGATCCGCAGGACCGCGCCGGTCGGCAGACCCAGGAGGTCGAGGCCGCGCGTCGTGATGTTCTCGCCCATGTCGCCCGGCCCGACGACGAAGCCCTTCGCAGCCAGTTCGTCGAGCAGCTCGCCGTGGATGAGATGGACCTGGCGCAGGTTCGGCTGGCTCGGGTCACGGGCCACGCGCGACCGGTGCTTCACGGTGACGCCGGCATGGGCGTCACCCTCGACGCCGAGGCCGGCCAGCAGGGTGATCGAAGGCTCCGCCGGCTTGGAGAAGCGGTGATCCGGACAGCGGTGGACTGCGACGACGACGGCCATGGGCCGGTTGTAGGCCAGATCCGGACGGCCGAAACGACAAAACCCGCCGGACTTGCGTCAGGCGGGTTCTGGATCTTGGTTGCGGGAGCAGGATTTGAACCTGCGACCTTCAGGTTATGAGCCTGACGAGCTACCGGGCTGCTCCATCCCGCGGCAACCGGCGGATGTCATCGTAGAGGAAGGGTCAGTCAGACTTTTCAACACATCCCTTCGGCGGACCTGGCGGCGACCTACTCTCCCGCGCCTTAAGACGAAGTACCATTGGCCCTGGGGGACTTAACGACCGAGTTCGGAATGGGATCGGGTGGGGAACCCCCGGCATAGCCACCAGGTCGGCGGAAGGGATGTTGTTGAAACTCACGCTTCGAGAGCGTGAGGAGAAGACATCATCGAGTGATAAACAGTAATTTGAGTGCGCTTCATGAGTTCAACTAAGAACGATCAAGCCTATCGAGCGATTAGTACCGGTAAGCTGCACGGGTCACCCCGCTTCCACATCCGGCCTATCAACGTAGTAGTCTACTACGGCTCTCAGCGAAGCCTTGTTTTGAGGTTAGTTTCCCGCTTAGATGCTTTCAGCGGTTATCTATTCCACACTTAGCTACCCTGCTGCGCGGCTGGCGCCACGACAGGTCCACCAGAGGTGTGTCCATCCCGGTCCTCTCGTACTAGGGACAGATCCTCTCAAGCTTCGTACACCCACGGCAGATAGGGACCAAACTGTCTCACGACGTTCTGAACCCAGCTCACGTACCACTTTAATCGGCGAACAGCCGAACCCTTGGGACCTGCTCCAGCCCCAGGATGTGATGAGCCGACATCGAGGTGCCAAACTTTGCCGTCGATATGGACTCTTGGGCAAAATCAGCCTGTTATCCCTAGAGTACCTTTTATCCGTTGAGCGATGGCCCTTCCACGCAGGACCACCGGATCACTATGGCCGACTTTCGTCTCTGCTCGACTTGTCAGTCTCGCAGTCAGGCGGGCTTATGCCATTGCACTCGACGACCGATTTCCGACCGGTCTGAGCCCACCATCGCGCGCCTCCGTTACACTTTGGGAGGCGACCGCCCCAGTCAAACTGCCCGCCACGCCATGTCCCGGACCCGGATAACGGGCCGCGGTTAGACGTCAACAACAATAAGGGTGGTATTTCAAGGATGGCTCCCCCGAGACTGGCGCCCCGGATTCATAGCCTCCCACCTATCCTACACATGTTGTTGCTAACGCCAAGGCGAAGCTGCAGTAAAGGTTCATAGGGTCTTTCCGTCTGACCGCGGGAACCCCGCATCTTCACGGGGAATTCAATTTCACTGAGCCTATGCTGGAGACAGTGGGGAAGTCGTTACGCCATTCGTGCAGGTCGGAACTTACCCGACAAGGAATTTCGCTACCTTAGGACCGTTATAGTTACGGCCGCCGTTTACCTGGGCTTCAATTCAGAGCTTGCACCCCTCCTTTTAACCTTCAGGCACCGGGCAGGCGTCAGACCCTATACGTCGCCTTGCGGCTTCGCAGAGCCCTGTGTTTTTGATAAACAGTCGCTACCCCCTGGCTTGTGCCACTCTGCAAAGGTTGCCCTAAGCAGAGTCACGCTTATCCCGAAGTTACGCGTGCAATTTGCCGAGTTCCTTCAGCATAGTTCTCTCAAGCGCCTTGGTATGCTCTACCTGACCACCTGTGTCGGTTTCGGGTACGGTCTCTGTTGGAGTTATTTCCAGGGACCTCTTCGCTGCCATTCCAATCCAATAAGGTTTGACAACTTACGAGATCCGTCACTTCCAACTGGCCCAGGAATATTCACCTGGTTCCCATCGACTACGCCTTTCGGCCTCGCCTTAGGGGCCGGCTAACCCTGCGCAGATTAGCTTTACGCAGGAACCCTTGGTCTTTCGGCGAGAGTGTCTCTCACACTCTTTGTCGTTACTCATGTCAGCATTCTCACTTCCGATACCTCCAGGAAGGCTCACGCCTTCCCTTCGCAGGCTTACGGAACGCTCCGCTACCGCTTGCACAAAGTGCAAACCCATACCTTCGGCGACTGGCTTGAGCCCCGTTACATTTTCCGCGCAGGATCGCTTGACCAGTGAGCTGTTACGCTTTCTTTAAATGATGGCTGCTTCTAAGCCAACATCCTGGTTGTCAAAGCAATCCCACATCGTTTCCCACTTAGCCAGTACTTGGGGGCCTTAGATGATGGTTAGGGTTGTTTCCCTTTTCACGACGGACGTTAGCACCCGCCGTGTGTCTGCCGGACAGTTCTCTTGGGTATTCGGAGTTTGGTTAGAATTGGTACAGCTCGCGCCGCCCGCATCCATCCAGTGCTCTACCCCCCAAGGAATACATCCGACGCACTACCTAAATAGTTTTCGCGGAGAACCAGCTATGTCCAGGTTTGATTGGCCTTTCACCCCTATCCACAAGTCATCCCAGAATTTTTCAACATTCACGGGTTCGGTCCTCCAGCTGGTGTTACCCAGCCTTCAACCTGCTCATGGATAGATCACCTGGTTTCGGGTCGTCATGCGACGTACTTATTCGCCCTATTCAGACTCGCTTTCGCTGCGCCTACACCTAACGGCTTAAGCTTGCACGGCACATGAAGTCGCTGACCCATTATACAAAAGGTACGCCGTCACC
>JAYRYI010000014.1:0-30062 GCA_041917095.1 Caulobacter sp. | reverse complement strand
GGGCGACAACGCCGAGCTGGACGTCGAGCTGATCACCCCGATCGCCATGGACCAGGGCCTGCGCTTCGCCATCCGCGAAGGCGGCCGCACCGTCGGCGCCGGCGTCGTCGCCAAGATCGTCGAGTAAGCTCGACCGTCTCAGCACACGCTGACCAGGATCAGGGCCTCCGGGGGACAACCTCGGGGGCCTTTTTCTTTGGTGTCCCGGCGGTGCTGTTGTGCGGCCGGAGCATGTCCGCCTTGAACCCCCTGCGGGCCTCCAAACAGGTTCGCCGCAGGCCTCCGGAGGGCGAAAACCTGTGGGGGTCGCGGCGTGCTCGGCCCCCACAGCACCGTTGTCCGTGATCAGTTCGGTTCCGGCATCATGGATGAGTGCAGGTGGTCGATCTTCCAGACGCCGCCGTCGTACTTGTAGATGAAGGAATAGCGGGCTTTCACAGCGCGCACTCCGCCGGTGGCGGGGTCCGTAAGGTTGACGGTCCAGGTCCCGACACGCGAGGCGCTGCCGCAGTCGATCTTCACCCTGCTGCTGTCAATCGTCGCTTGGGGACTGTTCTTCAGGAAGCTGACGAAATAGTCGCGCACGCCCTCGGGCGTGGTCCGGGGCGTGTTGGAAACCGTCGCCAGCAGCACGGCGTCTTTGGTGAAGAGCGCGGCGACCTTGTCCGGGTCCTTAGTGGCCCAGGCGGCGTTGAACGTCGTGAACTGCCGCTCGACATCGGCCTGGCTAACGGTCGGGCACTTGACGTCGTGCGCGGCTGCCGTCCCGCCCAAAGCCAGAGCCGGGACAAAGGCCGCAGCAAGAATGAAGTTTTTCATCTTATGACACCCTCAAGGATCGTCTCATGGTCTGACAACCGGACAAAGGCGCGGTGTCTCAGCATCCTGAGACGGGGTCCGGCAGCCTCCATCGGCAATGGAGGGCGACTCCCTGCGGGGCGGGACAAGACCGAACCCCTACATCGAGATCACCCGATGCGGTCCGACATCACGATCGATGGCTCGATCGTCAGAGGGGCCCGGTCCGCGATGAGGAGGTAGGTTGGCGAAACGCGATCTGCAAGGACATGCTTCAGCTTCGTTGCGCCCAGTGGTGCGGATCGAGCAGGATCAAGGTCGTTCAGCTCCGCGTGGAGCCGGACGTGACCGCGTTCACCCGTTCCCGCGAAGGCCCGCCAGGAGGCCGGCGCCGAGCCAGGCGCCGATGATCGGGCTCATGCCCATGCCGACCAGCGGGACTGGGAAGGCGCCGAGGAAAGGCATGATCGCCCAGACCAGCAGGCAGAACCCGAGCGCCGCCCCCGCCAATTTCGTTTCGCCATGGATGGAGGCCAGCGCCGGCGCCGCCGCGAGCGCCGCGAGCAGCAGCAGCGCCAGAGCGCCGAGCATCGGCGACTGCTGGAACGCCAGGCCGATGATTCCCTCGACTTCGGCCACCGGCGCCAGCGGATCGGGCCGCATCCATGCGAAGGCGACGAGCAGCGCGAGGCCGGCGATCAGGCCGAGCCTTGCGCCGAGCGGGCGGATGGTGACGGTGACGATCAACGCCAGGACGGCGGCCAGACTCGTCGCCTGCGAGGCGTCGGGCTGGGCGATGAGTCCCACCAGGGCGCCGACCGGCAGCGCCCACATCCAAAGGCTCTTCGAGCCGGGGGCGGCGAATGCGACGACGCTGGCAGGCATCAGGAGCATCGCCGCGTTGAAGTGCACGGGGCCGATGTCGATCCACCGGCGAACGCCGTCCACGTCCGGAAAGACCAGGCTCGCGCCCACGCCCAGAGGCAGCAGGGCGACGGCCGCCTTCCAACATCCCGGGCGGGCGAACGCGGCCAGCGCCGAGGCGGCCAGCGCGCCGACGCCCCAGGCCGCCAGATTGCGGATCCAGACGCCCGACGGAACTCCGCTGGCCGCGCCCACCCAGGCCCCCAGGCCGACGGCCACAAGCGACAGGGCCCCGAAAACGACCAGCCAACCCGCCGGCCGGCCAAACAGCTTCGTCATCGTCTCCCCGCGCGCCAGGGCTCGACCATCCTCGCGCAGGCCGCGACCGGTCAACGGGCATCAGGTCTGCTGACGCTGACGTGAGGCGAACCGGCGTTGCGTCGGGAGGCGGCAGAGCCCAGAAACTGAACCCATCGCGGCCTTGGACGCTGACCTGTCGGCGATTGGCCGCTATGACGTCATACAGACAAAGACACCGGTGTCATTTCCCAAGGACCGCATGCCCGCCACCGACCCGCAGACCCTCGTGATCCTCGGCGCCTCGGGTGACCTGGCCAGGCGGATGCTGCTGCCGTCGCTGTTCAACCTCGACGCCGGCGGCCTGCTGCCGGAGGGACTGCGTATCGTCGGGGTCGCCCGGGGCGGCGACCTGGAGGCCTGGATGCCCGATGTCGAGGCCACGGTGCGGGAGCGCAGCGTCTTCGAAGCCGAGGCCTGGGCGCGGTTCGCCGCACGCCTGGCCTACTGCGCCGGCGATGTGACGAAGCCGGACGGCGCGGCCTGCCTGAGGGGCGTCGTTGGCGAGGGCGGCGCCGGCCTGATCTTTTTTTCGCTCTCGCCGAGCCTGTTCACGGCCGCCTGCGAAACCCTGCGCGCCGGCGGCGTCATCGCCGACCATACCCGGCTTGTGCTGGAGAAGCCGATCGGCCGCGATCTGGAGACCTCGCGCGCCATCAACGACGCCGTCGGCGCGGTCGCGGCCGAGCGCAACATCTTCCGGATCGATCACTACCTCGGCAAGGAGACGGTCCAGAACCTGATCGCGCTGCGCTTCGCCAACAGCCTCTTCGAGCCGCTGTGGACCAGCCAGACCATCGACCATGTCCAGATCACCGTGGCCGAGACCCAGGCGGTCGGCGACCGCTGGCCCTACTACGACGACTACGGCGCCATGCGTGACATGCTGCAGAACCACATGCTGCAGTTGCTGTGCCTGGTGGCCATGGAGCCGCCGTCGGATCTCGAGCCCGATGCGGTGCGCAACGAGAAGGTCAAGGTGCTGCGCTCCCTGCGCCCCTTCGACCGGACTTCGGCCATGCAGGACAGCGTGCGCGGCCAGTACGGGCCCGGCGCCGTCGAGGGCGAGAAGGCGGCCGCCTATCTGGACGAGGTCGGCAAGCCGAGCGGGACCGAGACCTTCGTCGCCCTCACCGCCCACATCGACAACTGGCGCTGGGCCGGCGTGCCCTTCTTCCTGCGCACCGGAAAGCGGATGCCGGAGCGGCGCACCGAGATCGTCATCCAGTTCAAGCCGGTGCCGCACTCGATCTTCGGCGGCGCGGCGCAGGGCGACCTGGTCGCCAACCGGCTGGTCATCGCGCTGCAGCCGGACGAGGACATCTCGCTGACGGTGATGAACAAGCGGCCGGGCCTGGGCGCGATCCGCCTGCAGGCGCTGCCGCTGTCGCTGAGCCTGACCCGCACCCTAGGCGAGGACGGCGGCCGGCGGCGCATCGCCTATGAGCGGCTGCTGCTCGACGCCCTGCACGGCGACCAGACCCTCTTCGTGCGGCGGGACGAGGTCGAGGCGGCCTGGGCTTTCGTCGACGGCGTGGCCGACGCCTGGGGCGAGACCGGGATGACGCCGAAGCCCTATCCGGCGGGCTCCTGGGGCCCGGCGGGCGCCTTCGCGCTCATCGAGCGGACCGGCAGGGCCTGGAATGACTGACCGCTACGCCATCGAGCGCTACCCCGACGCCGCCGACGCCTCGCGCGCGGCGGCCGAGGCGATCGCCGACTGGCTGGCGGCCGGCCTGGCGGAGGACGACAAGGCCAGCTTCATCGCCACCGGCGGGAGCACGCCGGGGGAGGTGTATGACCTGCTCTCGACGCTGCCTCTGCCGTGGGAGCACATCAGCGTCACCCTGTCCGACGAGCGCTGGGTCGCGCCGGACTCGCCGGATTCGAACGAGCGACTGCTGCGCGAGCGGCTGCTGGTCGGCGAGGCGGCGGCGGCGAACCTGGTCCCGCTGTGGTCGGACGCCGAAGGCCCGGAGGAGGCGGCTGAGGCCGCCGAAGCGGCGATCGCCGGCCTGCTGCCGGCCGACGTGGTGCTGCTGGGGATGGGCGAGGACGGTCATATCGCCTCGCTGTTCCCGGGCAGCCCGGTGCTCGATGACGGCCTCGACCCGTTGGGCGGCAGCCTGGTCATCGCCGCGCCCAGAGGCGAACCCGCTCCGCCCCAGGATCGCCTCAGCCTGACGCTATATGCCTTGCGCCAGTCCTACCTGATCATCGTGCTGATCCGCGGCGAAGCGAAGCGGCGGGTGATCGAGCAAGGCGAGGGCCTGCCAATCCACGCCCTGCTCGACGCCGCCGGCGAGACGCCCGTCCGCATCATCTGGTCGCCCTAGACGTTCAAGGAGGCGCCATGTCTGTCCCCATCCATCCCGTCGTCGCAGAGGTCACCGGCCGCATCGTCGAACGCTCGCGCGAGGGACGAGGCGCCTATCTGGCCCAGGTCGAGGCCGCGCGGGGCGCCGAGCCCGGCCGCGCCAAGCTGAGCTGCGCCAACTGGGCCCATGCCTTCGCCGCTTCCGATCCGAGGGACCGCCTGCGGGCGCTCGATCCGGACGCCCCGAACCTGGCGATCGTCTCGGCCTACAACGACATGCTGAGCGCCCATCAGCCGCTGGAGCGCTACCCGGCCCTGATCAAGGATGCGGCGCGGGAAGTCGGGGCGACAGCCCAGTTCGCGGGCGGCGTGCCGGCCATGTGCGACGGCGTCACGCAGGGGCGTCCGGGCATGGAGCTTTCGCTGTTCAGCCGCGACGTGATCGCCATGGCCGCGAGCGTGGCCCTGACGCACGACGCCTTCGACGGCGGGCTGTTCCTCGGCGTCTGCGACAAGATCGTGCCGGGGCTGGCGATCGGCGCGCTGGCGTTCGGCCACCTGCCGGCGATCTTCGTGCCCGCCGGACCGATGACCTCGGGCCTGCCCAACGCCGAGAAGGCCAAGGTCCGGGCCCTCTACGCCGAGGGCAAGGCGAGCCGCGACGAGCTGCTGGCCGCTGAGCAGGCCAGCTACCACGGCCCCGGCACCTGCACCTTCTACGGCACCGCCAACTCCAACCAGATGCTGATGGAGCTGATGGGGCTGCACCTTCCCGGTTCGGCCTTCGTGCATCCCAACACCGACCTGCGCGACGCGCTGGTGCGGCAGGCCGCCCGGCGCTGCGCCGCGATCGGACCGCGCTCGAACGACTGGATCCCGGCGGGTCACGTCATTGACGAGAAGGCCGTGGTCAACGGCGTGGTCGGGCTGATGGCCACGGGCGGTTCGACCAACCACCTGCTGCATCTGGTCGCCGTGGCGGCCGCCGCCGGCGTCGCCTTGCGGCTGGAAGACTTCGACGACCTGTCGCGGGTCACCCCGCTGCTGGCGCGCGTCTACCCGAACGGCGGCGCCGACGTGAACCAGTTCCATGCGGCCGGCGGCATGGCCTTCGTGGTGCGCGAACTGCTCGCCGCGGGGCTGGCCCACGAGGACGTGCTGACCATCGCCGGACGCGGCCTCGGCCGCTATGCCCGCGAGCCCCATCTGGAGGCTGGTGAACTGGTCTGGAAGGACGGCGCGGCCGAGAGCCTCGACCGCGACATCCTGAGGCCCGTCTCCGACCCCTTCGAGGCCGAGGGCGGCATCCGCCTGCTCCAGGGCAACCTCGGCCGGGGCGCCATCAAGGTCTCGGCCGTGAAGCCGGAGCACCGGGTGATCTCCGCGCCGGCGGCGGTGTTCGAGACCCAGGAAGACTTCGTCGCGGCCTTCAAGCGCGGCGACCTGGACCGCGACGTGATCGCCGTCGTCCGCTTCCAGGGACCGCGCGCCAACGGCATGCCCGAACTGCACGGCCTGACGCCGGCGCTCACCGTGCTGCAGGACCGGGGATACCGGGTCGCGCTGGTCACCGACGGGCGCATGTCCGGCGCGTCGGGCAAGGTTCCCGCCGCCATCCACGTGACGCCGGAGGCGGCCGTCGGCGGACCGCTGGCGCGGGTTCGGGACGGGGATCGGATCACGCTGGATGCGGTCGCCGGAACGCTCGAGATCGCCGCCGACCTGGCCGGACGACCCTCCGCCGGGGCGCCGCCGTCAGGCTCCGGCTACGGACGGGATCTGTTCGCCGCCTTCCGCCGGAGCGTCGGGGCCGCCGACGCGGGCGCGTCGATCTTCTGAGCCGGCCGCGCTGCGGCGAACCGCCGCGCTGGTTGTTCGAACCGCCCCGCGCGCCGCGCCGGCAGAGTGATCGCCGATCAGTCCCCTCTCCGGGGCGCCAGACGCCGAATCCTCGCGTCACAAGGGCTCTTCCGGCGGCCGCGAGGCCAACAGGCGCAAGGATTCGCCGCTACCCAATTGGTGGACACGTTGGCGTAACATTGGTTGACGCGGGGTGAGATCATACCGCATCATCGAATTCGGTTTGTCGCCGATCCGCGGATCGGCTCGCCACGGGGCGGGCGCGGGGATTTCCCGGGCGACGTAGCGAGCGTTGAGGGGGCTGGTTGGCGCGGTTCGCGGTGACCTTTGCTGGACCTGACCAACGGGCGGATTCCGCCCGCGAGCCTGCTTCACTCTTCGACATCTTCACAGGATCACCCGCGGGCCAGCACGGCGCCGCGGCTGAAGCGCGTGTGTCTTCGACGTCCGAAGGGGGTCCTTAGACGCTCACGAAACCGCCGGAACCGTCGTTCCAACACAAAAAGAGACGGTCTGGCCCAGGGAACAACAGGGAGGGAGTAATGCGAAGAGTTGGTTATCTGGCCGGGGGGTCCGCCCTTGCCATCGCGCTGTCGCTGGGGCTGTCGAGCACGGCTTTCGCGCAAGAGCCTGCTGAAGTCGAAGCCATCGTCGTCACCGGCTCGCTGATCGCGGGCACGCCGGAAGACGCGGCGCTGCCGGTCGATGTGATCGGGGTCGAGGAACTGGCCAAGCAGGGCATGCCCTCCACGGTCGAACTGCTGAAGGGCCTGTCGGTCTCCAACGGCGTTCTCGGCGACACCAACCAGTTCGACGCCCGCGCCCAGGGCTCCGAAGGCTCGGGTTCGGTGAACCTGCGGGGCCTCGGCCCGACGCGGACGCTGGTGCTGATCAACGGCAAGCGGATGACGATCAACCCGTTCGCCCTCGCGGGCGCGGGCGCGGTCGACACCAACATCATCCCGATCGCGGCCATCGGCCGGGTCGAAGTGCTGAAGGACGGCGCGGCGGCGACCTACGGCTCCGACGCCATCGGCGGCGTGGTCAACTTCATCACCCGCTCGAAGTTCGAAGGCCTGGAAGTCAACGCCAGCTACAAGAACGTCGACGGTTCCGACGGGGACTACACCTTCGGCATCATCGGCGGCTTCAGCACCGATCGCTTCAGCGTGATGGTGGCCGGCGGCTACCAGCACCGGTCGGAGCTGTCGCTGCTGGAACGTGACTGGGCGACCCAGCCCTACGAGAACAACCCGGAAGGCGGCTGGTCCGCGGCCGGCAACCCGTCGACGATCATCCCGCTGGCGACGTTCGCTACCCATCGCGACACGGGCTGCGCGGCGCTTGGCGGCCGCACCGGCTTCAGCGGCACGACCCCGGTCTGCCAGTGGCAGTACACCGAGTGGGACAACCTGGTCGAACTCGAAGACCGCTGGCAGATCTACGGCCAGATGGATGTCGATCTCAGCGACACCATGTCGTTCCACCTCGACGCCTTCTATTCACACACCGAGGTGCCGGAGTGGAAGACCTCGCCGTCCTACGCGCTTCTGGCCGTGCCGGATACGGTCACCTCGGCGTTCAACGGTCGGTACTGGGTTCCGAACAACAACCCGGGTCTCATTCAGTACGGAATTGACAACCCCGGCCAGAACATGACCGGGGGCGCCTGGATCGCCGCCAACCGTCCGTACGCGATGGGCGGCAATCCGATGTTCGACTACGGTGCATCGACCGGCGAGCGTGAGTACGACGCCTACCGCATCTCGGCGGAACTCAAGGGCGAACTCGGCTACGGCGTGAACTGGAGCTTCGGCGCGCAGTACAGCGAGGAGAAGGGCTACCAGTCCGGCTACGACACCATCGTCGGCCGCTACCAGCTCGGTCTGCGCGGCCTCGGCGGCGCAAACTGCAACGGCATCCAGGCCGGCAGCCCCGGCTCGACCTGCGGCTGGATCAACCCGTTCTCCAACGCGGTCCCGTCCAACGGCATCACCGGCACGGCGAACCCGAACTACAAGGCTGCCCTGGCCAACACCAAGGCGATGACCGAGTGGTTCATGCCCAAGCGGGAGACCGAGCAGACCTCGAGCCTCTTCGTGCTCGAAGGCCTGCTGTCGGGCCAGTTCGAGCCGATCCAGCTCGGCGGCGGCAGCCCGGCCTGGGCCGTCGGCGTGCAGTACCGCAGTTCGAACTTCGACACCTGGTACAGCGACATCGCCAACCGCGACCTGAACCCCTGCCTGAACACCCCGATCAACGGCTCGACCACCTGCGCCGCGCCCCAGGGTCCGTTCGGCTTCCTCGGCGTCGGCAAGCCCGTCTCGCTGACGCAGGATGTCCGTTCGATCTTCACCGAAGTGATGCTGCCCTTCACAGACTCGTTCAACGTGACGCTGGCGGCGCGTCTGGAAGATTACAGCGGACCGATCGGCAGCACCTTCGATCCGAAGCTCTCGGCGCGTTGGCAGGTCACTGACGCGTTCGCGCTGCGCGGTTCGATCGGCACCACCTTCCGGGCGCCGACGGCCGGCCAGGTCGACGGCACCAACTTCGTGACCTCGCTGCAAAACATCCAGGGCGTGTTCCGCGCCGTGGATATCTACGGCAACGCCAACCTGAACCCCGAAACGGCCACGACCTACAGCGTGGGCGCCATCGTCGAAGTCGGCAACTTCAAGGCCACGGTCGACTACTGGAACTTCGACTTCAAGGATCCGATCACCACCGATCCGGTGGCCGGTCTGTCGGCAGTCATGTTCCCGACCGGCGTCCTGACGACCGATCCGGCCCACCCGTGCAACGCTGCGGCGTTCGCGGCCATCAAGGCCCGGTTCACGTTCACGGGCACCTGCACCACGGCCAACCTCGCCCGCCTGCGGACCAATACGGTCAACGGCGCGGACGTGAAGACGTCGGGCGTTGACGTGCTGGCCGACTACACCTTTGACGACGTGCTCGGCGGCTCCCTGACCATCGGGACCAGCGCGACCTATGTCATCGAGTACGCCATCGGCGACACCTTCGTCGAAGGCTTCAAGGTGCAGCCGGGCTTCGACGCGGTCGGCCTGCTCAACTACCAGACCACCGCCTACCCGCTGCCGCAGTGGAAGGGGAACCTGTTCCTTGAGTGGAACAGCGGGCCGCACAACGCCCGTTGGACCGTCCGCTACATCGACGGCTACACCGACCAGCGCGCTGCGCCGTTCGCGGCCAACGCCTACCGCGGCTCCGATCCGGCCGGTACGCCGTTCACGGTCGCGGCCGGCAAGTCGGTCGATGCGTTCATCACGCACGACTTCACCTACCGGGTGTTCCTGCCGCTCGACCTGACGGCGGCGGCCACTATCGAGAACATCCTCGACGAAGATCCGCCCTTCGCCCGTCTGGACCTGAACTACGATCCGTTCACGGCCAGCGGCCTGGGCCGGACCTGGAAGGTCAGCCTGACCAAGAAGTTCTAGTCTTCCTCAGGAATGAGTTCTGTCCCTCGGGGGCGACCGCAAGGTCGCCCCCTCTTTCTTTTGGGGAGACGCGGATCGCGGCGCGATCCGCCCGGGCGACCGCAAGGTCGCCCCCTCTTTCTTTTGGGGAGACGCGGATCGCGGCGCGATCCGCCCGGGCGACCGCAAAGCCGCCCGCTCGTCAGATCAGTTGAATGGCTTGGGCCGCGTCAGCGGGTGAAGACGCCCAGCAGCAGGGGGCGGGCAAACAGGTTCGCGACCTGATCCAGTTCCGCCGACGGCGCCCAGGATTGCAGCGACGCGGCGGCGTTGATCATCGAGCTCAGCATATGGGCGGCGACCAGGGGGTCCACCGCGCGGATCGACCCCTCCGCGATGCCGTCCGAGATCATCCCAGCGAAGCGGTCCGAAATGCGGGCGTAGCATTCGGCGATATCCTGGCGCATCGGCAGCGGCAGCGCCCCCATCGACGAGGCGCGCAACAGGGGGCCGTGGTCCGACAGCTGGTAGTTTACGAGCGTGGCCGTGGCGGCGGCCAGGCGGGTCCACTGATCCGCCTTCAGGTCGCGCGCCGCGAACTGCACCGAGCGCATGATCGCGAAGGTCCGCTCGAAGCACTCGGCGACCAGATCGTCCTTGGCTTCGTTGTGATGGTAGAAGCTGCCCTTGGTGACGTTCAGCGCAGCGGAAATGTCCTCCACCGAGGCGCCGCGGTAGCCCTTCTGGTTGATGACCCGCGTGGCGGCGACGAGGAAGGTCTCGCGCGAGACGTCGGTGCTGGCCGCCTCCGGCGGTGTCGGATCGGGCAGGGCGGGCGGCGTCCAGCCCCGCGCGCCGACCGCCAGCCCGCCTGACAGGATGTCGAACATGCGGTCGCGGATGCGCGGATAGTCCTCGACGTCGTAGCGTCGGGTCCAGGTCACGGTCCAGAACGCCTGCTCAAGCAGCAGATGGGTGCGCGCCGTCGCCTCAAGCCGCGACAGGCCGGCGAACTCCGGATCGTCGAAGAAGCCGCGGATGGTCCGGAACAGATCGTTGAAGGCCGCGCCGACCTGGGCGCGGAGCGGCTCGTTCAGGGCGCGCATCTCGCTGAAGGCGACGATCGGCGCGGCTTCCTTCAGGCGGATCTTCGCCGCCATCTCGAAGAACAGTTCCAGAAACCTGGCCAGGCGCGCGCGGGCGCCCGTGACGGCCGAGGCCTCGACGGCCAGGGCGTTGAAGATGTCGATGCCCCGCATGAAGCAGGCGGCCGCCAGGTCGTCCTTCTTGCGATAGTAGTAGGTCACCGAGGTGGTGATCAGGCCGACCTCCGCCGCCACGTCGGCCAGGGTCATGCCCTTGACGCCTTCGCGGTTCAGGATCGTCGTCGCGGCCGCGAGGATGGCTTCCTTCTTGGCGGCGTAACGGGCGGTGGCGGCGGACGTGCTCAAGCGGCGGCGTCCCCGGCGAATACTGCCTTCAGTTCCGACTTCATGATCTTCCCGTTGGCGTTGCGAGGGAGGGTCTCATGCCAGAAGGCGACGCGGACGGGAACCTTGAAGGCGGCCAGCCGGGCGGCGACGAAGGCGCGGAGCTCCTGTTCGGTCGCCTGCGCGTCGGGTTTGAGCGTGACGACGGCGCCGGGCTCCTCGCCGAGGGTGCGGTGGGGAATGCCGATCAGCGCCGCATCCATCACCGCCGGGTGGTCGTAGAGGACGTTCTCGACCTCGATGCAGTAGATGTTCTCACCGCCCCGGATCAGCATGTCCTTGGCCCGGTCGATGATGAAGCAGAAGCCCTCCTCGTCGATGCGCGCCAGGTCGCCGGTCCGCACCCAGCCGTCGACGAAGGTCTGGGCTGTCGCCTCCGGTTTGTTCCAGTAGCTGCGCAGGACCATCGGCCCCTTGCACCACAGTTCGCCCACCTCGTTAGGGCCGAGCTCGCGGTGCGGCTCCTCGACGGTCATGATCTTCATCTCGCCGACCGCCGGCGCGGGGCCGCAGCTGTCGGGCCGGTTCACATAGTCGTCGCTGCCGTTGCTGGAGAAGGTGGCGCTGGTCTCGGTCATGCCCCAGCCGTTGCCCGCCGATGCGGTCGGCCAGACCTCCTTGATCCGCCGCACCAGTTCCGGCGCCGACGGCGCGCCCCCGTAGGTGATGCCCTCGATCGAGCTGAGATCGAAGTTCGGACGCTCCGGATGTTCGATCAGCTGCCAGGCGATCGTCGGCACGCCGCCGGTCGTCGTCACGCGCTCGCGCTCGATCAGCTTCATGCCTTCAAGCGCGTCCCACTTGCGCATCAGCACGAGCTTGCCGCCATTGTTCAGCGCCGGACCGAGCGTCGCCGAGCAGCCGGTGACGTGGAACATCGGGACGACCAGCAGGGTCACGCGCTGCGGCGCCTTGGGATCCGGCGTGGGGACAGGCTCGCCGCGGCGCAGGAAGGGACGGGCCAGCGCCGCTGCGCTGGTGATGACGTTGGTCGTCATGTTCCGGTGCGTGCCCAGGGCGCCTTTCGGCTTCCCGGTCGTGCCGGAGGTGTAGAAGATCGTCGCGTCGTCGTCGGGCGCGATCGGCGTGGACGGCAGCGGCCGATCCGGCAGGGCGGCCCAGCTGTCGGGAGCGCCGATGATGTCTTCCAGGCGGGCCAGCAGGCGATGCGCCGGGGGGGAGTCGGACCGGGCGACGTAGACGCGCTGCAGATCCGGACAGTCGTCCAGGTGCGGCGTGATGCGGTCCAGACGCTCGGCGTCGACGATGCAGACCCTGCTGCCGGAGTCTGTCAGGCCATAGTGGAGTTCCGGCCCGGTCCACCAGGCGTTCAGCGGCGTGACGATCGCGCCCAGGCTGACCGCCGCGAAGAAGGCGACCGGCCATTCAGGCAGGTTGCGCATGATGATTGCGACACGGTCGCCCTTGCCGACGCCGTCGGCGGCGAGCTGGGCCGCGAACGCGGCCACCGCCCGGTGAAACGCCTCGAACGTGACCCGGTCATCCTCGTGGACGATGAACTCGCGGGCGGCGAAGGCGCGGCCGTTCGTCACCATGTCCCGCAGGGTCGGCGGCGCGTTCTTCCACACCCGGGTGCGGATGCCCCGGACGTCGATCTCCTCCACCTCGAAACGCGAACCGGGGGCGGCGAGGATGCGGTGCGCTTCCTCGATCGTCATGACGGGCCAGGAACTCACGCGGCTTCCTCGTTTTCAGCCAGGACTTCAGCGTACTTTTCCAGCGATTCCTCGCGGAGGTTCAGCAGGCTGTAGGCGGGGAACAGCTCATTGCTGGCGGTGTATTTGCGCAGCAGCTGCTTCGCCAGTGTCTCCTGGTGGACCTCGGTCGGTCCGTCGGCGATGCCCATCACGAAGCTGCCGATCACCTGACCGACGAACGGCATCTCGTTCGATACGCCCAGCGCGCCGTGCAGGTGCAGGGCCTTGGACGCGATCGAGTGGTAGACGCGGGGCATGGCCACCTTCACGGCGGCGATGTCCTTGCGGACCTTCAGGTAGTTCTTGTGCTTGTCGATCAGCCAGGCGGTGTGGAGCACCAGCAGCCGGAACTGCTGCAGCTCGATCCAGGCGTCGGCGATCGCCATCTGCACCGCCTGCTTCCCGGAAAGGGGGCCGTCGCGAGTGGTGCGGCTGACCGCGCGCTGGCACATCAGGTCCAGCGCCTTCTTGCCCTGGCCGACCGTTCGCATGGCGTGGTGGATGCGGCCCCCGCCCAGGCGGGTCTGGCTGATCGCGAAGGCGCTGCCGCGTTCGCCCAGCAGATGGTCGGCCGGGACGCGCACGTTGGTGTAGCGCATGTAGCCTTCGGAGCCGTGCTCGCTGTAGCCGACGCTGACGTTGCGCACGATCTCCACGCCCGGGGTGTCGGTGGGGACAATGAACATCGACATCCGCTGATAGGGCGGTCCGTCGGGATCGGTGACCGCCATCACGATCAGGAACTCCGACCAGCGCGCATTGGTCGAGAACCACTTCTCGCCGTTGATCACCCAGTGGTCGCCGTCGAGCTCGGCCCGGGTCGTGAAGGTCAGAGGATCGGAGCCGCCGGTCGGTTCGCTCATCGAGAACGCCGAAACGATCTCGTTGTCGAGCAGTGGTCGCAGGTACTTCGCCTTCTGCTCCTCGGTGCCATAGTGGGCGATGATCTCGGCGTTTCCGGTGTCGGGCGCCTGGCAGCCGAAGACCGAGGGCGCGAAATGGCTGCGGCCGAGGATCTCGTTCATCAGGCCGAGCTTGACCTGGCCATAGCCCTGGCCGCCGAGGTCCGGGCCCAGGTGGCAGGCCCACAGACCCTGGCGCTTGACCTCCGCCTGTAGCGGCCGGACCAGCTTTTTGTAGAGCGGTCGTTTGACGTCGTAGGGATGCAGTTTCAGGCGGTCGAGCGGCTCGACTTCCTCGCGGACGAAGGCGTCCATCCAGTCGAGCTTCGCTTGAAACTCAGGATCGGTCTCGAAATCCCAGGCCATCGTGTTTCCTTCGTTCCGCGCTCTGCCGGCGCGTGCCCCATTCGCACGTCGGGTATCAACGTCGCGCGAAGCTCTCGCCAGCCGATTTAACGGGCTCCGGCGAAGAGAGGCAATCCGTTCGAAGGGCGAGTATGTGAAATCAGGCGGCGGCCGATGCGCGGTCCGCGGCCTCCAGCACCGTCGCGATCCTCTCGATCAACACGGCGGGCTGAAGGGGCTTCGAAACGACGCCGTTCATGCCGGCGGTCAGGTAGGCCTCCGTCTGGTGCGACAGGGCGTTCGCGGTCATCGCCAGGATCGGCGTGGCCGCCGCGGGGCCGGGCATGGCGCGGATCACGCGGGTCGCCTCGACGCCGTCCATCACCGGCATCTGGACGTCCATGAACACCAGGTCGAAGGCCGTCCGCGACACCGCCTCGACGCCCATGCGGCCGTCATCGGCGGTCTCGACCGTCGCGCCGAGCTGCTCCAGCAGCCGGGTGGCGATCAGCCGGTTGGTGGGGTTGTCCTCGACGACCAGCACCTTCAGGCCGGCGAGCAGCGCGCCGTCGCCGCCGTCGTCCGCCTCGGGTTGCCGGGCCGGCGGCGCCGCGATGTCGACCGTAAAGACCGAGCCGACGCCGAGCTGACTGCGCAGGCTGATCTCGCCGCCGAGCAGTTCCGCCAGCCGGCGGCTGATCGCCAGGCCCAGGCCGGAGCCGCCGAAGCGCCGTGTGGTCGATCCGTCGGCCTGGTGGAACCGCTGGAACAGATAGGCCTGCGCCTCGTCCGAGATGCCGACGCCGGTGTCCGCCACCTCGAACCGGAGGCCGGGCGCGCCATCGACCGTGGCGGCGGACAGCCGGATGTCGACGCCCCCCTCCAGCGTGAACTTCACGGCGTTGCCGATCAGGTTGAACAGGATCTGGCGCAGACGGACCGGATCGACCGACACCCAGCCCAGATCGGCCCCGGCCTCGACATTTAGCCAAAGCCCGTTGGCCCGGGCCTGGGGGCGCAGCAGATCGGCGACGCTGGCCAGCAGGGCGGCGGGGTCGATCGGTTCCGGCGCCAGCTCCAGCCGGCCGGCCTCGATGCGCGAGAAGTCGATGACGTCGTTCAGCAATTCCGACAGCATCTGGCCGCAGCCGACCGCCTCGGCGACCAGCTTGCGGGCGTCCTCGGACAGCGGTTCGCCCTTCAACAGGTGCAGCACCCCCAGCACGCCGTTCATCGGCGTGCGGATCTCATGGCTCATGTTGGCGAGGAACTGGGCCTTGGCCTCGGCGGCGGCAAGGGCCGCGTCGCGCGCCTCGGCGACCTCGGTGACATCCTGGGTCATGCCGAGGACCTGCCAGAAGCCGGACTTGCTCTGACGCAGTCCCCGCCACGCGGCGCGCAGTCGCACCCAGCTGCCCTCGGCGGCCTCATGCCGATACTCGACCAGATGCGGATCACCGGTCCTAAGGGTGGCCATGAAGGCCGACGTCAGCCGGTCCTGATCTTCGGGATGGATCTCGGACGTCATTTCCGCCGCGGTCATCACCCGATTGCCGACAACACCCTTGCCGCCCGGTCGGGAAAGGTCAGGATCGATCGTGTAGAGGCTGGTGTCCGGGTCAAAGCGCCAGAACATGATGCCGCCCGCCTCGCGCAGAAGCTCGTTGGCGCGGGCCGCGTCGTCGCGGTCCTGGCGCTGGCTTTGTTCCTCGGTGACATCCTCGATCACCACGATCGTCGCATCGACCGTGCCCTTCTTGGCCCGCGAGCGAACCCAGACCACACCGCCGTCCTTGCGGATGACCCGATGCTCGGTGCGGACGTGGCCGTCCTCGCGAAGCGTCGGCATGACCTCTCGGATCGCCGGCATGTCGTCCGGGTGAACGAACTCCGAGAGGTGACGGCCGATCGTTTCCTCGATCGACCAGCCGGTCATCTCGGTCCAGGCGGGGTTGATCCGTTCGACGCGGCCCCCGCGCAGAAGGGCGAAGACATCGACGGAGTTCTGGAAGAACCAGCGCGCCGCCTCGATATCCAGCTCGGTCGGCGCGATTTTCGAAGGCGCCTCTGACATTTCCACCCCATGGCTTTGTGGAAATCATCGTCCCGGGCGGTAAAGTTTGGGTTGCGGCGTACCCATGCTTCGATAAGTGGGTCGAGATGCCGCAGCCAGGAGTAGGCCAGTGACCAAGCCGGAAGCCATCGGACTGTCGTCGGAGCGCCTGGCGCGCATCCCCGCTTTCCTCAGGGAACGCTACATCGACACGGGCAAGCTGCCTTGCGCCCAGGTACAGGTCTGGCGGCGCGGCAAGCTGGCGGTGGACGAGGTGCTGGGCCTTGCCGATCGCGAGCGGAACCGGCCGCTCGAGAAGGACGCCATCTTCCGCATCTATTCGATGACCAAGCCGGTGACGTCGGTCGCCTTCATGATGCTGGTCGAGCAGGGCCTCGTCGCGCTGGATGACCCGGTGGCGAAGTTCATTCCGGAATGGGCGAACCTCGGGGTGTTCGCGGCGGGCACGGACGCCGGCTGGGCGACCACGCCGCCGGCGCGGCCGATGATGATGATCGACCTGCTGCGCCACACCTCGGGCCTGACCTACGGCTTCCAGATGCAGGGCAATATCGATGCCGCCTACCGCAAGCTGAAGGTCGCCGAGGATCTGCGCCACGGCACGATGCAGGAGTTCATCGACAAGCTGGCGACCATTCCGCTGGTGTTCTCGCCGGGCGACGCCTGGAACTACTCGGTCAGCACCGACGTGCTCGGCTATCTGGTCGAGAAGATCAGCGGCATGCCGTTCCCGACCTACCTCGAAGAGAAGATCTTCAAGCCGCTGGGCATGGTCGACACCGCCTTCACCGTGCCCGCCGACAAGAAGCACCGTCTGACAGCCTGCTACGCCGCCGGGGTGCTGGGCTCCAAGGCCGTGAAGCCCGGCGCGCCGGCGCTCCAGGACGATCCCGAAAAGAGCTCCTACCTGGCCGAGACCGGCTTCCACTCCGGCGGCGGCGGCCTGGTCGGGACCATGGCCGACTACATGCGGTTCGCGCGCATGCTGCTGAACGGCGGCGAGCTGGACGGCGCGCGGCTGCTTAGCCCAAAGACGCTGCAGCTGATGACCGCCAACCATCTGCCGGGGAACAAGGACCTGACGCAGATGTCGAAGTCGCTGTTCAGCGAGGCGACCTACGCCGGCGTCGGCTTCGGCCTGGGCTTCGGCGTCACCATCGATCCGGCCGCGACCATGATCCCGGGGAGCAAGGGCGATTTCTTCTGGGGCGGTGCGGCCAGCACCTTCTTCTGGGTCGATCCGCTCGAGGACATGACCGTGGTCTTCATGACCCAGGTCCTGCCCTCGTCGGCCTATCCGGTGCGCCGCGAGCTGCGGACGCTGGTCTACAGCGCCTTCACCGAAGCCGCCGGCTAGGTCGGAGCCTGGCCGGGCGCGCCGTCCTCGGCGGCCTGGGTGCGGGCCGCCAGTTCGCGCACCGTCGCCTCGTGGCTCTCGCGGGTGATGTTGTAGGCCTGCAGGATGCCGACCGACAGGCCGTAGAGAATGATCATCGTCGGCATATAGACCCAGGCGAGGTTGTTCACGACCTCCTCCGGCACCTCCGAGGGCTTGGCCCCGACGGGGAAGCTGACCGCGGTGAGGATGACGCCGGCGACCATCACCCCGACGCCGCTGACCGCCTTCTGGATCAGGCTGGTGAAGGCGAAGAACAGGCCCTCGTTGCGCCGGCCCGTGCGCGCCTCGCTGTACTCGACGACGTCGGCCAGCATGGCGGTGATCAGGATGCTGGCGGTGATGCCGAGGATGCCGCGCACCACGCCGTCGAGGAACAGCCAGGCCACGACCTGCGGGATCTTCGTGCCGGGCACGAGCGCGTCGTCGCCCGGGAAGACGCCGATCAGCCGCAGGAACAGCGGCAGGAAGCCGACCAGCACCGAGGCCAGCAGCAGCATGCCGCCGGCGAACTTCTTGCCCGATCGCTTGGTCAGCATCGGCGCGGCGAACAGCGCGATCGTCGCGGAGATGTAGCTGTCGATCTGCAGGACGCCGGTCCAGAACGGATTGAGTTTCCAGAAGTAGGTCGTGAAGTAGAAGGCCAGCGAGAAACCGACCCCCGTCGCCACCGACGCGACCAGGCCCACGCCGGTGATCGCCAGGAACGGCCGGATGTTCAGCGTGTCGAACATCTCGCGGGCGACGGCGCGGACCGAGCGCTTCTCGCCGGGCCCCGGCTGCGGCATCCAGGGGATGAAGCGATGCGTTCCGGCGGCCGAGACGATGATCGACACGAACATCAGCGCCGCCGCGATGTAGCCGTACTCGACGTAGGCCTGCGGATTGAGCTGGCCGTTCGGATGCTCCGGCGTCTCGCGCATCAGGAACCAGAACATCACGATGGTCAGGGTCAGCCCGCCCCACCAG
Source organism: Caulobacter sp. (assembly GCA_041917095.1). GTDB lineage: Bacteria > Pseudomonadota > Alphaproteobacteria > Caulobacterales > Caulobacteraceae > Caulobacter. The sequence continues at coordinate 11,529 of JAYRYI010000014.1, read as the reverse complement.
CCGAAGAAATAGCGCCAGCCCAGGATCGCCGACCGCTCCGTGTAGTCGTTGGTCAGTTCGGCGGCCATCGACGAGGAGGGGATCTCGTAGAGGGTGATGAAGGTCCGCACGATCACGGCGACGACCACGAGGTACCAGAACAGCGCTGTGTCGTCCCATCCGGCGGGCGGGTTCCAGAGCATCAGGAACGACAGCGCCACCGGCAGCGCGGAGGCGTACATGAACGGGTGACGGCGGCCCCACGGGCTGCGGAAGTTGTCGCTCATCCGGCCGATGAAGGGATCGATCGCGCAGTCGATCAGCATGGCCGTCATCACGGCCAGCGCGACGCTCGACGCCGGCAGGCCGACGACCTGGTTGTAGAACAGCAGCAGGAAGACCCGGAAGCCGTTGTCCTTGATCCCGAAGGCGATCGACCCGAAGCCGTAGATGGCGCGCGTGCCGACTCCGACACGGGGCTTGGGCCCCGGTCCTGCGGACACGGCTGCGCCCTCCGGCGCGACGGCCTCGGTCATGCGGTCTCCTCCCAAATCCGCCGCGGTCTGCCGCCGTCGGTCGAATTCGAAGGTGGGGTATGGCGTAGCGTCAAGTCAATCGCCTGTCGGCCGGATGACCGAAGGTTCATGCTTCTCAGCAGTCGCCGACCCGCTCCATCGTCGCGGTCATGCGGATCGGGTTGGGCACGCCGGGCGTGGCCGGCGCGTTGCTGACCGTCGAGTCGGCGGTGTAGCGCTGCTTGAAGTCGCCGGTGAGCGTCGAATCGATGGTGCTGGTCACCCCGCCGTCGGAGCAGACGGCGTGGGTCTTCACCGCCCCGCCGACGGCGGTGACGCTGTACTCCGAACAGCTCTCCGGCTTGCCGCCCGGTCCCGCCGTCCAGCGGTCGTCGGCGATCATCTCCGGCGTGATGCAGATATCGACCGGCGGCAGGGCGGGCATGCCGGCCGGCATGTCGGCGGCCAGGGTGGTCATCCGCCACTTGCCGGGGGTCGGCTTCGGGATCGCCGCCGACGACGCTGACGCCGACGGGGCGGCGGCGCCGGATCCGCCGGCGGCCGTCTCTTCCGTCTTCTTCGAACAGGCCGCCAGCGTCAGGATCAACGCGACGCCACCGGCCGCAAGCAAGGTCGCACGCATCATCAGAGCTCTCCCCTGTGTCGAGCGGCCAGCTTGGCCCTTCGTCGCCCGGCCGACAAGCCGTCCGGCTTGCCAGCGGGGCCGGTCCGGTATCTCCTCCCGTCATGCCCATGGAGCTGCTCCAGATCTGGGTGCTGCCGGCGCTGCTGGGCCTGGGCCTCGCGGCCGCCTCGGGGCTGCGCGCCTTCCTGCCGCTGCTGCTGCTCGCCCTGGCGGCGCGGTTCCAGCTGTTCGGCATCGACCTCAACGACAAGGCCGAGTGGCTCGGCTCCGACGCGGCGCTGATCACCCTGGCCATCGCCACGGCGCTCGAGCTGGCCGCCGACAAGGTCCCCTTCCTCGACCACGCCCTCAGCGCCATCGGCACGGTCACCCGGCCGGTCGCCGCCGTGATCGCGGCCGGCAGCGTCTTCGCCGGGGTCGACCCGGTGGTCGCCGCCGTCGCCGGCGTGGTCATCGGCGCCCCGACCGCCTTCGCCTTCCACGCCGCCCAGAGCGGCACGCGGGTGGCCAGCACGGCGACGACCGGCGGCCTGCTGAACCCGATCGTCTCGGTGGTCGAGGACCTGCTGGCCTTCGCCACCGTGCTGCTGGCCCTGGCCGCGCCGCTGCTGGTCCCGCTGGCCCTGGCCGCGCTGCTGTGGCTGCTCTGGCGGCTGGTCAAGGCCGTGCGGCGGCGGGTGGGAAGCGCGGCGACCCGCACCGCTTCCCCCTGACCGCGTCGACCTGCCCGGCAGGAAAGGGGTGTGTGTCCCCACTTCGTGTCCCCGCTTCTCCACACGTCTCCAGTTCGTGCAGATCGGCGCGCGAGATCGACGAGTTTCGGCGAGTTGCGCGAGTTCCGGCGAAATCATGCCGCGTCCTCCGCCGCAGCGCGGGCGGCCCGCGCCGCGGCGTTCGCCTCGTGCCGCCGGCGCCACGCGTCGGCCCGGGCCAGGTAGCCGGGCGGGATGTTCTCGCCGGTCATCAGGGCGGTCGCCAGCTCGCCGGCGACGCTGAAGGCGAACTCGGCGAAGGCAGACTGTCTCGCTTCCGCTTCGAGCGGGTCTTCGTCCCCGCCGCTCCAGGGGATCAGATTGTCGAGCTGCGCGATCTGCTGGGCGGCGCGGGCGTGGCGCAGCGCGGCCAGCGGGTCTCCGGCCGCCAGGCTGCGGACGGCCATGCGCAGCGAGGCGCGCGCGACGCTGGGGGCCTCGTAGGAGACCGGCCGCTGCATGCGCTCCCCCGCGTCGGCGAGGTGGGGCGGCAGGTCGCCCGCGTGCAGCGGCGGACCCTCGCCGGCCGCCCGGGCGACGGTCCCCGGGCCCGGGCGCGACAAGGCTACGCCGGCCCCGCCGGCCACGTAGGCCCGCTTGGTCCAGCCCTCCCGCTGCGCCCGCTTGCGCAGCGCCCCGACCGACACCCCGAACCGCGCCGCCGCCGTCGGGGCGGAGAGGCCGGACAGGTAGGCGGCGCGGATCAGCTCCCAGGTGGCGGGGCAGGCGGTGACGTATGTGGTCTTCGGCTTGGCTCTCATGCCGGGCAGTGTGCGCCCGCGCCCGGGGGAGGTGGATTGGCGCGCCGCTTTCCCCGCGATTCCAGGGGCCGGAAGGGGCCGAATGTCCCGCCTTGTCCCGGGAGTATATGTCCCGGGAGTCTCGCTTTCCGGGTGCGCATCCTTCTCCCCTTGCGGGAGACGGTGGCCGCGCAGCGGCCGGATGAGGGGTTTCTCGGGAGCATTCCCAACACCTCCGCTCATCCTCGCGGAAGCGAGGACCCAGGCTTTGTTGAACGTCCACGCATCGCGGGGATTGGCGCGGACAGCGGCAGCCATGAGTGCACCGGCCGTAAGCCTGGGTCCTCGCTTCCGCGAGGATGAGCGGAAGAACAGGGGGGCGCCGCGAGACCTTCCCGCGCAGGGAGGGGGTAGGCCCTTCGAAGCGGTGCGCGCTGAGGCCGAAGCCGATCCCGAGACGGGCGAGGTGCTCTACGCCACCGTCCCGCTGATCCGCGACCTCGGCCGTCCGGTGAAGGCGAACCTGTCACTGGACTCGGGTGTGCTGGCGGCCATCGACGCGACCGCGCGGCGGTTGGGCGTGACACGGTCCGCGATGGTGGAGTTGCTGGCTAAGCGGGGGCTGCCGGCGTTTGGGTGAGGGGTTTGTCCCCTACACGAATCCGTTGCATCGTCCCGGAATGGCGAGCGACGAAAACGAAGACGAAACCCCTGAAGACGTTTCCGTGGGCGATGTCGCGCGAACGGCGGAAGCCGCCGATCCTGAGTGGCTGATCGAGAAGTACATCCCCGAGGATCTGCGGAAGAAATACGAGTTCTACAGCTACCGCAGCGCGGTCACGATCCTTGCCGTCAGCCATCCGGAGCACTTCGCGGAGCTCTGTCAGGCGCTGCGAGAGTTCCAGATCACCAAGACAATGATCCGGACCGCCGGCGGCAACGAGTCCGAGATTCCCAAGCTGCTATCAGCGAGCCTGCGCCCCAAGGGGTGGAAGGAAACGACGATCCAGGGCGACCTGGTCGTCAAGCTGATCTCGCACGACAAGACGCCCGATAGGAACGGATCGACCAAAACCGTCCGCGAAATCCGCCGCCCTCGATATCTGGATGGTCACAAGGTCGATTACGTGAAAGATCGTGTGGCATTCGATCTCGAATGGAACAGCAAGGACCAGACGTTCGATCGCGACCTCTATGCTTTCAGCGCCTTTGCGCAGTGTGGTGTCGTGGATGTGGGCGTGTTGGTGACGCGCGGTCTGTCGATGACCGAGTTCATCAAGGGGCTCGGCCATTCGCTCGACAAGAAGGGCAATCCAGAAGTCACGAAGGCTGGCGTCGCGCGCCCGGTCAGCACGAAGTATGGGGCCAGCACGACCTGGATGGGTAAGCTGCTCTATCGCCTGAACGCGGGTCGGAACGGCGCCTGCCCGGTGCTGGCGATCGGCATTACGCCGCAGGCGGTGGTCGACTAAATCGCTTTCGAACAAAGCAAGAACGATCTAAGGTTGTGCCGCGCGAGGGCCTGAGCAGCTACCCTCGTGCGATGCATCGGCGATTCGCCGAAGACGAGGGCGCAATGGCGATCACGGAAACCGGGCTGGCTGCGGCGGCGAACCTCGCCGGCTTTGCGCGCGGGCGGAAGTTCAAGACGATCCTCGCCGACCCCCCGTGGCAGTTCCAGAACCGCACCGGCAAGGTGGCGCCCGAGCACAAGCGGCTGAACCGCTATCCCACGATGACGCTCGACGACATCTGCGCCCTGCCGGTCGAAGGCATCGCCGACGATACGGCGCACCTCTACATGTGGGTGCCGAACGCGCTTTTGCCGGAGGGGCTCCAAGTGCTGAATGCCTGGGGCTTCCAGTACAAGTCGAACCTGATCTGGCACAAGATCCGGAAGGATGGCGGCTCGGACGGGCGCGGTGTCGGCTTTTACTTCCGGAACGTGACCGAGATCATCCTGTTCGGCGTGCGCGGCAAGAACGCCCGCACCCTGCCGCCGGGCCGCAGCCAGGTGAACATGATCGAGACCCGCAAGCGCGAGCACAGCCGCAAACCGGACGAACAGTACGAGCTGATCGAGGCCTGCTCGCCGGGGCCGTACCTGGAGATGTTCGCCCGCGGCGAACGGAAGAAGTGGGCGGTGTGGGGCAACCAGGCCGACGCGGACTATGCGCCGGACTGGAAGACGTATGCGTACAACTCGGCGGCTGTGGCGGCGGAGTAGCTACTTCGGCACAGCAGCCGCTAGGCGTTGATAGAGGAGCGACTCTCCGCTGCCTCCGGGCTTGAAGTTCTCTGTCGTAAAATCATCATCGTCGATCTTCACATCCTCCAGAAGCCTAAGATGCTTATCGGCAGAGACGAGGTGCCCGGGGCCGTTCCAGTAAAGCGTAGAGTTCCTTAGGAATCTCATGAGCGCGAGGTAGCCGCTTGTCCGAGGAAGTACATACCCGGCACCTTGAGAATTCCAAGCACCAGGCCATCGGATTGCGACAGCCCTGAATAGTTCCGAAACGGCGCGAAAAATCTCGTCATCTCTACCCTCGAGGAACCATTCCCGAAAGATCATCGCTTCCTTATCTCGGCGGGATGGAGGCGGTGGCACCTTGCCTCGAATGTAAAGATCTCTGTCTAGGTCAGGTTGCTTTGAGACATGCTGCATTATCCCGGATACGACAGTCGCTTGGGTTAGGAACTCGGCATCTCTTCCGGGAGTTGCGGTCCCAAGGCGCTTAATGCGCTTGAAGAAGGGGCCGCCGTTCTCTCGATCCAGCTTCACAGTGACGTCGTGACATGTCTTCTGTGGGCTTCGTGTCTTCGCCAGCTCAAAAAGATCATAGACCAGACTCGGGCTTACGGGCTTCTGGCTCAAATTTACCCGCGCGAACATTTGTGCTTGGTCAGAAATGTCCATACCTATGAGAATTGTCACCGGGCAATCAAATCGTTCCTGTCTGCATTGATAGAGTCCTGCAATCCGGTGTTGACCATCAATGACGCGTGCGATGTTTCTTACGAGAACAGGATTGGTATCATCCCTGACGTTTCTGATTTTCATTGTTGACGTTGCGCGATCAAAAACTGCACAACGCTCGTCGACTGCAATGATAATTGAAGTTGGAAACGATGCGTCAGCAAAATTTACGTACTGCTCGATCTCTCTCACACGAGATTGATTAAGCGGGCGTTGAATTCCAAGATACTTGTCGAGATCGCTTTCTTGCTGAATGACGTGACGAACGTCGAAGTCCGCGATTGCGCAGAGAATCTTGAAGGGAATGCTGCCGACATAGAGCGTCCCGACCGGCTGATCGACTTGAATACACGGAAGTGTAAACTCGATGCTGTCGGGGTCAGAGATCGCTGGGAACTCACGCATTGCCGGTTCCCTGAACGGTGTGCTCCTTGAGGACGCTGGCGATTAGATGCTCCGGGTCAACCGGTGTTTCTTGTTGCCGCGCTAGATTGTCACCTGGTGGCGGGGCCTCTTGCTGCTCCCTTCGCGATTGCTCATCGAACGCCTGTTCCACCAATTCTGGCAGGCTGTTCCGCACTGCAAGAGTCATTAGAAACACTAGGACACAGAATGAAAACAGATACATCGACAGGTGGATCATCTGTGGGCGAATGCCATTTGCCGTTGCCTGCACCTTTGTTGCCGACACTGCTAGTACGGCAACGATGACAATGGCCATGAATATTAGTATAAGGAGCTGTTGCGATGGAAACGGAGTGAATTTTGTCTTTATATTGTCGCGTATCTGCGGAAATGTAAAGTAATATATGGGAGTTAGAAGGCCGGCAGCAAGTATATAAAGCTCACCATTCTTTATTTGATCAAAGAGTGTATCCGGAATTGAGCCACTTTCTTTGCCGAACATCGCCAATGCTATGATGGGCGCCCAGAGCGGAAGAAGCGCAAAGATTAGCGTAATGAGAAGCTCTGACAGCGCGGGTCGCCAGTGCCTCCATCCGCAGCGCCGTATTGCTCCATAAAGGGTGAATTGCTCTCCAACCCAACGATCAATCTTGCCGAGTAAACTCGGGAGTTTGCGAAGGAAACAAGCGTGCCGCTTGGGGCCCTTCGTTTGGGCACGACTATCTGCTGCTTGTTCCAAACCCGATGACCTCCGCCCCAATCTACGCGCCATAGTGGAGAGGCGGAAGCGATCTCGTCAAGAAATTGTCATGCCCCCCCCTACCTCCGCCCCTTCCGAAACCGCTCCGCCGCCTCCGCCCGGGCCGCCTTCCGCTCGCGCATCGGCGCTGACCGGTCCGCCGTCTCGCCCTCCGCCGTCAGCATGTCGTTGGCGAATTCCAGGTCCATCATCTTCAGGCGCTTGATCTCGTCGCGCAGGCGCGCGGCGGTCTCGAACTCCAGGTTGCCGGCGGCCTCGCGCATGCGGGTTTCTAGGTCGCGCAGGGTGGCCTGGAAGTTGGAGCCCATGAACGGCTTGGCGCTTTCGGCGACGCCGGCGTCGATGCGGACGTGGTCGCGCTCGTAGGGGCTGGCGAGGATGTCCTTGATGCGGCTCTTGACGCTCTCCGGCGTGATGCCGTTGGCCTCGTTCCAGGCCTGCTGCTTCTCGCGGCGGCGGCGGGTCTCGGCCATGGCCCGTTCCATCGAGCCGGTGACGGTGTCGGCGTAGAGGATGACCTTGCCGTCCACGTTCCGCGCGGCGCGGCCGATGGTCTGGATCAGGCTGGTCTCCGAGCGGAGGAAGCCCTCCTTGTCGGCGTCCAGGATGGCGACCAGGCCGCACTCGGGGATGTCCAGGCCCTCGCGCAGCAGGTTGATGCCGACCAGGATGTCGAAGGCGCCGAGCCGCAGGTCGCGGATGATCTCGATGCGCTCGAGGGTGTCGACGTCGCTGTGCATGTAGCGCACGCGCAGGCCCTGCTCGTGCATGAATTCGGTGAGGTCCTCGGCCATCTTCTTGGTCAGGACCGTGACCAGGGTGCGGTAGCCGCGGGCGGCGGTGTCGCGGGCCTCGGCGATGACGTCGTCGACCTGGCTGGCGTTGTTCTTCGCGACCGGGCGGACCTCGACCGGCGGGTCGATCAGGCCGGTCGGGCGGATGACCTGCTCGGCGAACACGCCGCCGGCCTTGTCCATCTCCCACGGGCCCGGGGTGGCGCTGACGTGGACCGTCTGCGGGCGCATGGCCTCCCACTCCTCGAACTTGAGCGGGCGGTTGTCGATCGCGCTGGGCAGGCGGAAGCCGTACTCGGCCAGGGTGAACTTGCGGCGGTAGTCGCCGCGGTACATGGCGCCGATCTGCGGGACAGTCTGGTGGCTCTCGTCGGTGAACAGCAGGGCGTTGTCGGGGATGTATTCGAAGAAGGTCGGCGGCGGCTCGCCCGGCCGGCGGCCGGTCAGGTAGCGGCTGTAGTTCTCGATGCCGGCGCAGCTGCCGGTGGTCTCCATCATCTCGAGGTCGAACTGGGTGCGCTGCTCCAGCCGCTGGGCCTCCAGCAGCTTGCCGTTGGCGACCAGCCAGTCGAGGCGCTCCTTGAGCTCGATCTTGATCTGGCTGATGGCCTGGCGAAGCGTCGGCCTCGGGGTCACGTAGTGGCTGTTGGCGTAGATCTTCACCGACGGGAGGTCCTGGGTCTTCTTCCCGGTGAGGGGGTCGAATTCCGAGATGGCCTCGATCTCGTTGCCGAACAGCTGGATGCGCCAGGCGCGGTCCTCGTAGTGGGCGGGGAAGATCTCGATGGTGTCGCCGCGCTTGCGGAACATGCCGCGCTCGAACGCCTGGTCGTTGCGCTTGTACTGCTGGGCGACGAGGTCGGCGACGATCTGGCGGTCGTCGATCTTCTGGCCGACCTCCAGGCCGAAGGTCATGGCCGTGTAGGTCTCCACCGAGCCGATGCCGTAGATGCAGCTGACCGAGGCGACGACGATGACGTCGTCCCGCTCCAGGATCGCCCGCGTGGCGGCGTGGCGCATGCGGTCGATCTGCTCGTTGCGGCTGGAGTCCTTCTCGATGAAGGTGTCGGTGCGCGGGACGTAGGCTTCCGGCTGGTAGTAGTCGTAGTAGCTGACGAAATACTCGACCGCGTTGTCCGGGAAGAAGCTCTTGAACTCGCTGTAGAGCTGGGCGGCGAGGGTCTTGTTCGGCGCCAGGATCAGGGCCGGACGCTGGGTCTCGGCGATGATGCTGGCCATGGTGAAGGTCTTGCCCGAGCCGGTGACGCCCAGCAGCACCTGGTCGTGCTCGCGGGCGTTGATGCCCTCGACCAGGTCGCGGATGGCCGTCGGCTGGTCGCCGGCCGGGCTGTACTCCGACACCAGGTTGAAGCGACGGCCGCCCTCGGACTTGCTGGGGCGCGCGGGCCGGTGCGGCGTCCACAGCATGGGGGCGCCCAAAGGCGTGTTTGGCGCGTCGGCCAGATCATGGACGAACGTGGCGGAGACGTCTTCTACACCGGGGGAACGGGACATGAACGCAAAGGTAGGCGCGGCGGGGCGGGAAGGCCAGAGGCCCTGCTGACAGCGAGTGGCGGCAGCGGACGGGCGCGGCGTCAGGATCTCGTCCCTCGCTCCGGCCCGTTGACCACCCGGCCCGACTGAAGGGCTCAGTTCTTCGGTACGCCGTCGGCCGGCCCGGAAACCCGCCGGAACGTCGACGGGAACGACTTCCCGCCGCCGGGGGCCCGGGTCCAGGTCATCGTGCCCTCGCCGGTCGCGCAGCCGGGATCCAGGTCGATCTCGTAGACCCCGGCATAGGCGCCGGCGTCCCAGTCGATGGTCAGGGTCGAGCCGCTGAGGCTGGCCTCGCCGCGCACGCCGCCCATCCCGGACTCACGGGCCTTTCCGTCGGCGTCGATCGTCCAGGTCGAGCTGGAAAGGCCCTCGACCGTGTTGGCCCAGACGCCCTCGGCGACGCAGTCGGCGAAGCCGAGGGGCGCGGCCTGCCGGGCGGGCGGCGGCGTGTAATCGGCCGGCGGCCGGCCGAGCTCCCACGGCTGCAAGGGGCCGTAGCGAAGGGCATGGGTGCGCCGTTCGACCAGTTCCGCGCGCATCCGGCGCAGCAGGTTCAGCTTCCGCCCCGATTGGCGCCCCCACAGGATGACGGCCACCGTCGCTTCCTCGCTGGTGATCTCGCCATCCGTGACCGCCCGCTGCAGCGACCGGATGACCGTGTCGCCGTTGACCGGGATGAACCGGGTTTCGATGGCGGCCCCCCGGTTGTCGCCGGCTTCCTCGTCGCCGGCCAACTCGATGATCAGGTCGCCCTGGTCCGCCCGGCGGAGCAGATAGTCGATCCAGCTGATCGAGCCGTTGATCTCGGCGATGACTTCCTTCTGCGTCCGTTGCGCGGAAGCGGGTGTCGGGACGATGGACAAGGCCATGGCCCCGGCGAGAGCGCCCGCGGCCAGTGCGGCGCGAATGATGGACACGACGGTCTCCTCCCTGCGCGCGGAGGAACGGGCCGTACGTCACGCAAATCCCGGCGAGGCCCGCCCGATCCGCACTGATAGCGACTGGCGGCAAGGTCTCACGGTCGCTGCGGCCTGTCGATTCCTCGCGCCTGATGCCAGGCTGCTGACACCACGCTGGCGGCAGGGCTGTGCGACGGTCGGGTTCTCAAGCCAAGGAACCCTGCCATGACCGACATCAAGACCCTCGCCGACGACTTCACCGCCCTGTGCAAGGCCGGCGCGTTCGACGAGGCGGGCGAGACATACTGGAGCCCGGACGTCGTCAGCCTCGAGGCCATGCCGGGCGACATGGCCCGCATCGAAGGCGTCTGCGGCGTCAAGGCCAAGGGCGAGTGGTGGACCGCCAACCACGACGTCCACAAGAACGCGTGCGAAGGCCCGTTCCTCAACGGCGACCAATTCGCGCTGATCTTCCGCATGGACCTGACCGTCAAGGCCACCGGCGAGCGCCGCCAGATGGACGAGGTGGCGGTCTACACCGTCAGGGACGGCAAGATCGTCGAGGAGCGGTTCTACTACTGAGGGACGGCGTCCAGGGGCTAGGTGCTGGCCTTAGTGATTTGGCCCACCTGACCCGCCAACCCCAGCGCTCGACTGCGAAGATCGTCGCGCTCGGGGTTCTTTTGGAGGTCGTCTCGCGCGGCCTTCAGCTTTCTGAGCTGACGGTTTGGAGCCTGCAGAGTCCTGCCTCGAACGATGACGCCGGTCACTTCCGCCGGCCGGTCAAAGTACGCCTTTTCCTTGTGGTAGCGAAGCCCAGCGCGGTGAATGATCTGTTTGATCGCCCACATGTGCTGCCCTGACACGCGAGCCCCGGAGACTGTGCAATCGTCAACGTACACCGACAGTGTTAGGCTGTTTTCAGCACAGTAGGCACCGATCTCCTGCCAGATGTCGTAATGGGCGAAGAATGCCGCCACCGGACTGAGTGGGCTACCTGTCGGAAGGTGACCGTTGTACGTCGTAAGCGCCGTCAGGAGCCCAGAGATGTCTTTGGGACAGCAAAGGACGTTCTTATAGAACCAATACACTCGCCGGCTGGGGGTGTTTGGGAAGTACTTCTTGATGTCGAGAGATCGGACGACTCGATTTCCCATGTGGCGAGCGGCGTTGGACACGTAGCTTCGCCCTCGAACAGGGCAATGGAGGTAGTCAGGGGGCGCGATTCGACCAAGCAGTTGAGCGAGCTTCGCCTGGACGACCTTCAGTGCGTGGCACGGATCCTCAATGTGGCGGACCTTGCCGATGTCCGAATCAAGGTCAAACTCGCGGTATTTGTCGCCGCTCTCTGCCAGTCTCCGGAGTTCTGAGAGCGAAAGTGACCTGCCCCCCTCTGGTCCCTCGATCATTGTGAGAGTCCTTGGGGTTGATAGTTGATCTGTGGCGTCGGCGGTAGCGGTCGGCCGGCGCAGCCTTCGATGTTGCGCAGCCGGCCGGCCGCGGGG
>JAYRYI010000013.1:0-31051 GCA_041917095.1 Caulobacter sp. | reverse complement strand
GCGCCTGGTACTCCGGATGTTCGGTGCCCATCAGCCGGTCCCACCAGCTGAAATAGAGGCCGAAGTTGTTTCCCGGCGACTGGTGGTGAAGGTCGTGGTGGGTGGTGGTGTTGAGCCAGCCGAACAGACGCGACGGCTTGCCAGAGACCGGAGACAGCTCCACGCCCGTATGGCCGGCGACATTGCGGATCAGCTGCCAGGTCATGAAGGCGAAAATCGCCAGGTCATGCATCGGCACGATCGCCGCCCACAGCGGCACGAAGGCGACCATGAGCAGCGCCTCGGGGATGTCAAAGGCGTAGGACGTCCAGGGTGTCGGTGTCTTCGACTTGTGGTGCGTCCAGTGGAAGGCCCTGAACAGGCGCGGATGGTGCATCGCCCGATGGGTCCAGTAGTACCAGGCGTCGTGCGCCACGATCATGAGGACCAGGGTCACGGCGAAATAGATCGGACCCCGAACGGCGAAGTCATCATAGATCGTCAGCCAGCCTGCGCTCTTGGCGAGGAACATGCAGAAGCCGACGGCGGCGAAGATCAGCGCCGTACGCAGGGAGGTCGCGATCTCCCGGCGCAAGTCCGCCGCCTGGGCGGTGCGCGCCTGAATCTTTCGAGCCTTCAACCCAGCGTTCCAGAACACCCAGACGATGAGGCTGGCGAGGCCGGCGGTGATGACATAGCGGCCCGTTTCCAGACCGACGACGTAGGGGAGGACGCGCGTGACTTCCTCCAGAGTGACGTTGAACAGGCTCACGGCGGTCTTCCTCTGCCGGGCGTTGCTGCCGCCCGACAGGACACTCGTCCGCATCCGTGCACCTTGCTCGCCGTCGTCGAACGGCGGCTAGCCGATCCTGAAGGCACGATGGCTGCGTTTGAATTTCTGTTTCTGACTCAAAGTCTTGGCGCGCCGTCAGACGGTGGCGCCGGCGCGAAACGCCGTCGGTGTGAGGCCGGTTTCAGCCCGGAAGGCCCGATTGAAAGGACCCAGCGACTGGAAGCCGGCATCCAGCGCGATGGTGGAGATCGGCACTTCCCTCTGCGAAGGGTCGAGCAGCGCGGCCTTGGCCTCCCCGATCCGCCATTGATTCAGGAAGGCGGCGAAGTTGCGATGGCCCAGCCGTTGGTTGATCAGACGGCGCAGCCGGTATTCGGGCAGACCCAGCCGAAGCGCGAGCGTCCCTATTGATAGGGTCTCCAACCGATAGAGCCGTTCCTCGCGCATGAGCTGGTCGAGACGGAGCGCGACGGCGGCATCCTCGGGATCGAGCGCCGGAACGCCCTCCGCTCCACCAGCCTCGGAATGCTTCGAGGCCGTCGGTCCGAAAAGCGCCGGGTCAGCCGTGGCGAACACGGCCAGCGAGAGAAGACCGAGCACGGCCAGGGCGACCGCCGCGATCGGCGACAGAGCCTCCGCCGAGCCCAGGAAAAGTTCCCCCGACTGCACGGCCGTGACCGACAGCACATAGAGGGCGGCGGCGCCGAGGATCGGTCCGCGCAGTCGCCGGCGCGGCTCCACCAGATCGCCACGCCAGCCGGCGGCTATGACAATGAGCACATGGATCATCAGCCCCGCGCCAAACAGATTGTGCACCAGCCACAAAGCGCGCTCGGCAGCAAGCGGCCCCCAATTTCCCGCGATCGCGACCGCCAGCAAGGCCATGGCCGGGATGAATCGCACGGGCTCAAGCCGCGGACGATCCTCGAACAGTTCGGTCGCGAAAGCCCAGAACAGACCCGCGCCCATCGCCGAGAGCGCCCAGATCACCGGCCAGGCCCAGCCAAACCCCCCATCGATCTGCGGAGCCTGCGTCAGCGTGTGCGCCGCCGCCGCCAGACTGAACAGCACGCCCGCCGCCCGGGCCGGCGACCGTGCGCCAAGCCCCACGATCAGGGCGACGCCGACAAACGCGCCCACGGCCGCGCCCCGCGTCAACAGCTCCGGGATTTGCGCCGGTTCCATCTGTTCCCACCGCCACATGGCGCGCAACAATCGCTCAGTGTGAGCTCTGAACCAAGGTGTCGCTGCTCCAGATGGGCTGCGGACTCTGCAAAGGGTCAGAACACGTTACCCCGCTTCGCTTTCAACGTCCGCAACGGGTCGTTTCTCACCGTTGGCTAAGCGCCGACAAACGAACGTTGGCTTCCCTACTGCGAAGCGGACCTTCCCGACGTCCAAGATGAGTCAGAGCCAGAAGGAAGCGTCGCCGCCCTTGACCGCGCTCCTCTAGAAGCCGGAGCATTTCAATCTGCCGGTAGTGGCGACGAGCAGCCCCGCAACCCCGGTCGGGGGTAGATTCGATAGATTGACGCCGTCATTCTGGCGTCGGTGGCCGGGTGACAGGAGTGCAACTTATGATGACACCGTCCGCGGTCGGGGTTGTGCTCGCTGGGGGGCGGTCAACGCGGTTTGGCAGCGACAAGTCAACAGCCGTCTTCCGCGGCGTACCGTTGCTGGACCGCGCCCTCGGTCTGCTTGCCCCATGCGCGGCTCGGGTGGTGAGCGCCCGGCCCGGTTCGGCGGCCGAGCGCTTGGCTTTAGAGCGAGGCTTTAGCGTCCTGCACGATCCTCCGGGCGGACCGGACGGTCCGCTGGCTGGCATTGTCCAAGGCCTGAAATGGACGCAGTCCGCGGGCTTTCGATGGCTGGTCTCCTTGCCCTGTGACGTACCCCTCGCGCCCAGTGACATCGCGCCGCGCCTACTGGCCGCGGCGAACGGGCGCTTCTGCTCTATCGCACGTTCTGGTGAAGATCTGCATCCGCTCTGCGCGGCTTGGAGCACCGAGCTTCTGCCGCGCCTACACTCCGCCACCGTGAGGGGCTCTCACCCGCCGATCCGCCGCTTCGTCACCGAAGCGGGCTGCGGCTTTGTCGAGATCGAGGCGACACTGATGATCAACGCCAACACCCCTGAAGATCTCGCCCGCGCGTCGCAGGGAGGCCTAAGCGCCGAGGATGAGTTTCACGCCAGCGATGGCGAGAACGACACCCAAGATCCTGACGAGCGTCGCCGAGTTGAGCCGCGCTCCGAGAAAGGTCCCGAAAACTCCGCCGACAGCGACCGCGCCAGCGTAGACTGGCAGCTGCGGGGGCAGAGATTGGATGATTGAAAGGTTGCCGAGGAGGCCGGCGGCGGAATTGCAGACAATGAACAGCGCAGCAATGCCGGACGCCTGTCGCGGCGTTGACCAGCCAAAGACCAGCAATAGCGGCGACAGGAAGATGCCGCCGCCCGTGCCGGTCAGGCCTGCGAGCAGACCGATTCCGGCTCCGGCAAGGATGCCCATGCCGATCGGAACGTCTCGCGCCCGCTCGGCGGCCTCAAGGGGGCGGCGCCATAGCATTCTCGCGGCGGAGATCAGCAGCACCACGCCGACCAGGGGCTTGTAGACCTGGTCAGGCAACCGCAGCGCGCCGCCCAGAACCGCAGACGGAAGCGCACCAATCAGGAAGGGCCAGAGCGTGCGCCACCGGAACTGGCCGGCAGCGACATAGCGAGCAGACCCGATGCCGGCTACCAGCAGATTCAGCGCCAGGGCCGTGGGCCGCATCACTGTCGGCGGCACGCCGAACAAACTCATCAGGGCGAGATAGGCGCTCGCTCCGCCATGCCCGACGCTCGAATAGAGAGCCGCGCCCAACATCAGGCTGGCTGCGAGCAGGAGGTCAGCGCTGTGCAAGTTTCACTCCGTCTCGATTCCGCCCGTTCAATAACCCATCGCGCACAGGCGGATTTGATATCCGACAATCCGGCTGAGGCTCGTTCGGGCTATTCTCTCGATATGAGTGAGACGCCTTCCCCGCCCAGCACCGCCCCGTACGCCATCGAGGTACTTTTTTTCGGCGGCATCGCGGACCGCTTCGGTCGCCGCTTGCGGCTGCCTATCCCGAGCGAGGGCATAGCACTCGCGGACCTGCGGCGGCGGCTGGCGGCCGTCGGCTGCGACAGTATCCTTCAGCCCGCCCTGCGCATCGCACTGGACCGCGCGATAGTCCATGGCGAGGCCATCGTGCGGCCCGGGCAGGAGGTTGCCTTCATGTCACCGTTCTCGGGAGGTTGAGATGACCGCCGCCGTGTCCGCCAGCAAGGCGTGCATCCAGGAAGATCTGCCCTTCTATCCCTTGGGTATCGCTGTCCTCACCATTTCCGACACCCGCACCGAAGCCACCGACCGTTCCGGCGGGCTGCTGGCGGAGCGGCTGTCGGCGGCGGGCCACAGCCTGTGTCACAAGGCCATCGTTCCCGACGAGGTCGAGGCCATCCGGGCGCAGGTCGAAGCCTTCGTCGCCGATCCGGCCGTGGACGTCATCCTGACCACCGGCGGCACCGGCTTCTCGCCGCGCGACGTGACGCCCGAGGCGATCCGGCCGCTGCTCCGGCGGGAAATGGACGGCTTCGCGGTCGTCTTCCACCAGGCCAGCTACGGCACCGTCGGCGTCTCCACGCTCCAGTCTAGGGCCCTGGCCGGCCAGATCGGCGAGACCTTCATCTTCTGCGTGCCCGGGTCTACCGGCGCCTGTCGCGACGCCTGGGACCTGGTGCTGGCGCAGGAACTCGACAGCCGCTTCCGGCCCTGCTCTCTGGTCGGCCAGGTGCCTCGCTACCGCGGCATCTGCCCGTGATCGGGTTCGACGAGGCCTGCGCCAGGGTGGCCCTGCTGGCGAAACCGCTCGGCGCCGAGCGGATCAACCTGGACGAAGCCGCCGGACGTGTGCTGGCCGCGCCGGTGATCGCCCCCCGCGCCTGCCCCGCGGCGGCCACCGCGGCGATGGACGGCTATGCCGTGCGCGCGCCCGACGCTGTCGACGGCGCCCGCCTGGTCATCGTCGAGGACGTCTTCGCCGGCGCCACGCCGCGGGCCGCGATCCAGCCGGGCCAATGCGCCCGCATCTTCACCGGGGCGGCGATGCCGTCCGGCGCCGACCGTGTCGTGATCCAGGAGATCGTGCGCCGCGAGGGCGACACCGCGATCCTGACCGAGGCGCCTGGCGCGGCGCGGCACGTTCGTGCGGCGGGGTCCGACTTCGCGGCCGGCGACGTGTTGATCGAGGCCGGCGTGACGGTGACCTCCGGGGCCATGGTGGCTGCGGCGGCGGCGGACCAGGCGAGCGTTCAGGTCTGGCGACGGCCGCGCCTGTCCATTCTCTGCACCGGCGACGAACTGGCGGCGCCGGGCATGGCCGGGCGGACAGCCGGCGCCGTTCCAGAGAGCGTCTCTTACGGCGTCACGGCCCTGGCCGCAGGCTGGGGCGCGGACATCGTCTCGCGCCGGCGGGTCCGGGACGACCCGGCCGCCCTTTCCGCCGCGGCCGAGGCCGCGCTCGCCGAGGCCGAGGTGGTCGTCGTCTGTGGCGGTGCCTCGGTGGGCGCGCGCGACCATTCGCGGGGCGTCTTCGAGGGTCTAGGGATGGAGACGGTCTTCGCCAAGGTCGCCATCAAGCCGGGAAAGCCGGTGTGGATGGGCAGGATCCGCGACCGGATCGTCGTCGGTCTGCCGGGCAATCCATCGGCGGCGATGGTCACCGCCCGGCTGTTCCTGGCGCCCCTGCTCGCCGGCATGACGGGTCGGCCGCCGGCTCTGGCCTGGGCCTGGACGGCGCTGCCGCTCGCCGAGGCGCTGCAGGCCGGCGGCGATCGCGAGGCCTTCCTGCTCGGCCATCGCTGCAGCATGGGCGTCGAGCCCGCCGGCGGGCAGGATTCGGCCGGCCAGGGCGCGCTGGCCCGGGCCGACCTGCTGGTGCGCAGGCGCCCCGGAACCCCTTCGCTAGGGCCCAGGGCGCTGGTCGACGTGCTGGCCTTCTAGAAGACGTCGCGGCCGGCCGCCTCGTCGAGGAAGCGCGCGAACAGGACATCGTTCTCGAGCCGCATGTGCGCGCGCAGGTCCTCGTCGATCTTGGCGCAGAGGCGATAGAGCTCGCGCCAACTGCCGCAAGCGCCCTGAGGCGCGCGGAACGCGCCGGTGAGCTGCTTCAGGCGACGGAGCTGAGCCTCGACGTCCTCGTGCTCGGCCAGCATCCGCCCGATCGGAAAGCGGATCATCGGCGCGCCGCCGGCCAGCATCATCGGGAACAGGACCTGCTCCTCCTTCTGCTGGTGCTCCTCGAGGTCGGCGGCCATCAGGGCCAGGTGGTCGGTCAGGCCGCGGGGGCGGTCCGGATGGTCGGCGTGGGCGGCGTCGACGCGCCTGGCCAGGCGGATGGCCTCCGGGAAGTCTCGGCGGTGAACCTCGTGATAGCGCCGCAGGATGTGGCCGATCAGCGCCTCGGTCTCAAAGCGCGCAGGATCGGGCTCGCGGAGCGGCGTCGACACGAAGTCATGGCGCGGGAACAGGATGTCGGTCAGCGGGATCATGGTCGGGTCTCCTCGCAGAGACCCTGCGCTTCCCGCCGGCGAAACGCATTGAAGCGGATGCGGCGGCGGCTTGACGAAGGTCGCCTGCCGACTTGTCCGCCGACCGGTCGCCGGATGCTGGGCGTCGTGGCGACCGCCCGGCGACTCGCCAAGCCTGCGGGGCCCTTCCAACCGCGAGGCTATCATGGCGTTCGACAACCCCCTGGCCGGCGAGATCTGGGCGTCCAAGTACCGCTTCACCGCGCCCACCGGCGGCGACGCCACGCTGTCGGCGACCTGGGACCGCGTCGCCGGTGCCCTGGCCGAGGCCGAGGAACCCGGGCTCCGGGCGCTGTGGAGAGAACGCTTCCGGGAGGCGCTTGACGACTTCCGGTTCCTGCCCGCCGGACGCGTGATCGCCGGGGCCGGCACCGAGCGGTCGGTCACTCTGTTCAACTGCTTCGTGATGGGCGGGATTCCCGACAGCCTGGACGGCATCTTCGAGCATGTCCGGGAAGCGGCCGTGACCATGCAGCAGGGCGGCGGTGTCGGCATGGACTTCTCGTCGATCCGCCCGTCCGGCGCGCCGGTGATCGGCGTCGGCGCCGAGGCCTCGGGCCCGATCAGCTTCATGGACGTCTGGGACAGCATGTGCCGGACCATCGTCTCGGCGGGCCAGCGGCGCGGGGCGATGATGGGCTGCCTGCGCATCGACCACCCCGACATCGAGGCCTTCATCGACGCCAAGCGCGACCCCGGGCGCCTGCGGAACTTCAACCTGTCGGTCCTGGTCACCGACGCCTTCATGGAGGCCCTGGACCGGGACGCCGACTGGCCGCTGACGTTCGGCGGCGAGGTCGTGCGGACCGTGCGCGCGGGCGACCTCTGGCGCAGGTTGATGCAGGCGACCTACGACGCGGCCGAGCCCGGCGTGATCTTCATCGACCGCGTCAATGCGGCGAACAATCTCGGCTACTGCGAGACCATCCTGGCCAGCAATCCGTGCGGCGAGCAGATGCTGCCGGCCTACGGCGCCTGCCTGCTCGGGTCGATCAACCTGGCGCGGCTGGTCGAGGCGCCGTTCACGGACGAGGCCAGACTGGACGAGGCGGCGCTGGCCACCCTGACCCGGACAGCGGTGCGGATGCTGGACAACGTCATCGACGTCTCGCGCTTTCCGCTCGAGGCGCAGGCGCTCGAGGCCGCGCGAAAGCGGCGGATCGGCCTGGGCGTGACCGGGCTGGCCGACGCGCTCATCTTCTGCGGCGCGCCCTACGGCGGCGAGCGCGCGGTGGTCCTGACCGAACACTGGCTGGGGCTGCTGAAGCGCGAGGCCTATCGCGCCTCGGCCGAGCTGGCGGCCGAGAAGAGCCCCTTCCCGCTCTACAACCCGGCCATCCTCGACCGGCCGAACCTGGCGTCCCTCGACGAGGCGACGCGGGAGCTGATCCGCGAGCACGGGCTGCGCAACGGATGCCTGTCCTCGATCGCCCCGACCGGGACGACATCACTGCTGGCCGGAAACGTCTCCTCGGGGATCGAGCCGGTGTTCGCCTTCTCCTATCGCCGCAAGGTCCGGCAGCCGGACGGATCAACCCGCGAGGAGGCGGTCGAGGACTATGCGCTGACGGTATGGAAGCGGCTGCACGGCGAGACGCCGCCGCCGGACGACGTCTTCGTCACCGCCCAGACCCTGGCCCCCGCTGACCACGTGCGCATGCAGGCCGCCGCGCAGCGCTTCATCGACGCCTCGATCTCCAAGACCGTCAACTGCCCCGAGGACATAGCGTTCGAGGCGTTCGGCGACGTCTATCGTGAAGGCTACCGGGCGGGCTGCAAAGGGCTGACCACCTATCGGCCCAACGCCGTCACGGGTTCGGTGCTGAGCGTCGAACCGCCGCCCGCGCCCGCACCGGAGCCGAAGCTGCTCGCCCGCCCCGACGCGCTGGACGGCAAGACCTACAAGATCACCTGGCCCGACAGCGCCCACGCCACCTACGTCACGCTCAACGACATCCGTGACGAGACGGGCCGGCGGCCGTTCGAGATCTTCGTCAATTCCAAAAACATGGAGCACTACGCCTGGACCCTGGGCCTGACGCGGATGATCTCGGCGGTGTTCCGGCGCGGCGGCGACGTGAGCTTCGTGGCCGAGGAGCTGAAGGCGGTGTTCGACCCGCGCGGCGGGGCCTGGGTCAACGGCCGGTACGTGCCCTCGATGCTGGCCGCGATCGGCGGCGTGATCGAGCGACACCTGCGGTGCGAGGCGGTCGAGCCCGCAGTTGCCGGGACGGCGCCCGCCGTTGAAGCGGGCCCGGTGAAGGCCTGCGCCTGCCCGCGCTGCGGATCATTCGACCTGGTGCGCAAGGAGGGCTGCGACACCTGCTTCGCCTGCGGCTATTCGAAGTGCGGGTGAGCGGCGACTTGACGCCCGTCAAACCGATCCGACGGGCCTTGGCCTAGAAGTCCTCCATGACCACAGCAGCCCTGCGTCGCGCCTACGCCGGCTCGACCCTGTTCACCTACGGCTTCCGGCCGTTCTTCCTGTTCGGCTCTGCCTGGGGCGCGCTGGTCGTGCCCGTCTGGCTGTGGAGCGTGCTCGGCGACGGTCCCGCCGCCTTCACCCGCGACTGGCATGTGCATGAGATGCTGTTCGGCTTCCTGGCGGCCATTGTCGCCGGGTTCCTGACCACCGCCGTCCCCAACTGGACCGGCCGCATGCCAGTGATCGGCGCGCCTCTGGCCGGACTGGTCGGGCTGTGGCTCGCCGGGCGGCTGGCCATGCTCGCGGCTGACGCCATCGGACCGGCCGCCCCCGTCATCGACAGCCTGTTCCTGATCGTCTTCGCCGCCGTCATCTGGCGCGAGGTGCTCGCCGGCAGGAACTGGCGGAACCTGCCGGTGGCGCTGCTGATCACGCTGCTGGCCGCCGGCAATGTCGTCTTCCACCTGGGCGGCGCCGCGACGCCCTTCGGGCAACGCGCGGCCCTGAGCGTGGGGGTCGTCCTGATCGCCCTCATCGGCGGCCGCATCACGCCCAGCTTCACGCGCAACTGGATGAAGGCGCGCGGCTTGTCGCCGCAGCCCGAGGTCTTCGGCCTGGTCGACAGGGCGGCGCTGACCCTGACGGTCGCCGGCGCGGCGGCCTGGACGCTGCTGCCCGACACGGCGCTGACGGGCGGGCTGCTGCTGCTCGCAGGCGTGGCGCTGGGCGCCCGGCTGTCGCGCTGGCGGGGTCTGCGCGTGGCGGCCGAGCCGCTCGTCTGGATCCTGCACCTCGGCTACGGCTGGCTGGCCCTGGGACTGATGCTCGCCGGCGCCGCGGCGCTGTGGCCGGCGGTCGTGCCCGCCACGGCCGCGATCCACGCCCTGACCGTGGGCGGCGTCGGGGTCATGACCCTGGCGGTCATGACGCGCGCCAGCCGGGGCCACACCGGCCGCCCGCTGGCCGCCGACCGCTGGACCACGGCCATCTATGTCGCGATCAACGCGGCGGCCGTCTCGCGGGTGGCCGCGCCGTTCGCCGGCGAGGCGCAGGGGGCGCTGCTGTCGGCGTCCGCGACTCTGTGGTGCCTGGCGTTCGGCAGCTTCGCGGCGCTCTACGCGCCGATGCTCACCCAGCCGCGACGCGCCGCTTGATGGTTGTCAAACGCCGTCAGCGCCTGTCGCGCTAGGACTCACCTGACCGGCCGCCTCAGGCCGGTCGATCGCTCCGAGCGGTTCGCCCTTCGGCCCTGCGCCATGGACGACCCGCCGCGCCGGATCTTCGGCAAGGGCGACGGGGGAAACGCCGTCGCCTCCCGTGTTTGGAAAGGGGCCAGACTTGGAACGCCTGACCGACGGCTTCGGCCGCCGCTTCCGCTATCTCCGACTCTCGGTCACCGAGGTCTGCAACTTCCGCTGCATCTACTGCCTGCCGGACGGTTACCGGAAGACCGGCGCGCAGAGCTTCCTGACCCCGACGGAGTGCGAGCGCGTCGTGCGCGCCTTCGCCGATCTCGGGGTCTCGAAGGTGCGGCTGACGGGCGGCGAGCCGAGCGTGCGCCGCGACCTCGTCGACATCATCGGGCGCACGGCGGCGACGCCGGGAGTGGGCAAGGTCTGCATCACCACCAACGGCTGGAACCTGGATCGCCAGGTCAGCACCTGGCGCGCGGCGGGCCTGACCAACCTGAACGTCAGCATCGACGCGCTCGACGCCGCGACATTCCGCGCCATCACCGGCCACGACCGGCTGAAACAGGTGATCGGCGGCCTCGACCGGGCGCTGGCCGAGGGCGTGCCGACGGTGAAGGTCAACAGCGTGCTGCTGCGCGATACCGTTGAGCGCGGCTTTGACGCCTTCGCCGACTTCGTCCGCGACCGGCCCGTGGCGGTGCGCTTCATCGAGTTGATGCGGACAGAGGACAACACCGCCTTCTTCGCCGACCAGCATGCGCCCGGCGCGGTCCTGGCCAACTGGCTCACGGCGCGTGGCTGGACGCGAACAGAGCGCGGCGCCGACGACGGGCCGGCGGTGGAGTTCAGCCACCCGGACCACGCCGGCCGCATCGGCCTGATCGCCCCCTATGCACCGGGCTTCTGCGACAGCTGCAACCGGCTGCGCGTCACGTCGAAGGGCCAGCTACGGCTGTGCCTGTTCGGAGACCTGGGCGTCGACCTGCGCGACCTGCTGGTCGCGGACGAGCCCGAGGCCCTGCGCGGCCGCATCGTGCGCGCCCTGGCCGTCAAGCCGAAGGGCCACCGGCTGGGCGAAGGAATGACCGGCGGCACGCGCCAGCTGGCCCAGTACGGCGGCTAGCCGGCGGCGTCCTGTGTCGCGCGCGCGGCCAGCCGGCCGGCCAGACCGTGCAGGAACCCGTCGACGAACCCGCCCGCCGGCGCGCCGGCCACCGCCAGCGCCTCCCGCAGTCCCGCCTGGTCGAGACGCCCGGCGTACAGATCCGCGAAGGCGCGCGCCGCGGCGCCGATGTCCACGCTGTGCGGCGACAGCCGCAGCGCCGTGACGCCAGCGGCCTCGAGGTCGGCCATCGGGGGCGCCGCGACGTGCACCGCCTGCGACAGCACCTGGACGCCGTTGATCGCCAGCACGGCCTCGCCCTCGATCGTCGCGGTCATGGCGCCGTCGGGGTCGCGGTCGCAGACGAACTGGCAGGTGTCCTTCCGCCGCCCGCGCAGGTGCGCGTGGTGGCACCGGCCGGATATGGCGAGCGGCAGGCGGCCGAATGCGAACAGCTCCAGTTCCAGACCGGGGGTGACCGAACCGATGGCCGCGAGCGCCTGGAGGCCGAGCTCCACGTTGCCGCACAGCCGCACGCAGCCGAGGCGGACCAGTTCCGCCGCCGCGTCCTCGTTGTAGACGTTGAGGAGCGGTCCGGCGACGAACGGCGTCCCCGGCGACAGCAGCGCCAGCGCGGCCAGATCGTTGACCTCGATCAGCCGGCCATCGCCCGCCACCTGGTCGCGCAGAACGCGGCGTTCAGGCGGCGAAGCCGGCAGGGCCAGCGTCGACCAGACCACGGTCTTGCCGGCGGCGGCGAGCCGGTGGGCCGCGTCCTCCAGTGCCCGCGCCATCAGCGGCCGCCGCTTGGCGCAGACCACCTCGCCCAGGTAGACGCGATCGATGGCCTCGCAGGCGGCGACGGCCGTGTAGAAGGCCTCGATCCGCTCCGGCGCCCAGTTGAACAGCAGCGGGCCGACGGCGATTTCGGGACGCGCGCGGGTCATCGCCAGATCTTTCGGTAAGCGCCGGCCGTCTGTCTGCCGCCTTCGGCCAGTTCCGCCAGCAACGGCTCGAGGCGGGCGGGGTCCTGCCCCCGGTCGAGGGCGTCGATCGCGCGGCGGAAGACGCTCGCCACCCGGCGGACATAGGCCTTGCCGCGCTGGCGTCCCTCGACCTTGACGGCGGTGACGCCGGCGTCGCGCAGGCCGGCGAGCATGCCGATGGCGTTGAGGCTCGTCGGCTCCTCGAACAGATGCCCGGCGACGTCCCCGGACTGAAAGCAGCCCTTGCAGAGGGTGGGATAGCCCACGGGCGCGCCGGCCGGGTAGCGGTCCAGCGCGAGGCCGCCGAGCCGGGCCGTGGTCGCTCCGGCTTCCTCGGTGTAGCTGACCGCTTCGGGAGGCGAACAGACACCCGACAGGTTCGGCGACCGCCCGGTGACGTAGGACGACAGCGCGCACCGTCCCTCCGCCATCACGCAGAGGCCGCCGTAGACGAAGGCCTCGGTCTCCACCTCGACCGCGGCCTGCAGGGTGCGGATCTCCTCTATCGTCAGGACGCGCGGCAACACGACCCGCTTCACGCCATAGACGCCGGCGTAGAAGGCGATCGCCTCAGGCGACCCGGCCGCCGCCTGGACCGACAGGTGCAGGCGCAGGTCCGGCCAGGTTTCGCGCGCGTAGGCCAGGACGCCGAGGTCGGCGGCGATCAGGGCGTGCGCCCCGGATCGTGCGACAGCGTCAACGGCGTCACGCCACGCTCCGGTGGCGCCGGCGCGGGCGAAGGTGTTGACGGCCACCAGCAGTCGCCGCCCCCTGCCCCGCATCCAGGCCGCAGCCTCCGCCAGCTCTTGGGGCGAGAAGTTCAGACCCGGAAAGTTGCGCGCGTTGGTCTCGTCGCGAAGGCCGCAGTAGACGCTGTCCGCGCCCGCCTCGACCGCCTCGCGCAGCATCGCCGGCGAACCCGCCGGGCAGACGAGTTCGATGCGACTCACCGGCGCGGGCTCCGGCCGGGCAGGCGCGCAGCGAAGGCCGCGAGCACGCCTCCCACGGCAAGGCCGGGAAGATCGACGAGCTCCAGGTCGGCGGCCTCGAGCGCATTATGAAGCGCCATGACCGCGGCGGTGTCGCCGGTGACCGAAATCTCGCGGGAGAAGAAGGCCGCGTCCGCGTCCCGGCCGCCGTCGAACAGTCGCAGCAGGACCGGCAGACGGCCCCGGACGACGACATCGCCGCCCTCGCCGCGGGGGCGGACAGCCACGCGGCCGGCCTCTCCGTCGGGTTCGAGCCGGAACACGATCGGCAGTTCTGTCGGGGCGATGACGAAACTCGCCGTCCGGGCCTCGCCCAGTCGCTCGAAAATCGCGGGCCGGGCGCGGGCCAGGCCGCGCAACGCACTGGTCAGCGCCGCCTCGACGGGACCTTTGCCGGCCATCAGGGCGGCGGCGGCAAGCGTCTGCCGGCGGCCCGCGAAACGGCCGGGGCCACGCCAGGCCGAACCGTGGGTGTGCTCGCCCTGCTGAACCATTCGACGTCCTCCCGCCGGACCTCCGGCAGGCGTCTCTTAGGGGGATGGCGATCGCGAGGCGGTGACCTCGGTCAATTCGCCGCCGCCAATCGGTCAAGCGCGATGAGGCTCAGGCGGCGTTCGCGCCGTCGGCGCCCACCGGCCAGCGTTCGCGCTGGGCCTTGCCGGTCAGGCGGTCCGTCATGGGCTGGTGGTTGTCGATCAGCGCGCTGGGCTTGGCGAGACGCTCGAGTACGGCGGGCCGGGCGATGGTCACCTTCGGACCGGCGACCTCGACGCCGTAGTCGGCCAGCGCCGCGAAGGCCCGCGAGAGGTTCTCCGGCGTCATGCCCAGCAGCGAGGCCAGCACGCGCTTTTCATGCGGCAGGGTGAACTCCGCCGCGCCGCCCTGGCGGTGGCGCTGGGTGATCAGGTAGTTGGCGAGTCGCTCCTGGCCGCTCCGGAGCTTCTGGTTCTTCAGGGTGCGGACCAGGCCGCGATAGCAGCCGGACAGTTCCTGGGCGACGGCGACGGCGAGGCTGGAGTCCTGGCCCATCGCGCGGCGCAACGCCTCGCCGGAGATCATCAGGATGTCGGACCGCTCGATGGTGCGGGCGCTCATCAGGGCGTCGGCGTCGAGCACCACGGCGGCGAGGATGAAGGTCGACACCGGCCTCAGCAACGCCAGCGTCGTCTCCTTGTCGTTCCAGGTTCCCTCGAGTTCGACCAGTCCCTCCAGCAGCACATAGAGAAAGTCGACCCGGTCGCCCTCGAGCAGCAGCGTGGTTCCGGCGGGAAACCGCTGCAGAAAGGCCCCGGCCACGACGGACTGGAAAGTCTCGTCTGAGCACCGGTCGAAGAGCGGCAGGCTGCGCACCCGCTCCAAGTCAACATCGCGCATCGGCATAGGCGCCCCCTGACATACCAGCCGGGAGGATTCGCCGGACTCGCACAGACGGCCTTGATCCATGTCAAAGCCCGCGCGCTCGGAGCATCAGGGCTTGATATTCATCAAGCGACGAACCTCTGGGGATCAACTCACCTACACAACAAGATTTGATGACATAATGTCGCAGCCTGAATGCTTGGCGAAACAGAACCAATATCCAGCGTTCTTGATTTTCATCAAACGCAACAGGGCGCGGACGTCGCATGTGACTCGCCGCCGGACGACCTGATCCGGCGCTGAGCCGTCGGGGTCGCCGTGACCAGAACCGCCCAACCGCCCGCCCAACCCGGCGCCGCCGCCGCGCTGTGGGCCAGCACATTCGCCTTCACCGCCTGCTTCGCGGTGTGGACGATCTTTTCGATCATCGGCGTGCAGATCAAACAGGACCTGCACCTCACCGAGGCCCAGTTCGGCCTGCTGGTGGGCACGCCCATCCTGACCGGATCGCTGATCCGCATCGGTCTCGGCGTCTGGACCGACCAGTATGGCGGCCGGCTGGTCAACTTGGTCGTCATGCTGTCGGCCGCGGCGGCGACCTTCCTGCTGTCCTGGGCCCACACCTACACGCAGTTCCTGATCGCGGCCCTGGGCGTCGGCATCGCCGGCGGATCGTTCGCGGTCGGGGTCGCCTACGTCTCGCGCTTCTTCCCGAAGGAGAAGCAGGGCACGGCGCTGGGCATCTTCGGGGCCGGCAACGTCGGCGCCGCCGTCACCAAGTTCGCCGCGCCGTTCGTGATGGTCGCGTTCGGCTGGGAGGCCGTGGCGCAGATCTGGGCCGGCGCGCTGGCGGTGATCGCGGTGCTGTTCTTCCTCGTCACCCGCGACGACCCCGAACTCGCCCGTCGCCGCCTCACCGGCGAGAAGCCGCAGGCCGCCTGGCTGCAGCTGTCGCCGCTGAAGAAGCTGCAGGTCTGGCGCTTCGCCCTCTATTACTTCTTCGTCTTCGGGGCCTTCGTCGCCCTGGCCCTGTGGCTGCCGCGCTACCTGGTCGGCGCCTACGGCCTCGACATCAAGACCGCCGGCATGGTCGCCGCGGCCTATTCGATCCCGGGCTCGCTGTTCCGCATCTTCGGCGGCTGGCTGTCGGACCGCATCGGCGCCCGCCGGGTGATGTACGTCACCTTCGCGGTCAGCGCGGTCTGCACCTTCCTGCTGAGCTATCCGGCGACCAGCTATGTCGTCGACGGCATCGGCGGCCCGATCAGCTTCCGGATCGCCACCAGCCTGCCCGCCTTCATCGGCATCGCCTTCCTGCTCGGGTTCGCCATGAGCCTCGGCAAGGCGGCCGTGTTCAAGCACATCCCGGTCTACTACCCGGACCATATCGGCTCGGTCGGCGGCCTGGTCGGCATGATCGGCGGCCTGGGCGGCTTCGTCCTGCCCATCGCCTTCGGTTTCCTGAACGACCTGACCGGCGTCTGGACCAGCTGCTTCATGCTGCTGTTCGTCCTCGTCGCGACCGCCCTGGTCTGGATGCACTTCGCCATCCGCCGGATGGAGCAGGCCCGCACACCCGCGCTGCGCGATCTGCCCGAGCTGCCCGAGATGGCCCCCATTCACCCTGCCTCCGCGCAGGCCGCCGAATAACCCGAGAGGAACCGTCATGGCCCAATCCCGCCATGTGCTGAGTGACTGGCGTCCCGAAGACCCCGCCTTCTGGGCCGGGACAGGCAAGCCGATCGCCACCCGCAATCTCTGGATTTCCGTCCCCAACCTGACCCTGGCCTTTTCGGTCTGGATGGTGTGGTCGATGGTGGTCGCCAAGCTGAAGCTGATCGGCTTCGCCTTCACCACCGACCAGCTGTTCTGGCTCACCGCCCTGCCCGCCCTCTCCGGCGCGACGCTGCGGATCTTCTACAGCTTCCTGGTGCCGATCCTCGGCGGACGGCTATGGACGACGCTGTCGACCCTCTCGCTGCTGATTCCCTCGATCGGCATCGGCGTGGCGGTCCAGAACCCCGACACGCCCTACTGGGTGTTCGCGGCCCTGGCGCTGGCCTGCGGCCTCGGCGGCGGCAACTTCGCCTCGTCTATGTCGAACATCTCGTTCTTCTTCCCCAAGGCGGAAAAGGGCAACGCGCTCGCCGTCAACGCCGGCTTCGGGAACCTGGGCGTCAGCCTGATGCAGTTCCTGGTTCCGGTCGTGATCGCCGTCGGCGCCTTCGCTCCGGTCGTGGGCGCCCCCCAGATCGCCGTCGAGAAGGGGGTCGAGAGCCAGGTCTGGCTGCAGAACGCCGGCTGGGTCTGGGTTCCGTTCATCCTGGCCGCCGCCGTCGCCGCCTGGGTCGGCATGAACGACATCGCGTCCGCGCGGGCCTCGTTCAGTGAGCAGGCGGTGGTGTTCAAGCGCACCCACAACTGGGTCATGTGCTACCTCTACCTGGGCACCTTCGGCTCGTTCATCGGCTTCTCGGCGGCCTTCCCGCTGCTGACCAAGACGCTGTTCCCGGACGTCAACGCCCTGCAGTTCGCCTTCCTCGGGCCGCTGGTCGGCGCCGGCTCCCGGGCCCTGACCGGCTGGGTCTCCGACCGGTTCGGCGGCCAGCATGTGACGCACTGGGTGTTCCTGGCCCTGGCGGCCGGCGTCGCGGGCGTCCTCTACGGCGTCGGCGCGACCGGCGCGACGGCGTCCTTCAGCGTCTTCTTCGCCAGCTTCCTGTGGCTGTTCTTCTGGACCGGCGTCGGCAACGCCTCGACCTTCCAGATGATCCCCGCGATCATGCGGTCGGACATGCCGCGCCTGATGCCGGCGGCGGACGCGGAAGCCCGCCTGAAGGCCGCGGAGATGGAATCGGCGGCGATCGTCGGCTTCACCTCGGCGATCGGCGCCTACGGCGGCTTCTTCATTCCCAAGGCCTTCGGCGACTCCCTGAAGGCGACCGGCGATCCGTCGACCGCCCTCTACGTCTTCCTGGCCTTCTACCTGAGCTGCGTGGTCGTGAACTGGGCCTTCTACGCCCGCCGCGCCTCGCTCCTCCACGCTCCCCAAGCCATCGCGAACAAGGCGGCCGCGTAATGAGCCACACTCTCGACAGGCTCGCGTTCTTCACGCGCAAGACCGAGCTCTTCTCCAACGGCCACGGCGTCACCAACGACGAGGATCGCGCGTGGGAGGAGGCCTACCGGTCCCGTTGGCGCCACGACAAGATCGTGCGCTCGACCCACGGTGTGAACTGCACGGGCTCGTGTTCTTGGAAGATCTACGTCAAGGGCGGGATCGTCACCTGGGAGACCCAGCAGACCGACTATCCGCGCACGCGGCCGGAGCTGCCGAACCACGAGCCGCGCGGCTGCGCCCGGGGCGCCAGCTACAGCTGGTACCTCTACTCGGCCAACCGGGTGAAGTATCCGCTGGTCCGCTCGCGGCTGCTGCGCCTGTGGCGTGAAGCCCGCCGGACCCTGTCGCCGGTCGCCGCCTGGGCCACGATCCAGGACGACGCGGCCAAGCGCGCCAGCTACACCCAGGTGCGCGGCTCGGGCGGCTTCGTGCGCGCCAACTGGGACGAGGTGACCGAGATCGTCGCCGCGGCCAACGCCCACACGGTCAAGCGCTGGGGTCCGGACCGGGTGTTCGGCTTCTCGCCGATCCCGGCCATGTCGATGGTCTCCTATGCCGCCGGCGCGCGCTACCTGCAGCTGCTCGGCGGGGCTTGCGGTTCGTTCTACGACTGGTACTGCGACCTGCCGCCGTCCTCGCCCCAGACCTGGGGCGAGCAGACCGACGTCGCCGAGAGCGCCGACTGGTACAACTCCGGCTTCCTGCTGCTGTGGGGCTCGAACGTGCCGCAGACGCGGACGCCGGACGCCCACTTCTACACCGAGGCCCGCTACCGCGGCGCCAAGTCGGTGGTCATCTGCCCCGACTATTCCGAAGCCTCGAAGTTCTCCGACCTGTGGCTGCCGGTGAAGCAGGGCACGGACGCTGCCCTGGCCATGGCCTTCGGCCATGTGATCCTCAAGGAGTTCCACGTCGACCGGCAGGTCCCCTACTTCCGCGACTATCTGCGCAAGTACTCCGACCTGCCGATGCTGGTCCGCCTGGTCCCGCAGGACGGCGGGCTGGTTCCCGAGCGCCTGCTGCGCGCGGCCGACTTCAGCGACGCGCTCGGCGAGACCAACAACCCCGACTGGAAGACCGTCGCCATCGACGAGACCACCGGCGAGATCGTAGCGCCGAACGGCTCGATCGGCTTCCGCTGGGGCGAGGACGGCAAGTGGAACCTGGAGGAGCGTGACTCGAAGGGTCGCGACACCACGCTGCGCCTGGGCCTGAAGGGCGCCCATGACGAGGTCGTCGGCGTCCGCTTCCCCTACTTCGCCAACACCGCCACCAACGGCTTCGCCTCGACCGACCACCCCGACGTGCTGGTCCGCAACGTGCCGGTCAGGTGCCTGAAGCTGAAGGACGGCGAGGCGCTGGTCGCCAGCGTCTATGACCTGTTCCTGGCCAACTACGGGGTAGACCAGGGCTTCGGCGGCGACCACATGCCGGCGGGCTTCGACGATCCCGAGCCCTACTCCCCCGCCTGGGCCGAGGCGATCACCTCGGTGCCGAAGGACCAGATCATCGCCGTCGCCCGCGGCTTCGCCACCAACGCCGAAAAGACCGGCGGGCGCTCGATGGTGATCATCGGCGCGGCGATGAACCACTGGTTCCACATGGACATGAACTACCGCGGCGTCATCAACATGCTGGTGATGTGCGGCTGCGTCGGCCAGTCGGGCGGCGGCTGGAGCCACTACGTCGGCCAGGAGAAGCTGCGTCCGCAGACCGGCTGGGCGCCGCTGGCCTTCGCCACCGACTGGATCCGCCCGCCCCGGCAACAGAACTCGACCTCGTTCTTCTACGCCCACACCGACCAGTGGCGGTACGAGACGGTCAGCACGTCCGAAATCCTGTCGCCGACCGCGCCGGAAGGCCCGTGGGATGCGTCGCTGATCGACTTCAACGCCCGGGCCGAGCGGATGGGCTGGCTGCCCTCCACGCCGGCGCTGAAGACCAACCCGCTGGAGGTCGCCCGCGCGGCCGAGGCGGAAGGCGTCGACCCGAAGGCCTATGCGGTCCGCGAACTGCAGGCCAGGCGGCTCGAGATGTCCTGCATGGACCCCGACGATCCGGCCAACTGGCCGCGCAACATGTTCGTCTGGCGCTCGAACCTGCTCGGCTCGTCCGGCAAGGGCCACGAGTACTTCCTCAAGCACCTGCTCGGCGCCGCCCACGGCGTCCAGGGCAAGGACCTGGGCGAGGACGGCCGCCAGAAGCCGGTCGACGTGGCCTGGCATGACCAGGCTCCGGAAGGAAAGCTGGACCTGCTGGTCACGCTCGACTTCCGCATGTCCACGACCGCCGTCTACTCCGACATCGTCCTGCCGACGGCCACCTGGTACGAGAAGAACGACCTCAACACCTCGGACATGCACCCCTTCATCCACCCGCTCGGCGCGGCCGTGGACCCGGCGTGGGAGTCGAAGTCCGACTGGGAGATCTTCAAGGCCATCGCCAGGAAGTTCTCCGAGGTCGCGCCCGAGGTGCTGGGCGTCGAGAAGGACGTCGTCCTGACCCCGATCCAGCACGACAGCGCCGGCGAGATGGCCCAGGCCTACGACGTCAAGGACTGGTACCTGGGCGAGTGCGAGGCGATTCCCGGCAAGACGATGCCGCAGATCGCCGTCGTGGAGCGCGATTACCCCAACCTCTACAAGCGTTTCACGGCGCTGGGCCCGCTGATGACCAGGGTCGGCAACGGCGGCAAGGGCCTGGCCTGGAACACCGAGCATGAGGTCGCCCTGCTGGGCGAGCTCAACGGCCATGTGCTCGAGCCCGGCGCCACCGAGGGCCTGCCCCGCATCCAGACCGACATCGACGCCTGCGAGACCATCCTGATGCTGGCGCCGGAGACCAACGGCGAGGTCGCGGTGAAGGCCTGGGAAGCGCTGGGCAAGCAGACCGGTCGCGAGCACGCCCACCTGGCGTTGCCCAAGGAAGACGAGAAGATCCGCTTCCGCGACCTGGTCGCCCAGCCGCGCAAGATCATCTCCTCGCCGATCTGGTCAGGGCTGGAGAGCGAGAAGGTCTGCTACAACGCCGGCTACACCAACGTCCACGAACTGATCCCCTGGCGCACCCTGACCGGCCGCCAGCAGCTCTACCAGGATCACCTGTGGATGCGGGCCTTCGGCGAGGCGCTGTGCGTCTACCGCCCGCCGGTCGACCTGAAGACCACCTGGGTCAAGGGCGCCAAGCCCAACGGCGAACCCGAGATCGTCCTCAACTTCATCACCCCGCACCAGAAGTGGGGCATCCACTCCACCTATTCCGACAACCTGCTGATGCTGACGCTGAACCGCGGCGGGCCGGTGGTCTGGATCTCGGAGACGGACGCCCGCAAGGCCGGGATCGAGGACAACGACTGGATCGAGGTCTTCAACGCCAACGGCGCGCTGACGGCGCGGGCCGTTGTCTCCCAGCGCATCCGTGAGGGCACGACCTTCATGTACCACGCGCAGGAGAAGATCGTGAACACGCCGGGGTCGGAGATCACCGGCCAGCGCGGCGGCATCCACAACTCCGTCACCCGCACGGTGCCCAAGCCGACGCACATGATCGGCGGCTACGCCCAGCTCGCCTACGGCTTCAACTACTACGGCACCGTCGGCGCCAACCGGGACGAGTTCGTCGTCGTCCGCAAGATGAGGAAGGTCGACTGGCTCGAAGAGCCCCGCGCCTCCCGGGAGTCCGCGTAATGAAAGTCCGCGCCCAGATCGGCATGGTGCTGAACCTCGACAAGTGCATCGGGTGTCACACCTGTTCGGTGACCTGCAAGAACGTCTGGACCAATCGCCAGGGCGTAGAATACGCTTGGTTCAACAACGTCGAGACCAAGCCCGGCGTCGGCTATCCGCGCGATTGGGAAAACCAGAAGCGCTGGAACGGCGGCTGGGTCCGCAAGCCCAACGGCAGGATCGAGCCCAGGATGGGCGCCAAGTGGCGGATCCTGGCCAAGATCTTCGCCAACCCCGACCTGCCCGAGATCGACGACTACTACGAGCCCTTCGACTTCGACTACGCGCACCTGCAGGCGGCGCCGGAGATGAAGGCGTTCCCCACCGCCCGCCCGCGATCGAAGATCACCGGCGAGCGGATGGAGAAGATCGAGTGGGGCCCCAACTGGGAGGAAATCCTGGGCGGCGAATTCTCGAAGCGCTCGGCCGACTACAACTTCGAAGGCGTCGAGAAGGACATCTACGGCCAGTTCGAACACACCTTCATGATGTACCTGCCGAGGCTGTGCGAGCACTGCCTCAACCCCGCCTGTGTCGCCGCCTGCCCGTCGGGCGCGATCTACAAGCGCGAGGAGGACGGCATCGTCCTGATCGACCAGGACAAGTGCCGCGGCTGGCGGATGTGCGTCTCGGCCTGCCCGTACAAGAAGATCTACTACAACTGGGAAAGTGGTAAGTCCGAGAAGTGCACCTTCTGCTTCCCGCGCATCGAGGTCGGCCAGCCGACCGTGTGCTCGGAGACCTGCGTCGGCCGCATCCGCTACCTCGGCGTGCTGCTCTATGACGCCGACCGCATCGAGGCGGCGGCCAGCGAGCCGGACGAGAAGGACCTCTACCAGGCCCAGCTCGACGTCTTCCTGGACCCGAACGATCCGGCCGTGATCGCCCAGGCCCGCGCCGACGGCGTGCCGGAAGCCTGGCTCGAGGCCGCCCGCCACAGCCCGGTCTACAAGATGGCCATCGACTGGAAGGTCGCCTTCCCGCTGCACCCGGAATACCGGACGCTGCCGATGGTCTGGTACGTGCCGCCGCTGTCGCCGATCCAGTCGGCCGCGGCCGCCGGGGCGCTTGAGATGGACGGCGAGATGCCCGACGTCCGGTCGCTGCGCATCCCGGTGCAGTACCTCGCCAACCTGCTGACCGCGGGCGACGAGGCGCCGGTGGTGCAGGCGCTGGAGCGGATGCTGGCCATGCGCAGCTACATGCGGGCCCGCACCGTCGACGGCCGCATCGACCACGGCATCGCCGAGCGGGTCGGCATGACCGCCGCCCAGATCGACGACATGTACCGCTACATGGCGATCGCCAACTACGAGGACCGCTTCGTCATCCCGACGACGCACCGCGAGACCGTCGAGGACGCCTACGACCTGCGCGGCGGCTGCGGCTTCACCTTCGGCAACGGCTGCTCCGGCGGCCGCACCGAGCTCGGCCTGTTCGGGCCGAACAAGCGCTCGCGCGCCGAAAACCTGGCGGAGGGCTAGACCATGTCGCTGACCTATCGGGCGCTTGCCCTGCTGCTCAGCTACCCGACCGCCGAGACGACGGTGCTCCTGCCGGACATCGCCGCCACGCTGCAGGCCGACGGCCGGCTGCCGGCGCCGGTCCGCCGCGCGCTGAACCGCCTGGTCGACGAACTCTCCCAGCTCGACCTGTTCGAGGCCCAGGAACGCTACGTCTGGCTGTTCGACCGCACCCGGTCGCTGTCGCTGAACCTGTACGAGCACGTCCACGGCGAAAGCCGCGACCGCGGCCAGGCCATGGTGGCGCTGCTGGAGCTCTACCGCTCGCACGGGCTGGAGCTGTCGGCCAACGAACTGCCCGACAACCTGCCGGTCTTCCTGGAGTTCCTGTCCACCCTGCCGGAGGCCGAGGCCGCGTCCCTTCTGGGCGAGGCCGCGCATGTGCTCGGCGCGCTCGGCGAGCGGCTGCACAAGCGGCAGAGCGCCTATCGCGCCGTGTTCGGGGCCCTGAGCGCCCTGGCGGCCGATCCGGCCGACGCCGAAGCCCTGGCGGCGATGATGCAGGAGCCGGACGACGACCCGGGCGACCTGGAGACGATGGACCGGCTGTGGGCCGAGACCGCCGTCACCTTCGGTCCCTCGGACGTCGGCTGCCCGAAGGCCGAAAGCCTGATCGCCGCGATGAACGCCAACCCCGCGCCCGCCCCGCGTCGGGCGGCCCGCGCCTGAGGACGATGTGATGGACCTCAACCAGCTTGTATTCGGCGTCTACCCCTACATCGCCCTGGCCGTGCTGGCGCTCGGCTCGGTCGTCCGCTTCGACCGCGAGCCCTACAGCTGGCGGACCGGGAGCTCCCAGCTCCTGCGCCGCAAGCAGCTGATGGCCGGGTCGGTGATGTTCCACCTGGGCGTCCTGACCATCTTCGGCGGCCACTTCGTCGGCCTGCTGACCCCGATCTGGATCTTCGACGCCCTCGGCGTGCCCCATTCGGCCAAGCAGATGCTGGCCATCGTCGCCGGCGGCGTCGCCGGCCTGCTGGCGCTGGCCGGCGGCCTGCTGCTGCTGCACCGGCGGCTCTTCGATCCGCGCATCCGCAAGACCTCGAGCTTCGGCGACACGGCCATCCTGGTCATCCTGATGGTGCAGCTGATCCTGGGCCTCTCGACCATCCCGATCTCGCTCGAACACCGCGACGGGCACGAGATGGTCAAGTTCATGAACTGGGCGCAGGGCGTCTTCACCTTCCGTCCCGGCGTGGCCGACTACGTCGCCGACGTCCACTGGGTGTTCAAGGCGCACCTGGCGCTGGGCATGACCATCCTGCTGGTGTTCCCGTTCACGCGTCTGGTCCACATGCTGTCGGCGCCGATCTGGTACCTGCCCCGCCGCGGCTGGCAGCTGGTGCGCAGCAAGAAGCTGGTCGAGCGCCGGCCCCGGTTCACGGGGAGCGCCCGATGAGCCCGCGCGCGATCGTCGTCGACGGCGTCGAGATCCCGGAAGCGCTGCTGGCGCGGGAGGTCCAGAACCATCCCGGCGGCTCGGCCGCCGAAGCCCGGGCCGCCGCCGGCCACGCCCTCGCCATCCGCGCCCTGCTCCTGCAGCGCGCCCGCGAACTCGGTGTGGAGGCGACGCCGGAGTTCGACGGCGCCAACCGGGAGGAAACGGTCGAGGAGGCGATGATCCGCGGCCTGCTCGAGCAGGAGATCCACTTCGAGCCGGCCGGCGACGCCGAGTGCCGTCGCGTCTACGACTCGCATCCGGACCGCTTCCGCTCGCCGACCCTGACGGAGGCCTCGCACATCCTGATCGAGGGCGACGACGAGGGCGCCCGGGCACAGGCCGCGGTGGTCGAACAGATGGTCGTCAGCGGTGCCTGCACCTTCGCCGAGGCCGCCTCCGACTATTCGGCCTGTCCCTCCGGCGCCGTCGGCGGATCGCTGGGCCAGCTGCGCCCCGGTGACCTGGCCCGCGAGATCGAGGAGGTCCTCGCCGGACTTTCGCCGGGCGAGATCGCGGCCGAGCCGGTCCGGTCGCGGTTCGGCTGGCACATCGTCAGGCTGGACCGTCGCGTCGAAGCCCGCCGCCTG
The DNA here is from genome assembly GCA_041917095.1 of Caulobacter sp. GTDB lineage: Bacteria > Pseudomonadota > Alphaproteobacteria > Caulobacterales > Caulobacteraceae > Caulobacter. Next base: position 6,214 of record JAYRYI010000013.1, on the reverse strand, counting down.
CCGTTCGAGGCGGTGGTCGAGCAGATCCGGCTTCACCTGGAGAGCCGCGCCTGGACCGCCGCCGCCGCCCGCTACGCCGCCGACCTGGCGGCCGAGGCGCGGCGCAAGGGCGTCGCCCTCAGCCTGTCCGACGACGGAGCCATGACCCAGGGGTCGGCCACCCTCGGCGCCATCATGGACGCCGACGCCGCGGCCCACCGGCTGCAGCCCTGGCTGGCCGCCGTCGATCCCGCGCTCGCCGACCGCGTCCAGCGCGCGGCCGGCGAGGAACCGGTCGCCGGGTTCGTTCGAGCCGCCTTCGCCGAGTTCGTCGGCGAGGCCAACGACGAGCGCTGGACCAACCTGATCTCCGCCACCCGCGACGCCACCGATCCGGCGCTCGCCTGCCTCGCCTTCGTACTGCGCTCGAAACTCGAGCCGGTGCGACAGACCTTCACCCTCATCAAGCGGGCCTCCGCATGAACACCTCCCTGCTCCGCGGCGTCGGTATCGGCGCCCTCCTCCTCGCGCTCGCCGCGCCCGCTGTCGCCCTCGCGGCCGAGTCCGCCGGCGGCGACCTGATCGTCGATGCCCGGCTGCGCGCCGAGAGCGTCAGCCAGGACGGCTTCGCCGAGGACGCCCAGGCCATCACCCTGCGCACGCGCCTCGGCTACGAGACCCCTGCGTGGAACGGCCTTCGCCTCCTCGTCGAGGGCGAGGCCGTCACGCCGCTGGTCGAGGACTACAACTCGACAACCAACGGCAAGGGCGCCTATCCGATGGTGGCCGATCCCGACGGGGTCGAGCTGAACCGCGCGCAGCTCTCCTGGACCAACGGCAAGGTCGACATCGTCGCCGGCCGCCAGCGGATGATCCTCGGCAACGCCCGCTTCGTCGGCAACGTCGGCTTCCGCCAGAACGAGCAGACCTTCGACGCCGTGAAGGCCGTGATCCGCCCCGCCGCCGGCGTGACGCTGACCGGCGCCTGGGTCGGACGCGTTCACCGCATCTTCGGCGACGACAGCCCGCAGGGGGAATGGGATGGCGACACCTTCCTGTTCCAGGCGGACTTCAAGACGCCGCTCGGCCCCCTCAGCGGCTACGGCTACCTGATGGATTTCGACAACGCGCCCGCGCAGTCCAACGCGACCGTCGGCGCGCGGCTGACCGGGGCCAAGGTTCTGCATCCGGGGCTGTCGGCGACCTACGAGGCCGAGTATGCGCGGCAGACCGAGTACGGCGACAACCCGTTCGACTTCGATCTCGACTACCTTGCCCTCTCGGCCGGGCTGAAGACCGACAGCCGCTGGGTCAGCATCGGGCTCGAACGGCTGGACGGCGACGGCGTGCGGGGATTCACGACGCCGCTCGCGACCCTGCACGCGTTCCAGGGCTGGGCGGACGTGTTCCTGAACACGCCGGCGGCGGGCGTACGCGACCTGAACCTGAGGGTCGGGACGACCTTCAAGGTCGGGTCGGCGGGCAAGCCCGTGAAGATCGCCGCAGCCGCGCACGACTTCGCCGAGGCCGACGGCTCGGACCGGTATGGCCGGGAATTCGATCTCGTCGCCTCGGCGCCGATCACCAAGGCCCTTTCGGCCGAGGTCAAGGCCGCGTGGTTCGACGGCGACCGGCCCGGCTTCGCCGACCGGACCAAGGTCTGGTTCACGCTGGAGTTCAAGTACTAGCTCCCCGGAGGCGGCCATGAGCGCCCAGGAAATCGACCCGGTCCCGACCGACCTGCTGACCCAGCCGCTCGACTGGTTCTTCGCCGAACACTACCGGCATCGCCAGTTCTGCACGCTGATCACGGCGCTGGCGTCGGAACCACGGTTCGACGGGCCATCGCTGACGCTGGTCGTCGAGTTCATCCGCAATGACCTGGCGCTGCATATCATCGACGAGGAGGAGGACCTGTTCCCGCTCCTCCGCCGCCGGGCCCTTCCCGAGGACGAGATCGAACCGGCTCTCGGTCGCCTGAGCACCGAGCACCGGGCGGACATGGCGCACGCCCAGTCGGTAAAGGCGCACCTCCAGGCCTGCCTCGAAGCCCGGCGCGCTCCGTCCGCCGACCCGGCGGTCTGCAAGGCCATGCGCGATTTCGCGGCGCAGGAGCTGCGGCATCTGGCGCTGGAGAACGCCATCGTCCTGCCGATCGCGCGGCTTCGGCTTTCGGAGGCGGATCTGACCGGACTGAGCCGGCGACTCGCCGCGCGCCGGGGCATCGTCCTGCAGGCCGCGCCGGCATGATCGAGACCCTGTTCGACAACAACGTCAGGTGGGCCGCGGCGCGAGCGCGGGTCGATCCGGAGTATTTCCGCCGCCTGGCCTCGCAGCAGAACCCCGAGTACCTGTGGATAGGCTGCAGCGACAGCCGCGTGCCGGCCAACGAGATCGTCGGCCTCGATCCGGGCGAGCTTTTCGTCCACCGCAACGTCGCCAACCTCGCGCCGCCGCAGGACGCCAACTTCCTGTCGGTATTGCAGTTCGCGCTCGAGGTCCTGAAGGTCCGCCACGTCATCGTCTGCGGCCACTACGGCTGCGGCGGGGTGCGGGCGGCGCTGTCCGGACAGCGTCATGGCTTGATCGACCACTGGCTGCAGCCGGTTCACGGCCTGTACTGCCGCAATGCCGAAGAGCTCGACGCCATCAGCGACTTCGAGGCTCGCGTGAATGACATGTGCGAGCGCAATGTCCTGGACCAAGTTGCCAGCCTGGCCGGCAACCCGTTCGTGCACGACGCCTGGCGGCGCGGGCAGCCGCTGGAGATCCATGGCTGGCTGTACTCGATCCAGGATGGGCTGCTCCGCGACTTGGAAGCGACAGTCGCGGGACTCGACGACGCGGCACGGCTGCTGTGCGGGGCCCGAGGGCGGACTACCGCGCGCCGCAAGAAAGGATCACTCCGGCGATGAGGTTCCGCCCGGGCTATGGTGCGCTCGAATCGAATTCACTAGGGAACACTTCTAGCAACCCTGTCAGGTTATCGCGATCCGGCTAGAGTTGAGGGAGCCCTTGGGTCTTCACGCCCAAGGTCTGCCAGCTTGAGCATAGTCTCTGCCGATGAAATGACCTGCGGTATGCGGAGGAATTTTCGCTAGTGGCTCCCTGCACCCGGGCAGTCTCTCGCGAACCGCCGGTACGTTTCTGAGGGCGGTGGCAATGCTGGAGACGGCTGTCCTCGCGACTGCGTCCACCGCCACTCACCCCCACCACTCTGCTCTGAACCGGCGGCTTCCGCCTAACCCTCGGACTTTGCGCGCCGGTTCGGCCTGAAACCCGACCAGTTGTGCGCAAGTCTACCTCTCAAAGCCGCCGAAACGGCCGAATTGGCGAGGCCGGTCTCTGCCAACCGCTGAGCACACAGAGTTTCGCAGAGGCCTGCTTTGCCTGTTCGTCCCTGTATCCGCCCGAATTCCTGGCGCAAAGCGATCAACGGCAGATGCCCGGGTCGCTGATTAACACGCAACTTCAGTGGGTTGAGCGCTACCAACAGCCTGTCGCCTGGCTCGTGGAACAGGCCCGCAACAGGCGAGGAACAGGCGGATAACAGGTCCATATCAGGACCCGAACAGGCACTGATCAGGGCAGCGGTGTCAGACGGCCCTGGCTGAAGCCGAGCAGCCGGCGCTGCGCTTCCCACTCGTACGGCAGCGGATTCAGCAACAGGGCGTTGAGGGTCAGACCCGCTGGCTGGCGACCATCGAGTATGGCGCGCTGGATGTCAGGGGCAAGGAATGCCAGCCGCAGGACCTTGCGCAGATAGGGATCGGTGAGCGTGCCCGGAGATGCCGGCGCCGGCGGTCGGTCATCGACCGGCAACGCCCATGTGCGGACCAGGCCGTGGGCGCGACGCAGCGCCTTGATCAATGACGGGTCCGGTCTGGTGGTCGACACCGGCGATTGTCCCCCGAGCCCGACCAGCCAGCTTCGCCCGCCACGGACCTTCGCCCGCGCGTGGACCACGATGCGGAGCTCTTCGCCCGGGGCAGGCTCGATTGTGTCGTCCGGCGGAAGCCTGTCGGCCGCATCGATCCCTGAGGGCGGCAGCAGCTGCAGCGTTACGGTCCTTGCCCGGACCTCGACGCGACGCAGCATCGGCAGGAGCGATCGCAGCGAGGCGTCATGGTCGCCGGAGAGACGCTGCAGCCGGTTCAGGACCAAGGGCTCGATGATTGAGGCCGGCGCGCGCAGGATCTCGTCTGGCGCGGCAGAGCGCTTTCGCCCGCGGGTCAGGCTTGTGGAGACGTAGTACCGGTAGCGACCGCCTGACTTGCCCCGGCTGTGGCTGGGTGACATGGGCTCCCCGGAGTGGTCGAAGATCAGACCGCAGAGCGGGGACCGGTCGCCATTCCTCCCCTCCGTCCTCTGCTGGCGGTTGGCTTCCAGCAGGCGCTGGGCCTCGTCGAATACCTCGGGGTCGATGATCGGCCGGTGCTGGCCGGGCCACACCTTCGCGCGATGAACGATCTGGCCGAGATAGATGCGGTTGCGGAGAAGATGGAACAGCGCACCGCGGCTGAATGACGTGCCGCCCCGTACGCTCCCCTTGGCCGATACCCGCCGCTTGGAGAGGACGCCCCGGGCGGCGAGGTTTTCGGCCAGGGCATGGACTGAGCCAAGAGCGATGTAGGTGCGGAAGATATCCCGCACGACCTCGGCCTCGGCCTCATTGATCACCAGCTGGCGATCCCGGGTGTCGTAGCCAAGCGGAAGGTTGCCGCCCATCCAAATGCCCCTGGCCTTGGACTGGGCGATCTTGTCCCGGATCCGCTCGCCAGTGACTTCGCGCTCGAACTGGGCAAACGACAGCAGGACGTTGAGGGTCAGGCGGCCCATGCTGGTCGTCGTGTTGAAGGCCTGGGTGACAGAGACGAAGGAGGCTCCGGCCTTGTCCAGCACCTCGACGATCCGGGCGAAGTCGTTCAGCGAACGCGTTAGCCGATCGACCTTGTAGACGACGACGATGTCCACCTTGCCGGCGGCGACGTCGGCCAGCAGGGCCTTGAGGGCCGGCCGTTCCATTGATCCGCCGGAGTAGCCCCCATCGTCGTAGACCGTCTTCAGCGCCGACCAGCCCTCCCCGGCCTGGCTCAGCACATAAGCCTGGCACGCTTCCCGCTGGGCATGGAGGCTGTTGAAGGCCTGGTCGAGGCCCTCCTCCGTCGACTTGCGGGTGTAGATCGCGCAACGCAGCCGGCTGGACATCAAGCGCCGCTCCGCAGTCCGAAGAACCGCGGGCCATTCCAGCGTGAGCCGGTGATGTGCCTCGCAATCTGCGACAGCGTCTTCCAGCGGCGGCCAGCGTAGAGGAAGCCGTCATCCAGGACCGCAACCTCATGTCGCTCGCCTTTCCATTCGCGAACGAGGCGGGTTCCGGGCGCGGCCTGGGGCGCAGGGTCGACGCGTCGCTCGGCAAGCCGGCGGCGCGTGGCCAGGTCGAGACCACCGTGCTGCTCGACCTGCAGACGCCAGGCGAGCATCCGCCCGATCAGTTCGGTCGAGCGCAGGGCCGGCGGCGGGCCGAAGCGCCGCCGCCACTCTTCCCGGAGCGACGCCAGATCCATCGTCTCGATCGCACCGATGTCGAGCTCGCCCATCAGGCCCCCGGCACCGCCGACGCCCGGTAGATCCGCACACCGTCGACCTTCTCGGAGGTCACGGTCATGCCGATCTTCTTCTTGAGCGTCCCGGCCATGAAGCCCCGCACCGAGTGCGGCAGCCAGCCGGTGGCCTCCGACATCGCCTCGACCGTGACGCCCTCAGGCCGCGTCAGGAGGGAGATCATCACCTCGGTCTTGTTGGGCGCCCGCTCCGGCGCGGCAGCCGGCCCGGCCAGGGGCGGCGGCGTCTCGGCCGCCTTGGTCTCCCCGACTGCGGGACTGACCGCTGCCCGCCCCTTGCTGGTGATCAGGTAGCGCCCGGCGCTGCCTTCCTGCGGCGTGGCGATGAAGAGGCCCTTCTTCACCAGCGCCCGGGCGCTGGCCTTCGCGGAGGCCTCGATGTCGATGAAACCGTCCTCGCGGGCGGCGGCGGCTTCCAGCAGGCTGCGCTGAGTGTGGTTTAGGGTGGTCATGGCTTCTTGTTCCTGTCTGGCGCGGCGCGGATATCGCGCCGCCGCACCAGCCAGAGCCCCGTCACGGAAGCCTCCGCCGGAGCCGCCGCAGGGCTCCCCCGCGGCCCGGCCAATGACGCTCTGGTCGGCGGTGAAGTCCAGCGGTCAGGAACGGATTTC
>JAYRYI010000012.1:0-57081 GCA_041917095.1 Caulobacter sp. | reverse complement strand
CGCCCGCGGCCGCCCCGGCGGCTCCGGCCGCCCCGCCCGCCGCGGCCCCGGCCGCGGCGCCGGACCCGGCCGTCTACCAGGTGCTGCGCACCGGCGACCGGCAGATGTCCTGCGAGGCGCTGGCCAACGAGGCCAACACCCTGAACGCCGAGATCATGACCGAGCAGCAGGAAGCGGCGAAAAAGGCCAAGAAGGCCAAGGCCGGCAAAGGCCTGATGGGCGGGGCGGCGGGCGGCGTGCTGGCCGGCGCGGCGCGCTATGGCCTGGCGCGCGGCATGCTCGGCGGCGCGATCAGCGCACCGGTGGCCAACGCCGTCGTCTCGGTGACCGACAGCACCGCCCAGGCGGCGGGCAAGGCCATCGCCGAAAGCGGCGATCCCGCGGCGCCGGCCGGCGTCTCGCCCAAGCAGCAGCGGATGAACTACCTGCTCAGCATCTATCGCGAGAAGAGCTGCTGAGATCGGGCGACGTCCGGGGACACGCACTGACGTGCATGTCCCCGATGGTCAGAGGCCCAGAACCAGCTTGGCCATGATGTTGCGCTGGATCTCGTTGGAGCCGGCGTAGATCGAGGCCTTGCGGTAGTTGAAGTAGCTCGGCGCGGCCGGGGCGGCGTAGTCCGGGCCCGGCCGCGGCTCGTTGGTCACGGCCCAGGTGTCCTGGACGAACGGCGCCGCGTAGAGGCCGACGGCTTCCAGCGCCAGTTCGGTGATCGCCTGCTGGGCCTCGGACCCGGCGCACTTCAGCATCGAGGAGGCCGGGCCGACCGGCTGGCCCGAGCCCATGGCGGAGAAGATGCGGAGCTCGGTGGCGTTCAGCGCCTCGATGCGGATCTCCATCTCGGCCAGCTTTCGCTGGAAGTCATGGTCGCGGATCAGCGGCTCGCCGCCGTCGCCCGCTTCGATCGCCGCGATCTTCCGGACCTTGGCCAGCTGGTTCATCAGCCCTGGCGCGTAGGCGTTGCCGCGCTCGAACTCGAGCAGATACTTGGCGTAGGTCCAGCCCTTGCCTTCTTCTCCGATGCGGTTGGCGACCGGCACGCGGACGTTGTCGAAGAAGACCTGGTTGATCTCCTGCTGGTTGTCGGCGGGACCATCGAGGGTCGGCAGCGGCTTGATCGAGATCCCGGGCGAATCCATCCGCAGCAGCAGGAAGCTGATGCCGTTCTGGGGCTTGCCGGAGTTGTCGGTCCGGACCAGGCAGAACATCCAGTCCGCCCATTGGGCGTGCGTCGTCCAGATCTTCGAGCCGTTGAGGACGTAATCGTCGCCGTCCCGCTCCGCCTTCATCGACAGGCTCGCCAGGTCGGAGCCCGACCCCGGCTCCGAGTAACCCTGGCACCACCAGATGTCGGAGTTGATGATCGGCGGCAGATGCTGCGCCTTCTGCTCCGGCGTGCCGAAGGCCATGATCACCGGGGCGACCATCTTCAGCCCCATGGGCGATGCGGTCGGCACGCCGGCCAGGCTCATCTCCATGTTGAAGATGTAGGCCTGGCTGGGCGTGAAGCCGGGCCCGCCGTACTCGACCGGCCAGTTGACCGTGGCCCAGCCGCGCGCGGCCAGTCGCTTCTGCCACTTCACCTGGCCGGCCTTGTCGAGATAGCCGTTCTTCGACTGAGACATCTGCCGGCGCAGATCTTCGTCGTAGTTCTCGGCGATCCAGTCGCGGACCTCGCGCTGGAAGGCCTTGTCCTCTTCGGAGAACGCGAGGTCCATGGCGCCTACTCCACGCCGTCGAGGTATTCGATCTCGGGCCGGCCGGCCATCGTCGGGCCCATCGCCGCGCCCGCGGCCTTGAAGTAGTCGGTGCCGCCGTGGGCCTTCAGGGCCTCTTCGGACGCATAGAGCTCGAGCACCTTGTAGACGCCCGCTTCCGTGCGGCTCCTGGTCAGTTGGTAGGCCAGGCAGCCCGGCTCGTTGGCTTTCACCTTGGCCGCCAGATCCAGGAACACCTTCTCGAACTCGGAGGCCTTCTCCGGTTGCACCTTCAGGGTCGCCACCACGCCGATCATTTCGTTCTCTCCCTTGGCCCCATCGGCCGAACGCTTGTTTGAACGGCACCATGGGGCGACCGCCGCCATGGCGCAAGCATGACGTGGCGCAATCTGGCCTGACAGGGTTTCACGGACAGGCCCGTCGTTATGCCGCGTTCGCGGCAGGTGTCCCCATAACGTGGGGCTGCATTTCTCGATCAAGGACCTGATGTCAGTCCCCAAGATCGGACGTCGTGCGGCTGGCCAACACGGCGCCCAATACGTTCGGAGCGGCGGCCGACGCCGGCGGATCTTTTCTGACCGTCATGGCCCGGTTTGTCCGGGCCACCCATGAACACCGTACAGGCCGTGCGTCCTTCGACGCCACCCCGCTTGGGTAGCCCGAACAAGTCGGGCCGTGACGGTGTCGTACTAGCGGCGCTCGTTCCAGCCGTAGGCGACCCAGGAATGGCCGCCGACGTTGCGGGCTTCGATGATGTCGGAGTCCGCCGAGGACCTGGCGCGCACCGAGCGGCGGGCTCGGTTGGCGAGGACGGCCAGCCCCAGCAGGGCGCTCGACATCAGGGCGATGACCACGACGGTCAGGGTGGCGAACACCGCCAGCACGGCGCCGACCGCGAGGGCCGCGCAGGTCGCCAGCAGTCCGGCCAGCCAGGCCAGGCCCTTGAACGCCGATCGAGAGCCGCCCCGCCCTGTCGAGAGAATGTCCATGTCGTCCTCGTCGGGCCGCGAGGAGGCGACCCTGTGATTAATAATTTGTTCGAACCAGCTGAACGTCAACTGAACTCCCGCATCAAACGTACGAGAATCCGCAATCGCCCAATCAGGCGGCGCCGACCAGCGCCATGTCCTTCCGCTCCCTGACGATGGTGTCGTAGGCGGCGTTGATGGCCGCGGTCTTGGCTTCGGCGACCTCGATGAACTCGTCAGGCAGGCCACGCGAACGGGCCCGGTCGGGGTGGGCTTCGGAGACCCGGGTCCGCCAGCCCGCCCGGACTTCCTCGTCGGTCGCGTCGGGCAGGACGCCGAGGATCACATAGGGATCGTTCGGCCCGGCCCCCAGATGGGTCGCTTTCAGCCGGCGGAAGGTCAGAGGCGAGAAGCCGAACAGACTGGCCACCTGCTCCAGGTAGTCGAGCTCGTCGCGTGTCACCACGCCGTCGGACGCGGCGATGTGGAACAGGCCGTCGAGCACATCCTCGAGAATCTGCGGACAGGCGCGGTAGCGCTTGGCGAGGCGGCGGGCGTAGCTCTCGTAGCCATGGGTCGTCTGGCGGGCGAGGTCGTACAGCCGATGGATGTTGCGTTCCGACGCCGCGTCCGGCTGGAACACCGTCGCGAAGGTCGCGAACTCGCCGTGCGTCGCCCGGCCGTCGGCCTTGGCGAGCTTGGCGCCCAGCGCGGTGACAGCGGTCGTGAAGGCAGGGTCTTCCCCGGGCAGGCCGGCGGGACAGTCCGCGCACTGGGCATCATCGACGCCCCTCGCGGCGAGACTTGCAATGTTTCGCCAGAAGCTCATGGGATACGCAGAGCTTAGGATTCTGGCGGACGCATGGCAATCGGTAGCGACGTTACGGAAACGACAGACTCCGGCTGGACCTTCTGGATCGACCGCGGCGGCACCTTCACCGACGTCATCGGCCGGGACGGCGGCGGCGCCGAACAGACCCTGAAGCTGCTGTCGGCCTCGCCCAGCTACGAGGACGCCGCCGTCGAAGCGATGCGCCGGCTGCTGGGCGCAAGGCCCGGCGAGCGCTTCCCCGCCGAGCGGGTCTCCGCCATCAAGATGGGCACCACGGTCGCGACCAACGCCCTGCTCGAGCGCAAGGGCGCGAAGACGCTGCTGGTCGTCACCCGGGGATTCGCCGACGCCATCGTCATCGGCGACCAGTCGCGTCCGGAGTTGTTCGCGCTGGACATCCACCGGTCCGAACCGCTGTACGCGGGCGTGATCGAGGCGGAGGAGCGGCTGGCGGCCGACGGCTCGGTGGTCGTCGCCTTCGCGCCAGAGGTTCTGGCCGACAAGCTGGCCAGGGCCCGGTCCGAAGGCTTCACAAGCGTCGCCATCGCCTTCCTGCACAGCGACCTGAACCCGGCGCACGAACAGGCGGCGGGCGAAATCGCGCGGGCGGTCGGGTTCGACTACGTGGCCCTCAGCCACGAGGCCAGTCCCCTGCCCCGCTTCATTCCGCGCGCCGAGACGGCCGTGGCCGACGCCTATCTGACGCCGGTCCTGCGGGCCTATGTGGAGCGCGTCGCCGGAGCGGTCGAGGGCGCGCCGCTGTGGTTCATGACCTCGGCCGGACAACTTGTCCGGGCCGACGCCTTCCGGGGCAAGGACGCGGTTGTTTCAGGCCCCGCCGGCGGCGTGGTCGGGGTGGCCGAAACGGCGCGGACAGCGGGGTCGGCGGCCGTGCTCGGATTCGACATGGGCGGCACGTCGACCGACGTCTGCCGCTTCGCCGGCGCACTGGAGCGGCGCGACATCGCCCGGGTGGCCGGCGCGCGGCTGCGCAGTCCGATGCTGGATGTCGAGACCGTGGCTGCCGGCGGCGGCTCGATCCTGACCTATGACGGTTTCCGCGCCCGCGCCGGGCCGGCCAGCGCCGGCGCCGATCCCGGTCCCGCCTGTTACGGGCGCGGCGGGCCGGCGACCGTGACGGACGCCAACCTGGTGCTCGGCCGACTCGATCCGGCGTGGTTTCCGTCGGTGTTCGGGGCGAACGGCGATGCGCCGCTCGACCCCGCAGCCGCCCGTAGCCGCATCGCCGAACTGGCCGAGGCCATGGGCCTGAGCGTCGAACAGGCCGCCGAGGGCTTCGTCGCCGTGGCCGTCGAGCAGATGGCCCAGGCCGTGCGCCGGATCTCCACCGAGCGGGGCTTCGACCCCAGAGACCACGCCCTGGTCAGCTTCGGCGGCGCGGCGGGCCAGGTCTGCTGCCAGGTCGCCGACGCCCTGGGCGTCACCGAGGTGCTGAGTCCGAAACATGCGTCGCTGCTGAGCGCGTGGGGGATCGGGCAGGCGCGGGTCGGGGCGTTGCGGCAGGCCGGACTGGAGCTGCCGCTCGGCGACGCCGGACTGGCGGCGGCGGGCGCGGCGCTGGAACGATTGTCGGCCGAGGCCGTGGAAGCGCTGGCTTCGCAGGGCTCGCCGGATGGATCGGTCGAGCGACGGCTGCTGCTGCGATACGACGGAGCCGATGCGGCCCTCCCCGTTGCGGTCGCATCGGTCGGCGAGGCCAGGGCGGCCTTCGAGACTGCCCACCAGCGCCTGTTCGGCTTCATCGAGCCCGAGCGAACCATCCTGATCGCCAGTGTCGAGGTCGAGGCGAGCGCGTCTTCTCCCTTCCTCCTCGATGGAGGAAGGGCCGGGGATGGTGGTGTGGCCGTTGATCCCGGCGAGGAGGCTCAAGAGGCTCGGAGCCTCACGCGCCCGATCTCCGACACCGGGCATTCACGACCATCCCAACCCTTCCTCCATCGAGGAGGAAGGGCTTTGGTGCAGGCCGATGAGTTCACGGCCATCGACGGCCCCGCCCTCATCATCCGGTCCGACACCCAGATCGCCGTCGCCGAGGGCTGGCGCGCCTCCGCCGAGGCCGATGGGCTGATCCGCCTGATCCGCACCACGCCGCTGGCGGCCGCGCAGATCGCGGCCGACAAGCCGGACCCCGTGACGCTCGAGCTGTTCAACCGTCGCTTCATGGGCGTGGCCGAGGCCATGGGCGCGGCGCTGGAACGGACGGCGCACTCGGTCAACATCAAGGAGCGGCTCGACTTTTCCTGCGCCCTGTTCGACGCCGAAGGGGGCCTCGTCGCCAACGCGCCGCACATGCCCGTCCACCTCGGCAGCATGGGCGCCAGCGTGAGGGCGACCAAGGCGCAGCACCCGGTGCTGAAGCCCGGCGAGGCGTTCGCGCTGAACAACCCCTACTTCGGCGGCACCCATCTGCCCGACATCACCGTGGTCATGCCGGTGTTCATGGACGAGGCCGCGCCCCCGGCCTTCTACGTCGCCGCGCGCGGCCACCACGCCGACGTCGGCGGCATCCAGCCCGGCTCCATGCCGCCGTTCTCCAAGAAGCTCGACGAGGAAGGCGTGCTGCTCGACGCCGTGCCGATCATGCGCGAGGGCCGCTTCCTGGAGGCCGACACCCGCGCCGCCCTGGCGACCGGACGCTGGCCGGCCCGCGCGCCGGACCGCAACGTCGCAGACCTGAAGGCCCAGATCGCCGCCTGCCAGGCGGGCGCCGCGGCGGTGGCCGGGATGATCGACGCCTATGGTCCCCAGACCGTCGCCCGCTACATGACCTTCGTGCAGCAGAACGCCGAGCAGGCGGTGCGCCGCGCGGTCGGCAAGCTGGTCGACGGCGAGGCCCGCGTGCCGATGGACGGCGGCGGCGAGGTGGTGGTCAAGGTCACGGTCGACGCGGCCGCCGGCGAGGCGGTGCTGGACTTCAGCGGCTCGGCCGACCAGCTGGGCAACAACTTCAACGCCCCGTCGGCCATTGTCGACGCCGCCGCGCTCTACGTGTTCCGCAGCCTGGTCGATGACGACATCCCGCTGAACGCCGGCTGCCTGACGCCGCTGAAGATCGTGACGCGCCACGGGTCGATGCTCGATCCCCTGCCGCCCGCCGCCGTTGTGGCCGGCAATGTCGAGACCAGCCAGCACGTCGTCGATGCGCTCTATGCCGCCATCGGGGCCATGGCCAACAGCCAGGGCAGCATGAACAACTTCACCTTCGGCGACGAGCAGCGGCAGTACTACGAGACCATCTGCGGCGGGGCCGGCGCGACGGCGACAAAGGCCGGGACGAGCGCGGTGCATACGCACATGACCAACTCGCGCCTGACCGATCCGGAGATCCTCGAGCGCCGCTTCCCGGTGAGGGTCGAGCATTTCGGCGTGCGGCCCGGCTCGGGCGGCGACGGCGCCAACCCCGGCGGCGACGGCGCGATCCGCCGCGTGCGCTTCCTGGCGCCGATTGAGGCCGCCCTGCTTTCGACGCGCAGAAGCCACAGTCCGCAGGGAATCTGCGGCGGTGGAGCTGCGCGGGCCGGGCGTCAGCGTTTGATCGGAGCGGACGGCGCGGTAAAGGATCTGCCGGGCTGTTTTTCGATTACCGTCAGTCCCGGCGACATCGTCGAGATCGAGACCCCCGGCGGCGGGGGCTTCGGCCCCGGCGACCGCGGCGTCTGACGACCCAAGTGCAGGAGCCCTGATGGCCCCCATTCTCATCGCGCTCGCCCTTCTCGCCCAGGACGGCGCCGCCGCGCCGGCGCCCTCGACCGACGACGGTCCGATGGCGACCCAGACAACACGCAAGCAGGACGTCGCTCCCCTGCCGATCCAGGGCGGGCCGGTCACCCCGCCAACCGACGACTACGGCTACGTGGCCTGGTGCTTTGGCGCGATCAGCGGCTATGTGGAGCTCTACGACAGGGCGATGCCGGAAGTGATCCGCATCGAGCGCGCCTGGCCGACGCCGAGCACCGAAGAGAACATCAAGGAAGTCTACCCGGCCCAGAAGCGGGACGCGATCAAGAGCCTGCAGCTGTTCCGGCGCGCCATCGAGGCGACCGAGAAGGCGAGCACATCCCCGATCGGGGCGCAGGGCGCCGCCGCCATGAAGAAGGGCCGCGCGGTCTGGACCGGCGCGACCAGCGTGCCGCCGGCCCAGCTGGCGCAGTTCTGGATGAGCTGGGCGCCGCCGGCCAAGTGCGAGGCGACCGCCAAGGCGCTGGAAGCCCGCTCCACGCTGTTCGGCCAGGCCCTGACCTACAACGCCGGGGCCGGCGCGGCGGCCGCGCCGGTCGCCCCCGTGGCCGAACCCGCCCCCGCGACAGCCGTCGCCGAGACCCCTGCCCCCCCGCCGGCCGCCGCCCCCCTGGCCGAGGAATCGCCCGCCGCGCCCGCGGCCGAGGTCGCCGAGGCTCCGACCCCGGTCGCCGATGCGCCCGCCCAGAGCGGGATCGCGGAGGCCCCGTCGCCCGCGCCGGCGGACGAGCCTGTCGAAGCGCCCGCCACCGAGACCGCCTCCGCCGAGAGCGCGATCGACGGCCTGCTGCCGACGGCCGAGCCGGAACCGGAGGCCGCATCGGCGCCTGAGCCGGAAGCGCCGCCGCCACCGGTCGCCAAACCCGTTGAAGCGCCCAAGCCCGCGCCGGCCGCGGCCACCCCCGAACCAACGAAGCCGAAGGCCAAGCCGACGAAGAAGCCCGGCCTGCGCGACACGCTGAAGGGCCTTCGCGGGCCCCAGTAGGGCGCCGACCGGGCGCATTCACCGCGTCGGCCACCTGTGCCCTGCAGATGGGGACAGCTACGGGCGATGCCCGAAGCCGTCCCCATGCGGAGACGGCCTCACGGTTTTCGCCTGTGAAGGTGGGGAGGTGGTGCGGAGCGCTCCGGGCTCGTCCCGGAAGTCTGTGGTGTTGAGCATACGAGCCGTGGGAAGAACCATTGCGCTCCGCGAAGATCGTTATCCGGAAGCTTCCGCTCGGCAGCCGTATTCGGGCTTAGCCGGAGCGCCTCCGACGGGCGGGAGCCTGGCTGGCTTCCCCGGACCGGCTGAGTAACCCCCTCAACCCTGTCCCCGCTCGACCTCCGTCCCACCGCCGCAAGGTCGCCGGCCGAGCGCCCTCCCCGTGCGATGGAACGGGCAGATGATGCGGGGTGCGCCGGAGGGGGTGCGCAGATCTGAATCTATCCACCCATTTTTTCCTCACCCATCTGGGGGAGGAAGGCGTTTCAACCCGTTGCGATCCAGTGGCGCGCGACGCGGTCCTGGTCGTCGAAGTGGATGACCAGCCACTCGAAGTCGACGGGCATGTAGGCGCGCTCCAGCCCCAGTCGGTAGGCGAAGTCGCCCGGCTGGAAGCGGCCGGTTTCGTTGGGCTGACCCAGCAGTCTCAAAACCCTGGCGCGGGTCAGACCGTCCAGCCGGCCGCGCGCGATCAGATCGTCGGCCATCTCGAGGCGGTCATCGTCCTCGACCCCGACGAGCCGCCAGAGCCGGCCGTCGAAGCGGCCGGGCTTGCGTCGGCGATTGTCCAGAACGATGGCGCCGACCACGAGCCCGGCGGCGAGCACAGCCGCCGCGCCGATCAACCTGTCTCTCGAACTCATCTGCACTACGCCGCCGCTCCTCGCGCCTCACTCGCCGGATCATAGCTCAAGATGGGCGCCAGCCAGCGTTCCGCCAGAGTCACATCCCATCCCTTTCGGCGGGCATAGTCCTCGACCTGGTCGCGATCGATGCGACCGACGCCGAAGTAGTGGGCGGCCGGATGGCTGAAGTAGAGGCCGCTGACCGAGGCCGGCGGGGTCATGGCGAAGCTCTCCGTCAGTTCGATTCCGGTCTGAGCTGTCGCATCCAGTAGTTTGAAAAGAGTTGCTTTTTCGGTGTGATCAGGTTGGGCGGGATAGCCCGGAGCCGGGCGGATGCCCTGGTACGTCTCGCCGATCAGCATGTCTATATCGAAACCCTCCTGCGGGGCGTACCCCCACAGTTCGGTCCGCACCCGATGATGTAACGCTTCAGCGAAGGCTTCGGCCAACCGGTCGGCGATCGCGGTGGCGAGGATGGCCGAATAGTCGTCGCCGGCGGCCTTGAAGCGCCGCGCAATCTCCAGCTCGCCGTGACCGGCCGTGACTGCGAAGCCGCCGATCCAGTCCGCCGGCCCGCCGATCGGAGCGACGAAGTCGGACAGGGCGACATTGGCCCGGTCGCCGGTCTTGGCCATCTGCTGGCGCAGGGTACGCAGCCGGGCCAGTTCCTCGCGACGGCTCTCGTCGGCGTAGACGACGATGTCGTCGCCGTCGGCCTGGGCCGGCCAGAAGCCGACCACGCCGCGCGCCTCGAACCACTTCTCGTCGAGGATGGTCTTCAGCATGGCCTGGGCGTCGCGCCAGAGGTCGCGGGCGGCCTCGCCGACCACGTCGTCCTCAAGGATGGCGGGGTAGCGCCCGACCAGCTCCCAGGTCGCGAAGAAGGGTGTCCAGTCGATGTATTTCGCGAGATCTTCCAGATCATAAGCAGTGAAAGTTCGCGTGCCGATGAAGGTCGGGCGCGGCGGCGGGCCGGCGGTCCAGTCGATGGCGAACCGGTTGGCGCGGGCCGCCTCGATCGGCGTGCGTGTCTTCTGCTCCTGGCCCCGCGCGAACTGCTCGCGGACCCGCACATACTCGTCGCGGGTCGCCGCCTCGAAACGGTCCTTCTCCTCCGGCGACAGCAGGCTGGAGACCACGCCGACCGCGCGGCTGGCGTCCAGCACATAGGTCGTCGAACCGCCGCGATAGGCCGGCGCGATCTTCACCGCCGTGTGCGTCTTGCTGGTCGTGGCTCCGCCGATCAGCAGCGGAATGTCGAAGCCCTGCCGCTCCATCTCGGCGGCCAGGAAGGCCATCTCGTCGAGCGAGGGCGTGATCAGGCCCGACAGGCCGATGATGTCGACCCCGTGCGCCTTCGCCTCCGACAGGATGCGGTCGGCCGGCACCATGACGCCGAGGTCGACGACCTCGTAGTTGTTGCATTGCAGGACCACGCCGACGATGTTCTTGCCGATGTCGTGGACGTCGCCCTTGACCGTCGCCATCAGAATCTTGCCGGCCGACTGGCGCTCGCCGCCCTCCTTCTCGGCCTCCATGAACGGCATCAGCCATGCCACCGCCTGCTTCATCACCCGGGCCGACTTCACCACCTGGGGCAGGAACATCTTCCCGGCGCCGAACAGATCGCCGACGACGTTCATGCCATCCATCAGCGGGCCTTCGATGACGTGCAGCGGCCGCGCGGCGGCGAGGCGGGCTTCCTCCGTGTCGGCGTCGATGAACTCGGTGATGCCGTGGACGAGGGCGTGACTCAGCCGCTCGGCGACCGGCAGCGCGCGCCAGGCCTGGTCGGCGACCGCCGCCTTCGACCCATCGCCCTTGTACCGGGGCGCGAGGTCGACCAGCCGCTCGGTCTGGCTGCCGCCGTCCCTGGGCCTGCGGTTGAGGATCACGTCCTCGACGGCCTCGCGCAGCTCGGCCGGGATGTCGTCGTAGACCGGCAGGTCGCCGGCGTTGACGATGCCCATGTCCATGCCGGCGTTGATGGCGTGATACAGGAACACCGAGTGGATCGCCCGCCGCACCGGCTCGTTGCCGCGGAAGCTGAACGATACGTTCGACACGCCGCCCGACACCCGCGCGAACGGCAGCTGCTGCTTGATGCGCCGCGTCGCTTCGATGAAGTCGACGGCGTAGTTGTCGTGCTCCTCGATTCCCGTCGCCACCGCGAAGATGTTGGGATCGAAGATGATGTCCTCGGGCGGAAACCCGACCTGGTCGACCAGGATCCGGTAGGCGCGCTCGCAGATCTCGACCTTTCGGTCGGCGGTGTCGGCCTGGCCGACCTCGTCGAAGGCCATGACGACCACGGCCGCGCCGTAGCGCAGGCAGAGCTTCGCCTGCTGGATGAACGTCGCCTCGCCCTCCTTCATGGAGATCGAGTTGACGATGGCCTTGCCCTGGACGCACTTGAGGCCGGCCTCGATGACCTCCCACTTGGAGCTGTCGATCATCACCGGCACCCGGGCGATGTCCGGCTCGGCCGCCATCAGGTTCAGGAAGGTGACCATCGCCTGCTTCGAATCGAGCAGGCCCTCGTCCATGTTCACGTCGATGACCTGGGCGCCCGCCTCGACCTGCTGGCGCGCCACGGCCAGCGCCGCCGTGTAGTCGCCCTCGACCACCAGCTTGCGGAATTTCGCCGAGCCCGTGACGTTGGTGCGCTCACCGATGTTGACGAAGACGGGACGCATCAGGAGTCCTTGGACGATCGGACGAGGCCGGGAAGGCCGTCGATGGAGGTGGCGTTGCTCTCGTAGCGCCGTTCGCGCCACTCGGCTTCGGGACGGTGATCGACGTGGCGGCGAAGCTGGTCGCGTTCGCCCTTGAAGTCCATGAACGGCACGCCCCAGCCGCAGCTGTCGGCGATGCGGTCGACGTGGACCGTAATGATCGAGCGGGCGCGGTCGAAGGTCGGGAACAGCGCCATTTTCTCCGCGAAGCCGGGATCGTCGAAGCTGGTCGCCTCGCCGCGGCCATACAGGCGCAGGATGCTGGCCGGCCCCTCGACGGCGCAGAACATCAACGTGATGCGCCCGTTCTCTCGCACGTGGGCGAGAGTCTCGACGCCGGAACCGCCGAGGTCGAGGTAGGCCACGGTACGCTCATCAATCACCGCCAGGCTGTCGTAGCCCTTCGGCGAGACGTTCACCGAGCCCTCCGCCGACAGCGGCGCTGTGGCGACAAAGAACAGCTTCTGGGCCTTGATGAAGGCGATGAGGCGATCGTCGAGGACGTCATAGGTCCTGGCCACTAGGCGGGCTCCGCCGGCTGTTCGCGGCCGCCAAGGATCATGCGGCGGGTCAGGACGGCCTGCAGGACCCCGTGGTTGAACAGGGTGCGCCAGATCTTGAAGTCCTGGGCCTGCAGGCCTTGCAGCCTGCCGACGATCTGCTTGAGGCGGACGAGGTCGGCCCCGGCGATGGCTGCCTTCAGCTCGGCCACCGAGGCGAAACCCTCGCCGCCGGTCTGTGGCGCGAGCCCGACCCGACCGCAGACGACGAAGAATCCCTTGCTGAGCGGGCCCACGGACTTGTCGCCCAGCGGCCCCGCAGGAACACGGTTCAGCCGCGCGCGCAGATCCCGGATCTGTTCAGCCTCGATGGGGGAGAGTGCGAGCGCCATGTCAGACCAGCTCGAACGGTTCCAGCCCGGCCAGGCGCATGGCCCTGGGCCGCTCCGGGATCTGGCGCGGGGTGACGCCCCTGATCTCGTCGGCGACGTGGCGGATGTGCTCCGGCGTCGTGCCGCAGCAGCCGCCGAGGATGTTGACCAGGCCGTCCCTCGCCCATTCGTGCAGCTCGTGCGCGGTCTGGTGCGGCTCCTCGTCGTATTGGCCCATGGCGTTGGGCAGGCCGGCATTGGGATAGGCCGCCACCAGGGTGTCGGCGACCCGGGCCAGCTCGGCGATGTGCGGCCGCATCAGGTCGGCCCCCAGCGCGCAGTTGAAGCCGATGGCGAAGGGTTTGGCGTGGCGGACGCTGTTCCAGAACGCCTCGGCCGTCTGGCCCGACAGGGTGCGGCCCGACCGATCGGTGATGGTGCCGCTGATCCAGATCGGCAGCGGCTCGTAGCCCTCGTCCTCGAGGTCGAGGATCACCTTGAGCGCCGCCTTGCAGTTCAGCGTGTCGGTGATGGTCTCGATCAGATAGAGGTCCACCCCGCCTTCGTGGAGGGCGACGATCTGCTCGCGATAGGCGTCATAGACCTGGTCGAAGGTGATCAGCCGCGCGCCGGGATCGTTCACGTCCGACGACATCGACAGCATCTTGTTCAGCGGCCCGATCGAGCCGGCGACGAAGCGCGGCTTGTCCGGCTCGGCGGCGGTCCAGCGGTCGGCGACCTCGCGGGCCAGCCGCGCGCCCTGCAGATTGATGTCGCGGACGGCGGCCTCGGCCCGGTAGTCCTCCTGGGCGATCCAGGTGGCGCTGAAGGTGTTGGTCTCGGAAATGTCGGCTCCGGCCTCAAAGTAGGCGTCGTGCAGCTTGCTCACCAGGTCCGGCCGCGTGAGGCAGAGGATGTCGTTGTTGCCCTTCAGCTGCACCGGATGATCGGCGAACCGCTCGCCGCGGAAGTCTTCCTCCGACAGCCCTTCCCGCTGGAACATCACGCCCCAGGAGCCGTCGAGCATCAGGATGCGCTCCCTGGCGATCTGCTTCAGCGCTTCAATGCGTTCGGCGCGGGTCATCACTTGCATCCCTGTTTGGCGCAGGCTTCCTCGAAGGCGGCCTTCGAGGCGGCCACCATCTCCTGCAGCTCCGACGGATCGACGAAGGGGTTGGGCTTGCCGGGCTTCAGCCGGGCCCGCTTGTCGGCCAGATCGAACTGTTCGGCATGTGGCGCGAGGAAGACGTCGGCCTTCATCTTCGCCAGCCTGGTGAAGGTGGCGCGGTAGTCGGCGACGATGCCGGGGTACTGCTCCCTGGGGGCGAGGCGATTGGCCGCCACCGAGGTCGAGCAGTAGTAGACCGCTTTCCGGACCACGCCATCGACCTTCAGCGGGAAGGTCCAGGACGTGCAGCCGGGGCTGTGGCCCGGCGTCACGTTCGCGGTGAGCGTGACGCCGCCGAGCGTCACGGCTTCGCCGTCCTTCAGCACCCGGTCGACCTTCACCGGCGGGAACTTCAGAAAGGCGACGTCCTCGTCGCCGATGTAGACGCCCTTCTCCAGCGCGGCCCTGTCGCCGGCGGCGGCGGCGAGGATCGCGCCGGTGTCGCGCTTGAGCTGCGCGAAGCCGGCCGCATGGTCGAAGTGGGCGTGGCTGTTGAGCAGGATCTTCACGTCCTCGACGCGGAAGCCGAGCTTGCGGATGCCGGCCTTGATGCCGTCGACGTTCTCCGCCATCGGGGCGTCGATCAGGATGTGCCCTTCCGGCGTGGTGATCAGCAGCGCCGTCAGCCCCTCGCTGCCGACGTAGTAAAGGTTGTCGGCGATGCGGAACGGCTCGGTCGGCCGTAGCCAGTTGACCGGCATCATCTGGGCGGCCGCGACCGTTGCGGTGGCCAGGATCGCGCCGACCAGCAGAAGGCTGACCCGCCTCATGCCGCCGCCTCGTTCGGCGCCGGCGCGGTCTCGCGCACGCCCAGCACGCGGCAGATGGCGTAGACGAGGTCGGCCCGGTTCAGGGTGTAGAAGTGGAAGTCCGTGAAGCCCTGCTCCTCGAGCTTGGCGCACATCTCGGCCGCCACGGAGCAGGCGATCAGCCGCCGGGTCTCGGGATCCCCGTCGAGCCCGTCGAAGAGGTTGCCCAGCCAGGACGGCAGCGAAGCGCCGCAGGCCGCCGCCATCTTCACCAGGCCCTTGTAGTTGCTGACCGGCATGATCCCCGGCGATATCGGGATGGTGATCCCGGCCGAGCGCGCCTTGTCGACGAAGCGCAGGAAGGCGTCGATGTCGAAGAAGAACTGGCTGATGCCGCGCGTCGCCCCGGCGTCGACCTTGGCCTTCAGCACGTCGATGTCGTGCTGCAGGTTCGGGCTCTCGGGATGCCCCTCGGGATAGACGCCGACCAGCACCTCGAACGGCTGGATGGCGGTGATCGCGCGGGTCAGCTCGGTGGCGTTCGCATAGCCGTCCTCCCGCGGGACATAGACCCCGCCGATGCCGCTGGGCGGATCGCCCCGCAGGCTGACGATGTGGCGGACGCCGGCGTCCCAGTAGTCGCGGATGACCTGGTCGACCTCCTCGCGCGAGGCCTCGACGCAGGTCAGGTGGGCGGCGGGCTTTAGCGAGGTCTCGTCGATGATCCGCTTCACCGTGCGGTGGGTGCGCTCCCGCGTCGAGCCGCCGGCGCCGTAGGTGACCGACACGAACGACGGGTTGAGCGGCTCCAGCCGACGGATCGCCGACCAGAGGTTGGTCTCCATCTCCGGCGTCTTGGGCGGAAAGAACTCGAAGCTGATGCCGAGCGGCCGGGCGGCCTTCTCACCGGCGCGGGCGATCGGCCCGATCACGCGACGGGCGGCGGGCGCGGAGCTCATGCGGCGTTCCTCTCTTCGACGGCCGGACGGCGGGCGGTCCAGATCTTGACGGTCAGGCGGTCGCCCTCGGCGGGCGGCAAGGCGATGGCCTGCTCGAGCGTCAGCCCGCCCGCGGTGAGCCAGCGGACGATCTCCTCGTCCGAGAATCCGAGGCGGCGGTGCTGGTGCTGCTCGCGCAGGAACTCAAGCGTATGCGGGGCGAAATCGACGATCAGCAGCCGCCCGTCGGGCGCGACCAGCCGGCAGGCCTCCGCCACGGCGGCGGCCGGATCGCCCAGGTAGTGCAGGACCTGGTGAACGGTGACCAGATCGGCGCTGCCGCCGGGCAGGCCGGTGGCGAAGATGTCGCCGTGGCGCAGCTCGCAGACCGACAGGCCTGCCTCGCCGACGTTCAGCCGGGCGATGTTGAGCATCTGCTGCGACAGGTCCAGGCCCAGCGCGCGGCCCGCCCTCCGTCCAAGCAGCGTCAACATGCGGCCGGTGCCCGCGCCCAGGTCGACCAGGCGGCCGATCGGCCCCGCGCCCGCCGCCTGCTCGATGGCGGCCTCGACCTCGGCCTCGGCCACATAGAGAGAACGGATTTCGTCCCAGCGCGCCGCGTTGCGGGCGAAATAGGCCGCCGCTTCCGACGAGCGCTCGGTCTCCACCTGCGACAGCCGTTCGGCGTCGCGCCGCAGCTGCACGTCAGCCGGATCGATCAGCGCCAGGGCGTGATCGGCGAGCAGACGGCCCGATCCGGCCGCCGCCAGCCGGTAGAAGACCCAGGCCCCGTCGGGGAATCGTTCGACCAGCCCGGCCTCGGCCAGCAGCTTGAGGTGGCGAGAGACGCGCGGCTGGCTCTGGTCGAGCACCCGGCAAAGCTCGAGCACCGACAGCTCCTCCCGCGCCAGCAGCGCGAGCATGCGCAGGCGGGTCGGCTCGCCCGCGGCGCGCAGGATCTCAACCGTCTGGCCGGAGGTCAGCGTCATAGATGATATAAAGATATCTTTATGTGATTATGTAAAGCACGAAATGCCTCAATCCCGGCCCGGAAATCATGAGCGGCGGGAGACGATGCCAGCATAGCGCGGTTCGCACCGATTTCCCTCCCCTTCATGGGGAGGGCCCGGCCATCCGGACCTGGTGTTCGAGGACGACGCCACGGTCGACGCGAACGGCGATGCGTTGACCTTTATCCAGGGTACAGTCGCTCCCCGAACGAAGGGAGAGCGCCGTGACCGAGCCCCGCAGCGTGATCGTGGAAGTCGCCGTATCGGCGTCCGCGGACGAAGCCTGGAGCGCGCTGCGCGACCCGGCCCGGCTGGCCGAATGGTTCGGATGGGACGCTGACACCCTGGCCGCGGAGATCCAGTACATCTTCTTCGACCACGCCACGGCCGACGACGCCGCCCGCGTCCTCACCTTCAAGGACATGCCGGACCGGTTCGAGGTCGAGGCTCGGGGTGACGGCGCGGTCATCCGCCTGGTGCGGGCCGGAAGCGCGCGCACGGAGGCGGACTGGGGCGGCGTCTATGACGACATGATCACCGGCTGGATCACCTTCATCCAGCAGCTGGCCTTCAAGCTGAACCACGGCAAGGGCGCGCGAAGGACCCTCTACCTCAGCGGCATGGCGGCCGACGCGGGCGCGCCGACACCTTCCGGAGCCCTCGGCCTGGGGGCCGCCCGTGCGGTCGGCGCCGGCGCCGCGTGGGGGGTGGAAGCCGCCGGGGAAAGGCTGTCCGGCAAGGTCGCCTTCACGACCGCCCTGCAGACCGGCCTGACGGTCGACGGCTGGGGCGAGGGCTTGTTGATCGTCATCGACCGCCCCGCCGGCACGGCGGGTGTCGCCGAACCGGGCGGCTACATGGTGCTGACGACCCATGGCCTCGACGATGCCGCCTTCGCTGATCTGGAGACACGCTGGAAGGCCTGGTGGTCAGCGAGATTCCCGAATGACCGCCCCCACCACATGGAGCCGGAGTCTCCCTATGGCGGCGGCTGATCGCCTCGCCAAAGTGATATCACTATGATATTGATTGAGGCGGCGGCGGGCGATGGACGTCCGTCAATCCGGAGGGATCGCGCATGCTCGGCGTGTTTCTGAAGTCTTCCCGAGAAAAGGCCGCACTCGCGGTGCTGTTCGCCGCCCTGCTGCTCGGCGGCGCGATCCTGGCGTTCGCTCAGGCCTGAACGGGCGACAGCAGCGGCTCTTCGTGGAAGAACCGGCGCAGGTTCTCCAGCGTCTGGCCGACCATCTTGGGAATGCTCTCCAGCGTGCCGCCCGCCGTGTGTGGCGTCAGCACGGTGTTCGGCACGTCGGCCCAGCGCGCGGCCGGCGTCGGCTCCTGCTCGAAAACATCCAGCGCCGCCATGCCGAGCTGGCCGCTTTTCAGCGCCGCGATCAGGGCGTCTTCGTCGACCACCGAGCCGCGCGCGACGTTGACGATACAGCCTCTGGGCCCGACGGCCTCGATCACCGCCTTGCTGATCAGATGGTGATTGGCCGCGTCGCCGCGGCAGGCGACGAACAGGACGTCGCTGTCGCGGGCCAGGGCCAGCAGGCTCAAGGCCTTCGGCCAGTGGCTTTCCTTGTCGTTCGGCCCCCACCAGGCGACCGACAGGCCGAAAGGCTCGACCCGCCGCGCGATGGCCTGGCCGATGTGACCCAGCCCGACGATCCCGGCCTTGCGGCCCATCAGGCCCGGCCGGGGCCGCATCCGGTCGGCGTGGGTCCAGCGGCCCTCGCGCACCGTGCGGTCGCCGACCACGATGCTGCGCCAGACGGCCAGGAACGAGCCGATCGCGTGGTCGGCGACGTCCTCGGCGTTCAGCCCCTGTGAATGGGTGACCGCGATGCCCTTGCTCCGGCACCAGGGCACGTCGACGCCGTCATAGCCCACGCTGACGCAGGCGATCAGGCCAAGGCGCGGCATCTCCGACAGCATGTCCTTGGACAGCTTGATCTCGCCCGCATGGACGATGGCCTGCACCTCGCGGCCGGGCCCCTCCAGGAAAGCGAGGCGGTCGGCGTGCTCCCACAGGCGGATCACGCGGTAGGCGGGCTCGAGCGCCGCCTGCAAGGGCAGGAGCATCTCGTGCGACAGCAGCAGGGCGGGCTGGGTCGGGGCGTCTTTCATGCCCGCGACATTGCGCCGCCCGGCGCGCGCGTCAATCGCACGTCGTCGTGAGCCGCCCGACTACAGGAACCAGTCGCCGGCGTGGCCCCCCTCGCGCGTCTGCGCGACCGGCGCGAACGCCCCGCCGCCCGACGGTTCGTCTTCCAGAGCGGGCAAACCTGCCGAGGCCTCGGGCGCGGGTGCGGAGAAGCCGATGAACTGGGCGTCGGTCATCAGCCCGGGTGCGATGCCCGTGACCCGAACCGTGACCCCCGTCGCGAAGGTGATCAGCGAATCCGCGCCGCTGGCGACGATCGACAGGTAGTCGCCATAGGCCGACAGATCGATGCGGTCGACGCCGAGCTCGAAGTCGAGGATCACGTCGGCGCCCAGGTCGGCGGTCACCACGAAGATGTCCGCCCCCGCGCCGCCGGTCTGGGTATCGTTGCCCACGCCACCGGTCAGGGTGTCCGAACCCAGACCGCCCAACAGGGAATCATTGCCCGCGTTGCCGGTCAGCGTATCGGCGCCGTCGTCCCCATAGAGCGTGTCATGGCCCTCCCCGCCTTCGACCTGGTCGTTGCCGGCGCCGGCGCGGACCGTGTCGTTGCCGCCGAGAGCCCGGATGTGGTCGTTGAAGGCCGTGCCGAGCAGGGTTTCCTTGACCTCGGTGCCATCAATCTCGAACAGGTCGCCGGGCCCCTGAAGGCCGATGAACGAGGCGTTTGTCATCGCCGACGCCGTCACGCCGGTCAGCTTGATCGTCGCGCCCTTGACGATGGTGATCAGGGTGTCGGGACCTGACTGGACGATCGAGGTGTAGACCCCGTAGCCGGTCAGATCGATCAGGTCCGTACCGACCACGAAGTCGGTGATCGAATCCGCGCCGCTGCCGGGCGCGAAGATGAACAGGTCGGCGCCGTCGCCGCCGCTCATCTGATCGGAGCCGGAACCGCCGGTGATCGTATCGGCCCCGGCCTCGCCGTAGAGCTTGTCGTTGTCGGCGCCGCCGTCGATCAGGTCCGCGCCGCCGCCGCCGCGGATCGTGTCCGCGCCGCCGAGGCCGGCGATGTGGTCGACCAGCACCGTGCCGATAATCGTCTCGGCCAGGTTGGTGCCGTTGATGATGTTGGGTCCGCCGCCGGTCGGCAGGCCGACGAAGATCGCGTCCGTAACCGTGGAGGCCGTGATGCCGATCAGCCGCATCGACACACCGGTCGCAAAGGCGATCACGGTGTCGGCGCCCGACTGGGTGATCGACTGATAGGCCCCGGTCGCCGTCAGGTCGATCAGGTCGGTCCCGACAACGAAGTCATAGACCGTGTCGGATCCTCCGCCGGCCGTGACCACGAACACGTCGGCCCCGGCGCCGCCCGTCAGCTTGTCACTGCCGGCGTCGCCTCGCAGCCGGTCCGCGCCGTCGCCGCCCAGCAGCGTGTCGTTCGCATCGCCGCCGATCAGGCTGTCGTCGCCGCCCTCGCCGGAAAGTTTGTCGGCATCGCCGCCGCCGTCGAGCGTGTCGCCGCCTTCGCCGCCGTTGATCGTGTCGGCCCCGGCCAGGCCCGCCAGCAGGTCGGCGCCGGCGCCGCCGGTGATGGTGTTGTCGTGGGCGTTGCCGGTCAGCGTCTGCCCGGTCGCCAGAAGGCCGACCATGAACTCGACATTGGTCGGCAGCACATAGGTCGCCAGCGAGGTGCGGACGGTGTCCTTGCCGACGTCGGCGCCTTCGACGACCGTGTCGCCGGCGTCGTCGACGACGTAGGTGTCCGCGCCCAGTCCGCCGGTCATGGCGTCGGCGCCCGCGCCGCCGTCCAGCGTATCGGCCGAGTCGCCGCCCAGCAGGGTGTCGGCGCCGTCACCGCCGTTCAGCTTGTCGGCCCCGACGCCGCCGTCCAGCGTGTCGTCGCCGCCCAGGCCGTTCAGCGTGTCGTTGCCCTCGAAGCCGTTGATCTGGTCGGCGCCGGCCGTGCCGTTGAGGACGTTGGCCGAGGTGTTGCCGTTGATCACCGTCGGTCCGGAGATGCCGATGAAGCTGGCGTTCGTGACCGTCGAGGCGGTGACGTTCTGGAGCAGGAAGCTCACGCCCGCCGCGACCGTCACCAGGGTGTGCGACCCCTGCTGGACGATGCTCTGGTAGCCGCCGAAGGCGCTGACATCGATCCTGTCGGTTCCGACCACGAAGTCGAGGACCGTGTCCGCGCCGCCGCCGGCGGTCGCCACGAAAACGTCCGCGCCGCCGTTGCCGCGCAGGCTGTCATCGCCGCCGCCGCCGTTGATCGTATCCGCCCCCGCGCCGCCGGTGACGGCGTTGGCGACGGCGTTGGCGGTCAGCGTCTGTCCGGTCGCCAGGCTGCCGGTCAGGTTCTCGACGTTGGCCCCCAGCGTGTAGCTGGCCAGCGAGGTGGTGACCGTGTCGGTCCCGGCCGAGGCGCCTTCGGTGACCACGTCGCCGGCGTTGTCGACGACATAGCTGTCGTTGCCGCCGCCGCCGATAAGCGTGTCCGCTCCGGTTCCGCCATCCAGCGTATCGGCGCCCGCGCCGCCCTGGATCGTGTTGCCAAGCGTGTTGCCGGTCAGGGTCTGACCCGTGCCCAAGCTTCCGGTCAGGTTCTCGACGTTGGCGCCCAGCGTATAGCTGGCCAGCGAGGTGGTGACCGTGTCGGTCCCCGCAGACGCGCCTTCTGTGACCACGTCGCCGACGTTGTCGACGACATAGCTGTCATCGCCGCCGCCGCCGATGAGCGTATCCGCTCCGGTTCCGCCATCCAGCGTATCGGCGCCCGCGCCGCCCTGGATCGTGTTGCCGAGCGTGTTGCCGGTCAGCGTCTGTCCGGTCGCCAGGCTGCCGGTCAGGTTCTCGAGATTGGCGCCCAGCGTATAGCTGGCCAGCGAGGTGGTGACCGTATCGGTCCCGGCGGAGGCGCCCTCGGTCACGCTGTCGCCGGCGTTGTCGACGACATAGCTGTCGTTGCCGGCCCCGCCGGTCATGGCGTCGGCGCCGGTTCCGCCGTTCAGCGTATCATCGCCGTCACCGCCGTTCAGGGTATCCGCACCGCCTGCGCCCAGAATGACGTTGTTCAGGCCGTTGCCGGTCAGCGTTTGGCCGGCGCCGGACGTGCCCGTCAGGTTTTCGATGTCCGCGCCAAGGGTCCAGCTGGCCAGCGCGGTTTCCACGCGATCGGTTCCGGCGCTTGCGCCCTCGACCGTCGTGTCCCCGGCGTTGTCGACGATGAAGACGTCGTCACCGGTTCCGCCGATCATGTGGTCGGCGCCGGCGCCGCCGTTCAGCGTGTCGTTGTCCGCGCCGCCGTCGAGCCAGTCGGCGGACTCGCCGCCGTTCAGGGTGTCGGCGCCGCCCAGGCCGTAGATCTGGTCGCTGGCGCCCGTGCCGTTGAGAGTCTCGCCCGCGCCCGTGCCGTTGATCAGGTTGTAGCCGTCCGGCGGCGGTCCCGGCGGGGGTGTGCCGGCGCCGACGAAGTTCGCCGCCGTCAGGGCGGTGGCGGTGACGTTCAGCAGGGTGAAGGTGACGCCGGTCGCCACGGTGACGAGGGTGTTCAGGCCGTTCTGGACGGCGCTGACATAGCCCCCGAACGCAGCCACATCGATCTTGTCGGATCCGACCGAGAAGTCGGTGATGGTGTCGGCGCCGCCGCCGACGGTGGCCACGAAGATGTCCGCGCCGCCGTTGCCGGTCAGGGTGTCGGCGCCGGCGTTGCCGGTCAGGCGGTTGCCGACGCTGTTGCCGATCATGGTGTCGGCGCCCGAGCCGCCGATGGCGTTCTCGATCGTCGCGCCGATGGCGATGGAGACGTTGCCGACCTGGCCGCCGACGTTCGAGAAGTTGCCGGAAATCAGGGTGATGACCTGAGCCTGGCTGTAGCCGGAGAAGTCCAGCGTATCGACGCCGCCGGCGTCCCAGATCGCGAAAATGAGGATGGAGGCGCTGCTGGTGGCCAGGAACCACGGACGGTCTGCGGTCGAATTGAAGCCGTAGACAGTGTCGCCGGTGCGGGTCGTGGTGTTGACGCCGTAGGTCCGCTGGGCGGCGGCGATATCGTCGAGCAGGATGGTGGCGGCGTAGGCGGAAAGGCTCGCGCCAGTGTTGAATGAGCCGAAGTAGCTCATCACTGTGTACTGCCGGCTGTCCTCGTAATACTCGGCGTTGGCTTCGTAGGTTATCGAGACGCCGGGGCCGGCGTTGTAGGCGCCCGGGTGCGAGAAGCCGATGGCGTGGCCGATCTCGTGGATCAGGACCAGCGGACCATAGCCGCCCGCGACTGGGTTAGCGTTGTACGATTCCGATGACTTCACCCAGACGTCGCCGCCGCTGGCGCTTTGGCTCGGGTAGTACGCAAAGGCCGCCGCGCCGTCGTCAGCCGTCGAATAGTTGCTGAACAGGATGGTGGCGCTGTCGGAATAGGCCGCCTCGCCGCTCGTGCCTTCTCCGACCCGGACGAAGACGATGTTGGCGACATCCGCCCAGGCTTGCAGCGCCAGCAGGGTGACCTGGATCTGCTGTTCGGTGAAGCGGCTGAAGCCGCTGGTTTCGCTGGGCATCGTCGCCGGGGCGGTCGACCGGAAGGCGTAGGTGACGATCGACGGCGCGCCGCCCCAGTAGGCATCGTCCCAATGGTTGTCGACGTCCGCCACGCCCGGCTGGATGTAGAAGTCGTTCCAGGAGGCGTAGGTGCGGTTCAGATGATAGGCGGCCTCGGCCACCGTCTTGGAGGGCTTGCCGTTCGGGCCGACGCCGCCGCGCTCGTCGGCGTTCAGGAAGCTGAGGGGCCGATCAGGGTCGAGATCGCCGGAATCGATCACCGCGCCGGAGCAGAAGGGACAGCCGCACCGCGCGGGTTCGGCGTCGTCGGCGGAGGCCGGCTCGGGCTCGGCCTGGCTGAAGCGGCGCACCGCGAACTCGGGCTGGTCGGCGAATTCCTTGTCGAACGGCATTGCGGGCAGCTTTCTCCAGGACGACGCACATTCGGGGCGAAATCGGACGCCGTCCGGGCGAACCCACCGAATGCGACTTCATAGCACAGGAGAGAGCTGAACAGACTCTTGAGCGGCGTAGTGAGCGGCCTGGAAAGCAAAAAAAGCCCGGACCTCTTGGGTCCGGGCCTTCGCCGTTCTGATCCGCCTGCCGCGCCTAGCGCGCGAACTTCTGGAACTTGATCCGGTGAGGGATCAGGCTGTCGGTGCCGAGGCGGCGCTTCTTGTCTTCCTCGTACATCTCGAAGTTGCCCTCGAACCACTCGACGTGGCTGTCGCCTTCGAAGGCGAGGATGTGGGTCGCGAGGCGGTCGAGGAACCAGCGGTCGTGGCTGATGACCACGGCGCAGCCGGCGAACTCTTCCAGCGCCTCTTCGAGGTTCTGCAGCGTCTCGATGTCGAGGTCATTGGTCGGTTCGTCGAGCAGGATCAGGTTGCCGCCGGTGGCCAGCGTCTTGGCCAGGTGGACGCGGTTGCGCTCACCGCCCGACAACAGGCCGACCTTCTTCTGCTGGTCGCCGCCCTTGAAGTTGAACGAGCCGACGTAGGCGCGCGAGTTGATCTCGCGCTTGCCGACCATCATCACGTCGGTGCCGCCGCTGATCGCCTGCCAGACGGTGTGGTTCGGATCGAGGTCGTCGCGGCTCTGGTCGACATAGGCCAGCTTCACCGTCTCGCCGACGCGGATCGTGCCCTGGTCGGGCTGCTCCTGGCCGGTGATCAGCTTGAACAGCGTCGACTTGCCGGCGCCGTTCGGGCCGATGACGCCGACGATGCCGTTGGGCGGCAGCTTGAAGGTCAGGTCCTTGAACAGGACCTTGTCGCCGTACTCCTTCTCCAGGCCGTTCACTTCCAGCACCACGTTGCCCAGGCGCGGGCCCGGCGGGATCTGGATGACGGCGTGGGTCTGGGCGCCGCGCATGTTCTCCTGCTCGGCGACCATCCGCTCGTAGGCGGCCAGGCGGGCCTTGGATTTGGTCTGGCGGGCCTTGGCGTTGGAGCGCACCCAGTCCAGTTCGCGGGTCAGCGCGCGCTGGCGGGCTTCGGACTCCGACTGCTCCTGCACGACGCGCTTGGTCTTGGCCTCCAGCCAGCTGGAGTAGTTGCCCTCGTGCGGGTGGCCCTTGCCGCGGTCCAGTTCCAGCGTCCACTTGGTGACCTGGTCGAGGAAGTAGCGGTCGTGGGTGACCAGGATCACGCAGCCCGGGAAGGCTTCCAGGTGATGCTGCAGCCAGGCCACCGACTCGGCGTCCAGGTGGTTGGTCGGTTCGTCGAGGAGCAGCATGTCCGGCTTGCTGAGCAGCAGGCGGGCCAGGGCCACGCGGCGCTTCTCACCGCCCGACAGCTTGGTCACGCCGCTGTCGTTGGGCGGGCAGCGCAGGGCGTCCATCGCCATCTCGATGCGGCTGTCGATGTCCCACAGGTCGCCGGCGTCGATCTTCTCCTGGAGGGCGGTCATCTCCTCCATGAGCTCGTCGGTGTAGTTCTCGCCCAGCTCGGCCGCGATCGCGTTGTAGCGGTCGAAGATCTGCTTCTCTTCGCACCAGGCGATGACGTTCTCCCAGACGGTCTTGCTCTCGTCGAGGTGCGGCTCCTGCTCCAGGTAGCCGCGCTTGACGCCGTCGGCCGCCTTGGCCTCGCCGCTGAACTCCTTGTCCAGGCCGGCCATGATCTTCAGCAGCGTCGACTTGCCCGAGCCGTTGACGCCGACCACGCCGATCTTGGCGTCCGGGTAGAACGACAGCCAGATGTTCTCGAACACCTTCTTGCCGCCGGGATAGGCCTTGGTCAGGCCCTGCATCTGGAAAATGTACTGGGCGGCCATGCGGGGTCGCTCGCTCTCTGTCGTCTGAAGTCTGGGGGTCGGGCGCGGATGTAGCGAGCGGGGGGCGGAAAGGCAATGCGCGGGTCCGCGTTCAGGTATTGCACGGAACGCACAATTCCGGCGTTACTTCTGCCATGAGGCTAGGGGGAGCCGAATGCGTCCGATAAACAACGCCGTGGTCGTCGTGGTGTCGGCGGCGCTCTTTGCTCCGACATCGATCGCTAGGTCACAGTCAGAACGCGACTTCACAAGACTATCGTCGCTCGAGGGCGTCTACTCGCCTGAAAACATTTTTCTCTCCGATCGGTTCGAGCTTGTCGGCGACCAGATCATCTACAAGAAGACCGGGAGTCAGAATTCCGGTCTAGGCGGCGGCTGGAAAGAAGGGGATCCAATCTACTCCGGCCTGAAATTCAAGGACCGTAGCCCTGGCTACGGCCTGTACGAGTATTTCAACTATAGCGCGACCTGCCACAATCGCTACGTCGATCCCAAGACCTTGGGAGTTAGCGCGTTGACGGGCCCCTGCGTGGTCGTTTTTACATACAAGCGCAAAAGCAGCCCGGCTGATCTGGAGGAACTTTCGTTTAGATCCGACGGCGGCGCCCGGGGTGGTTACCGGTCCCTTCGAGCCGCTCCCGGTACGCCTGCCAAGCCCACAGTCGTCGCACCCCCTGCCGCCTTGTCGACGCCAGCAAGGCCCTCCCTGTCGCAGCCTTCCAGCGCTTGCGACCCCGCCGCGCTCGCCGGTCGCTGGACGAACACCGGGCGCGAGTACGCAGGCTGGGGCGTCAGCCTGACAGTGTCCGGAGATAGAAGCGTCGTTTCCGGCGACTTCGAACGAACGCTGCGGCGCGCGCCGACCGATCGCCGGCCGGACTGGCCCCACCCGATGCTACGCGCCTTCCAGCTTGGCGCACCGATCGCCGGCCCGGCCGGCGGCGCCTGCCGGTACAAGGCGACCGGCTATGTCTACGGCAGCGGGATCTCCACGCCGTGGAGCGGCGTTGTTTCCGTCGATCCGGGCGCACGGGCGCTCCGGGTCGAGGGTCTCGGCGAGTCCGCCCCCTGGACGCGTGGCGAACCGCCCGCGCCGGTCCAGACCTGCTCCGACGGCGACATCGAGGGGACCTGGCACCGGCCGGACGGCGCCCGGCTGTCGGTGCGGGGCATGAACTTCAAGGACGGCGGCGCGGGGGTCTGGGAGGCCCATCCCGATCCGCGCTGGCGGCCCGGCGCCTATCGCTACCAGAGCATCAAGCCGGCGGGCGCGTGCCGCTGGACGGCCACCTGCGTCGCGGTCTCGATCGACAGCGCCGGCAGCGGCTGGCAGGAGCGCAGCGGCGCCTGCACCCTGACGGTCGACCCGAAGACCGGCCGACTGAACGACAGCGGGTCGAACACGACGGGATCCTACACCTATTCCCGCGAGCCGGCCGAAGGCTCCCGCGAGGCCCAGGATCTCAATGCCGAGGTCAATCGCAAGAACGCCGAGGCTGAGGCGCGCGAGAAGGCCAGGGAAGCCGAGTACGAGCGGAAGATGCGCGAGTACGAAGCGAGGAAGAAGGCCGACGCCGACGCCTATGCCAGGGCCCAGCAAGAGTACGAGCGGCAGAAAGCCGAGGTGGAGGCCAAGCGCCAGCGGGAACTGCGCGAGTGGCAGGAACGGGTCCGCCGCTGCCAGGAGGGCGACATCACCGCCTGCGCGCAGCCCTAGCAAGCTGTTGCCAAGGGCCGTCCTGGCGAGGAAGCATCGCGCGTCTGTCCAGGAGTAAGCCCATGCGCCTCGCCATCGCGCTCGCCGCGACCGCCCTCGCCCTGCCCGCCGCGGCCATGCCGCCCCCGCTGCCGGAAGTCGCCGACCGGTCGATGGCCGATCTGCAGCGCGACGTGGCCGCCTTCCGGGGATCGTCGGAGGCGATCGTCAGCGCCTACGTGGTTCGGGCCAAGCAGATCGATCCGAAGCTGAGGTCGATCCTGGCGGCCAACCCGAACGCCATGAGCGACGCCTTGGCGGCGGACCAGGCCCGCCGGGCCGGCGACAAGCGGCCGCTTCTGGGCGCGGCGATCCTGTTCAAGGACAACATCGAGACGGCCGACAAGGGACTGGCGACCACGGCCGGGTCGCTGGCGCTGGCGGACAACGTCTCCGGTCGCGACGCGCCGCTGGTCGCGCGGTTGCGGGCGGCGGGCGTGGTGGTGCTGGGCAAGGCCAATCTGTCGGAATGGGCCAACATCCGGTCGGACCATTCGCTCAGCGGCTGGAGCGCGATCGGCGGCCAGACGCGCAATCCCTATGCGCTGGATCGCAGCCCGTGCGGTTCGTCCTCGGGCAGCGGCGCGGCCGTGGCGGCCGGCCTCGCGGCGGCCGCGATCGGGACGGAAACGGACGGCTCGATCACCTGCCCCGCCTCCGTCAACGGCCTGGTCGGGCTGAAGCCGACGGTGGGCCTTGTCTCGCGCACCGGCGTCATTCCGATCAGCGCCACCCAGGACACCGCCGGACCTATGACCCGCACGGTCGAGGACGCGGCCCTGCTGCTGGCCGCGATGGCCGGATCGGATCCGGCCGACCCCGCCACCTCGGAGGCCGACCGCCGCAAGGAGGACTATGCCGCCCGCCTGAAGCCGGACGCGCTGAAGGGTGTGCGGATCGGCGTCATGCGCTACGCCGCCGGCTTCCATCCGGAGACCGACGCGGTGTTCGAGGCGGCGCTGGCGACCCTGAAGGCGCAGGGCGCGATCCTGGTCGATGTCCCCGACTTCCCGAACCGGCGCGAGATCGGCGAGAACGAGCTGGTCGTCCTGCTGGTCGAACTGAAGGCGGGCCTCAACAGCTATCTGGCGACGACGGACCCGACGAAGGTGAAGACCCGCACGCTGGCCGACGTCATCGCCTTCAACAAGGCCAACGCCGACCGCGAGATGGCTCTGTTCGGCCAGGACTTCTTCGAACAGGCGGAGGCGACCGGGGGGCTGACGGATCCGGCCTACCTGAAGGCAAGGGCCGATGCCTACCGGCTGGCCGGGCCGGAGGGCATCGACGCGCTGCTGGCCAAGTACGACGTGAAGGTCCTGGTCGGGCCGACGCTGGGGCCGGCCTGGCCGATCGATCCGGTGCTGAAGGACCGCTATGTCGGCGGCGGGTCCGGGGGCGCGGCCGCCGTCGCCGGCTACCCGCACCTGACCGTGCCGATGGGCGCGGTCGGGGGCCTGCCGGTGGGACTGTCGTTCGTGGGGCCGAAATGGAGCGACGGCGCGCTGCTCGGCTACGGCTTCGCCTTCGAACAGGCCAGCAAGGCCCGCAAGGCGCCCACCCTGCCCGCCAGCGTGAACTGAGCGGACGCGTCAACGAGAAAGGGCCCCGCGATCGCGAGGCCCCTTCCCTTGTTCAGGACCCCTGCGGCGCGGGGGCCGGAACAGCCTGCTGGTAGCCGGCCGGCGGCTTGCTTCCGCCACGGCCCCAGCCCTTCTCCTTGGGCGGCGGCGGCGGGACGGCGGCGGGCAGCGCGCCCGGGGTGCCGTCGCGGCTGTAGCCGCGGTCGTAGCCGTCAACCTCCCACCAGTTGCGGCTCGACGGCTGCATCCAGCTTTCGTCGCGCAGCGTCGCCGGCAGGCTCGAGGAGCGGACGCAGTAGGTGCCGCGATCCCATTGCTGACGCCAGCAGTCGCTGCCGTAGTAGACCCAGTTGAATTCGATCTCGGCGTTGGCGCCGTACTCCACCCAGATCGGGCGACGGCTCCAGTCGTGGATGCGGTTGCGGGTGATCGTGGCGCTGCCGCCTGCGATGTAGAGGCCGACGTCGCGAGAGCCGATCGCCGACTCCGTGATCTTCAGCAGGCCGTCGGAAACCACGCCCACCGTCGTGCGGCAGATGCGGCTGCGGCTGATGTCCACCTGGGCGCCGCGATCAAGATGCAGGCCGTTGCGCCAGCCGCAGATCACCGCGTTGCGGATGTTCAGGACCCCCGCCCCGCTGCGCAGGCCGCGCACCAGCAGGCCGTTCCCGGCCGAGCCCGAGGTCGAGCGGGAGATGATCCCCGTCTGCTCGATGACGCTCTCGCCGGTCGCCGGCGTGACATCGAGGCCGGTCTCTTCGCCGACGATCCGCGTGCGGGCGATGTCCAGCACCGCCGACTCGGCGGTGACCGCCGCGTCCCAGGTGTGGGCGTCGATGAAGCTGTCGCGCATGATCAGCTTGCCGCCCGAGGCGTAGACCGCCGCGGCGTCGCCCCAGTAGTTCACGCTGGTGCGGACCAGGGCCACGTCGCCGCCCCAGGATTCGATGCAGGCCGAACGGCCGCCCTTCTCGCTGGTCAGCACCAGGTCGCGCAGCTCCACGCCCCGGACGCCTTCGGCGATGCGGATGCAGGGCGAGCCTTCGGGCGCGTTGATGGTGGCCGGGGCCGCGCTGGGGTTCGGATCAAAGATCGACGCCCCTTCGGCCGCGATGATCACCGGGTACTCGACGATGACCGTCTCGCGGCAGACGCCGCCGCGCGAGCGGATGTAGAGGATGCCGCCGTCAGCCACGCTGCGCAGCGCGTCGGAGATCGGCGTCGGGCCGGCGTCCGGGTCGCCGCAATCGACCGTCGCGGTCATCTGGTCTCGCGGCCAGTAGCCGTTCGGCGGATAGCCGCCGTTCCAGCCCGGGCGCGGGCGGCCCCAGCGGTACTGGCCGGGCTTCCAGCGGTCGGGACGCCAGCGGGGCTTCAGCGGCGGCGCGATCAGCCCCCCGAAGTTGGGACGGATCTGCTGGTCGACGCGGGCCTCCTGGCCCGGGAAGGCCTGGACCGAGGTGGCGGTCAGGGCGACGGCGAGGGCCGCGGCGGCGGCCGGCAGCAAACGCTTCAACGTCATCATCGGAGGTAATCCCTGTCGCGGGGTACGGGCCGCGGACGCGACACTTGAGCCAGCACCTGCTGGAGACGGCCGGCCGAGGGCTTGAAGCCGGAAAGGGCGGCGTCGATCTGGTAGACGACGGCCCCGGCCTTGTCCTGGTCGGCGACGCCGGAAACCCCCAGCGAGAAGAAGGTCGACATGGCGTACTTCGCCTCGGCCGAGCCTTGCTTGTCGGCCTCCGCATACCAGTGGAAGGCGCGGGCGTAGTCGCGCGGCACGCCGACGCCCTCGGAATACATCACGGCCAGCACCAGCTGGGCCTTGGCCGATCCGTTGACCGCCGCGTACTGGATCGCCCGAACCTTCTCGATCGGCTGGAAGACGCCGGTCTGCGGACGGCCGATCATCGCCTGGAAGGACTGGACGTCGCCCGGATAGAGGGCGTCCTCGTTGGACACCGGCTTGGGCGTGACGCGCAGATAGGCCAGCGCCTCGGCGATATGGATGAACGGCAGCTCGCGCAGCCGCTGCAGGGCCGCCTGCTGGCCGTCGTTGTACTGGTCGCTCTCGTCCGAATGCGGCACGCCCGACTCGGGAGCCTCCGGCGGATAGAATTCGTAGGTCGGCGTCCAGCGGCGCGCCTTCTGCTCCACATAGGCCGCCGCCGCCGCGCGCTGCGGCGAGGACCGCTCGAAGTCCTTGAGCATGACGTAGGCGCCCACGTCGCCGGTCTGCACGGCGAGGTAGTTGTAGAGGTAGGCGTCGATGTCGTTGCGCGGGAACAGGGTCAGCGCCGCCTGGTGGCCGGGCTTGTTGGGACGGCCCCGCGCCAGCGTGGCCTGCTTGTTGTCCGCCGGCTCGCCATAGGGGCCGAAGTAGCCGTCGTGCATCCGGGCCAGGGTGCGGTAGCCCTCGGCCCCCTGGGTCGACAGCACATAGATGACCCGGTTGCGGACCTTGTCCTGCTCCTCGGTGGTCATCCGCGACAGCAGGCGGTCCAGCGAGGCGTAGGCGATCTTGCGCTCGACGGCGCGGCAGTCGTCGAATCGCGACACGGCCTTGCCTTCGCCCTGGGCGGCGCGGCGACTGTAGGCGGCGATCGGCGCATAGCCGTCGGCGTTGGTCAGGGCGAGCGCGTACCAGACGGCCGCCTCGACATCGTCCTCGAGGTTCTTGTCGGCGGCGCGCTGGCCTTCATAGCGGCGCGCCAGCTCGAGCTGGGCGAAGAAGTCTCCCGTGAAACCGCGGCGGCGAAGGGTCCGGATCTCGATCTGCTGCGCGTTGAACTGCGGCTGCACCCCGGCCGGCGATTGCGGGCGCGGACAGGCGACTTCGCCCTTGGCGCCGAACCAGCCGTTCGGTCCCGTGTCGCAGCCGACAAGAGGCAGGATCACCGCCGCCACCAGCACAGCGATCGACGCGCCACGGATCAGCGGCCCTTTGCCGGAGCCGTCAGGCCCGGACGGGGTGTCGCTGGTCTCGTGCATACTCTTCACCCCCTCACGCCACCCGCGCCGTTAACACTTTCGGCGAACGTGACTCTTCGCAGGCCCCGGCGACGAGTCAAGCACGCGAGGGGCCCCGGTTAACCATATTTCGGGACCGGCGTGTCCGCCGTGAACCGGGTTCGCGCGTGAGGCGAAAACGACGCCCGATCAGGCGCCTCGCCCCGGGAACGCCCGGCTTACGCCCTGCTTTCGCCCCAGCGGCCGGGCGAACAATGTTCGGGGGACGAGAAGTACAAGGGGAATCACATGCGTGGCTCAAGGCGTTTCCGTTCCATCGTAAGCCTTACCGCCGTGGCCGCGATCATCGCCGCCTCGGCCCCGCCGACCGGAATCGCGGTGGCCGCTTCACCTGAAGCAGGCAAACGTCCGACCCCGGACGAATGCGCGAAGCTCGGCTTCGTCACCCGCCAGGACGCGGAGGACTACAGCGGCTCATCGATCGTCGTCACCGGAACCCGGACCAAGCGCGAGCAACGGGCCTATGCGCCGGTCGCCGGAGCCCTGCCGCCAACGCCATCGCCGCCCCCTCCTCCTCCTCCGCCGGCGCCGCCCATGCTGCAGCCGAGGCCGGCCGCTCCGGCGATGGCCTTCTCCGCTCCGGCCCCGGTGGGCGTCGCGCCCGGCTACACGCCGCAGGGCGTCGACACCGAGAAGTACCCCGGCGGCGTCTCGAACCCGATCCGCCAGGTCGCCGAGGCGCCCGTCTCGACCTTCTCGATCGACGTCGACACCGCCGCCTACGCCAACGTCCGCCGCTTCCTGACCGACGGCAGCCTGCCCCCGCGCGACGCGGTGCGGGTCGAGGAGCTGATCAACTACTTCGACTACGGCTATCCGCTGCCGGCCAGCCGCAGTGAGCCGTTCAGGCCCTTCGTCGCCGTGGCGCCCTCGCCCTGGTCGAAGGACCGCCAGATCGTCCACATCGGCCTGCAGGGCTATGACATCCCGCGCGCCGAGCAGCCGCCGCTGAACCTGGTGTTCCTGATAGACACCTCCGGCTCGATGTCCGGCCCCGACCGCCTGCCGCTGGCCAAGAAGGCGCTGGAGGTGCTGATCGACCAGCTGCGGCCGCAGGACCGCGTCTCGATGGTCGCCTACGCCGGGTCCGCCGGCGCGGTGCTCGAGCCGACCGGCGGGCGCGAGAAGCTGAAGATGCGCTGTGCGCTGGACGCCCTGCAGAGCGGCGGATCGACGGCCGGCGGCCAGGGCCTGGCCCTCGCCTATGGCCTGGCGCAGCAGAATTTCGACAAGTCGGCGGTCAACCGCGTGATCCTGCTGACCGACGGCGACTTCAACGTCGGCATCGCCGACCCCAGCCGGCTCAAGGACTTCGTGTCCGACAAGCGCAAGACCGGCGTCTATCTGTCGGTCTACGGCTTCGGCCGCGGCAACTACAACGACGTGATGATGCAGGCCCTGGCCCAGAACGGGAACGGCACGGCCGCCTACATCGACACGCTGGACGAGGGCCGGAAGGTGTTCCGCGACGACTTCTCCGGCTCGCTGTTCCCGATCGCCGACGACGTGAAGATCCAGGTCGAGTTCAACCCGGCCAAGGTCAAGGAGTACCGGCTGATCGGCTACGAGACCCGGATGCTGAACCGCGAGGACTTCAACAACGACCAGGTCGACGCCGGCGAGGT
This sequence comes from Caulobacter sp., assembly GCA_041917095.1. GTDB lineage: Bacteria > Pseudomonadota > Alphaproteobacteria > Caulobacterales > Caulobacteraceae > Caulobacter. The sequence goes on along the minus strand of JAYRYI010000012.1, from coordinate 23,586 downwards.
CGGGTCCGGGACGTCCGTGACCGCGCTCTACGAGATCACGCCGGTCGGCGTCGCCGGCTCGGCCGATCCGCTGCGCTACCAGCCGGCGCGGCCGTCGGCGGCCCCCTCGGCCGAGCTGGCCTTCCTGAAGGTGCGCTACAAGCTGCCTGGCGAAGCGACCTCGCGCCTGATCGAGCGTCCGATCGGCCGCGCCGACACGGTCGACAGCCTGGCCGCCGCGCCGGAAGCCACCCGCTGGGCCGTCAGCGTCGCCGCTTTCGGCCAGAAGCTGCGCGGCGATCCCTGGCTGGCCGCGGACTTCGACTGGAAGAGCGTCGTCGGCCTCGCCCAGGACGCCCGCGGCCGCGACGAATTCGGCCAGCGCGCCGAGTTCGTGAAGCTGGCGAGGGCCGCGGACGAAGGGCGGCGGGTGAACGAGTAGAGGGTAGTCAGGGACAGACACCTCGGTGTCTGTCCCTGCCGTTGAGCCCGTCCCGCCCTCACGGGTTCTGTCGAGGATGCGACAGAAGATCGAAGACTACGCTCTCATCGGGGACTGTGAATCCTGTGCGCTCGTCGGCCGCGACGGGTCCATCGACTGGCTGTGCTGGCCGAGGTTCGAATCCGACGCTCCGGCCATTGCCGGGGGGGCCTGGCCGAAGGTCGGATTGCGTGAGTGAGGCTCGTCCGCAATCGCCACCCAGCTATCCGAAACCGCCCGGGGGCCGCATCCCCCATTTGCGGGACAGGTGCGCTGATCTTCCCTCCCCTTCATGGGGAGGGACGGTCGGCGAAGCCGACAGGGTGGGGAAGCGAGACGCCAACCACAAACGGAAACGGGTGGGGGATCACACCCCCACCCGTCTCGCTACGCGAGCCACCCTCCCCATGAAGGGGAGGGAAGTTCAGAAGCTCAACGTCCCGTCGGGACGTCCTTGAAGGCCACGTCCTTGTCGACGCGCACGTCGCCGGGCAGGCCCAGCACGCGCTCGGCGATGATGTTCTTCAGGATCTCGTCCGTGCCGCCGGCGATGCGGAGGCCCGGCGCCCACAGCAGGCTCTGCTGGAATGCGGCCTGCATCGGCGCTTCGCCCGGATCGACCAGGATGCCGTACTGGTCTTCCAGTTCGACGCCGTAGTTGGACATCTCCTGCATCTGGTTGGCGGCGATGATCTTGCCGATCGAGCTTTCCGGCCCGGGCGTCTGGCCGCGCGACAGCGCGGTCATGGTCCGGAAGCGGGTCAGCTTCAGGCCTTCCGCCGCGACATACCAGTCGGCCAGCTTTTCGCGGAAGCCGGCGTCCTTGATGGCCGACGTGCCGGTGGCGACGTCGGTGGCGCGGGCCAGTTCCATGATCGTCTTGTAGTCCGGGCCCGAGGAGCCGCCGACCGCCAGACGCTCGTTCATCAGGGTGACCAGCGCGACCTTCCAGCCGTCGCCGACGCCGCCCAGCCGCTGGCTGTCCTTCACGCGAAGGTCGGTGAAATAGACCTCGTTGAACTCGCTGCCGCCGCTCGCCTGGTGGATCGGACGCACTTCGACGGCCGGATCGTGCATATCGATCCAGAACATCGTCATGCCCTTGTGCTTGGGCACGTCGGGATCGGTGCGGACCAGCAGGATGCCGAAGTCACAGTACTGGGCGCCGGTGGTCCAGACCTTCTGGCCGTTGATGATCCAGTCGCCCGAGCCGTCGTCAGCCTTGACCGCGCGGGTGCGCGAGGCGGCCACGTCGGAGCCGCCGGCCGGTTCGGAGAACAGCTGGCACCAGATCTCCTCGCCGCGCATCGCCGGCTTGACGAAGCGGGTCTTGGTCTCGGCGTCGGCGAACGCCATCACGGTGGGCACGCACATGCCCAGGCCGATGGTGAAGTAGCCGTAGTTGACGCCGACCTTGCTTTCTTCCTGGCCGAAAATGACCGACTGGATCGGCGTGCCGCCGGCCCCGCCCCACTCCTTGGGCCAGGTGATGCAGGCGTAGCCCGCATCGGCCTTCTTGGCCTGCCACTGCTTGGCCAGGGCCATGTGCTCGGGGCTGTTCGGCCGGCGGCCGTTGGCGCTCGAATTGTTCTTGTGCTCCTTGGCGTTGGTTTCCAGCCAGGCGCGAGCCTTCTCGCGGTAGGCGGCTTCCTCGGGGGAGTCGTTGAAATCCATGATCTTTTCCTCCCGTCCGCTTACGCGGCGTTCCTGCGTTCGAGCTGGCTGACCAGCCGTTCCTTCCAGACCTTCGGCGCGTGGGCCACGAGGGCCAGCTGGCGCGAGCGGCGGTAGTAGAGGTGGCAGTCCACCTCCCAGGTGAAGCCCATGCCGCCGTGAGTCTGGATGTTTTCCTTGCTGGCGAACCAGTAGGCCTCGCTGGCCGCGATGCGCGCCGCCGAAGCGGCGACCGGCAGCTCGGCCGCGTTCGTGTTGAGCGCCCAGGCGCCGTAGTAGCAGTTCGACCGGGCGACCTCGTTCTTCACGTACATGTCGGCCAGCTTGTGCTTGATCGCCTGGTAGCCGCCGATCACCCGCCCGAAGGCGTAACGGTTCATGGCGTAGTCCTTGGCCATCTCAAGGCACTTGTCGGCGCCACCGGTCTGTTCGAAGGCCAGCAGAATCGCGGCGCGGTCGAACACCTGTTCGGTGATCGACAGGCCCTCGCCCGCCGCGCCGAGGCGCCTGGCCGGCGCGCCGGTGAACGTCAGCTTCGCCACGCCGCGGGTCGGGTCGAGGCTCTTCAGCGTCTCCCGGGCGACGCCCTCGCCGTTCAGGTCGACCAGGAACAGGCCCGGCTTGCCGCCTTCATTGGCCAGCACCAGGGCGACGTCGGCGATGTCGCCGTCGGTCACCGGGATCTTCACGCCCGTCAGCCTGTCGCCCTCGACCTTGCAGGCCAGCGACTTGGCGTCGGCGACGCCGGGGCCTTCGGAGGTGGCGTAGCAGCCGATCAGCTCCCCGGCGGCGATCTTCGGCAGCAGGTCGGCCTTCTGGGCGTCGCTGCCCGCCAGCATCACCGCCTCGGCCAGGAAATAGACCGTCGAGGCGAACGGGATGGGGGCGACCGAGCGGCCCAGCTCCTCGGCGATCGCGCAGAGCTCGATATGGCCCAGGCCCAGCCCGCCGAACTCCTCGGGGATGGCGGCGCCGAGCCAGCCCTGCTCGGCCACGCCCTTCCACAGCGCCTTGTCGTAGGACACGGCGTCGTCATTGAGCACCTTGCGGACGGCGGCGCTGTCGCTGCGCGCCTCGAGGAACTTGCGCGCCTCGTTCTTCAGAAATTTCTGGTCGTCGGAATAGTCGAAGTTCACGGCATCCTCCCGCCGCGCACGGACGCGGTCGTGTCTTGTCGGGCGCCACATTAGACAGGTTTGCGGGCGGGGAAAGATTGACCTCGCGTCAATGAATTCAGGTTCTTATTGGCGGTTGTACCGGGCAGAAGGCGCAGGTCATGGCGAAGGCCGTATTTCAGCGGAACCAGAAGGTCTGGGTCGAGAGCGTCGGGGCCTGGGCGACTATCGAAAAGATCGTGCCGATCTGGGCCAAGGGCTTCGACGAGCCGGTGCGCGTCACCTATGACGTGGGCCTGGGCCGGGAGTTCCACGCGCACGAGCTGAAGCCGGAAGACAAGGTCGAGGAGGCCGACGGCGGCGTCGCCGGCGACCACTGGCGGCTGATGCGGGCCAGGAACAAATGGCAGCAGGAAGGCGACTGCGCCCACCACCCCTTCCCCGGCACCTATCCGGTTGTGGTCACCGACCCTAGCGACTGGGGCGGCTGGCGCACGCCGGGGGCCGAGTACGACCGCGACCCCAACCGGATCGAGCGCCAGGCCCGGCTGATCGCCAGCGCCCCGCGCCTGCAGAAGATCGCGATGGAGCTCGTTGCGCTGGTCGCCGAGGCGCCGGAGGACGCGCCCCCGGCCGTCCTCGACATGGCCCGGCGCGCGGCGGCCATCGACCGCTACATTCAGGAAGTTCCCTCCGCCGCCGAGGCGCCGACCGGCCGCGCGGCCGACGCGGCATAGGCGCCCTGCGGGCTTTGACACGCACTCTTCGCGTGCTGCTCGGCATGACTGACTTGGGTAGCCTTCTGATCTGGTCATCCTGAGCAGGTCCGAAGGGCCGCGCCAAAGGACGCAACACGCCCAAGCCATCTTCTCCCTTGAACGCCGGGCCCGCGCGAGGCGTTGTGCGGACTCCTTCCGGAGTCCCGCCATGTCGCCCGCCAAGCCGCAGTTTCCGACCACCGACCCCGCCACCGGCGCGCCCGGGAAAGTCTACACGGGTCTGACCCGTGACGAGGCGCTGGCCGAGCTGAACCAAGTGCGCTCGGCGTTCGAGGGCTGGCGGCGCACCGGGTTCGACGAGCGGGCCCGGCTGATGAGGGCCGCCGCCCGCGTGCTGCGCGACCGCAAGGACGAGTTCGCCGCCCTGATGACGGACGAGATGGGCAAGACCCTGGCCGACGGTCGGGCGGAGATCGAGAAATGCGCCGTCGGCTGCGAATACTTCGCCGACCACGCCGCCGGCTTCCTTGCGGACGAGCCGGTCGACGTCGGCGGCCCGCGCGCCTCGGTAACCTTCAACCCGCTTGGCGTGATCCTGGCGGTGATGCCCTGGAACTTCCCGTTCTGGCAGGTCTTCCGCTTCGCCGCCCCGGCCCTGATGGCCGGCAACGGCGCGGTGCTGAAGCACGCCAGCAACGTGCCCGGCTGCGCCCTCGCCATCGAGCGGGTCTTCCGGGAGGCCGGCTTTCCCGACCACCTTTTCCGCACGCTGCTGATCCCGAGTGACGACGTCGAGGCGCTGGTCCGCGACGACCGGATCGCCGCCGTGACCCTGACCGGCAGCGTCGCGGCCGGCCGCAAGGTCGCCGCCGCCGCCGGCGCGGCGCTGAAGAAGGTCGTGCTCGAGCTGGGCGGCAGCGACGCCTACGTCGTGCTGGAAGACGCCGATATCGCGCTGGCCGCGCGCGTCTGCGCTACGGCGCGGATGGTCAACGGCGGCCAGAGCTGCATCGCCGGCAAGCGGTTCATTGTCGTCGAGAGCGTGCTGGAGCGCTTCGAAGCGGCGCTGGTCGAACAGATGAGCTCCTACGTTCCCGGCGATCCGCGCGATGCCGGCACGCGGTTCGGTCCGCTGGTCAGCGTCGCCGCCCGCGACGAGATCGACCGGCAGGTCGAGAAGAGCGTGGCCAACGGCGCGCGCCTGCTGCTCGGCGGCGAGACGCCGGACGAGCCGGGCGCCTGGTACCCGGCGACGATCCTCGCCGACGTAAGGCCCGGCCAGCCCGCCTGGGACGAGGAGATCTTCGGGCCGGTCGCCGCCGTGATCCGCGCCAGCGACGAAGCCGACGCCATCCGGATCGCCAACGCCTCGGCGTTCGGGCTGGGCTCCGGCGTGATCACCGCAGACCTCCCCCGTGGGGCCCGCATCGCCCGCGACGAGCTGGAGGCCGGCATGGCCTTCGTCAACGCCAACGCCCGCTCCGACCCGCGCCTGCCCTTCGGCGGCGTCAAGCACAGCGGCCACGGCCGCGAATGCAGCCGCCACGGCCTGCTGGAGTTCGTCAACGTGAAGACGGTGTGGGTCGAGGGCGGGACGAACGACACCGAATAGCGCACGGAAGTGATGGTCCGCCGCTGGTCTATCGGCGCGCGGATGCCTAGGTTCCTCCCATGCGCACCGACACGCCCCAGCCCGTCCGACTGGCCGACTACCGGCCGCCTGCCTTTCTGATCGACGAGGTCTTTCTCGACTTCGCGCTGGAGCCCGCCGCGACGCGGGTGAAGGCGAAGCTGAGTGTGAGGCGCAATGGCGAGCACGGCGATCCGCTGGTGCTCGACGGCGACGGACTCAGGACGATCTCCGTCACGGTCGACGGCGCGGCGCACGCCTTCGAGGAAGCGGCGGAGACCCTCACGCTGGCGGACCTGCCGGCGGCGTTCACGCTGGAGACCGAGGTCGAGATCAACCCCTCGGCCAACACCGCGCTGATGGGGCTCTACATCTCTGGCGGCCGGTTCTGCACCCAGTGCGAGGCCGAGGGCTTCCGGCGGATCACCTGGTTCCTCGACCGGCCGGACGTGCTGGCCCGCTACGCCGTGCGGATGGAGGCCGACCGCAAGTTCGACCGCCTGCTGGCCAACGGCAATCTGGTCGAGAGCGGCGAGGCCGGTCCGGGCCGCCACTACGCCGTCTGGAACGACCCCTTCCCCAAGCCCTGCTACCTGTTCGCGCTGGTGGCGGGCGAGCTCGACGAGCTGAGAGACAGCTTCGTGACCATGTCCGGCCGGACGATCGACCTGCGCGTCTATGTCGACACCGGCATGACCTCGCGCGCGACCTACGCCATGGACAGCCTGAAGCGGGCGATGAAGTGGGACGAGGAGGCGTTCGGCCGCGAGTACGACCTCGACCTGTTCATGATCGTCGCGGTGCGCGACTTCAACTTCGGGGCCATGGAAAACAAGGGCCTCAACATTTTCAACGCCGCCCTGCTGCTGGCCGACCCGCAGACCGCGACGGACATGGACTACGAGCGCATCGAGAGCGTCGTGGCCCACGAGTACTTCCACAACTGGACCGGCGACCGGATCACCTGCCGCGACTGGTTCCAGCTCTGCGTGAAGGAGGGCCTGACCGTCTTCCGCGACCAGTCGTTCAGCGCCGACATGCGCGGCGAGGCGGTGCAGCGGATCAAGGACGTCAAGGCCCTGCGCGCCCGGCAGTTCCCGGAGGACGCCGGCCCGCTCGCCCACCCCGTGCGGCCGTCGAGCTACATCAAGATCGACAACTTCTACACCGCCACGATCTACGAGAAGGGAAGCGAGGTCATCCGCATGCTCAAGACCCTGCTCGGCGCGGAGACGTTCCGGCGGGGCATGGACCTCTACTTCGAGCGGCACGACGGCGAAGCGACCACGGTCGAGGCCTATATCCAGTGCTTCGCCGACGTGTCGGGCAAGGACCTGACCGACTTCTTCGGCTGGTACCAGCAGGCCGGCACGCCGAAGGTCGAGCTGACCACGGCCTGGGACGCCGGCAAGGGCGAGGTGGCGATCACCCTGCGTCAGGAAACGGCCCCGACGCCGGGCCAGCCGGTCAAGAAGCCGCTGCCGCTGCCGGTTCGGCTGGGCCTGCTGCACGACGACGGGCGGCCGATGGGCGAGGAGACGCTGGTGGTGCTCGAGGGCGCGGAGACCACGGTCACCCTGCCGGCGCCGGAGCGTCCGGTGCTGTCGCCGCTGCGCGGCTTCTCGGCCCCCGTGAATCTCAAGACCGACGCCGAACCGAAGGACCGCTACGTCCTGCTCGCCGCCGACCCGGACCTGTTCAACCGCTGGGAAGCCGGCCAGGGCCTGGCCCGCGACCTGATCCTCGCGCGGGCGGCCGGTACGCCCGACGAGGTGGCCGAGGAACGCTATGCCGAGGCCGTCGGCCGGGCGCTGGCCGACCAGGCGGCGGAACCGGCCTTCAAGGCGTTGATCCTGACTCTGCCCAGCGAGCCGGACCTGGCCATGGCCATGTCGCCGGCCGATCCGGCGGCGATCCACGAGGCCCGCGACGCCCTTCGCGCGCGGCTGGCGGTGCATCTGGGCGATGACCTGCGCCGGCTGCATGCGGGGCTGTCGGACAGCGGGCCGTTCTCGCCGGACGCGGCTTCGGCCGGACGCCGGGCGCTGCGCAACGCGGCCATGGAGCTGCTGGCGATCGACAGCCACAGCCCGAACGGCGACCTGGCCGCCCGTCACTTCGAGACCGCCGGCAACATGACCGACGCGATCGGCGGGCTGAACGCCCTGATCGAGCTCGGCGGCCCGGCGCGCGACAAGGCGCTGGCCGACTTCCACGCGACGTGGAAGGACGAGCCGCTGGTTCTGGACAAGTGGTTCGCCGCCCAGGCCCGCGATCCATCGGAAGAGGCGCTGGGCCGGGTGCTGGGCCTCACCGCCCATCCGGATTTCGACGGCAAGAACCCCAACCGCCTGCGGGCGCTGGTCTCGACCTTCGCCAACTTCAACCCGGCGAGGTTCCACGACCCGTCGGGCGACGGCTACCGGTTCCTGGCCGACCAGATCATCGCCACCGACGCGGTCAACCCGATGACCGCCGCGCGCCTCGTCGAGCCGCTCGGCGGCTGGCGGCGCTACCGGCCCGAACTCGGCGCGCTGATGAAGGCCCAGCTGGAGCGGATCGTGGCGGTCGAGGGCCTGTCGAAGAACGTGTTCGAGCTGGCCAGCAAGGCGCTGGCTTAGGCCGCCGGCGGTATCCGTCTGAATCCCTTGCTGATCCGGGGCCAGAAGGTGTTCAGCGCCAGACCGGCCATGACCAGGCCGGCGGCGGCCAGCTTCCAGCCCGGCAGCGCCTCGTGCAGGAAGACCGCCGAGGCGGCCATGCCGAACACCGGCACCAGCAGCGACATGGGCGCCACCGTCGCGGCGGGGTAGCGGGCCAGCAGCCAGCCCCAGACGGCATAGCCGAACATGGTGTTGCCGATCGCCTGCCAGGCCACCGCCGCCCAGGTCGCCGCGTCCGCCTTCGCCAGCCCGGAGGCGATGGCCGGCCAGCCCTCGAAGACCAGCGACAGGATCAGCAGCGGCGGGATCGAGAACAGGCTGGCCCAGACCACGAAGTTGAGCATGTTCACGGTCGGGGTCCGGCGGGCGACCAGATTGCCGCCGGACCAGCCGAGCGCCGCGCCGAGCACCAGCAGGATGCCGAGCGGCGTCGCCGATCCGTCCGTCCGCCAGATGATGACGCCGATGCCGGCCGCGGCCAGCGCCAGGGCCGCGTACTGGAAGACCCGCACCTTCTCGCCGGTGAGCCGCATGGCGAGCGCGATGGTGAAGAAGGCCTGGGTCTGCACGACCAGCGAGGCGAGGCCGGGCGAGATGCTGTCCTTCATGGCGATGAACAGCAGTCCGAACTGGCCCGCCCCGATCAGCACGCCATAGGCCGCAAGATTGCGCCAGGGCACGTCGGGCTTCCTGAGGAACAGCGCCGCCGGCAGAAAGGCGAGCGAGAACCGCAGCGTTGCGAACAGCAGCGGCGGCAGATGGTCCAGCCCGACACGGATGACCACGAAGTTGCTGCCCCAGACCGCCATGACGGCCAGGGCCAGAAGCGCATCGCGCGCCGAGAGCGAGGTCTGGGTCATGGGGCGGATCGGTCCTCCGGGTCCCTGACTTAGGCCATTGGCAGGCCGGCGCCAGCGCAATTCCTTCGGCGCCACGGTCAGCGCTGCGGCCAACTGACTCACAAGCTGTGCAAAGACCGGTTTGGGCCGTGACGCGGCGGGAACGCTTCCGTAAGATTCCCCCGGTGGGGGACTGACTCGGGCGCGGGGATTCGAAGGGTTTTGGCGGGTAAGCGTCGCAAGGCAGGCATGGCCGGCGATCCCGCGTTCGCGACGGGCGGCGTCCGCGCGCCCGGGAGCACCTTCGTTCGCGTCGCCATCCTGGCCGCGCTCCTGCTGCTGGCCGTCTACACCGCGTTCGGCGTGCAGCGGCTGGAGCGCAACTGGACACGGCCGGGCGACGCCGGCCCCGACGCCACGGCGCAGATTCTTGCCGCCCGGCTCGACGCGGAGATCGCCCGACGAACCGGCGGGCTGGCCGCCGGCGCGGCCTTGCTGAACCGGTCTCCGGACAGTCCGATCGACGCCGCCGAGGCCACGCTTCGCGCCGCCGGCGAGGGCGTCGCCGCCGCGGCCGCGGTGTCCGGAGACAGCGTGGCCGCCGTCGCCGGCAAGGCCGAGGCCGCTGACTGGAAGGGCGCCGCGCGCCTGGCCGTCGGCGCGGGAAGGAGCGCCTGGATCGGCGTTCCGGCGGGCGATCCCAAGCGGCTCTACGTGGCCAGGGTGATCGAAGGCCGGGCCGTCCTGCTCACCGCCCAGGACATCGGCCGCCTGCCGCTGCGCATCAGCGGCCAGGGATCAGGAGCCGTGGCGCTGTCCGACGGGCGGCTGTTGGTGGTGGCCGGCGCGGGCGGGGTCACCCAGGCCTCCACCGTTCGGGAAGCCTTCTCGGTGCCGGCCAGCGATCTCAAGCCCGACCAGCTGGTGCGCGCGCGCCGGCCTGACGGTTCGCTGGTCGACGTGGCGGGACGCGAGGCGGCCGGCGGCGCCCTGATCGCCATCGCCGCCAATCCGCCCAAGGGCCTGGTCTCGGCCAATCGCGACCGGATCGACAGCATCGTCGCCCTGCTGGTGCCGCTCGGCATCGGCATCGCCCTGGCCCTGCTGCTGTTCAGCCAGAGCCGCCGCGCCGAAGCCGCCCAGCGCGCCTTCGTCGAGAGCGAGCAACGCTTCCGCATGGCCGTCGAGGCCGCCCGCTGCGGCATCTGGGAGTGGGATCTGGAACAGGACCAGGTGTTCATGTCGGACGTCACCGGCGTGATCTTCGGCTGGGGCGGCGGCGGCATCGTCAGCGGCCAGGAAGTCCTCGACCGCGTCGCGCCCGATCATCGCGAGCGCGTACGCCAGGCGCTGGCCCACGCGGCCCGCTTCGGCGCGTTCGATGTCTCGTTCAGGGTGCCCAGCGCCAACGGGGGCCGCTCGATCTGGATCGACGCCCGCGGCCAGGGCTTCGGCAATCCGGGCGCGGACGGCTACGCGCGGATCATCGGCGTGGCGCTGGACGTCACAGAGGAGCGCCTCGCCCAGGCCCGCGCCCAGGCGGCGGAAAACCGCCTGCGCGACGCCATCGAGAGCGTGTCGGAGGCCTTCGTCCTGTGGGATCGCGCCGGCCGCCTGCTGCTCTGCAACCGCAACTACCGCAGCGTCTTCAACCTGGAGCCCAAGATCCTCAAGCCGGGCGCCTCGCGCGAACAGGTCAATCGCTTCGTCCAGCTGGCCATCAAGCAGGAGATCGTCGGCGAGGGCGGCCATCGCGGGCTGCGCGAGGCGGAGCTCAACGACGGCCGCTGGATCCAGATCTCCGAGCGACGCACGGCCGAGGGCGGCCTGGTGATGACCGCTGCCGACATCAGCGCCATCAAGGCCCAGGAGGAGGCCCGCCGCCTCAACGAGGAACAGCTGCAGGAGGCCGTCGCCGGTCTGGAGCGCAGCCAGGACCAGCTGGCCGAACTGGCCCGCAAGTACGAGGCCGAAAAGGTGCGCGCCGAGGCGGCGAACAAGTCCAAGTCAGAGTTCCTGGCCAACATGTCGCACGAGCTGCGCACGCCGCTGAACGCGGTCAACGGCTTCAGCGAGATCATGATCGCCGAGATGTACGGGCCGATGGGCGACCCGCGCTACAAGGAGTACGCGCAGGACATCCACAACAGCGGCCAGCACCTGCTCGCCCTGATCAACGACATCCTCGACATGTCGAAGATCGAGGCCGGCAAGATGAACCTGAAGTTCGAGCCGATGAGTCTGGAGGACGTCACCGAGGACGCCGTCCGGCTGATCCGCAACCGCGCCGAGGCCGCGGGACTGGAACTGCAGGTCGACTTCCCCTTCCTGCCGGAGATCGAGGCCGACTACCGCGCGGTGAAGCAGGTGCTGCTGAACCTGCTGAGCAACGCGGTGAAGTTCACGCCCAAGGGCGGGCGGGTCACGGTGCGGGCCGAGGTGCGCACCGATGCGTTCGGCGAGCGCGTGCGGGTCTCGGTGCAGGACACCGGCATCGGCATCAGCAAGGAAGACCTGGCGCGCCTCGCCCAGCCCTTCGAACAGGTCGAGAGCCAGCACAGCAAGACCACCCAGGGCACGGGCCTGGGACTGGCCCTGACCAAGGCCCTGATCGAGCTGCACCAAGGCGCGCTGGAGATGGACAGCGCTCCCGGCGAAGGCACCACGGTGAGCTTCACCCTGCCCCTGCGACGCGGGCAGGCGTTCGCGGCGGCCTAGTATCCTCCGCAGGCCCCTGGGACTGCTTCGGGCGATAGCCCGTAGCTGTCCCTCAACAGCGTTTGACGGTGTTGAGGAACAGGAAGCGCGACCCTGCGGGCCGCTTCATCCAGTCCCCCGACGATCAGCCCAACCCCTCGTACGCCGCCGCGATCAGGGCTACGTCGCGCGGGTCGCCGACGAGGTGCGTGCCCATGCGGTTCATCGCGTAGGCCAGCGCCGTCTTCCGCACCGGGTCGACCAGCACGAACGAGCCTCCCCAGCCGGAGTGGCCGAAGGCTTGGGGCTCGGGGCCGTAGAGGCCGTCAGTGTTGAGCAGGAAACCGGCCGCCCAGCGGGCAGGGACGCCCAGGACCTCGTCGACGCCCTCTATGCGCAGCGCCGTCGCCTTGGCCCGCGTGTCGGCGCCCAGCAGGTCGCCGGACGCGACCTTGCCGAACAGGGTCGCCAGCGAGCGGGCGTTGGAGAAGCCGTTGGCTGACGGGATTTCGCAAGCCCGCCAGGCCGACGTGTTCGGACAAAGCGGGTCCATCGCCGGGTTGGTGTAGGCGGCGATCTGTGACAGGTTCATCTCCGTCGCCATCGTCGCGGTGCCCAGCTCCGGCGGGGCCAGCATCTCGGCCCGGCGCGCCTCCTGCGACGCGGGCAGGCCCAGCGTCAGGTCGAGGCCCATCGGCCCCGAAAGCTCCTCCACGACAAAGCGCCCGACCGATCGGCCCTCGATCCGCTGGAACAGCGCGTTGGCCAGCGTGCCGATGCTGATCGCGTGGTAACCGGACCGCGAGCCCGGCGCCCACAACGGCGCCTGGGCCGCCAGCCGCGCGGCGGCCGTCGGCTGGTCGTAGTAGTCCTCGACCACGGCCGGCGTGGTGAAGCTGCACAGGCCCGCCTGATGAGACAGCAGCTGGCCGACGGTGATGTCGCCCTTGCCCTCCGCCGCGAACGCCGGCCACCAGCGCGCGACCGGCGCCTCGTAGTCCACGAGCCCCCGGTCCACGAGGATGGCGAAGCAGAGGGCGTTCACCGCCTTGGTCGTGGACCAGACGTTGACCACGCTGTCCGCCCGCCACGGCCGCGTCTTCGCCGCGTCGAGGTGGCCGCCCCACAGGTCGACCACCAGTTCGCCATCGCGGACCAGCGCCAGGGAGGCCCCGACGTCGCCGCGTTGGCTGAAGTTCTCGCGAAACGCCCGCTCCAGGACGGAGAAGGCGGCGTCCGCCCTCCCCTCGATCACAACACTCACTGGAACCTCTTGGTGAAGCTGACGCCGAAGGTGCGCGGCGCGCCGTAGACGCGGAAGCCTACGCCGAGCGCCAGGTTGTTGACGCCCTGGGTGACGTATTCCTCGTCCGCCAGGTTCTTGCCCCAGACCGACAGGTCCCAGTCCGAGCCCGACATCAGGCTCGCCCGGCCGTTCCACACCCAGTAGCTCTGGGTCGCGACCAGCGGGTCGTTCAGCGACTCCTTGAACATGTCGTCGGCGTAGCGGCCGTCGATCTGGACGCGGGCCTGCAGGCTGTCGCCGATGTCGAAGCTGTAGGCGGCCGCGATGTTGAAGCTGACCGGCGGCGCGTCCGGAAGTTCGTTACCGGCCGGCACCGCCCCGCCCGACGAGGCGAAGGCGCCCAGCTCGGTGTTCAGCAGGCCCAGACCCACGGTCAGTTCCAGGCCGTCCAGCGCGTCCGGCGTCCAGCGGGCGTCGAGATCCAGGCCGTAGATGGTGGCCTCGTCCACATTGCCCAGCCGCTGGATCGGCAAGCCGCCGGAGGTGTCGCGGATAAAGGTCTGGACGTCGCTGTAGTCGTACCAGAACAGGCTGCCCGACCAGGAGAGGCCCCACTCCGGCTTGCGCTGCTTCACGCCGACTTCCCAGGCGATCAGCGTCTCGGGATCGTAGGGTTGCAGTTGCCCGGAGTTGGTCGCCACGCCGGAGAAGAAGCCGCCGCTCTTCACGCCCTGGCTGACGCTGGCATAGACCAGGGTCAGCGGATCGGGCTTCCAGTTCAGGCCCAGCTTCCAGGACCAGTTGCGGTCGGAGATCGTCTCGTCGACGGAGGCCAGCAGCACCGGCGGCGAGCCGCACGGAACCATCGACAGGAAGCTGGCCGGGCAGTTGGGGACCAGATCGTAGTCCCCGCCGACGTTGTCCTTCTCCTCCCAGGTGTAGCGCAGCCCGGCGATCAGGCTGACGTCCGGCGCGAGGTCGTACTCGAGGTTGCCGAACACCGCCGCCGACCGCGACACCTGGTCGGAGAAGGTCAGGGTCGTGGTGTTGAACAGGTCCTGCAGGTCGCCGTCGTAGGTCATGTGGACCACGTCGCGGGAGGCGAAGACGCCGACCAGCCAGTCGCTGCGTTCGGTCGCGCCGGCCAGGCGAAGCTCCTGCGAGGCCTGCTCGATGTCGTCATGCTCGATGAAGTCGGTCTGGCGGAACGGGCCGCCGTCGGTGTCGGCGCCCCACTGCCGCTGGAAGTCGACCCAGCCGCTGACGGAGGTCAGGGTGGCCCAGCCGAAATCCTTCTCGATCCGCAGGGTCGCGGCGCGCTGATCAACGTCATAGGTCGGATCGACCGACCATTCGCCGCTGTAGGGATCGCCGTCGGTGTCGGTGTAGCCCAGGAAGTCCATGCAGCCCGATGAACCGGGGCAGGTCAGGCTGGCCGGCGATCCCGGAGGGGCGGTGAGGCCGAAGAACTCCGGCCCGCCGACCTCCGACCGAACCTTCTGCGCTTCGAGCTTGAGCAGGATGTCGAGGCTGTCGCTCGGCGCCCAGCGGGCCTGCGCCCGCCCGAGCAGCACGTCGCGGCGGCCGATATCGCGGCCCCGGCCCCGGTCGAAGAAAAAGCCCTCGTCCTGACGCACCGCCTTGCCGGCGAAGCGCAGCGCGAAGGTCTCGCTGACCGGGATGTTGATCATGCCTTCCAGATCGGCGGTCTTGTAGTTGCCCGCCCCGCCGGCGATCCGGCCTTCGATCCCGCCGAAGCCGGGTTTGGCGGTGACGATGTTGATCGCGCCCGCCGTGGAGTTGCGGCCATACAGGGTGCCCTGGGGCCCCTTCAGCGCCTCCATCCGCTCGAGGTCGAACAGGTCGAAGTTCATCAGCGCCAGCGAGCTGAGATAGACCTCGTCGACATAGACCCCGGCGCTCGGATTGTTGGTGGCGGAGAAGTCGTTCAGGCCGACGCCGCGGATGGTCACCACGGGCAGGATGCCGGGCATGTTCTCCTTGATGTCGACGTTGGGCGTGAAGGTAGACAGGTCGCTCACCTGGGTGACGCGTGCGGCCTCCAGGGTCTCGGCGCCGACCACGGCCACATTGACCCCGACGTCGAGCGTATCCTGCGCCCGCTTCTGGGCCGTGACCGTCACCACATCGACCTCGACGGCCGCTGGCGCGTCGGCCGCGAAAGCGGTTCCCGCCGCCAACACGGTCGCCAGCGCGGCGCTTGCCGCCAGCATCGTCCTGCGGCCCACGGCCGCTTGCCTGCGTGAAGTCATGTCCCCGGTCTCTCCCTGATGGTCGCCCGGCTGACCTCGCGGTTGCCAGTTTTTCGACACTTGAGTTTGTCCCGATAACGACACGACGGATCGACCTCGTCAAGTTTTTCGACATTCACGTATGTTTTTGTTATTAGGCGTCGAGTGACGACCCGCGGGACGGCGGCCAGAAAGGGACGGATGGGCAGCGACTCGACAGCTTCGCGAGGCAAGCCGGCGCGCAAGCGCGCGGCCAAGCGCGACCGGCTGCTCGACGAGGCGGCGCGGCGGATCAACGCCCAGGGCGCCGGCGCCATCGTGCTGAACGACATCGCCGAGACGATCGGGCTGTCGCGGAACACCCTCTACTACTACGTCGCCGACCGGGCTGACCTGGTGTTCCGCTGCTACCTGCGGGCCTGCGAGGCGACCGCCGACAACCTGGCGCTGGCGCACGAGGAGGGCCACACGCCTTCGGACCGCCTGCGCCGGTTCGTCGAGGCCGAGCTGGACTTTGACCAGCCGATGCAGGCGATCCTCACCGACGTTGACTACCTGCCAGAGCCACAACGCGGACTGATCCGCGAGCATCAGGCGCGCAACGTCGCCGCCCTGCGCGCGCTGATCGAGGACGGCGTCGCCTCCGGCGCCTTCCGGACCTGCGAGACGGAGATCGCCGCCCAGTCGCTGGTCGGCCTGGTGTCCTGGACCCGGCTGTCGTCAGGCTGGCTCGGCTATCGCGACGACCGCGCCGCCCGCCGTCGGCTGGCGACGGCGATCAGCGAACTGTTCCTGCACGGCTTCAGCACCGACGAGACGCTGGAGACCCATTTCCGGATCGACGTCGAGGCCCTGGTCGCCCGGCCGTTCAACGCCTTCGATCGCCGGCAGACCAACGAGGTGAAGATCGGCCAGCTGATCGCCGCCGCCTCGAAGCTATTCAACCGGCGCGGCATCGACGGCGTCTCGCTCGACGACATCAGCGCCAGCGTCGGGGCGACCAAGGGCGCGGTCTACCACTACTTCGACGACAAGGCCGACCTGGTGGTGCGCTGCTACCGCCGGGCGTTCGAGCTCTACGACCTGATCATGGAGACCTCGGTGGCCAGGGGCCGCACCGGGTTCGAGAAAGCGCTGCTTACCCTGCATCTGAACGTCCAGGCCCAGGCCGGATCGCTGTCGCCGCTGATGCTGCAGCCAGGCCGCATGTCCCTGCCGGCCGAGGAGATGGACCGCATCACCAGGGCCTCGCGCCGGCTGCGGATGAACACGACCCGCAACCTGCGCCAGGGCGTGGCCGATGGCTCATGCCGGCCGGGCGACAGCACCTTCATGGGCGAGGTCGGGGCCGGCATCTTCCTGTGGCTGCCGAAGTGGCTGCCGGAGACCTACCCCCTCAGCCCGATGCAGATCGCCGACGAGATCACCGACCTCATCGGGCACGGCATCGAGAAGCGGGCGGCCTAGACCAGCGTCCGTTTGTACAACGCCAGCAGCTCGGCCCAGGCGCGTTCGGCTTCGGCCTCTTGGTAGACCTGACTGCCCTTCACGCACCAGCCATGGTCGGCGTCGTAGACCTCGATCTTCGCCTTGCGGCCGGCGGCGTCCATGGCCGCCTTGAGGCGGACCTTCTCGTCCGGATCCCTGGCGTCGTCGTTCTTCGCCCAGGCGATGAGGTACTCGGCCTTCGTCCTGGCGAGCAGCAGATGCGGGCTGTCGGGCTTGTCGGTGGCCAGGCCGCCGCCATGGAAGCTGCCGACCGCGCCGATACGGTCCGGCAGCGTCGCGGCGGTGACGATCGAGAGCGCGCCGCCCATGCAGTAGCCCTGGACCCCGGCCTTCTTCCTGCGGTCGGTCTGCGGCTGCGCGTCGAGGAAGGCGAGATGGGCCGTGGCGTCCGTGATGTTGGCCTCGCGCGTCACCGTCGCGCGCATCGCCATGATCTTCGCCCGGCCATCGGCGTTGGCGAAGTTGAAGCTGCCGTCGACCACCGGCGCCTTGCGCGTCCGGTAGTAGAGGTTGGGCACGAGGACGACATAGCCCTCCCCCGCCAGTCGGCGCCCCATCTCGCGGAAGGTCGGACGCAGGCTGACCACGTCGGGCCAGATCAGGACCGCCGGCCACTTTCCCTTGCCTTCGGGGTAGTAGAGCGCCGCATCCGCGACGCCGTCCGGCGTCTTGATCTCGACGTCCCTCTCGACGACCGGCGTTGTGGCGCGCGCCACCCCCGCCGCGCCGGCGGCGGCGCCGGCGGCGATCAGGCCGAAGGTCCGGCGGGACACGGTCGGGTCCACGACCAGGCCGGGATGGATGTCGTCGTCGCACATGCGGGAGGCTCCTCGTCGGGGGGCGGGAGCGCGACTTTCACCCCGATGGGCGCGGAAGGGAAGGGCTACTCAGCGGACGGCGGCCCCGGCGGCGGAGCGCCCTGCCCGCCAGGCTGCCAGGTCTGCTGGAAGCGGTTGGTGACCATGCGGGTCATCGCGATCCGCAGGGATTCCGACAGGGCCGACCGCTCCTCCGGCGGGAGGGTGGCGGCGAACGCCATGACGTCCTGCTCGAGCCGGGTGCGGGCCTTGAACTCAAGGTCGCGGGCCTTCGCGAAATCGGCCGCGACGACCTTCGGGTCGTAGGTGTCGGAGGCCATCTGGTCGAAGGCCCGGCGCTTCAGGCGCCGCGCCTCGGCCAGATCGTCCCGGGAGGCCATCGTGGCCCGGACCAGAACCTGCCGGTAAGCCGGCCGGTATTGCTCGGACAGGCCGCGGCCGGCCATCCAGAGCGGCGCACGGCGCTGGCCGGCGGCGGGCGGCGGGTCGCCGGGGCGGGCCTTCGCGCCGAACAGCAGCGCGCCGGCGCCCAGGCCGACCAGAAACAGGTTCAGGGCCAGCGAGACCACCAGCCCGATCAGAAGCCAGCGGCCCTTCATGAGACTCCTCCCGGCTCCTCGGCGAGGCCGTTGTCGTAGATCGTCGCGAGCAGCGCCTCGTCCTCGCTCGGCGGCGCGGATGCGACCGACAGGCTGACCCCGGCGAGGAGCCCCGCCGCCGTGGCCGCGGCAAGGCCGGCCCCGACGCCGGCGCCGGTCAGCCAGCGCCAGACGCGCGAGCGGGCGACCCGTTCGCGCGGCGCGGCGGCCAGGATCCGATCGCGGAGGGCCGCTGAAGGCGCCGGCCGCCCTGCGGCGTCGAGCAGCGCGTCCGTCTCGCGGGCCTCGCCGAGGATCGCGTCCGCCTCGTCCGGCGACCGGGCGAGGAAATCGAAAGCAGCGTCCTGCGCGTCCGCCGGCCAGCGCGCGATGGCGCCGCCGTAGGCTTCGGCCAGGGTCTGGAAGCGTTCCGCGTTCATCGTCCTACTCCTTCAGGTCGGCCAGCAGGCCGCGCAAGGCCCTTCGGCCTCGCGACAGCAGGCTTTCCAGCGCCTCTACCGACACGCCCATCAACGCGGCCGCCTCGATGTTTCCCAGGTCCTGGTAGTGACAGAGCACCACCGCCTCCCGCTGCCGGTCCGGCAGAGACCCAAGCGCCGCCGTGACCCGCCGTTCCACATCCCGCGCCACCAGCCCGCGATCGGGCGCCGGGCCGAGGTCCACCTGCTCCGGCGGCTCTGCCATAGGCTTCTCGCGCCGGCGCCGGAGCCGGTCGTAGCAGAGGTTGATCGCCACCCGGTGCATCCAGGTGTCGAACCGGGCCGCGCCGGGGGTCCAGGTCGGGGCCTGTTTCCAGGCGCGGACGAACACTTCCTGAGCCACATCCTCGGCCTCGGCCGCGTCGTTCAGCATCCGGTGCGCGAGTTGCAGCATACGCGGCAGCTTGCGGGCCACCAGCGCCTGGACGGCCGCCGGATCGCCGCGCCCCACGCGCGTCACCAGATCCTGATCGGGATCGATCCCCGTCAATCGCAGCTCCACACCGACGACGCGCCCCCCGGCCCGCCGCCGCCCCCTGGGGGGCGGCCCGCGCCGTGGGATCAGCGACCCGCGCCACCCTGGCCGCCCATCGGCCCTCGACGTCCCGCCTGGGCCTCGGCGGCGCTCAACACGCCGTCGCCGTTGACATCCATGCGCGAGAAACGGCGCTCGACCATCTTCTCGATTTCCGCGCGGGTCAGGAAGCCGTCATTGTTGGCGTCGACCAGGCCGAACATCCGTCCGCCGCCGCCTTTGCCTTCAGCGCCCTGCGGGCGCCTGGCGGCCGCCGCCTCGAGCTCGGCCTTCGACAACTTGCCATCCTTGTTGGCGTCGCCGCGCAGCATCATGGCCACGCGGCTGGCCTTGAACTCGGCGAGGGTGACCTTGCCGTCGCCGTTGGCGTCCGGACGGGCCATGCCCTGAGCCGTCGCGGCGCCGGCGGAAAGGGCCAGCACGGCGGCCGCGAGGGTGATCGTCTTCATCTTTGGGTGCTCCTGCATGTCCCTCGCGCCGTTCAACGCCGGCGCGCCGACGTTCCGTCGCGAGCCGTTCGCGCGTGAGGAGAATTGCAGGTCTACAGCAGCCCCCCGCGACCGCTCGTCACTTCGGAGTAGCGGTTCACCCGCACGCACTGGATGAAGCCGAAGCCGATCATCACCGTCAGCATGACCGTGCCGCCGTAGCTGAGCATCGGCATCGGCACGCCGACGACGGGCGCGAGACCCATGACCATCGCGCCGTTGATCAGCACATACAGGGCGAAGGTCGCGGTGAACCCCGCTGTCGCCAGGCGGCCGAAGTGGCTGTGGCTGATCGAGGCGATACGCAGCGCCATGAAGATCACGGCGGCGTAGAGAAACAGGATCGAGAAGCAGCCGGCGAAGCCGAACTCCTCGGCCAGGGCGGCGAAGATGAAATCGGTGTGCTTCTCGGGCAGGTAGTTGAGCTGGCTCTGGCTGCCCAGGCCGAAGCCCTTGCCCAACAGGCCGCCGGCTCCGAGCGCGATCTTGGACTGCAGGATGTGATAGCCGGCGCCGGACGGGTCGCCCTCGGGGTTGAACAGCACGTCGACCCGCTTGCGCTGGTACTCGTGCAGCACGAAGAAATACATGGTCGGCGCGGTCACCGCGACGGCGGCGATCCCCGTGGCGATGAACTTCCACGACAGGCCCGCCAGCACCATGATCGCCACGCCGGTGAACAGGATCAGCAGCGAGGTGCCGAGGTCGGGCTGGTGCGCGACCAGCAGGGTCGGCATGGCGATCAGGCCGGCCGGGATCAGCAGCCACCAGCTGGCGCGGGCGCTGTCGGCCGACATGCCGTGGTAGAAGCGGGCCAGGGCCAGCACCAGGCCGACCTTCATGATCTCGGAAGGCTGGAAACGGAGCGGCCCGATCTGCAGCCAGCGCTGCGCGCCCTTCGACACGTCGCCGGCCACCTCGACCCCGACAAGCAGGATCAGGGCGACGATGTAGACGGGATAGGCGGACCAGAACCACCATCGCAGCGGACACATCGCCAGCACGATCATCATCACGAAGAATATGGCGAAGCGGATCAGGTGCGGCGCCGCCCACGGCGTCCAGCTGAGCTCGGCCGCCGAGAACATGATCAGCGCGCCGGTGCCGGCGATGAGGCAAAGCGCCAGGCAGAAGGTCCAGTCGATCTCGCTGAACTTGACGATCAGGCGGTCGCGTTCGCCGGGACGGGTCAGGGCGCTGGCGGTCATCGCGGGGTTCCCGGAGCGGTCGTCGGAGGGGTGGCGGCGGCCGGCGGCGCGGCCGGCGGCGGGGGACCGGCCGTCGCCTCGCCCGGCGCGGCGCCCTCGATGGGCGCGGCCGCGTCGAGTTCAGGCATCGGCATCGGCTGCTCGATCCGGGCGCGGATCTCGGGGTCTTTCAGCAACGCCACGCGCATCACCTCGCGGGCCCGCGGCGCCGCGGCGGTGCCGCCGCCCAGACCGCCGTGCTCGATCAGCACCGCCATGGCGTAGCGCGGGGCGTCGATGGGGGCGAAGGCGATGTACCAGTTGTGGTCCTTCAGCCCCCAGCGGACGCTGTCGCTCTTGCGCGACTTGACCTTGTCGTAGCTGCGCACCTGCGCCGTGCCGGTCTTGCCGGCCATGCGGATGTCGCCCAGGCCCAGCTGGCTCTGGCGGTAGGCCGTACCGGACGTGTCGTTCGCCACCGAGATCATCCCGGCGCGGACGTAGTCGAGGAACTCCTGCGAGTAGGGCAGATCGCCGACCGCGTCGCCATGCGGCTGGTCCACGCCGCCGATCGACTTGATCAGCCTCGGCGTGAGCGCCTTGCGACCGTTGGCGAGCCGCGCGGTCATCACCGCAAGCTGCAGCGGATTGACCGCCAGATAGCCCTGCCCGATCCCGAAGCTGGGCGACTCGCCCGGGAACCAGATCTGGTTGCGGGGATCCTTCGCGAAGGCCTTCTTCTTCCAGGCCCGGTCGGGGACGATGCCCGCCTTCTGGCCTGGAATGCCGATCTGGAACTTCTGTCCCAGGCCGAAGGCCCGGGCGGCCTTGGCGATCACGTCCGGACCGATCCGGAGCGAGGTCTGGTAGAAGTAGATGTCGCACGAGTTCTTGATGGCGTCGTGCATGTTCTGCGAGCCGTGCCGGCCCCAGCACCGCCAGGTCCGGCCGCCGTAGTACCAGCTGCCGGGGCAGTTGATCCGGACCTCGGGATCGACGCCCGCTTCCAGCGCCGCCAGGGCCACCATCGGCTTGAAGGTCGAGCCCGGCGGATAGGTGCCGCTCATCGCCTTGTCGAGCAGCGGCTTGCGCTCGTACTCGCTGAGGGCCTTGTACTCCGGCCCCGACAGGCCCTTCACGAAGCGGTTGGCGTCGAAGCTCGGCGTCGAGGCCATGCACAGCAGGTCGCCGGTGCGACAGTCCAGCATGACGATGGCGCCGCTCTCCTCGCCCATGACTTCCAGCGCGCGCTGCTGGATGTCGGCGTCGAGGGTCAGGCGGATCTCCTTGCCCGCCTGGGCCGGGATGTCGCCCTCGGGGTCGTTGCGGACAACTCGGCCCTGGGCGTCGACTTCCTGCTTCTGGGCGCCGGCCTTGCCGCGCAGCTGGAGATCGAACGCCTTCTCGACACCCTGGCGGCCGATGCGGAAGCCGGGATTGTAGAGCAGCGGATCGACCTGCTCGCCCTTGTCCTTCACGGCCTTGATGTCGCGGTCGTTGACCTTGGCGACATAGCCGATGACATGCGCGAAGGCGCCGCCGAACGGATAGACGCGCACCTCGCCCATGTCCGCGGTGACGCCCGGCAGTTCCGGCGCCCGAACGTTGATGCGGGAGAACTCCTCCCAGCTCATGTCTTCCATGACCTGGACGGGGGACTTCTTCGGGGCCCGGTTGATGTCGCGCACAAGACGCGCCTGACGCTTCTCGTCGAGCGGCACCAGCTGGGCGAGGTTGGTGACCGTCTTCTCGACGTCCATCTCGGACTCGCGGGCCACCAGCAGGCGGAAGTTGGGACGGTTGGAGGCCAGGGTGACCCCGTTTCGGTCCAGGATCAGGCCGCGTGGCGGCGGCACGAGCCGGAAGTTGAACTGGTTCGACTGCGCCAGCTTCTGATAGCGCTGCGCCTCCAGCACCTGCAGGTGAACCAGCCGGCCGCCCAGCGCGGTCAGGCCCAGACCGGTGAGGCCGCCCAGCAGGAAGGCGCGGCGGGTGAAGGCGCCCTGCCGCTCGTTGACCTCGCTGAAGAAGATCGTCGGTTCGCTCAACGGAACCTCACGTCGGCGTCTTCGAACCGGTCAATGAGCCGGTGCGCGAACGGGTACAGCAGGCTGGTGGCGAGAAACTGCCAGAAGACGGCGATCAGGCTCGGCGCCGACTTCACGTCGAGCATGGTGATCAGGTAGCCGGTGGCCAGGGCGACCGCGCACATGCCCGCGTACCAGGCCCACATCATCGGTCGGCTCTGGCCGGTCATCATGTTGCGCATGAACAGCGCGCCCGCATAGGCGACCAGCATGGACACGCCCCACAGACCCAGCGCGCCGCCCCAGAAAAGGTCCAGGAAGCAGCCCAGCAGCAGCAGCGTGAACGGCGCCAGGATCGACGGCCGGATCACCGCCCAGGCGAAAGCGCAGATCATCGGCAGGATCGGCTCGGGCAGCTGGAGCCCGAAGACCCGGATCGGCGCGGCCAGCAGGATGGTGAAGCCCACGCACAGCAGGGCCGGCACGCCGATCCAGCGCCACGGGTCCAACGGCCGCGCGGCGGAGAAGCTCATCGGCCGCCTCCGGTGGGCGCCGGCGTCGCCGCAGGCCGGGCCGGGGTCGCGGCCGGCGGCGTGGCGGGACGCGCCGGGGTCGTTCCAGGCGGGGCGGCGGCCGGACGCGGCGCCGC
>JAYRYI010000011.1:0-60112 GCA_041917095.1 Caulobacter sp. | reverse complement strand
GAAATCCGTTCCTGACCGCTGGACTTCACCGCCGACCAGAGCGTCATTGGCCGGGCCGCGGGGGAGCCCTGCGGCGGCTCCGGCGGAGGCTTCCGTGACGGGGCTCTGGCTGGTGCGGCGGCGCGATGTCCGCGCCGCGCCAGACAGGAACCAGAACCCATGACCACCCTGAACGACACCCAGCGCAGCCTGCTGGAAGCCGCCGCCGCCCGCGAGGACGGCTTCATCGACATCGAGGCCTCCGCGAAGGCCAGCGCCCGGGCGCTGGTGAAGAAGGGCCTCTTCATCGCCACGCCGCAGGAGGGCAGCGCCGGGCGCTACCTGGTCACCAGCAAGGGGCGGGCAGCGGTCAGTCCCGCAGTCGATGAGACCATTGTGGCCGAGACGGCGCCGCCCCCGGTCAAGCCGGCTGCCGCGCCGGAGCGAGGGCCCAACAAGACCGAGGTGATGATCTCCCTCCTGACGCGGCCGGAGGGCGTCACGGTCGAGGCGATGTCGGAAGCCACCGGCTGGCTGCCGCACTCGGTGCGGGGCTTCATGGCCGGGACGGTCAAGAAGAAGATCGGCATGACCGTGACCTCCGAGAAGTTCGACGGGGTGCGGATCTATCGGGCCTCGCCGGCGCGGGAGGCCGCAGCGTGAGTCTGGAGGCGCGGATCACCGGGGAGGTCCGGGCCCTGGAGGGCCTGGGCCTCGAGGCGCTGCGGGAAGAGTGGCGGCGGCGGTATGGGCCGCCGCCACGGCTTCGGTCCAGCGACTTCCTGGCCCGGCTGCTGGCGTGGAGAATCCAGGCTGAGGCGTTCGGCGGGATCGATCCCGCGCTCAAGGCGGCGTTGCTCCGCGAGAGTATGCCGGTCGCGGGACCAAAGCTTCGCCCCGGCATGCGGCTGGAGCGCGAGTGGAAGGGGCGGCTGGAGATCGTCGACGTGGTCGAGGGCGGCTTCCGTTGGCGTGACCAGACGCTGGCCAGTCTCTCGAAGGTCGCCACGGCCATCACCGGCGCCAAGTGGAACGGGCCGAAGTTCTTCGGCCTGCGGGACGCCGCCTGATGGCAACAAAGCTCCGATGCGCGATCTACACCCGCAAGTCCTCCGAGGAAGGGCTTGAGCAGGACTTCAACAGCCTGCATGCGCAGCGCGAGGCCTGCGAAGCCTACGTTCTCAGCCAGCGCGGCGAGGGCTGGACTGTTCTGAAGCGAGCCTACGACGACGGCGGGTTTTCGGGCGGAAACATGGACCGCCCTGCCCTACGCCAGTTGCTGGCGGACATCGACGCGGGGCTGATCGACATCGTGGTCGTATACAAGGTCGACCGCATCACCCGTTCGCTCGGGGACTTCGCCCGGATCGTGGAGGTGTTCGACCGGCGGAACGTGTCGTTCGTTTCGGTGACCCAGGCCTTCAACACCACCAGCAGCATGGGCCGCCTGACCCTGAATGTGCTGCTGTCGTTCGCCCAGTTCGAGCGGGAGGTCACCAGCGAGCGCATCCGCGACAAGATCACCCAGTCGAAGGCGAAGGGCATGTGGATGGGCGGCATGCCGCCGCTAGGCTACGACGCGCGCGATCGCAAGCTGCAGGTGAACGAGGTGGAGGCGGCGGTCGTCCGACACATCTTCGAGCGGTACCTGGCGCTCGGCTCGACGCGACTGCTGGCCGAGAAACTCGAGCGCGAGGGGTATCGATCAAAGGCGTGGGAGACCAGGGCGGGGCGGGCCCTCGGCGGCCGGGTGCTCAGCCGCGGCGCGCTGATCCATATCCTGCAGAGCCGGGTCTACATCGGCGAGATCGTGCACGGCGAGAAGGTCCACGCCGGGCTGCATGAACCGATCGTTGGACGCGACATGTTCGATGCGGTGCAGGCGAAGATGAAGAGCCTCGCGAGGGCGCATCACGAACGACCCGTCCGTGCGCAGCCCGGCGCCCTGCTGGGAAAGCTCTTCGACGCAAACGGGGAACCGATGGGTCCTACGTTCGCCTACGGGAAACAGAAGCAGCTTTATCGCTACTACATGCCCGTCTCCTGGCAGACCCGCCGGAAGGGCCAGCGCGGCGACGGCGTGCAGGGACGGATATCGGCCGACGCGCTGGAGGCATTCCTGGTCTCGACGCTTCAGCGGTTCACGGGCCGAGCGACGATCGCCGTCGCCGACCTCACCACCCTCCTGAGCCGGGTGGAGCTTCGGCTCGCCGAGACTCACATCGTGCTGGATCGGGAGGCGTCATTCCCGCGCGACCACCCGGACCTGGTCCTGGCCGGCGTCCGGCGCCGGATCGCTTCGGACGAGACAGCCGTGCTTGACGGCGGCGAGGCGACGATCCGCATTGTCCTGCCCCATCGGCTCCAGCTCAGGGGTGGTCGCGCTTGTGTTCGGGGCGCGGAACAGGACGGCCGCCGCCGGATCAATCGGTCGATCGTCAAGGCGCTGCGCCGGGGCCATGCCGATCTGCTGGCGCTGAAGGCCTCGCCGCTGATGCCGGCCGAGGACCTCGTCGCGGCGGCGGCGCCTGAGACCGCGCACGAGCGGCAGATCGCCCGGCTCGCGCTGATGTCGCCAGCGCTCCAACGTCGGATCATTGAGGGCGATCACCCGACCGGTCTGTCGCTGCGCCAGCTGCTCAAGTGCCCGATGCCTCTGGCATGGGCCGACCAGGTCAATCTGCTGGAAGATCTGGGCCGCTCGGAAGCCTATCGCGTCAGGCCCTGATCGGAGCCTGATGCATCCCTGTTCCGGCCCTGTTCGATCCCTGTTACGCGCCTGATAATTCCCTGTTCCGGATCGGGGCTTTGCGTCTGTGGATCGGGCCGCAACCCTCGACAGGATAAGGGATTGCGGTGAGCCACCCTTCGCGCCCGACGGTCTGAGAGCATCATTTCCCTGTTGATTTCCCTGTTAGCAGGGAAACCGTCACGTATTTTCAGGGGCGGAGACAGGCGGTCGAAAGGGCCCCGGTGGGGCGGCGAAAGCCGATCATCACGGGGCGCCGGATGACGGTTTGGCCGCCGCAAGCGGCCGGAATGTCGGAGGTCTCAGGCGGGGATCGCCGCGCAGAGCGGGATCGCCAGGACTGGCTGGCGGCCCGGGAGGGACTCGAACCCCCGACCTTCGCTTTAGGAAAGCGCTGCTCTATCCTGCTGAGCTACCGGGCCGCACGGGGGCGGTCATAGCGTGTGGGGGCCGGCAGCGGAACCCCGGCGCGGGCGAGGCTGGGGAAGTTCATGCGGTTTCTGAAGCTGCTCTACGTGCAGGTGCTGATCGCCATCGTGCTGGGCGTGATCGTCGGCGCGGTCTGGCCCCAGACCGGGGCGGCGCTGAAGCCGCTGGCCGACGGCTTCATCAAGCTGATCAAGCTGGTGATCGCCCCGGTGATCTTCATCACCGTCGCCGCCGGCATCGCCCGGATGAGCGACCTGAAGAAGTTCGGCCGGGTCGGCGGCAAGACGCTGGTCTACTTCGAGGTGGTCTCCACGCTGGCGCTGGTGGTCGGCCTGGCGGTGGGTCTGCTGGTCAAGCCGGGCGCCGGGTTCAACGTCGATCCCGCCACGCTCGATCCCAGCGTCGGCGCCCAGTACGCCCGGAAGGCGGCCGAGGGCGAGGGCATCGTCGACTGGCTGCTGCACCTGATCCCAAACACCTTCTGGGGCGCGCTGGCCGACGGCGAGCTGCTGCAGGTCCTGGTGATCGCCATCCTGACCGGCTTCGCCTGCGCACGGCTCGGGCCGTTCGGGGACAAGGTCGCCGACGTGCTGGAAGCGGCCGGCAAGGTGTTCTTCTCGATCATCCACATCGTGGTGCGCGCCGCGCCGGTCGGGGCCTTCGGGGCCATGGCCTTCACCATCGGCAAGTACGGGGTGGAGGCGCTGGGCGACCTGTTCCTGCTGATCCTGACCTTCTATGTGACCAGCGCCCTGTTCATCGTGATCGTGCTCGGCCTGGTGGCGCGCATGGCGGGCTTCTCGATCTTCAGGTTCATCGCCTACATCCGCGAGGAGCTGCTGATCGTGCTCGGCACCAGCAGCAGCGAGTCGGTGCTGCCGCAGATGATGGAGAAGCTCCAGCGACTGGGCGCCTCGCGCACCGTGACCGGCCTGGTGATCCCGACCGGCTACAGCTTCAATCTCGACGGCACCAACATCTACATGACGCTCGCGACGCTGTTCCTCGCCCAGGCGACGGGCACGGAGCTGACCTGGGTGCAGATGGGCACGATCCTGGGCGTGGCGATGCTGACGTCGAAGGGCGCCAGCGGCGTCACCGGCGCGGGGTTCATCACCCTGGCCGCGACCCTGGCGGTGGCGCCGGAGATCCCGATCGCGGCCCTGGCCCTGATCGTCGGCATCGACCGCTTCATGAGCGAGTGCCGGGCGCTGACCAACCTGATCGGCAACGGCGTGGCCACGCTGGTCGTGGCGCGGTGGGAGGGCGAGCTCGACCGCGAGACCCTGGCGCGGGAGCTCGCGCAGGGTCCGGCGTCCAGGGCCGGGGCTGACGCGTCCGTCTAGCGGACGTCCAGGCCGGCCATCGAGCCCTCTTCGCGCCACTCCTTGATCAGCTGGATGAAGGCGACCGAGCCCTTGCCGTAGGGACCGTTGCGCGCCGCCAGCGCCGAGGGCTTGCCCTCGTTGTTGTAGTAGCCGGGGGTGCATTCCTCGGCGAACTTCTGGCGCTGGATAGCGCTGTCGATGATCTCCTGGACCCAGGCCTCCTCGGCCTCCTGCGTCGCCTCGACGACCGTGGCCTGACGCGCCTGCGCCTCGGTGACGATCCAGGCGGCGTGCTTGCTCTGCTCGTTCAGCATGTGCGGGTAGTTGGCCGTGAAGCCCGACTGGCTGTTGGAGAAGATGAAGCAGTTGGGAAAGCCCCGCACGTGCATGCCGTGCAGCGAGGAGACGCCATCGGCCCACTTCCGGCTCAGGGTCAGGCCGTCACGGCCGGTCACGTCGTAGCCGGCCCGGCGGGTGTAGGAGGTGCCGACCTCGAAGCCGGTGGCGAAGATCAGGCAATCGAGCTCGTACTCGACGCCGTCGACGACCACGCCCTTCTCGGTGATCTGCTGCACGCCGCGCCCGTCGGTGTCGATCAGGTGGACGTTCGGGCGGTTGAAGGTCGCCAGATACTCGTCGTGGAAGCAGGGCCGCTTGCAGAACTGGTTGTACCAGGGCTTCAGCGCCTCGGCCTTGGCCCGGTCGGCGACGACCTGGTCGACGCGGGCGCGGATGGACTCCATCTTCTGGAAGTCGGCCAGCTGCAGCAGCTCGGCCGGATCGCCCGGACCCATCTCGCCCCTGGCCGCGCGGCGCGCGGCGGCCAGGCCGAGGTTGCGGATGATGTCGGTCCAGCCGTCCGAGACCAGATCTTCCTTCTGCCAGCCGCCGGAGACCAGGACGTTGAAGTTGTCCATCCGGTGCTGCTGCCAGCCGGGCTGCAGGCTCGAGGCCCACTCCGGATCGGTCGGCCGGTTGTTGCGCACGTCGATCGACGACGGCGTCCGCTGGAAGACGTAGAGCTCCTTGGCCCCCTCGCCCAGGTGCGGCACGCACTGCACGGCCGTCGCGCCGGTGCCGATGATGCCGACCCGCTTGTCCTTCAGGCCGGTCAGGCCGCCCATCGGATCGCCGCCGGTGTAGCCGTAGTCCCACCGGCTGGTGTGGAAGGTGTGGCCCTTGAAACTGTCGACGCCCGGGATGCCCGGCAGCTTGGGCCGGTGCAGCGGCCCGTTGGCCATGATCACATAGCGCGCCTTCATGGCGTCGCCCTTGTTGGTGCGGATGATCCAGCGGCCGGCCGCGTCATCCCACTCCATCCCGGTGACTTCGGTCTGGAAGCAGACGTCGCGATAGAGGTCGAAGTGCTCGCCGATCATCCGGCAGTACTTCAGGATTTCCGGGGCCCGCGTGTACTTCTCGACCGGCATGTAGCCGACCTCTTCGAGCAGCGGCAGGTAGACATAGCTCTCGATGTCGCAGGCCGCGCCGGGATAGCGGTTCCAGTACCAGGTGCCGCCGAAGTCGCCGCCCTTCTCGATCATCCGCACGCTGTCGACGCCGGCCTCGCGCAGGCGCGCGCCGGCCAGCAGGCCGCCGAACCCGCCGCCGATGACCGCCACCTCGACCTCGTCGGTCAGGGGCGCGCGGGTGACCGGGGCTTCCACATAGGGATCCTCGAGGAAGTGTTTGAAGTCGCCCTTGACCTCGACGTACTGCTCGTTGCCGTCGGCGCGCAGCCGCTTGTCACGCTCGGCGCGATACCTCGCGCGCAGAGCCTCGACGTCGATCTCGGGAGCGTCGGCGATCGGTTCGGCGGTGTCGGCCATGGTGCGGTCTCCGGCGTGGATTTCTGGCGAGCGTGACGGTTTTCCCCAGCGGCAGGTCAACCGTTCCGTCGCCGAGTCAGAAAACTATAGCCAAACGCTTGTTTGACTCCAGACCGGAGTTTCGAAAGTTGCGGAATGACGCGTCGACGTAGGGAGAAGGCGCATTCCATCGCAATGAACAGGGGCTGACGTCGACGGTGTCTGCCCCTGTCGGCGCTGCGACGGCGCCAGGGACAGGCGCCGTCGGCGTCAGTCCCGGCCCAAATCCGCTCCCGCCGCGCCCAGCAGCGCCGCGTGCTCGTGCAGGATGACCGCCGTGGCGATGGGCTTCACGTAACCTTCGAACCGGCCCTTGGCTTCGAAACGCTTGCGGAAGTCGCTCGCCCTGAGCCGGTCCAGGATCCTCGGCGGGATGCCGCCGCCCAGGTAGACGCCGCCCAGCGCGCCATAGGCCATGGCGAAGTCGCCGCAGGCCGAGCCGTAGATGGCGCAGAAGCGGTCCAGCGTCTCGACGCAGAGTGGGTCGGAGCGCTCCGCGGCCGCCGCGACGATATCTTCCGGCTCCAGGTCGCCGACCGTCTCGCCGCGCGACGCCGCCAGGGCCCAGCGCAGGTTGACCAGCCCCGGGCCGGACAGGATCCGCTCCAGCGACACCCGCCCGAACCGCCCCGTCAGCGCGCGCAGCACGCCGATCTCGACCTCGTCGGTCGGGGCGAAGGCGATGTGGCCGCCTTCGGAGACGATGACCGTCTCCCCTGCCGCGTCCCGGGCCATCCCGCCGACGCCCAGGCCGGTGCCGGCGCCGACGATCACCGCCGTCGCCGACCGGTCGGGAAGCGCCTCGCCGATCAGGGCGAGGTCATCCCCCTCCAGCCAGCGCAGGGACAGGGCCAGCGCCGTGTAGTCGTTGATCAGCCGCGCGGACGCGAAGCCATGCGCCCTGAGCGCCGTCTCCGACATGTCCCACTCGCCGTTGGTCAGGTCGGCCGCGCCGTTGCTGACCGGCCCCGCGACGGCGATCACCGCCCCGGTCGGCCGTTCGCCGGTCCAGTCGGCGAGATAGCGGTCGATGGCGGCCTCAAGCGTGGGCAATCCCTCGCGCTCGAACCCGCGCGGGTCATGCAGGCGCGGCCGGCCGCCGGCGCGATCGGCCACCGCGAACCGTACATTGGTGCCGCCGACGTCGCCGACCAGGCGCGTTCCGCCCGTCACCCCGCGTCTCCGCGAAGGCGATGGGCGACGGGTCTGTCGTTACGGCGGTGATGCATGCTCGAACTCATCCCTGAACGGCGTCATCGCGCAACCGGCCGGCCGCCCGAACGGTTGCACGGCGACCGCCCCGAAAGCGCGACTCTGGAGACATATACTCTGGAGACAATGGAGGACATTTAGCTCCTTCGCGGGACAATCCGGCCCGACCGCCGCGGAGATTCGATCCACGCCCCGCCGGCCGCCTTCATACTGGCGAGATGCGAACGCGACGGAGCAGGATCGAACGACCTGAAGGCCTTGCCGGACAAGGCGTGGCGGAGCGCGTTCACCTCGGCGCGCCACGGCATCCCGCCCGTCCGGGTTGGCGCCTAGGCCCTCTTCTTCCTCTCATCTCCACGGACATCCCAGCGCCGGCGCGACCGACTACAGGGGCGGCGGGACACCCGGGACAACTCACCGATCGCCTGGGTTTCCCGGGACCGTTCAGTCTTGCCTCCGGTTTCGGGCTCGAGGCGTCAGCCCAGACCCCACCCCTGCCGCGCCTGTTCGAGCCTTGCCAGCTTGGCCTCGAAAGCGGACCAGTCGTCGGCTTCGGCGATCGGCGCCCAGAGGGCCTCGACCTCATCGATGAGCAGTTCCTCGGGCTCGATCGCCGCGAACATCGGGTGCTCGAGGCGTTCGGGCCGGTCCGGTTCGAAGTCCGCGAGCCGGCGCCGGAAGTCGGCGAAGCCCTCGTCGGCATAGAGGTCGCCGCGCACGCCGCTCAGCGCCCGGGCTTCGCCGCCGCAGAACCAGTCGAAGAAGAACGGCTCCCAGCGCAGCCGCTCACCGCCGGCGGACAGCGCGCGGAACGCGGCGTTGACCAGTTCCACGTCCGCTTCGTCGCCCCGGCTCTTCAGACCGAGGCGCGCCAGCATCGCTTCCCGCAGACTGTCGCGGTAGGCGGGCGTGAAGCCGTTCAGGGCCTCCACCAGCGCCTCGGAGGTTGTCACCAGCGTCAGGCAGGCGGCCAGCTGCTGCAGGTTCCAGAACGCGGCCTCCGGCTGCCGGCCGAAACTGTAGAGGCCGGTTTCGTCGAAATAGGCCGCGGTGAAATTAGGATCGTTGCGCGGCAGGAACCTCCAGGGTCCGTAGTCGAAGCTTTCCCCGGTCACGACCATGTTGTCGGTATTGAGCACGCCGTGCACGAAGCCGGCGGCCATCCAGCGCGCGACCAGCCGCGCCGTGCGGCAGACCGTTTCCGCCAGCAGGGCGGCGGCCCGGTCCTGGGCGTCCGCAAGGTGCGGGAAGTAGGCGTCGATGCAGTGGTCGACCAGCGCGGCGATGTTGTCGGCCCTGTCGAGGTAGGCCTGCCGCTGGAACGTCCCGAACCGGATGTGGCTGTGCGACAGCCGCACCAGAACCGCCGAGCGGGTCGGGCTCGGCTCGTCGTTGCGCTCCAGCGCCTCGCCGGTCTCGATCAGCGACAGGGCGCGGCTGGTCGGCACGCCCAGCGCCTCCAGCATGGTCGCGGCCAGGACCTCGCGGACACCGCCCTTGAGGGTCAGCCGGCCATCGCCGCGCCGCGACCACGGCGTCTGGCCCGATCCCTTGGTGGCGAGGTCGAGCAGGCGGCCCCTTCCCTGCTCGCGAAGCTGGGCGAACAGAAAGCCACGTCCATCGCCGAGGTCGGGATTGTAGGTGCGGAACTGGTGGCCGTGATAGCGCATGGCCAGGGGCCCGGGCTGCCCGGCCTGCGCCGGCGTGTCCGGCAGCGGCGCGAACCGGCCGAAATGGCGGACCCATTCCTCGTCGCTCAGCGTCTCCAGTCCCACGGTCGCGGCGGCGCGATCATTGCGACGGCGCAGGATCGCGTCGGGGAAATCGGCGGCCGAAACCGGGTCCGAGAACTCGGGGCCCAGCTGCATGAAACGCGGATCGGGACGGTAGGCGGGCGAGACGGGCATGCCGTTGCTGATGGCTCTGCAATCGGCCGCGCGCAACCCGGTTTCGATTGGGAGGGGGGCCGCCGCATGGTAGGAAATCACCATGTCCCGCAAGTTCACGCTCGATTTCCTGAGGACCGAAGCCGCCTCGGGCCTGGTCCTCGCCACCGCTGCCCTGGCCGCCGTGCTGCTGGCGAATTCGCCCTGGAGCGAGGCCTATTTCGCGTTCGTGAAGGCGCCCTTCACGCTCCAGGTCGGCGCGTTCGAGGAGACCAAATCGGTCCTCAAGTGGACCAAGGACGGCCTGATGGCCGTGTTCTTCTTCGTGGTCGGGCTGGAGATCAAGTACGAGATCCTGCGCGGCGAGCTGTCCAACCCGCGCAAGCTGGCGCTGCCGGTGGTGGCGGCGGTCGGCGGCATGGTCGCGCCGGCGCTTGTGTTCCTGGCCTTCAACCTCGGCGCGGGCGGTCATCCGAACGGCTGGCCGATCCCGACCGCGACGGACATCGCCTTTGCGCTGGCCGCGCTGGCCATCGCGGCGCCGAAGCTGCCGGCCTCGCTGCGGATCTTCCTGCTGACGCTGGCGATCGCCGACGACCTCGGCGCGGTGCTGCTGATCGCCATTCTCTTCACCGCCGATATCGACCCGGGCGCCCTGACCGGCGCTCTGGCGGGCCTTGCCCTGATGGTCTGGATGGGCCGCTGGAAGCGTATTCCGCCGCTGCTGTTCGCCGCGACCTTCCTGGTCGTCTGGGCCTTCACGCTGAAGTCCGGCGTCAACACCTCGCTGGCCGGGGTGGCGGCTGCTCTGACGGTTCCGATCACGCCGCGACGCGACGGCGAGGAGGGCGTGCTGAAGCACTACATGGAGGCGCTGCACCCCTACGTCGCCTGGGGCGTCCTGCCGTTCTTCGCCTTCGTGGCGGCGGGCGTTTCGTTCGCCGCCTTCCCGGCGGAGGGGCTGCTGGCCCCGCTGCCCGTCGGCATCGCGCTTGGCCTGGTGATCGGCAAGCCGGTCGGGGTGTTCGGAGCCGCGGCGCTGGCCGCCGCCCTGAAGCTCGGCCAGCGCCCGACCGGCTCGACCTGGCTGGAGCTGCTGGGCGTTTCGATGCTGTGCGGCGTCGGCTTCACCATGAGCCTGTTCATCGGCGGCCTGGCCTTCCAGGACGGCGCGACGGCGTCAGAGGTCCAGCTGGGCGTGATCGCCGGTTCTGTCCTGTCGGTGATCGCCGGCGTTCTGACATTGAAGCTGGCAGGGGTTCTTCGCCCGCGTCAGTGACCCGCGTTTTTTGACGCCCGCGCTGTCACATGGGCGCCACGAGACCGCCGTTTCCGTTGCTGGGCAAGGCTTTTGACGGTTGCGCAGGTCTCGGGGCGCACCGTAGGTGCACGCCGTGCATGTACGGCGGCCGGGCGCCGCCGTGCTGCGCACAATCCGCGCGGGCTCCCCACCGGCGCATCATTACGGGACAGGAAATGCGTTTCTCACAAGTTCTCCGCGCGTCGGCGTCCGCCGTCGTGCTCTCCGCGCTGTTCGCTGGCGCGGCCTATGCTCAGGACGAGGCGGATGACGCCACCGTCGACGCCATCATCGTCACCGCGCAGAAGCGCGAGCAAAGCCTGCAGGACGTGCCGATCGTGGTCACCGCGGTCGGCGAGCAGCAGCTCGAAGACGCCGGCGTCAAGGACATCAAGGACCTGACCGTCCTGACCCCCGGCCTTCTGGTCACCTCCACCTCGAGCGAAACCGTCACCACCGCCCGCATCCGTGGCGTCGGCACGGTCGGCGACAACCCCGGCCTGGAGTCGTCGGTCGGCGTCGTGATCGACGGCGTCTACCGTCCCCGCAACGGCGTCGGCTTCGGCGACCTGGGCGAGATGGAGCGCATCGAGGTCCTGAAGGGCCCGCAAGGCACCCTGTTCGGCAAGAACACCTCGGCCGGCGTCATCAACGTCATCTCCAAGCAGCCGGAGTTCACCTTCGGCGCCGAAGGTGAGCTCACGGTCGGCAACTACGGCGCCATCGGCGCCGCGGCCTCGGTCACCGGCCCGATCATCGACGACGTCCTGGCCGGCCGCCTGTTCGTGGTGAAGCGCGAGCGTGACGGCTTCTACGACATCCGCACGGGCGATGGTCCGCGCACCAACACCGAAGACGCGAACCAGAACTTCTACAGCGTCCGCGGCCAGCTGCTCGCCACCCCGACCGACGCGCTCGAGATCCGCTTCATCGCCGACTACACCAAGCGCGACGAAGACTGCTGCGCGGGCGTCGCCGTGGTGAACAACCCGGTCCGTCAGGGCTACATCGACACGCTGTCGGCCTCCGACAGCGGCGTCCTGAACCCGGCCAACCCGGGCCAGCGTATCGCCTATGCCAACCGCGACACGACCCAGGAGATCGAAGACAAGGGCCTGTCGGCCGAAGTGAACTGGGACACGGGCCTGTTCGGCGACGCGACCCTCACCTCGATCACCGCCTGGCGCGAGTTCTACAACCTCAGCGCCCAGGACAGCGACTTCTCGACGGCCGACATCTGGTACCGGCCGGCGGATGGCCGCAACTCGGTCACCTTCGAACAGTTCAGCCAGGAGTTCCGCCTCGCCGGCCAGGCTGACCGCCTGAACTGGCTGATCGGCGTGTTCGCCGCCAAGGAAGAGCTCTCCGCCAAGAACACGCTGCTGTTCGGCGACGACTACCGTCCGTACTTCAGCCTGATCGCCTCGGGCGGCCTGTCGCAGGCCGCGCTGCCGGGCGCCTACTACGTGTCGGGCACCGGCCAGGCCGACCTGTACAACCAGGAAGCCAAGACCATCGCGGCTTTCACCAACAACAGCTTCGAGATCACCGACGCCCTCGAACTGACGGTCGGCCTGCGCTTCACCAGCGAAGAGAAGACGCTGGCCACCCAGTACAACAACACCGGGACCGGCCTGCCCTGCTTCGCGCTGAGCCTGTGCCTGCCCTGGACCGACTCCAACTTCAACAACGTCGACACCAACCAGAAGCGCACTGAAGAAGAGTGGAGCGGCACGGCGAAGCTGGCCTACCGCTTCAACGAAAGCGTCATGGGCTACCTGTCGTACGCCCGCGGCTACAAGGCCGGCGGCTTCAACCTGGACCGCGCCCGGACCCTGGTCTCCACGACGGTCGCGCCCTACTACACGATCAACACCAAGACGGCCTTCGACGCCGAGTTCGTGGACAGCTACGAAGCCGGCCTGAAGACCACCCTCTTCGACCGCTCGCTGCTGCTGAACTTCTCGGCCTTCATCCAGAACTATGAAGGCTTCCAGCTGAACGCCTTCACCGGCATCAGCTTCATCGTGACCTCGATCCCGGAAGTGAACTCGAGCGGCTTCGACGCCGACTTCGTGTGGTTCTCGCCGATCGACGGCCTGCGTCTGCAGGGCGGCGTGACCTTCGCCGACACCGAGTACGGCGACTTCGTGCCGCCGGCCGGCGCCTCGCTGCTGCTGCCGGGCAACAACATGTCGTTCGCCCCGCTGTGGTCCGGCTCGCTCTCGGGCAGCTACGACCGCGACCTGGGTGAGAACTTCACGATGCGGGCCAGCCTCAGCGCCAAGTTCACGACCGAGTACAACACCGGCTCGGACCTGAACCCGCGCAAGGTCCAGGACGACCTGACCGTCCTGAACGGCCGCATCGCCTTCGGCACGCGCGACGAGCGCTGGTCGCTGGAGCTGTGGGGCCAGAACCTGACCGACCAGGACTACTACCAGGTGGTCTTCGATGCGCCGCTCCAGAACGTGACCAACGCGACGCCGGGCGGCCTGCCGACCACGGACGCGCTGAACGCCTTCCTCGGCGCGCCGCGCACCTACGGCGTGACCCTGCGCGCGAAGTTCTGATCGCACGCAGATCCTGAAACGAATGGGGCGGCCCGGACATGTCCGGGCCGCCCTTTTCGTTGGCGGCAAGCGCCTCGTCGATCCGTGCGGACGGTTCAGCCCAGCGCGGCCTTCAGCTTTGCGCCGGTCTCCTCGATCGCCGCCGGCACGGCCGGGCAGTACGGCGTGAGCGTGTAGAAGTCATGCACGAAGGCGCTGTACTCGATGTGCTCCGCCTTGCCGCCGGCCGCGTTGATCGCCGCGGCGTAGGCTTTGCCTTCATCCTTCAGCGGATCGAAACCGGCGGTGACGACAAGCGCGGGCGCGACGCCCGTCAGGTCGGACTTGACCGGCTCGGCGCGTCGCTGCTGCGCATGACCGGCGGCGGCGAGATGGTCTCCGAACCAGGTCATCACCTCGGCCGTCAGCAGGTGGCCTGTCGCCAGGTCCTTGCGGGACTGGGTGTCCTGCTCCATCGCCGTGGCCGGATAGAGCAGCAGCTGGAACGCCAGTTTGCGGTTGGCGTCGCCGCGCATGTCCAGCGCCACGCTGGCCGACAGGTTGCCGCCGGCCGAGCAGCCGCCCACGGCGATCCGTGACGGGTCGAAGCCGATCTCTTCGGCATGGTCGAAGGCCCAGCGCAGCGAGGCGAGCGCGTCATCGTGCGCCGCCGGGAACGGATGCTCCGGCGCAAGGCGGTAGTCGACCGACAGCACCCGAACCCCGGAGGCCGCGGCCAGCCGCCGCAGAAAGCTGTCGTGACTGTCGAGATCGCCAATCACGAAGCCGCCGCCGTGGAAATAGACGATCCCCGGACCGGGCGCCGGAACGCCCTTCGGGGTGTAGAGCCTGGCCTTCAGGGCGCCGGCGCCGCCGCCGACCTCGAGGTCGCGGACGTCAAGATCGGTCGGGGCGCCCGGGTCGACCCCGACCCGCTGGGCGCG
The DNA here is from genome assembly GCA_041917095.1 of Caulobacter sp. Lineage (GTDB taxonomy): Bacteria > Pseudomonadota > Alphaproteobacteria > Caulobacterales > Caulobacteraceae > Caulobacter. The sequence continues at coordinate 45,865 of JAYRYI010000011.1, read as the reverse complement.
ATAGCCCTCGCGGATCATAGCCGGCGGAAGGGTGCTCAGCGGCGGCATTTCCACCGCGTTGGTGGCGTCGAGGAGGGCGCGGAAGCCGGGATGCATGGTCATCGTCGTCGTTCTCCTCAAACCGTCACGACGCCATCGCCGGCCGGCGTGGCGTAGATCGCCTGCACCAGCGCATCGCGCCGCTCCAGCGTCGCCCGCTGGTTCACATAGCCCTTGTCCGTGATCTCGCCGGCGTCGATCGACGGTGGCTCGGTCATGATCATGAAGCGTCCCACCCGCCGCGAAGACCCTCCTGCCGTGGCGTTGAACGCCGCCAGCTTTTCGGTCAGCAGCGCGGTCAGCTTCTCCAGAGGCGTCCCGGGACCGGTGTCGGCCGCCAGCGTCTGCATCCCGGCCATCGAGGGCCAGAACAGCGCGCCGATGAACGGCTTGTCCTGGCCGGCGATCACCGCGTCCATGACCCAGGGGCTGCAGGCGGCGACCAGATCGGGCCGCAGCGTGCCGACGCTGACCCAGGTCCCGCTGTCCAGTTTGAAGTCCTCGGTCACCCGGCCGTCGAAAACCATGCCCTGGGCCGGGTCATTGTCGTCCAGGAACTTCGCCGCGTCGCCGAGCTTGTAGAAGCCTTCCTCGTCAAAAGCGGCGGCCGTCTTCTCGGGATCGTTGTGATAGCCGGTTGTGACGGTCGGCCCCTTCACGCGGACCTCGTACTTCGAGCCGTTCGGCACCAGCTTGATGGTCACGCCGGGCACCGGCAGGCCGACCAGGCCGACCTGTTCGGTCGCCCAGTGGGTGACGGTCACGCCCTGCGTCTCGGTAGCCCCGTACATGGTCGTCAGCGGGATGCGCTGGCCGGTCTCGGCGATCGCCAGCGCCTGCAGGCGCTCGTTGATGTCGTTCGACAGCGTCGCGCCGCCGTAGCCCATGTAGCGGAGGTTCTTGAAGAACGACTTCCGCAGCACCGGATCGCGCTCCATCGCCTCGGCGAGCATGCCGAACGCGATCGGGGCCGATCCGAAGACCATCGGCGAGACCTCGTAGAGGTTCTTGATGGTCGTCTCGAACATGCCGGGGATCGGCTTGCCCTCGTCCAGGTGGACGGTGCCGCCACCCCACAGAACGCCGTTGAAGCTGATGTTGCCGGCGCTGATGTGACTCCAGGGCATCCACTCCAGGCTCTGGGGGATGACGTCCGGGTCGGTCTCCTCGGCGCGCAGGCCTTCGCCGCCGGCGATGGTCGCGGCCATCATGCCGAAGGTCTGCGGCACGCCCTTGGGCATGCCGGTCGAGCCGGAGGTGAACAGGTACTTGGCGACCGTGGCGTGGCCGAGGGTCTCGCGCGCCGCCTCGACGGCCGGGCCGGGCTTCGTCGCCAGCAGGTCCGACAGCGGGATCGCGCCGTCGCCCTCCCCGTCCGCGGTGACGAAGACCAGGCCCGGATCCGCGTCACGCAGCGTCTGGAAGGCCCGCTCGAACATCGCGCCCGACTGAGCGAACACCACCTTCGGCTTCACGACCGAGGCGCAGTGCCTCAGCTTGGCGTGGTCAGTCGAGATCAGGCTGTAGGCCGGGCTGATCGGCGCCACGGGCGCCCCGGCCGTGTAGCAGCCGAGCGTGATCAGCGCGTGCTCGATCGAGTTGGACGACAGCACCATCACGCTGTCGGCGCCGGTCAGGCCGTGGTCGAGCAGCCACTGGGCGATGCTTTCGGCGGCGGCCAGCGCCTCGCCATAGGTGACGGCGCGCCAGGGACCGTGACCAGGCTCGCGCTGCTTCATCCACGGGCGGTCGGGATGAGCCTGCGCCTTGTCGCGGATGAGGTGGGCGATCGAGCGCGGCCCCTCGCCCGGCGCGTGGTTCGAGCGCACGAGGATCGAGCCGTCGGCGCGGCGCTCGACAGTGACGTCCGGCCCCTTCTGCGGCAGGGGTTTGAAGGGAACCTTCTGGGCGGCTGCGGCGGCCGACGCCGCGCCGTCAGCGGGGGTCATGACTGGTTTCCTGGAGCGTTTGTTATCGTTGTTCTCTTGAGACTACCGCTGCCCCAAGGTGAGTCAAACGCCCGTTCATGCACCCCCGCCGTCACCTGGCCCGCGCGCCTCGGGGGGCGAAGCTGATCCGGCCGACCTCGACGATGGACCGCTCCGCCACCTGTCCCTCCACCAGTTCATAGCCGAGCAGGGCGAAGGCCCGGCCGCCCAGGAAGATCGGCCGGGCGTTGCCGTACCAGTCCGTGCAGGAGGCGACGCAGCCGTCGTCGGCGAACCCTTCGCTCGCGGCGGCGAGCTCGCCGAGCGGCGCCAGTCGCCGGTCGCTGCGGCGCAGGTAGACCATCGCCGCCGAGGTCTGGAACAGCTGGCGGTAGGCCGGCCGCCCCGCCCGGGCCACCGGCAGCGCCAGCAGGCCGGAGTCGCCGAACGCCGCATCGGGCGAGGGGCGATAGAAGAACGCGTGGCTGCGCGTCTCTCCCTCCGATGCATCCCTATAGCTGTAGCGATCGCCCAGCCTGGGCGGTTCGCCGGCGGTCAGTTCGACGGTCTGGAACAGCAGGTCTCCCTGCCGGCTCGCGCCGACCACCAGCGCGTCGCGGCCGGTGATCTCGATCCGGTCAACAGCCTGCGGCGTCGACAGCGTCGTATAGCCCGACGCCCCCAGCGGAATCGCCCAGAGCCGACCGCCGGCCGCGGCGTCGCGCCAGCCCCTGCCCTCGCCGTAGAGCAGATGCTCGCCGACAAAGCGGTTGGTCAGGCGGCCGTCGCCGGGCGGCTTCGGCAGCATCCGATACTGGGCGCGCGCGACATCGGTCGAGCCGTCGGCGAACTGCCGGATCGGGACGCTGACCAAGGCCAGCGAGCCCTCGCCGAACTCCGAACGCCACAGGCCGTCGCCGCCGCCGTCCGATCGCACCACCACATCCAGAACGCCGTCGCGCTCACGGAACGAGAACTGGTCGATCGGCCCGCCGCGGACCCCGATCGCCGAGGGCCGGCCGGCGCCGAGCGGAATACGATAGATCTGCGACTCGGCGCGCCCGCGTTTGCGCGGCGTCCAGGCCTCGCCGACCCACAGGTAGATGGCCTTCTCCGACACATAGAAGCTGCGCGACGGCGGCCCGAAGACGCCGAGGGAATCGCACGCCAGCTCCGCCGCCGCGAGATCGCACGTCGTGACGCTGTGCAGGGTTTCGATGCTGTCCTGCGGACGCCGCTTTAGGCTGGGCGCCACGAACATCCGGGTGGGCTTGGCGGTCGGCCGGAACGCGCCCTGCCGCTCGCCCGGCGTCCACTTGCGCATCGCCGGCAACAGGTCCTCGGGCTCGCCGTCGCTCCACAGCGGCAGCGGCGCGTAGAGGATCAGCTTCGTGCCGATCAGGCGCGTGGCGTAGTTCTCGGACGAGTAGTAGTCCGCCGAGCGCAGGTGGTGGGAATCCTCGAATGTCAGGTCGCCTTCCGGCGACAGCCTGAACCGGTTCAGCTCCGTGCCGCCGGACCCGTAGTTGTAGCCGATGACGATGACCCGGCCGTCGATCAGCAACATCTCGTCATACCAGCCGTCAGCGCCGTTGATCCCCGGCGGGAAGGCGTCGATCTGGTCGATCGGCTTCATGCCGCCGCCGGCGATCGAGACGGTGAACAGGCGGCCGCGCCGCAGGACGACAAGGATATCGCCCTGGTTCTTGACGATGCCGCCTTCGTCGACGTTGGCTTCCTGGGTGTTGGTGATGCTCTCGGCGACCCGGCTGCCGGTGACGACCACCGACTCCGCGCCCGGCGCCATCGCAGCCGGGGCGCTCATGACGGGCGGCGGCGGCGGCGACGGAGGCGGCGGCGCGGCGACCGTGTCCAGCGCGGCGGCGGCCGTCGCAACCTCTCCGCGCTGATGCACGCGCTTCAGGAAGGCCTTGAGCTCGGCTTCCGACCGGAAGGCGGTCAGACTGCCGGAGGGCTCGGACGCCTCGACGGTTGACCAGACGAGGGCCGAAAGCGTCAGCGCCGCCGCCGTGATCGCGCCCGCCCAGACCGCCACTCGCCGCCGCGTGCTCATCCAACCCCGCATTCCCGCTCCCCCTGCCGACGCGTCCGCGCGGACACTTCGCCGCGAGGCTGTCGCAAGACCGTGACCGGTCTGTGGCGGAACGCCGGTCGTCAAAGGCTCTTCAGCCAGCCCAGCAGCAGGCGGTTGACCTCTTCCGGCGCCTCCTGCTGCGTCCAGTGGCCGACGCGCGGCAGCACATGGGCGCCGCGCAGGCCGGGCAGGTGCGGCGCCATGTAGTCGACGGGGTTCACCCCCGGGATCATCTTCAGGACCAGGTCGCGTTCGCCGCCGATGAAGAAGCTGGGCTGTTCGATCCTGCGGTCCTTGAACCCCTGCAGCCAGGCGAAGTCGTTCTGGTGGTTGCGATAGCGGCTCAGCGGCCCGAAGAAGCCCGAGCCCTCGAACTCGGCGGTGAAGTAGTCCTCGTCTTCCTTCGTCAGCCAGGCCGGAAACGGATCGGGATCCGGCAGGCGGAGCAGCAGCGGATCGCCGTGCTTCTTGTCGATCGGCCAGGTCAGGTCCGGCGCGTCGCCGCTGATCGCGTAGTAGAACCGGCGCAGGCTGTCGCGCGGGTTGGCCTCCAGCTCCGCCTCGGCGACGCCGACGTCCTGGAAGTAGACCTGGTAGAAGAACCGGCCCTTGTCGGTGAAGGCCGCCTTGATGACGTCCAGGAACATTGCCTGCGGCACGCCGGTGTAAGGCACCGAAAGACCCGCCACCGCGCTGACCCGGTCCGGGCGCGTCAGGGCGGTGTTCCAGACGATCGGCGCGCCCCAGTCGTGGCCGATCAGGATGCCCGTGCCGTCGTCCGACAGATGCTCGATGACTCCGGCGACGTCGGCGGTGATCTTCTCGAGGCTGTAGTCGTCGACCTGCCCGGGCTTGTCCGAGCCGCCGTAGCCGCGCACGTCGATGGCGCAGGCGGTGAAGCCGGCGGCGGCGATCGGCCCGATCTGGTGTCGCCAGCTGTACCAGCTCTCCGGAAAGCCGTGGACCATGACCACCAGCGGCCCCGAGCCCTCGACCACGGCCCGCACGTTGATCCCGTTGGTCGGGATGGTGACGAAGTTCGGCATGACGTTTCCCCGGTTTTGCCCGAGACGATCACCGGCGACGTGGGGTCAGGCAAGCGCGGCGTGTCTCCACTGTCCTCATTCGTGCTTTCGCGCCTCCATCGGCCGCCGCCCAGGGGATCAGGGCGGCGCGTTCCATCGAGTCTAACGGCGGCGGGACCGGGGTGGAGAACCGGCTGGAAAACTCAGCGAATGCTTCAGTTTCCCGGAGTTCGGCGAAACGGTCGGACGGGCTTCAGAGGGCTCTGATCGCCGGTTCCAGACGGCCGCAGGGGTGAAACACCCTCGGCGGGCGGGGCCGGTTGTCTCCATTTGTCTCCGCTTGTCTCCAGACTATCTGTCTCGGGAGTCTCGCCTTTCCAGGCCTGGATGTTCCCGTTTTGTGCTTTACGGTTGCACCGGCCGGTGCTAGCTTCAACTCATGAGCGAGCCCAAGACCCCCGGCGTCGAGGAAGGCGCGGTCCCTTTTGATGATGACGTCGAACTGGCGTTGACCGAAGAGGAAGAGGCGGCGCTGCTGAAGGCCGAAGCCGACGCGGACGCGGGGCGCGTCGTGCCGCACGAGCGGGTCAAGCGGTGGCTTCAGTCGATTGTCGACGGCAAGCCTGAACCGCCTCCCTTCTCGTGGCGAAAATAGTCTGGACGGATAGGGCCGTCGCCGACGTTGAGTTGATCGTCGACGGGCTTGCAGCGGAAAGGCCGAATGCGGCGGCTCGCCTTGCGAACAGACTGATGACCGCAGGCGATGGCCTGGACCTCTTTCCCTTGCGGGGACGTCGTATCGGCGGCGGAAGGCGAGAGCTGACGACCGTGCCGCCATACCTCGTCCGCTATCGCGTGACCGGTGAACTGGTGGAAATCCTGCAAATCCGCCACGGCGCGCGGGATCCGGACGGACTCTAGCGCTTCTTCTTCGCAGCCGGCAGGGGCTCGGGCAGGCTCCAGCCCATCGGGATCTTGATCCGGGTCACGAAAGGCTGTCCATCGCGCGTCGCGGGCTTCATCCGGAAGGTCGCCGATGCGGCCAGCGTCGCCTCCGCGAAGCCGAGACCAACGGGGTACTCGGATTCCGCCACGCACTCAAAGACCCGGCCATCAACGGCGACAAGGCAATCCAGAGTGACCCAGCCGCCGACCTCCTCGCGAAGCGCCGCCTCCGGATAGAGGCGCGCGAAGACCTGCGGGTCCGGCGGCTCGCGCCAGTCCGGCATGGTGAGGATCGACGGCCGGAATCCGGGATCCGGCGGCGGGATGGGGAAGGGCCTGGCGCCGTAGGACGAGGTCTGGCCGGTGCGGTACATCCACATCAGCTGGACCTCCACCTCGCGCCCGACCGTCGAGCGGCCGCCGACTTCCTCCGTCGCGAGACGAAAGCGCGGCGCCAGGCTGAGCGCTCCGGCCTCGACGCCGCGGTCCTGCGGCCTCGCGGTCCCAACCTTGCAATCGACAAGTCCGCCGTCGCCAGCGACACGGCAAATCAGGCTCGCGAACGCCATCTCGTCTAGGCCTTCGGGATAGGCCCGCAGGTAATCATCCTCGCTCGGCGTGGCCAGCCATACGGGGCGCAGGATTTCGGCCGGAAGCGGTGGAGGCGGGGGCGTCTCGCGGGCGGCCAACAGCGCCAGCGCCAAGGAAAGACCGATCAACCGAAACCCCCGGAAAGCAGACGCGCTACCTTAGCATGAGCAGACTAGCTACCCCACCATCCGCTCGCGCCCTTCCCAGTAGGGCTTGCGCAGTTCGCGGCGCAGGACCTTGCCGGACGGGTTCCTGGGCAGCACGTCGGTAAAGTCGATGCTCTTGGGGCATTTGTAGCCGGCGATACGGGTGCGGACGTGGGCGATGATCTCGTCCGCCGTCGCCGCTGCGCCGGGCTTGAGCACCACGACGCCCTTCACCGCCTCGCCCCAGCGCTCGTCGGGCACGCCGATGACGGCGGCGTCGGCCACGGCGGGGTGGCTGAACAGGGCGTTCTCGACCTCGGCCGGATAGACGTTCTCGCCGCCGGACACGATCATGTCCTTCACCCGGTCGTAGATGTAGAGGTAGCCCTCGTCGTCGAAGTAGCCGGCGTCGCCGCTGGAGAACCAGCCTTCGGGGCAGATCGCCTCCTTCGTCGCGTCCGGCCGGTTCCAGTAGCCCTTCATCACCCCCTTGGCGCGGATCTGCACCTCGCCGACCTCGCCCGGCTTGCCGACCTCGCCGGTCGGGGTCAGCACCCGCACGTCGAAGCCCGGCCAGGGCTTGCCGCAGGAGCGCAGCTTGTCGCGGCCGGGCGCGTGGTCCTCGGGGGGCAGATAGGTGGCGCCGCCGATCGTCTCGGTCAGGCCGTAGAGCTGGGTGAAGCCGCAGCCGAACACCTCCTGGGCCTGGCGCAGCACGGCCTCGGAGATCGGCGAGGCGCCGTAGAAGATCTTCTCCAGCCGGCTGAAGTCGGCGCCCTCGATGGCCGGGTTCTGCAGCAGCATGTTGATGATGGTCGGGGCCAGGAAGGCGTAGTTCACGCCCTTGTCCTGCAGGCGGTCGATGATCTCGGTGGGGTTCACTTCGCGGGTGAGGATGTTGCGCACGCCCTGCAGGGTGGCGAGCAGGCCGCAGTTGGTGCCCGCGACGTGGAACAGCGGCATGACGACGAGGTTGGTCTTGCCCGGCTCATACTTCGCCCAGCCGGCCTCGAGCGCCAGCGAGAACAGGGCGATGAAGTTGGCCTGGGTCAGCTGGACCCCCTTGGGCAGGCCGGTGGTGCCCGAGGTGTAGAGCTGGATGACGTCATCCTGCATGTCGACCGGCAGGTCGGGGTCCGTCGCCGGGTGCGCGGCGATCCACGACCGGAAGTCCGGCCAGCGCGGATGGCCGGGCTCGAACTGGATCAGGCCGTGGATGTCCGGCAGGTCGCTCATGATCATGTCGACCACGCCGCCGAAGTCCTCACCGACGAACAGCAGCTTCGCGCCGGCGTCCCGGAGGATGAAGGCGACCTCCGGCGGGGCCAGCCGCCAGTTGACCGGCGCCAGCGTCACCCGGGCCTTCACGCAGCCCAGCCACAGCGGGAAGAAGTCGTCGATATTCTTGGCCAGCACCCCGACCCGGTCGCCGGGCTGAAGGCCCTGGGCCAGCAGGGCGTTGGCGACCTGGTTCGACGCCGCCTCCAGCTGGGCGAAGGTCGTCTCGCGCCCCTCGAACCAGAAGGCGACCTCGTCAGGCCTCTGGCGCGCCTGCACGCGCGGAATGTCGGCCACCGAGCGGATATCGGCGAGGTCGGTCATGGTCGCTCCCTGTCTGGGCCGCGGCCTCTTGCGGGCGCTGGCGGTGTCAGGATGCTGAATTTGCAGAAGGAGGCAACCGGCAGTCCTCCCCCACTTGGGGGAGGGGGACCATGCGGAGCATGGTGGAGAGGGAGGCGCGGCGGGCAGAAGATAGAGCTCGGATACTGCGAAGGCGGCGCCACCACGGCATGCGTGTGCGCTTCCCTCTCCACCACCCTCCGGGTGGTCCCCCTCTCCCAAGTGGGAGAGGAAAGAAAAGGGCCGCCGGATCGCTCCGACGGCCCTGATTTATCTCAGCGGCGCTGAGCCCTACTCCGCCGCTTGCGGCGGGGCGTAGCCGAGCATGGCCTTGGTTTCCAGGAACTCGTGGAAGCCGTAGTCGCCCCACTCGCGGCCGTTGCCGCTCATCTTATAGCCGCCGAACGGCGCCATGAGGTCGCCGCCGCCGCCGTTGATGCTGACCTGACCGGCGCGCAGCTTGCTCGCAACTTCCCGGATCTTCGCCTGGTCGGTGCCCGAGACGTAGGCCGCGAGGCCATACTCGGTGTCGTTGCCGACTTCCACCGCCTGGTCGACGCTGTCGTAGCCGAGGATCGAGACGACCGGGCCGAAGATCTCTTCCTTGGCGATGGTCATGTCGTTGGTGACGTTGGCGAAGATCGTCGGCTTGACGAAGTAGCCCTTGTCGATGCCGTCCGGACGGCCGACGCCGCCGGTGACCAGGGTCGCGCCCTCGTCGATGCCGGCCTGGATCAGCTTCTGGATCTTATTGAACTGCACTTCCGACACGACCGGGCCCATCTGGGCGTTGCCCTTCGGATCGCCGACCGTGGTGGACTCGGCGGCGGCCTTGGCGATCTGGATCACCTCGTCCATGCGCTTGGCCGGGACCAGCATGCGGGTCGGGGCGTTGCAGGACTGGCCGGAGTTCATCATCACCGAGCGGACGCCGCCGGTGACGGCCGCCTGGAAGTCGGCGTCGTCGAGGATGATGTTCGGGCTCTTGCCGCCCAGCTCCTGGGCCACGCGCTTGACGGTCGGGGCGGCGTTCTTGGCCACCTCGATGCCGGCGCGGGTCGAGCCGGTGAAGGAGACCATGTCGATCTCCGGATGGCTGGAGATGGCGGCGCCGACTTCAGGGCCGTCGCCGTTGACGAGGTTGAACACCCCGGCCGGCACGCCGGCGGCATGCATGATCTCTGCCCAGATGTAGCCCGAGAACGGCGCCACTTCCGACGGCTTCAGCACCATGGTGCAGCCCACGGCCAGGGCCGGGGCGACCTTGCAGGCGATCTGGTTCACCGGCCAGTTCCAGGGCGTGATCATGCCGCAGACGCCGATCGGCTCCTTGACCAGGCGGGTCGGGCCGCGGTCCTCGACGAACTTGAAGCTCTTCAGCACGGCCAGCGCCGTCTGGGTGTGGGCCAGGCCCATGGCCGCCTGGGCGCGCTGCGCCAGCGAGGCCGGGGCGCCCATTTCCTCGGTGATGGCGTCGGCCATGTCGCCGTAGCGCTTCTGGTACTCGGCGATGATGCGCTCGAGCAGGTCGGCGCGCTCCTCGATCGAGGTCTGCGAGAAGGTGGCGAACGCCTTGCGGGCGGCCTTGGCCGCCTTGTCGACGTCGGCGGCCGTGCCCATCGAGATCTTGCCGCAAACCTCTTCGTTGGCCGGGTTGATGACGTCGAGCGTCTTCGGCGTGATGGGATCGACCCACTGACCGTCGATGTAGAACTTCGTGTAGTCGCGCATCACCATCTCCCTTGGCGTCGAGGCGGGCCTCTCCGGGAGGCCTCTTCAAACGTTAGTTTAGTTATCGCGGTTCAGGTGGGGAAGGGCCAACTCGCCTGCCCCGGCCGATAGTACCGTCACGAGAATGGCGCCGGCCAGCAACGAGACGCCCCACAGCGCCCGCAGCCAGGCCCGCCCCCAGTCAGACCGCGTCCTTGTGGCGTGCGGAGGGTGCCCGTACAGCCCCAGGATCAGCGCCGTCGGCATCCAACCGGCCAACAGGGTGATGAGATGAAGGCTCGCGGAGTCCTCCTCATCCACCCCGAGGAGCGCATAGAGGATCAGGGGACCGCCCAGAAAGCCGGCTGCCGCCACCCGCCTGACCCAATACGGCCATCGGTCTACAGGTATGCGCGCGTGGAGCGGAGCCTTCAAAGCTGATGCACGTGAGGCTGTCCCGCCACCGGGCTGCGCGCCTTGAGCACGTAGTCCGCCCGGATCGAGCCGATGTAGAGATCCTTCAGGTCCGGTCCGCCCCAGGTGATGTTGGTCGGGTGGTTGATCACCTCGCCCGAGGGATCGTGGCAGACGACCTCGACGTCGCCCGACGGCGTGATCGCCACCACCTTGTTGGCGGCCGGCAGACAGACCCAGAGATTTCCCTCGGCATCCATGCCGACGCCGTCGGTGTAGCCGTACGCGTTATGGTCCTTCGTCTCCTCGGCCAGCTTGCCGAGCACTGGACCGTAACGCTCGCCCGGGCCCAGCTTGCCGCCGGGCAGGATCTCGAAGCGCAACACGTCCAGGCCGCTGGTCTGGGCGCAGTACAGCCAGCGATCATCGGCCGACAGCGCCATCCCGTTCGGGAACTTCAGCCCCTCGGCGACGATCTCGCTCGAGCCGTCCGGACGCAGCACGAAGATGAAGCCGTCGGCGCGGCCGTCCAGCGCCTGCGGCCAGGTCTCGGCGTGGGTGGAGTTGGCGCACCAGATGTTGCCGGCGCGGTCCATGACCGGATAGTTGGCGCTGGTCAGCCGCTTGCCGCCGACCTCGGCGAGGAGCGTTTCATGCGCGCCGGTCAGCGGGTCGAACCGCTGCAGCGGCCCCTCCTCCCGGTCATAGATGCCGAAATTGGCGATCAGGATCCGGCCCTGCAGGTCCATGTTGATCCCGTTGGGCGCGCCGCCCTTCGGCCCCATCCGCACGAAGGCGCCGGACGGATGGATCTCGGCGACGGCGCACTGGTGGTCCGAGGCGAACACCCGGCCGTCCTTGCCGACGACCACGTCCTCGGGCCGATCGATGCCGACCGCGATCTTCGTGAAGGCGGACACCGGAAGCTGCTGGACCATGTTCCCATCCCTTGTCTTCCGAGCGCCCCCGCGAAAGCGGGGGTCCAAGCAGGATCGGCTTCAGGCGCCGCCTGGGTCCCCGCTTTCGCGGGGATACTCGGTGGTTTGTTGCCCCTACCAGAGCAGGTCAGGCGGCGTTCCGTCCAGCGCCTCGGCGATGCGCCGCCGCGTGCCCCGGCTCGTGCCCTCGGGCAGCGCGCGCGGATCGAACCACTCGCGGCGAAGGATTTCACCCTTCGCGGTCGGCGGCGTCGGCGACCAGTGGTCCAGGCGGTAGACGACGACATGGTCGCCGGGAAAGCTCATGCCGTTGTCGTGGACCGAGACCAGGCCCGGACGCCCGGTCGGCCTGACGCCGGCCTCTTCCTCCAGCTCGCGCTCGGCGGCCAGCTCCAGCGACTCCCCGCGCTCGACGCCGCCGCCGGGCAGGTGCCAGCCGGGGGTGTAGGTGTGTTCGATCAACAGCACGCGGCCCTGGTCGTCGAAGACGATCACCCGCACGCCCAGCGTGAGGCCCCGCACGCGCCGCATCGCGAAACGGTAGGCCGGCAACAGCCAGTGATACAGGCGGCGCTTGAGCGACATGCCCGTGACCCTACGACGAGCCCTTGCCGCGCGCGAGACCGATCGCTAAAGCCCGGCGGACAGACTTCCGCGGAGCCCCGACATGGTCGCCATCGGCATCATCCTTCTTTTCGTCGTCGCCCTGGGCGCCCTGAACTTCTTCGAGTTCGGCAGCATCGACTGATCAGCCTCCGGCGGATCGCAAGCGATCCGCAAGCGGCGCGGCTTGAGGGGGTCCATGACCGGTCAGCCTGCTGCATCGCGCCCTGATGGCGCAGCCACTCCCATCGCCAGAGACCGCCGGCCCCGCGCGGCTGAGGCCCGATGAACGGCGTCGCCCTCATCACCGCCGCGGGTCGCCGCATCGGCCGCGCCCTGGCGCTGGAGGCGGCCCGCGCCGGCTTTGACATCGCCGTCCATCAGCGCGTCGCCGACGCCGACGGCGAGGAAACGATCGCCGCGATCCGCGCGCTCGGCCGGCAAGCCCTGCTGCTGGCGGGCGACTTGACCGCGCCCGATGCGGGGACGCTGGTCGCACGGGCCGAGGCGCTCGGTCCGGTCACCCTGCTGGTCAACAACGCCTCGCTGTTCCTCGACGACCGCCTGGAAACCGCCACCGCCGCTGACTTCGACGCCCAGATGGCGACCAACGTCCGCGCCCCGGTGATGCTGGCCCAGGCGTTCGTCGCGGCGCTGCAGGCCGACCGCGCCGGCCTGATCGTCAACATCATCGACCAGCGGGTCTGGCGGCCGACGCCGCAGTACTTCGGCTACAGCCTGAGCAAGGCGGCCCTCTGGCACGCGACCCGGACCATGGCCCAGGCGCTGGCGCCGCGTATCCGGGTCAACGCCATCGGTCCGGGACCGACCTTCGGCTCCGTCCACCAGGCGCCCGGCAGTTTCGAGGCCGAAGCCGAGGGGACCCCGCTCGGGCGGCGCGTCACCGGCGAGGACATCGCCGGGGCGCTGCGCTACCTCATTGACGCAAGGGCGGTCACGGGCCAGATGATCGCCGTGGACAGCGGCCAGCATCTCGCCTGGCGGACGCCGGACATCGTCGATTTCCAGAGCTGAGGGCGCCGTGGCCGCTTCTCCCCTTCACGATCAGCCGGAGGCTCCCGCCGCCAACGCCAAAGTCGTCATCACCAAGGTGTTCGTGCGCGGCCTGAAGGTCGAGGCGGAGGTCGGCGTCTATCGCCACGAGTACGGCCAGACCCAGCCGCTGGTCATCGACGTCGAGCTGGATGTCGCGGCCGCCGGCGCCCGGCACCTGGGCGACACCCTGAACTACGAGACCATCCGCAACGACGCCAGGGCGCTGGCCGCGTCCGGCCACATCGAGCTGGTCGAGGTGTTCGCCGAGCGGCTGGCCGAGCTCTGCCTCGCAGACCCGCGCGTGACCCGCGCCCGGGTGCGGGTCGAAAAGCCCATGGCGCTGGCCCCCGACGCCGCCGCGGCGGGCGTCGAGATCACGGCGGTCCGCGCCTGACCGGCCCAGGCCACGCCGCGCGGCTGGCGCCGCTGCGACCCCCGACCGTCTGGACCCTGGACGGCGACGATCTGATCGAGACCACGGGCAAGACCGAACGCCGCTGGCCGCTGGCCGGCGCCCGCGCCATGCGGATCGCCGGCCCCGGCCCGGGCGGCCGCCGCGGCGCCTGGATCCTGTTTCTGCGTGGGCGGGTGACGCTGGTCTCGCACAGCTGGGCGGGACCCGGCCGCTTCGAGGACCACAGCGAAAGCTACGGCGCCTTCGTGCGCGCCGTAGCCACCCGTCTGGCGGAGGCAAATCCCGACGCGAAGATCGGGCGGGCGGAACCGGACGCGCGCGGCGCGCTGACGTGGTCGATCGGCCTGCTTGGAGCCGGCGCGGCGGCGCTGCTGCTGTTCTCCCTGACCTCCGGCGCCGCCGGCCTGGGGATCAGTCTGGCGGCGCGGATGCTGTTCGTGCTGATCCTGATCTTCGCGGTGACGCCCTGGCTGAAGCCGGCGGCGGCGGCGCTCGATCCCCGCGCCCTGCCCCGCTCGCTCGCGCCCTGACGCAGCGGTTTGCGTCGACGCGCGTTTGCGGCGAGCATGACCCCGAAAGTCTGGAGGCCGCCAATGACCGAGACCGTTCCCGCCGCCAAGCCGCACGAGGACCGCGTCCTCCCCGCCGTGGTCTATGGCCTCTACATCTTCGGCGCCATGTCGATGCTGATCACTGTGATCATCGGCCTGGTGATCGCCTACGCCAACCGGGCGACGGCGGGCCCGCGGATGGACACCCACTACCAGTTCCTGATCCAGACCTTCTGGAAGACCATCTGGTGGTTCCTGATCGGGGTGGCGCTGTGCGTAGTCGGCGGGATCCTGTCGCTCGTCCTGATCGGCCTGCCGATCCTGGCGATCGGCATCCTGATCGTCTGTGTCGTGGGGGTCTGGTTCTACGTCCGCTGCGTGGTCGGGCTGGTGTATCTGGCGCAGGACGAGGCCTATCCGCGCCCCGACTCGTGGCTGCTCTAGAGGCGCCGCAAGCCCTTGCTGCCTAAGGAACGGGCGCTTGCGGCCGTGGGGCTCCCCTGACGGTTGCGCGCTGATGACCTCCTCCGCCTCGCCTGCCTCGCTTCCTCCAGTTCGACGCGAAGAAGACGGGGGCGGGCATGGTTTCGAGGATCCTGAGGATGCTGCTGGGGGCGGCGCTTTTGACCCTGGGCTGGGCCGTTCTCGCGCCGAAGGGCGTCGTCGACATCACCCTGCCGGCCGTGCCTCTCGGGCTGTTCGAGGGGCACCGGCCGCTGATCGGCTGGATCGTCGCGCTGCTGGGGCTCGCGGCGGTCCTGTCCGCGGTCCTGCCGGACGGCAGCGGCGGCGGGCGCAAGCGCCAGACCTCCCCTGTGGTGGATTTCGACGCCGCTCCGGAGCCGTCGGCGGCGGAAGGGGAAGCGGGCCACGGGAGCCACACCGCGACCGCTGTATCCGCCCCGCCGCCGACGGCTTCCGCTCCGCCGGGCGAGCCGGGCGAGACAGAGAGCTTCGCCGCCGCCCGCGACAGGCTTCGAAATCTGGTCCGGGCCGAACAATGGACTTCCGCAGCCGCCCTGGCCCGGCGGCTTCATTCGTTTGCGGCCACCGACGAGGAGCGCCTGCTGGCCGCCCAGGACCTGGGCGACTTCGCGCGCACGCAGGGCGCCGGGGACGAAGCGGCCGAGGCCTATGAGATGGCGCTGGCCGCCGCCCGAGGGCTGGCCTCGGAAGCGCCGAGCGATCCCAGGCGCATGGCCATGCTGGCGGGCGTCCTGACCGGCGTCGGTGACGCCGCGCAGGACGAGGGCAGGCTGGAAGACGCTGTCGAAGCCTATGAGGAAGCGCTCGAGATCCGGCGAGAGCTGGCGGCCGCCAGCCAGGGCAACGAGCCGCGACGCGCGCTGTCGCTGGCGCTGGAGCGGCTGGCCGACGCTCGCGAGGACCGCGGCCACCGCGTGCGGGCGCTCGACCTCTACCGCGAGAGCTTCGACATCGCCGGCAAGCTCGCCGCCGCTGACCCGCTGCGGTATGGCGAGGACCTGCAGGTCACACGGCGGCGGCTGAGCGAGCTTGAGGCGCGTCTGGCGGGCTAGATTTCCAGCGATCGTCATGGCCCGGCTCGGCCGGGCCACCCATGAACACTGTCAGACCAAAAAGAGGGCGCGACCGCAAAGGCCGCGCCCTCCCACTAGATTCATCGCGCATGGGTGGCCCGAACAAGTCGGGCCATGACGGCGGGAAGATTTACGCCTCGACCAGTTCCCGCCGCACGAGGCGGGCGTAGTCGTCCATCAGGGTCAGCGAGATCTTGCCCGGCGTGAAGCGATACTCCCCGACTTCGGCCACCGGAGTGACCTCCGCGGCGGTGCCGACGATGAAGCATTCCTCGAAGCCGGCCATCTCCTCAGGCTTGATGTGCCGCTCGACCAGCGGGTAGCCGCGCTCCTTCGCCAACCGGATGACCGTCTGGCGCGTGATGCCGTTCAGGAAGCAGTCCGGCGTCGGGGTGTGCAGCACGCCGTCCTTGACGAAGAACACGTTGGCGCCCGTCGCCTCGGATACGTAGCCCCGGTAGTCGAGGAACATCGCGTCCGAATAGCCGTCCTTCTCCGCCGCGTGCTTGGAGATGGTGCAGATCATGTACAGGCCGGCCGCCTTGGCCTCGACCGGAGCGGTCTTCGGCGAGGGACGATCGTACTTGGCCCAGGCCAGCCGCACGCCCTTCTTCTTCTGCTCAAGGTCGTAGTAGCTGGGCCAGTCCCACACCGCGATCGCGACATGGATCTTCGACTGCTGGGCGGAAACGCCGATCATTTCCGATCCCCGCCAGGCGATCGGACGAACGTAACAATCTGTCAGGCCGTTGCGGGCGCAGGTCGCCTTGCAGGCCTCGTCGATCTCCGACACCGTGTACGGAATCTTGAAGTCCAGGATCTCCGCCGACTTGAACAGCCGCTCGGTATGAGCCGTGAGCTCGAAGATCTCCCCGCCGTACATCCGCTCGCCCTCGAACACCGAGGAGGCGTAGTGGAGGCCGTGCGTGAGTACGTGCACCTTCGCCTCGCGCCAGGGCACGAACTGGCCGTCCAGCCAGATCCAACCGTCGCGATCATCGAAGGGAACGAGAGACATTTCGAGTATTCCTCCTTTCAAGGAAGCCGCGACCTTAGACGCCTTGAGCGTCTTTGCGTCAAACAGATTGGCCTGATGCGATGACCGTTCCGGCCGATCCCCGGCTGATCCTGCGCGACGAGGAGCTGGATTCCGGCCTCGAGCTGATGCTGTTGGCCGAGGCCAGCCTGTGGTCGGCGGTCGACTCGGCGCTGGAAAGCGAGGCGAAGGGCCTGGGCCGGCCCCACTGGCGGGCCGCTTTCCTGCTCCGCCGCCGGCCCGGCGTCGGCGCTCGGGACCTCGCGCGACTGACCGGACTGTCGAAGCAGGCGGCGAGCCGTTCGCTGGGCGATCTGCTCAAGCTGGGTCTGGCCGAGATCGAGACCGGCGACCTGGACGCCCGGCGGCGGCCGGCCAGGCTGACGCCGGAGGGTCTGGCCTTCGAGGCGCGGATCGCCGAGCGGCTGCGCGCGATGATCGGCCGGGCCTATCGCACCGGCGGGCTTGACGGCGTGGCCGGCGCGCGGCGCATTCTCGCCGCCATGGCGGGGCCGCGCACGGGCGTCGGCCTGCGCCGGGAGGAGAGCTGAGCTTGGCTGGATCGGACCGTCACCTGCTGGTGGTCGACGACGACGACCGCATCCGCGACCTCCTCAGGGAGTACCTGTCGCGGTCCGGCTTCCGGGTGACCGCCGCCGCCGACGCGGCCGCGGCCGGCCGCCTGGTCGACATGCTCGACTTCGACCTGATGGTGCTGGACGTGATGATGCCGGGCGAGGACGGCATGGCGTTCGCCCGTCGCCTGCGCGCCCGCACCGACGCGCCGGGCCGTACGCCGATCCTGATGCTGACCGCGCGTGGCGAGGCGGGCGACCGGATCGAGGGCCTGTCGAGCGGCGTCGACGACTACCTGCCCAAGCCCTTCGAGCCGCAGGAACTGCTGCTGCGCATCGAGGCCATCCTGCGCCGGGCCGGGCCGCGCGACAGCGGCCCGACGGTGCTGGGCCTGGGCGACTGTTCGTTCGATATCGAGCGTGGCGAGCTGACGCGCGACGGCGCCCTGATCCGCCTGACCGAGGCCGAGGTCGAACTGATGCGGCGGCTGGCGAAGTCGGCCAACGTGCCGGTCGACCGGCTGGAACTGGCCCGCGACACCGCCGACATCACCGGCCGCGCGGTCGACGTCCAGGTCACCCGCCTGCGGCGCAAGATCGAGGACGACCCGAAGAACCCCCGCTACCTGCAGACCGTGCGCGGCGTCGGCTACCGGCTGGCGCCCGACTGATGACCAGCGCCACTCCCTCATGAAGACCAGGGCGCTCCGGATCTTCATACCGCGCCAGATCAAGCGCTGGCTGCCGACCTCGCTGTTCGGCCGAAGCCTGCTGATCATCGTGCTGCCGGTCGCGCTGATGCAGATGGTCGTCACCTGGATCTTCTTCGACGCCCACTGGCAGACGGTGACCAGCCGGCTCTCCGACGGTGTCGCCGGCGACATCGCCTGGGCCGTCGAGAGCTACGCCGCCGATCCCCGCCCCGAAGCCCTGGACAAGATCGCCGAGCGGGCCGAGACCTCGATGTCGCTGTCCATCGCCCTCATGGAAGAGGAGGTGCTGCCGCCCCGGCAGCCGGCCTCGCTGTTCGCGCCGCTCGACCGGGCGCTCGGCCGCGCGCTGGCGGAAAAGCTGGACCGGCCCTGGTGGTACGACACGGTGCGCTTCCCGGCCTATGTCGATATCCGGGTCCAGGTCCCCGGCGGCGTGCTGCGGATCATCGCGCCGCGCGACCGTGTCTACGCCACCCAGGGCCACATCTTCATCTTCTGGATGGCGCTGGCGACACTGTTGCTGACGGCCATCGCCATCCTGTTCATCCGCAACCAGGTGCGGGCCATCGAGCGATTGGCCGACGCCGCCGAGACCTTCGGCAAGGGCGGCGATGTCGACGACTTCAAGCCCTACGGCGCCAAGGAGGTGCGCCAGGCCGCCCAGGCCTTCGTGGCGATGAAGAACCGCATCCAGCGCTACATCGACCAGCGGACGGCGATGCTGGCCTCCGTCAGCCACGACCTGCGCACCCCGCTGACCCGCCTGAAGCTCGAGCTGGCGATGGCCGAGCCGTCGAAGCGGGTCGAAGCCATGAAGGCCGACCTGTCCGAGATGGAGCACATGATCGACGAGTACCTCGCCTTCGCCCGCGGCGAAGGGGGCGAGGCCGTCGAACAGGTCAGCCTGTGGAAGCTGCTGCACGGCGTCGGCGAGGACGCGGCGCGTGCCGGCGCGAAGGTCGAGTTCAACGTCGATGCGGCGGTCGAGGTCTCGGCCCGGCCCAACGCTATGCGCCGGGCGCTGTCGAACCTGGTGATGAACGCCGCCGCCCATGCGAGCCGCGTGGCCATTTCCGTGGTCGAGACCCCGGCCGGCGGCATGGAGATCCTGATCGACGACGACGGTCCCGGGATTCCGGTCGACCAGTACGAGGAAGCGTTCAAGCCCTTCAACCGGCTCGACGAGTCGCGGAACCAGAACGAGAAGGGCGTGGGTCTCGGCCTCGCGATCGCCCGCGACGTGGCGCGCAGCCACGGCGGCGACCTGACGCTGGACAAGTCCCCGCTGGGCGGGCTGAGGGCCGTGGTCAGACTACCGGGGTGAGTGGCGCCTAGCGTCTACCCCGTCATGGCCCGACTTGTTCGGGCCACCCATGAACACCGCTTTGGGGCCGTGCGTCCTTCGACACGCCGCGGAGTTCATCCTCGGGCGCGCGCTTCGCGCGACCCGGGGGCGGCTGCTCAGAAAGACCAGGACAGAAGGCTACCCATCCCAGTCATGCTGAGCAGCGCTCGAAGAGCGCGTGTCGAAGCACGCAACCAGCCTTCCGCCTCACCAGGCATGAGTGGCCCGAACAAGTCGGGCCATGACGAGCAAGAAAATATCTAGCCGAGTTCGCGGGACCGTTTCACCGCGGCCTGCACCGTGCGCACCAGCAGGTCTTCCAGCGCACCCTCGCCGATCAGGACGCCGAGGCCGGCCTGGGTCGTGCCGCCGGGCGAGGTCACCTGCCGTCGCAGTTCCGCCGGGTCCGCGTCGCCGGCGGACAGCAGGGCAGCGGCGCCGACGACAGTGGCCCGGGCCAGCGCGGCGGCGTCGTCCGCCGGCAGTCCGGCCTCGGCCCCGGCAGCCTCCAGCGCCTCGATGAACGCGTAGAGGTAGGCGGGCCCCGATCCGGAGACCGCCGTCGCCGCGTGCATCAGGTCTTCGTCCTCGACGTCGACCACGGCGCCCAGCGGCGCGAACAGCGCATGGGCTCTGGCCCGCGCCTCGTCGGCTTCGGCATGGATGGTGATCGCGCCCTGTCCGATGGCGACGGCGGTGGTCGGCATCACGCGCGCGACCAGGCGTCCCCCGAGCGCGGCGGCGATGTCGCCGCCGCCGACCCCGGCCGCGACCGAAATGACGATCGCCTCGGGCGCCAGCAAGGGTTCGATCTCGGCGGCGACCTGTCGCCAGAGCTGCGGCTTGACCGCCAGCACCACCGTCGCGGCGCGCGCGAGGTCGGCGTCGGACGGATGGAGCATCGCGCCGTCCTGCGCCGCGCGCTCGGCCTCCGGCGAGGGATGGGGGTCGCGGACGATGAGTTCGTCCATCGAGACCGGGCCGGCGATGCGCCAGCCTTCGATCATGGCGCCGCCCATGCGTCCGGCGCCGACCAGCAGTACAGTTCTGGGGTCCATTCGACCGAGCTTACGCCTGTCCGACGGTCTCGAACATGCAGGCGGCCATGGCCTCGTCAGGGGTCTTGGCGCCGGCGAGCAGGAAATCGAAGGCCGGATAGAAGCGGTCCGCCGCCTCGACCGCCGCGTCGATCATCGACGCCGCCTGGGCCAGGGTCGGACGTTCGCCGCCCGGCAGGCTCATCGCGTGGCGGAAGACGATCTCGCCGTCCTCGGCCCAGACCTCGAAGTGGCCCAGCCAGCAGCGCTGGTTGATCAGCGACAGAAGTTCATAGGCGCTGGCGCGCTTGGTCTTCGGCGCGGTGCGGCCGATCGACAGGCACAGCTGGAGGCAATCGGCTTCCGGCCGCCAGGCGAACCAGAGCTCGTAGTCCTTCCAGTCGCCGGCCAGCGCGAACGCCAGATCGCCGTCCTCGGTGCGGTCGAAGGTGAGGTTCTCGGCGACGAGAACATGTTCGACGATTTCGAGCGGATCGAGGGCGATCAGGGCGTCGTCTTCTTCGGGATGGGGCGTGTCCATAAGGCCTCTAGATCCCTCCGACAACGGGCCGGGCGGGCAAGCGCCCGGCGACAGCAACGGCGTCCTTGAGCAAGGACCGTAGACTGCTTCGCGTCGGGCGTAAGGGGGTTCTTTCCGGGGGCGAGCCCTACTCGCCCTTTTTGGGCCGTTTGGCCGCAGGGGCGGCGGCGGCGCCCTTGAGCTCGGCGATTTCGGCGCGCAGCGCGGCGATCTCGGCCTTCAGGGCGTCGAACTCGTCGCGGCGGATCAGGTCCATCTCGGCGGCGAAGCGCTCGGCTTGCGCGCGGAAGGCGGTCTTGGCCTCGTCGCCGGCGGCCTGGGCCAGCCCCATGGCGGCCGTGGTCAGCTTGGCGACTTCGTCGAGAAACGGATTCTGGGTATGCATTCTGCGGTCCTGTCGGGGCGCCGTCGTAGGCGCCTGCCTCCCTAATATGGGAAAGCGGGGGTGAAAGCGAAGAGGATCGTCGCTAATCAGGGACGACTCCTTCCGACAGCGAGGCTCCGCCCGTGGAATTTCCCAACTTCGATCCGATCCTCGTCCAGATCGGGCCGCTCGCGATCCGTTGGTACGCGCTGGCCTATGTGGCCGGAATCCTGCTCGGCTGGCGCTACGCCATCGGCCTGGCCCGCAACGCCAGGCTCTGGGGCGGCCGCGAGCCGACGCTGAGCCCCGCGCAGATCGACGACCTGATCCTGTGGATCACGCTGGGCGTCATCCTGGGCGGCCGGCTGGGCTACATCCTGTTCTACTTCCCGGCCATGCTCTGGCAGGCGCCGCTCGAGATCTTCAAGATCTGGGAAGGCGGCATGAGCTTCCACGGCGGCCTGATCGGCGTGATCGTGGCGATGCTGCTCTTCGCCCGCGCCAACAAGCTGGACGCCTTCCGGGTCGGCGACCACGTCGCGCCGGCCGTGCCGATCGGACTGTTCTTCGGCCGGATCGCCAACTTCATCAACGGCGAGCTCTGGGGTCGCGAGACGACCCTGCCGTGGGGCGTGACCGGTTTCCCGGGCGTTCCGGATGGCTATCCCCGCCACCCGAGCCAGATCTACGAGGCGATCCTTGAGGGCCTGCTCCTGTTCGGCATCCTCTGGTTCGCAACGCACCGGAAGCTGTGGCTGCAGCGGCGCGGCGTGGTGGCGGGCCTGTTCCTGGCCGGCTACGGCGTGTTCCGCCTGTCGCTGGAATGGGTGCGCGAGCCGGACGCCCAGATGCACCCCTTCCTGCGCGAGTACGTGACGATGGGCATGCTGCTGTCGATCCCGATGATCATCGCCGGCGGGTGGATGATCTGGCGCGGCCTGAAGGAGCCGGTGACGATCGTCGACACGGAGAAGGCCGGCGCCTGATGAGTTTGCTGGAACGCCTGCGGGCCGAGATCGAGGCGAGCGGCCCGATCTCGGTCGCCGAGTACATGCACCGCTGCCTGAACGACCCGAAGGACGGCTACTACGCCACGCGTCCGGCGCTGGGCGACAGCGGCGACTTCATCACCGCGCCGCTGATCAGCCAGATGTTCGGCGAGCTGCTGGGCCTGTGGGCGGTCGAGACCTGGACGCGGCTGGGCAAGCCCTCGCCGTTCCGGCTCGTCGAGATGGGTCCCGGCGACGGTACGCTGATGAGCGACCTTCTGCGGGCCGTGCGCCTGGCTCCGGACTTCGTGGCCGCCGCCGACCTCTGGATGATCGAGACATCGGCGCCGCTCGCCGCCCTGCAGAAGGCGAAGCTTGACGGCGCGGCGCTGACGCCGACCTGGGCAGCGTCGATCGACGACATTCCGGCCGGGGCCCCCGTCATCCTCGTCGCCAACGAGCTGCTCGACTGCCTGCCGGCCCGCCAGTTCGTCCATGCCGCGGGCGGCTGGGTGGAGCGGCTGGTCGGTGTCGGCCCCGACGGCGCGCTGGCGTTCGGCCTCGCGCCGACGAAGGACGGCTCGACCCCGCCGCCGGACAGTCCGGTCCTCGAGGTCTCCGACGCCCAGGAAGCCATGGGCCAGGCGCTCGGCGAGCTGATCGCCCGCGATGGCGGCGCGGCGCTGCTGATCGACTACGGCCGGGGCGAGCCGGAGTTCGGCGATACTCTGCAGGCGCTCAAGGGGCACGAGAAGGTCGACCCCCTCGCCTTCCCCGGCGAGTCCGACCTCACCGTCTACGCCGACTTCCCGATCGTGCGCGACGCCGCGCGCAAGACCGGCGTGGCCGCCACCGACGCCATGCCGCAGGGATTGTTCCTGGGGATGCTGGGCATCCAGCACCGCGCCGACTCGCTGAAGGCCGCCCGGCCTGACCGCGCCGAGGTTATCGACCGCCAGCTCGCGCGGCTGGTCGCGCCGGACCAGATGGGCGAGCTGTTCAAGGTCGCCTGCATCCATTCGCCCGACCTGATCCCCCCCGGCTTCGAGACCGCCGCATGACCCTGCCGGTCGTCCAGAGCGCGAAGCTGGCGGCCGTCGCCGGCGTGCGCCACGCCTTCTTCACCCGACATGGCGGCGTCTCGACGGGGATCTACAAGAGCCTGAACGTCGGCCGCGGCTCGGAGGACGACGCCAGCGGCGTGGCCGAGAACCGGCGCAGGGCCGCCGCCTGGTTCGGGCTGCCCGTCGAGGCCCTGAACACCTGCTACCAGATCCACTCGGCCGTCGCGGTCCATGCCGACCGGGCCTGGGGTCATGAGCGGCCCGAGGCCGACGGCCTGGTGGCCGACCGGCCCGGCATCATCTGCGGCGCCCTGTCGGCGGACTGCGCGCCGGTGCTGATCGCCGACCCCGAGGCCCGCATCGTCGCCGCCTGCCATGCCGGCTGGCAGGGCGCGTTGACCGGCATCGTCGCCTCGACCATCGAGGCGATGAAGGCCAGGGGCGCCGATCCCAGGCGCATGGTCGCCGCCGTGGGTCCCTGCATCGGCCCGGCCTCCTACGAGGTCGGCCTCGAATTCCTCGAGCGGTTCGAGGCCGCCCTGCCCGGCTCCTCGCGGTTCTTCGCGCCCGGAGAGACCGCCGACAAGCGGCTGTTCGACCTGCCCGGCTTCGTGCTGTCGCGGATCGAGGCGGCCGGCGTCGGCGACGCCGAATGGGTCGGCCGCGACACCTGCGCCGAAGAGGCCGACTTCTTCTCCAACCGGCGCGCCTTCAAGCGCGGCGAAGGCGACTATGGGCGGCTGCTCAGCGCGATCAGCCTTTCCTGATCTATGCGCGTATATAGGCCGGGACTCGCCATATCGTTGATTTGCCTGTAACCCTTCCAGCGGGCGTCGCCTGGAGGGAGAATGCTGTATCCGGTGATACTGAGCGGCGGCTCGGGCGAACGTCTGTGGCCCGCTTCCAGCCCCAGCCTGCCCAAGCCGTTTCTGTCCCTGGCCGGCCGAGGTACGACCTTCGCGAGCGCCCTGGCCCGGGCCGCCGGGCTGTCCGAGGCCGCCGCCGTGACCGTGGTCGCGGGACGCCGGCATGAGAGCGCGGTGCGCACAGCGATGGATGGCCACGACGCGCTGGTCATCCTGGAGCCTGAGCCCCGCAACACCGCCGCCGCGATGACCGCCGCCGCCCTGGTGCTGGCGGCGCGCGACCCGGAGGCGATCCTTCTGGTGCTGCCATCGGACCATGTGCTGCCGGACACCGCGGCCTTCTCCGCACATGTCGCGGCCATGGCGGCCCAGGCCCGGATGGGCTGGATCGCCCTGCTGGGCGTGACACCGACGGCGGCGTCGAGCGCCTATGGCTATGTGCTGGCCGAGCCGGCGGCCGTTGGACCCAGGGTCGTGTCACAGTTCGTCGAGAAGCCCGAGACCGGGCGCGCGGCGCGGATGATCGCCGAGGGCTGGCTGTGGAACGCAGGGGTTTTCTGCCTGCGGGCCGACGTGCTGATCGAGGAAATGCGGCGGCACGCGCCCGCGGTGCTGGCGGCGGTGGCCGAGGCGGTTGCGCGTCACCGGCGCGTGGGCCGGACCCTGTTGCTCGACCCTGTGTTCGGGCAAGCGCCCTGCGTCTCCTTCGACGTGGCGGTCCTGGAGCATACCGACCGCGCCGTGGTCGAGCCGGCCGCGTTCGCCTGGGCGGATCTCGGCGCCTGGGATGCAGTGCTGGCCGCTTCGGACCGCGACCCCGACGGCAACAGCGCCGCCGGACAGGTCGTGCTGGAATCGTCTTCGAACTGCCTGGTCCGTGCGGCCGAGGGCATGACGGTGGCCGTCGTGGGCGCGCGGAACCTGGCCGTGATCGTCGATCAGGGCGCGGTGATGATCTGCGACCTGAATTCAGGGCACAGGGTGCGGACGGCCGTCGAAAGGGTCAGCGCAGCTTCGCGTTGATCTTCGCCAGCGCCGCCGAGCCGGGCGTCAGCTGGGCGTCCGTCAGCCGGTTCAAGGGCGTCGGCACCGTGTTCAGCGCGTCGTGCAGGTCGTCGGCGTCCGGGTCGACGTAGAGCAAGCCGGTGACGATCTCGCCCGCCGCCTGGCGCTCCTGGAGGAAGGCCATCGCCTTGACCCGGTCGGTCGGATCGTAGTCGGCGGCGACCTTGCGCAGGACCAGGACCGAGCCGTCGTGCTGGGTCACCTCGACGAGCTCGCCGGGCGCATACTGCGCCGTCACCGGCAGTCGGCCCTGCATGACGTCGAGCCGGTTCACCGCCTCGTTGTGCTCGCGCACCCAGTCGAAGCTCTTGGTCGAGCCGGCGTGGTTGTTGAACGCGATGCAGGGGCTCAGCACATCGATGAAGGCCGCGCCCTTGTGGTTCAGCGCCGCCTTGATCAGCGGCACCAGCTGGTCCTTGTCGCCCGAGAAGCTGCGGCCGACGAAGGTGGCGCCGAGCTGCAAGGCCAGGCCGACCATGTCGATGCCGCTGTCGGAGTTGACCACGCCCTTCTTGGACTTCGATCCCTTGTCGGCGGTGGCCGAGAACTGGCCCTTGGTCAGGCCGTACACGCCATTGTTCTCGACGATGTAGGTCATGTTCACGCCGCGCCGCATCACGTGCGCGAACTGGCCCAGACCGATCGAGGCGCTGTCTCCGTCGCCAGAGACGCCGAGGTAGATCAGTTCGCGATTGGCCAGGTTGGCGCCGGTGAGCACCGAAGGCATCCGCCCGTGCACGGTGTTGAACCCGTGGCTGGCGCCCAGGAAGTAGTCCGGCGTCTTCGACGAGCAACCGATGCCCGACAGCTTGGCCAGGCGGTGAGGTTCCAGATCGATCTCGAAACAGGCCTGGACGATGGCGGCGCTGATCGAGTCGTGGCCGCAACCGGCGCACAGCGTCGAGACCTTCCCCTCGTAGTCGCGGCGGGTGAAGCCGAGGGCGTTCTCCTGCAGCGACGGGTGATGAAAGGCGGGCTTCGCGATATAGGTCATTTCGCCATCTCCCCGGCCTGGGCGACATCGGTCGCGCCCATGCCCTTCGCCAGTTCGCCGCCGATGAAGCGGGCGGTGATCGGCGAGCCGTCATAGTTGAGAACCTTGACCAGGCGGGCCGGATCGACGCCGCCTTCATTGATCAGCAGGGTCCGCAGCTGGGCGTCGCGGTTCTGCTCGACGACGAAGACCAGCTCATGGCGGGCGATGAAGTCGAAGACCTCCCCGGGGAACGGGAAGGCCCGCACGCGCATCGCGTCCAGGTGCAGCCCGCGCGTCTCAAGCGCCGCCAGGGCCTCATCCATCGCGGGCGAGGTCGAGCCATAGTAGATCACGCCGTACGAGGTCTTCTTCCGGGCCGGCTTGATCACCGGCGCGGGGACCAGCGACCGCGCGGTCTCGAACTTGCGCAGCAACCGCTCCATGTTGTCGACATAGACCGCCCCCTCCTCGCTGTAGCGGGCGTAGGGATCGCGCGAGGTGCCGCGTGTGAAGTAGGCGCCTTTCGACGGGTGGGTGGCGGGATAGGTGCGGAACGGAATACCGTCGCCGTCGACGTCCTTGTAGCGGCCGAAGTCGGCGCCGGCGTCGAGCATCTCGGCGGTCATCACCTTGCCGCGGTCCAGCGACCGCGTGTCATCCCAGGCGAAGGGTTCGGTCAGCCACTCGTTCATGCCCATGTCGAGGTCGAGCATCACGAAGACCATGGTCTGCAGCCGGTCGGCGAGATCGAAGGCCTGCGCTCCCATGCTGAAGCACTCGCCGGGTCCCTCGGGCAGCAACAGCACGTGCTTGGTGTCGCCATGGCTGGCGTAGGCCGCCGACAGGATATCCGACTGCTGGGTGCGGGTCGGCATGCCGGTCGAGGGCCCGCCCCGCTGCACGTCGAAGATCACCGCCGGGATTTCAGCGAAGTACGAGAGACCGATGAACTCCTGCATCAGCGACACGCCGGGCCCCGAGGTGCAGGTGAAGGCGCGGGCGCCGTTCCAGCCGGCCCCGACCACGATGCCGATCGAGGCGATCTCGTCCTCGGCCTGCACGATGGCGTAGCGGGCCTGCCCCGTCTCCGGGTCGTGGCGCAGTTTCTTGCAGTAGTCGATGAAGCCTTCGGCCAGCGAGGTCGAGGGCGTGATCGGGTACCAGGCGCACACCGTGGCGCCGCCATAGACCGCACCGAGGCCCGCCGCCGTGTTGCCGTCGACGAAGATGCGGTCGCCGACCGCGTCGGCCCGGCGCAGCTGCAGGCCCAGCGGATTGAGGTTCTCGCTCGCCCAGTTGAAGCCGAGCGCCAGCGCCTCGATGTTGGCCGGGATCAGCGCCGGCTTGGAGGCGTACTCCTCGGCCAGCAGCGTCTCGACCACTTCGCGTTCGATGCCGAGCAGATAGGTCAGAGCGCCCAGATAAATGATGTTTTTCAACACCTTGCGCTTCGAGGGCTCGGCGTAGGCATTGTTGCAGATGCGGGTCAGCGGGACGCCGACGACCGTGATATCCGGCCGGAACCGGTCGGGCTGCATCGGCTTGGTCGAGTCGTAGAACAGGTAGCCGCCCGGCTCGATCTCACCCAGGTCGCGGTCCCAGGTCTGCGGGTTCATGGCGACCATCAGGTCGACGCCGCCCCTTCGGCCCAACCAGCCGTGGCCGCTGACCCGGATCTCGTACCAGGTCGGCAGGCCCTGGATGTTCGAGGGGAAGATGTTGCGCGCCGCGACCGGCACGCCCATCCGCAGGATCGCCTTCACGAACAGGCCGTTCGCCGAGGCCGAGCCCGAGCCGTTGACGTTGGCGAACTTGACGACGAAGTCGTTGGTGGCGGTGATGGGGCGACTCATCGCAGGCACCCCCCGCTGGCCTGGGTCATCTCGATCAGGGTCTTCTGCATGTCCCATGCGCCCGTCGGGCACCGCTCGGCGCACAGGCCGCAGTGCAGACAGACGTCCTCGTCCTTGATCATCACCCGTCCTGTCGGCAAGGCGCCGGAGACGTAGAGATCCTGGGTCAGGTTGAGCGCCGGCGCCTTCAGCCTGGGGCGCACCTCTTCCTCATCACCATTGACGGTGAAGGTGATGCAGTCGGTCGGGCAGATGTCGACGCAGGCGTCGCACTCGATGCAAAGCGGCGTCGAGAACACCGTCTGCACATCACAGTTGAGGCAGCGCTGGGTCTCCGCCAGGGCGCGGGCGACGTCGAAGCCGAGTTCCACCTCGGCCTTCACGTCGGCGAGCGCGACCTGGGTGTCGAGCATCGGCACCTTCTGGCGATCGTCGAGCGAGACGTCGTTGTCGTAGCTCCACTCGTGGATGCCCATCTTCTGCGACGACACCGCCATGCCGGGCGGCGGCCGCAGCCGGACGTCCTGGCCCCGGCAGAAGTGCTCGATCGACACCGCCGCCTCGTGGCCGTGCGCCACCGCCCAGATGATGTTCTTGGGGCCGAACGCGGCGTCGCCGCCAAAGAAGACCCTCGGGTTAGTCGACTGGAACGTCACCTCATCGACCCGGGGCATGCCCCATTCGTCGAACTCGATGCCGATGTCGCGCTCGATCCAGGGGAAGGCGTTCTCCTGACCGATGGCCAGCAGCACGTCATCGCACTCGATGAGCTCATCGGGTTGGCCGGTCGGCCTGGTCGTGCGACGGCCGCGCTCGTCGACCACGGGCGCGACATGCTCGAACCACACGCCCGTCAGCCGTCCGCCCTCATGGGCGAAAGCCTTGGGGACCATGAAGTTGCGGATCGGGATGCCCTCGTGCATCGCGTCCTCCTTCTCCCAGGGAGAAGCCTTCATCTCCTCGAAGCCGGAGCGGACCACGACCGTGACCTGCTCGCCGCCCATCCGGCGAGAGGTGCGGCAGCAGTCCATGGCGGTATTGCCGCCGCCGAGCACGATGACGCGCTTGCCGATGCTTTCGATATGTCCGAACGAGACGTTGGACAGCCAGTCGATGCCGATGTGGATGTTGGCCGCCGCTTCCTGGCGACCGGAGATGTTAAGGTCGCGGCCGCGCGGCGCGCCGGTGCCCACGAAGATGGCGTCGTAGTCCTCGTCCAACAGCGCCTTGAGACTGTCGACCCGCTCGCCGAGCCGCATCGTGGGGCCGAGGGCGGTGACAAAGCCCATTTCCTCGTCGATCACGCTTTCCGGCAGGCGGAACCGCGGGATCTGGCTGCGGATCATGCCCCCGCTCTTGGCCTCGGCGTCGTAGACCACGACCTCGAAACCGAACGGCGCCAGGTCGCGGGCCACGGTCATCGAGGCCGGGCCGGCGCCGATGCAGGCGACTTTCTTGCCGATCTTCGTCGCCGCCGGCTTCGGCATCCGGGCGGTGACGTCGCCCTTGCTGTCGGCGGCGACGCGCTTGAGGCGGCAGATGGCCACCGGCTCCTCGTCCACCCGGCCCCGCCGGCAGGCCGGTTCGCACGGCCGGTCGCAGGTCCGCCCGAGAATTCCCGGGAAGACGTTGGACTTCCAGTTGACCATGTAGGCGTCGGCGTGACGCCCCTGCGCGATCAGACGGATGTATTCCGGAACGGGCGTATGGGCCGGACAGGCCCACTGACAATCGACGACCTTGTGGAAATGCTCAGGC
Organism: Caulobacter sp.; assembly: GCA_041917095.1. GTDB lineage: Bacteria > Pseudomonadota > Alphaproteobacteria > Caulobacterales > Caulobacteraceae > Caulobacter. The sequence continues at coordinate 16,048 of JAYRYI010000011.1, read as the reverse complement.
GCCTCAGTGTTGGTAGGCTCCAACGCGTACTGCTCCTCTCCCCCCGCTCCTGTGTCGTTCGGGAGAGCTGAGCCGCGAAGTGGGCGACCGGCCCTACGCCATGCACAAGGATGCTCGATACGGCTTGAGGACTCGCGCAGCCGCGACGCGTCAGTTGCGTAACAGTACCCCTATTCTCCGGCGGGGGAAGGGGTACGCGACGTCATGCCCGCTGCCGCGGCGTCATCGGCGATCTGGTCGTCGGTGACCGGATCGATGCCGGCGTCAGCCGGCCGGGGAACGGCGAGCGTATCGTCCACGGGCGCCGCGGCCGGGGCTTCGACCGGCGGTTCGGGCGCCTGGGCTCCCGCTGCGGCGTCGTCGGCGAGCGAGCGCCCGTCGTCCAGGTCCATCGGACCCGAGCTCAGGAAGAACAGCACGGCCAGCACGGCCGCGATCAGCGCCAGCGCCCCCAGCAGGATCTGCACCAGGCAGCCGCCGAGCTTCGTCTTCTTTTTCTCAGCCATCCCCGACTACCTTCAGGTCCCCTGCCAGGTCCGCACCGGACCGATGTCGACATGTACGAAACCGGAGTCCGGATAGTATCCGACGCCCCCGCCCCGCAAGGCCAGCGCGGCGTCGCGCAGGCCGGTCAACGACACGTCGTTCAGGCGCATGTCGATCGCCTTGCCCTCCATGTGGAGGCTCTTTGTCGCGACCTGCGACTTGCCGTTTGTCGCCGCGCTCTGGCCCGACAGCATCTCGTTGGTGGCCGGCGAACGGAAGGCCGAGATGATGCGGTACGGCTCCCTGGAGCCCGTCAGCGACTGCAGGGTGAACAGGATGTCGAGCACCCGCACATCGATCGGATGGACTTCCTTGCTGCGGAAGTCGGACAGGTGCTGGTTGACCGCCTGGAGCGCGTCCCAGACGTACTTGCCTTCGTCCCAGTAGACGACCTCGAGGTTCTGCTCGGTGTGCAGGTGGCGGAACTTCAGATGGCGCGGCCCGGCCGGCGGCGGCGTCAGCGGGGTCGGCGAAAGCGGTGTGAAACCCTCGGGCGCTCCGGCGGGGAGCTCGATCGCGGGCTCGTCCTCCCGCGCCCCGGCCGCGGTGGAAGCCGCCACCCCGGCGGCGATCAGCCCCAGGCCCAGGAAACCGCGCCGACCGAAGATCGGCCCGCCCGAGCAGCAGGGGCAGTCTTCCTTCACGCCGTCTGCCCCTGCCTGGCGATCCGCTGGATCAGCAGGGTGTCCCAGCCGTAGGGGTCCTGGCGGAAGTTCACCTGGCCGTCCGGCGTCACATAGGCCGTCCAGTAGAGCAGATAGACGGCCACCGGATCGGCGACGGTCGCCCGGGTGGTCTTGCCGCCGGCGATCGTTTCGTCGATCTGCTCGGGCGTCCAGACCGGGTCGCCCACCATCAGCGCGCGGGCGAGCGCCAGCGGCTTCTCGAGACGCACGCAGCCGTGGCTGGCCAGGCGCGTGTAGCGCGAGAAGCCGCCCTTGCTGGGCGTGTCGTGCAGATAGACGGCGTAGGGGTTCTGGAAATCGAACTTGATCAGGCCCAGCGCGCTGCCGGGCCCAGGCCGCTGCTGCAGGCCGCCCCCGGGCAGGATGCGGAATCCATTGTTGGCCAGATAGGTGCGGCCCTTGGGGAAAAGCTCGCGGGCGGCGATGCCAGAGGGAACGTTCCACGGCGGATTCAGCACGATGCTGTGGATTTCCGAGGACAGCAGCGGCGTCTCGCCGCCGTTCGGCTTGCCGGTCACGGCCCGCATCGACAGCGACGGCTGGTCGTTCTTGAACAGGGTCAGCACGCCGGCGGCGACGTTCACCTGGACCCGGTCGCCGGGCAGCGACTGCGGCAGCCAGCGCCAGCGCTCCATGTTGGCGACGATCTGGTCGATCCGCCGCTCCACCGGGAGGTTCAGCGCCGCCCGCGTGGCCGAGCCGACCGTGCCGCTGGGCTCCAGACCCATGCGCTTCTGGGCGCGCTTCACGGCCTCGGCCAGGCCTTCGTCGAACAGGGGCGCCCCGCCGCCGGGCTGGCCGGGAACGACCGGCGTGCGGGCCAGCGCCGGCGTCGCGGGATCCTCGGCCGTCAGGCGCGCGTGCAGGGCTTCGACCGCCGGACCGGCCGCGCCGACCTTCAGGTCAGGCCCTTCGGGCAGCGACCGCCAGCCGCCGCGTTCCTGGATGCCGCGATAGGTGGCGAGACCGACCTGCAGCGTCTCATAGCCCGGATACGGCGGCGGAAGTCCGTTCAGCCACTCCTGCAGCCGGTTGTCGGTCACGGCCCGGGTCAGTCCGCCGCGCGCGTCGAACGGCTGTGGGCGCAGGCCCCAGTCCTCGCGGAAGTTGGCGGTGTCCAGCCGGCCGACCTTCACCGCCTTCGCGTAGCGCAAGGTCGCCTCGATGAGCGCCGTCTCGCTGTCATTGCGCGGCGCGAACTCGCCGGGCGCGAAGCCGTGGCGATCCGAGGCCGCGAGCGTGGCGCGGAGCAGGTCGGCCTGGTCGGGACGCAGCGAGATGGGGCCGGCGACAGGGCGAGCCGGGGCGAAGGCCGGCGGCTGCGTCTGGGCCACGGCCGGAACCTGTCCGGCGACGGCCACGAGCCCCGCGATCACCAATCCGGCGGCGCTCACACGCAACAGCTGCGACATCGACCTCGTACGCCCCAACAGATCCAGCATCATGACGTTAGCAGAGCTTCCGGCGACTCGCGCAACGCTGTCGTCTGAAACGCGAATTTCGGGCGCGAGTGTGGCCCGACGGCAAGTCTGGTCGGCAGTTGGCGGGGTCAAGAAGCGGTCCTCGGCGGGTTCTCGGCGGCTCACGGGGCGGCGAAACCTGTTCGCCCCCTGCCTGGACCAACGGAACCTCGCCGCGCCGGGTTCCAATCACGCGCCCGACACTTTCCTTGCGAGCCGCGAAGGGCCATATGGCCGTCATGCAGAACACCGCCTCAGACTCCGAACGCCGTCCGTTCATGACCGGGCTGAAACGCGGCCTGAAACACCGTTGCCCCGAATGCGGCGAAGGCAAGCTGTATCAGAGCTATCTGAAGGTCGAGCCGACCTGCGCCGCCTGCGGCCACAACCTGTCCGCCTATCGCGCCGACGATGGTCCCGCCTACTTCACCATCCTGCTGGTGGGCCACCTGGTCATCGCGCCGCTTCTGGTCTTCCCGTGGTTCTGGGAAACCTCGCCCTGGATCGTGGTGCCCATCTCGCTGGGCGGCCTGACGGCGTTGATCCTGCTCATGCTGCCCCGCGTAAAGGGCGCCTTCATCGGCGGACTGTGGTCGATCCGTCCGGCGCCCGCGCACGGCTGAGGCGCCTCACGCGCTTGTGGTCGGGCCGCGATTGACTTGGTCGCCGCGCCCGCCCGACTGTCGGCTTCCCTACACAGCGATGGAGCGCCCCGATGGCCCACAAGTTCGAGATCTACAAGGACAAGGCCGGCGAGTTCCGGGTCCGGTTCAAGTACAACAGCGAGACCATCTTCTCGACCGAGGGCTACAGTTCCAAGGCGTCCGCCCAGAACGCCATCGAGTCCATCAAGAAGAACGGCCCTGACGCCCCGACCGAGGACAATTCCTGATCCTGTCGTCATGGCCCGACCCTGTCGGGCCATGACGACCTAGGGACGCCGCGTCAGCAGGTCGTCGGTAACCTCCATCGCGGCGATCAACTCGCCGGGCCGGCTGTCCTTTTCCAGCGCCTCGACGAACATGGCCCGCGCTTCCGGGTCGTCGTAGACCATCCTGGCCTCGAAGGCCGCCTTCCAGGTCGCCTCGTCCGGCCACTCCGCGTAGCCGATGAACCGTCCATCGCTGGCCCGGTGAAGGCGCGAACCGAATGAGCCGTAGATGCGGGTGATGGCCCGCGTACCCCGCCGCCAGGCCTCCCGGAACCGCTCCTCGTGGCCCGGCTTCACCCGCCAGGCGTAGACAGCCACATACATCGCCTCGACCTCCCGCGATCTCTCCGCCCAGGGCAACGCCGGAACCGGCGGCCGTTTCCACGAATTGTCACCCCGAAGTTGGGGCCACGATTTCAGGAGACGTCACATGCTGGGTACAATTCTGATCATTGTCCTCATTCTTCTGGTCATCGGCGCGCTGCCGACCTGGGGACACTCGCGATCCTGGGGCTACTACCCCTCCGGCGGTCTCGGACTGATCCTGGTGATCCTGATCGTTCTCGTGCTGATGGGCCGCCTCTGACGCGGGCCTTGCAGCCGTCGCCGCTTCCCCTAACCTCGCCGCGCGACGCGGAGTGGGGGAAGCGGCATGACGGCGACTGAGACGGGCGCGGCGGACGAAACTCCGACCGGGCCGACCGCGCCGGGCCTGACCCCCGCCCAACGGCTGCGGGCGATCCTCGGCGGCTCGGCCGGCAACCTGGTCGAATGGTACGACTGGTCGGTCTACATCTTCTTCACCGTCTACTTCGCCCAGCACTTCTTCCCGGAAGGCGATGATACGGCGAAGTTCCTCAAGGCGGCCGTCGTCTCCGCCGTCGGCTTCCTGGCGCGGCCGCTGGGCGCCTGGCTGATGGGCGTCTACGCCGACCGCGCAGGGCGTCGCGCTGCGCTCACCCTCTCGGTCGCCATGATGTGCGCCGGCAGCCTGGTCATCGCGCTGGCCCCCACCTACGCCCAGGTCGGCGTGCTCGCTCCGGCCATCCTCGTCGCCGCCCGCATCCTGCAGGGGCTGTCGGTCGGGGGCGAATACGGCGCCAGCGCCACCTACCTCTCGGAGGTCGCCGGTCGCCGGAACCGCGGCTTCTGGGCCAGCTTCCAGTACGTGACCCTGATCGCCGGCTCGCTGTCCGCCCAGGGCATGGTGGTGCTGCTGCAGAACCTCATGCCCGAGGCCGACCTCGAGGCCTGGGGCTGGCGCATCCCGTTCTTCATCGGCGCGGCGCTGGCCGTCGTCGTGTTCTGGATCCGGCGCGGCATCCACGAGAGCGAGGGCTTCGAGAAGGCCAAGGCCTCCGGCGTCGAGCGCGGCCGCACCATGCTGCTGTTCCTGAAGCACCCCAAGGAGACCCTGATGGTCATGGGTCTGACCGCCGGGGGGTCGCTCGCCTACTATGTCTACACCAGCTACATGCAGAAGTTCCTGATCAACACCTCGGGCTTCTCCAAGGCGACCGCCAGCGAGATCATGCTGGCCGCGCTGTTCGTGTTCATGCTGATGCAGCCGCTGTTCGGCTGGCTCTCCGACCGGGTCGGCCGCAAGCCGCTGTTGCTGTTCGCCTACGGGTGCGGGACGCTGGCCACCTGGCCCTTGCTGACGACGATCGCCGGGACCACCAGCGCGCTGGCCGCCTTCGGCCTGGTGATGATCGCCCTGACCTTCCAGTCCGGCTACAGCTCGATCTCGGGTCTGTTCAAGGCGGAGATGTTCCCCGCCCATATCCGCGCGCTGGGCGTGGCCCTGCCCTATGCGCTGGCGAACTCGATCTTCGGCGGGTCGGCCGAGGCCGTGGCGCTGAAATTCAAGGCCGACGGCGCCGAGAGCAACTTCTACCTCTATGTCACGGCGGTCCTGGCGGTCGGCTTCATCACGGTGATCCTGCTGCCGGACACCCAGAAGACCAGTCTGATCGAGGAGGACTGACGGCGAGGGATTGAAGGGCTAGGCTCGGCCCATGCCGACGCTCGACCTCGCCGCCCTGGTCTTCTTCCTGGTCTGCTGGCTGTTCTATGAGCCGCTGCTCAAGGCGCTGTCCCGCGGCAAGCTGCTGAACAGCGACATGACCGTCATCCGGGGCGCCTGGATGGGCGAGATGTCCCGGCGCGAGGTCCGCCTGATGGACGCCAACCTGCTCGGTCACGCGCTGAACTCGGCCTCCTTCTTCGCGTCGTCCAACCTGCTGTTGATCGCGGCGACGGCGGGCGCGCTGTTCGGCGGCGAGAGCACCTTCGCCAGCGTCTCGAGCCTGGAGGTCGTCCAGACCTCGACGCGCTTCCTGTTCGAGGGCCAGCTGGCGTTGATGGTGGTGGTGCTGGCGCGGGGCCTGCTGGCCTTCATCTGGTCGATCCGCCAGATGAACTACAGCCTTGCGATCATGGGCGCGACGCCGGAGGCCGAGGATGCCGATCCGGCGCTGCGGGCCGCCTTCGCGCAGGCGGCGTCTCGCACGCTGAACCCGGCGCTGTCGTCGTTCAACGCGGGCGTGCGCGGCTACTACTTCGCGCTGGCCGCCGCCGCCTGGCTGTTCGGACCCGGCGCCTTCTTCGTCGCCACGCTCGGGGCCATGGCCCTGCTGGTCTGGCGGCAGCGCCGCTCAGCCGCCGCCCGCGCCATCGCCGACCTGCGCAAGGCGATCGATCAGAACTCAAGGTAGCGTTTCAAGACACCGTCATGGCCCGGCTCGTCCGGGCCACCCACGCGTGGCGAGGCGGTAGGCTGGCTGCGTGCTTCGACACGCGCCTGCGGCGCTGCTCAGCATGACTGGGTGGGTAGGCTATTGCTTTGTCATCCTGAGCAGCCGCGAAGCGGCGTGGCGAAGGACGCACGGCCCCAAAGCGGTGTTCATGGGTGGCCCGAACAAGTCGGGCCATGACGGCGTTGGGGATCAGACGATGCCCAACTCACCCCGCAGCTTCTTCGTGAGCTTGGCCGCGATCAGGCCATGCGCCGTCTTCAGCCAGTCGGCGACCTCGGCCTCGTCCTGGTCCGCGAGGCTGGGGAACCAGACCCACCTGGCGCGCGCCATGTAGGGCGCCGGCTTGCCAGGACCTGCCTCGGTCAGCACCTCGAAGGCGATGTCGCTGGTCTTGAAGCTGAACGTGTCGTCCCCCGGGCTGTAGACCGCGAACATCCTGCCGCCGACCTTGTAGACGTCGTGCCCCTCCCAGGGATGGTCCATGGTCGTGGCCGTCAGGGCGCGGCAGGCCTTGTCGAAGGCCCCAGGCGTCACGCGCTGACGCCCACGCCGATCGGGCAGGTCACGCCGGTTCCGCCGATGCCGCAGTACCCGTTCGGGTTCTTGGCGAGGTACTGCTGATGATAGTCCTCGGCGTAGTAGAACGGTCCCAGCGCCGCGATCTCGGTGGTGATCGGGCCCATCCGGTACCTGGCCAGCTCCTGCTCGTAGGCCTGCTTCGAGGCCGCCGCCGCCGCCGCCTGGGCGTCGTTCAGCACGTAGACGCCCGATCGGTACTGGGTGCCGACGTCGTTGCCCTGGCGCATGCCCTGGGTCGGATCGTGGTTCTCCCAGAACGCCTTCAGCAGCTGGTCGTAGGTGACGACTTTCGGGTCATAGACGACCAGCACCGCCTCGGTATGGCCGGTGCGGCCGGTGCAGACTTCCTGGTAGGTCGGGTTCGGGGTCGCGCCGGCGACGTAGCCGACGGCGGTGCTCCAGACGCCCGGGATCTGCCAGAAGACCCGCTCGACGCCCCAGAAGCAGCCCATGGCGAACACCGCCTGCTCCAGCCCCTCCGGCCACGGACCGTGGAGCGGGCGACCGTTCACGAAGTGGATGTCCGCGGTCGGAATCGGCTGTGGCCGCCCGGGCAGCGCGTCCTGCGGCGACGGGATTTCAAGGGACTTCTTGCCGAACAGCATGGGGGCCTCGCGAGTGCTATGCGTCGGAATATAGGCGCACGCCGTCCAGATTTCATCGACTGACGCGCAGCCGCCTCTGTGGGATACTGGCGTTCGGTGGATCTTGGAGGAGCCGTGATGGTCCGTCGTTCCAGCGTCATCGTCCTTTCGCTACTGCTCTCGACATCGGCGGGCGGCCTCGCGCTCGCGGCCGGCTCCGGCGGCGGCGGAAGCAGCGACATGCCCAGCGTGTCCGCTCCCCAGTACGACCCGGTCGCCGAGTACCGGAAGGGCGTCGAGGCCCTGCAGGCCGGCAAATGGAAGGACGCCGAACGCGCCTTCGGCAAGGTCACCCAGGTCGCGCCCAAGGCATCGGAAGGCTGGTTCATGCTCGGCTATGCGCGAGCGAAGGACGCAGACCTCAAGGGCGCGCGCAAGGCCTATGAGCGGGCCGCCAGACTGAAACCGGAGGACATCGACACCCGGCGCGAACTGGCGCTCACCCTGGCCGGCCTGGGCGACACCGACGGCGCGAAGGCCGAGCTCGCCGCGCTCAAGGCCCGGGACGCGGCCTGCGCCGGAACCTGCGCCGACTCCGCCGCGCTGAAGTCGGCCGTCGGAAAGATCGAGGCCGCGCTCGCCCCGGCCCCGGCCGCGGCGACCGGCGCGTCCCTCGACCGTCCCGCCCTGCCCGCGGCGGCCTCGGGAGACGCCGCCTATCTCGCCGCCGTCGCCTACATCAATGAGGGCCGCTGGCTGCAGGCCTGGACGTCGCTCGACGAGGCCGCCCGGGGGCTGGGCCCGCATCCGGACATCCTGACCTATCGCGGCTATGTCCTGCGGCGCATGGGCGAACTGGACGCGGCCGAGACCTGGTACCGCGCCGCCCTGGCCGTCGCGCCCGACCATCGCGGCGCGACCGAATACTATGGCGAGCTCAAGGTGCAGCGCGGCGACATGGCGGGCGCGCGGGCGATGCTGGCGCGGCTGGACGCCCAGTGCGTGTACGGCTGTCCCGAGGCCGAGGAGCTGCGCCGTTGGATCGACGCGGGCCGCCGGCCGTCCTGACCCTGCTGCTGGCGGCGGTGTCGCTGGCCGCCGCCGGCGATGCGCCGCCGCTGGTCGAGATGCGCTGGCTGGCGCCGGGCGTGGACCGGGCGGCGGCGCTGTCGACCCAGCCGGTCGAATGCCTCCCCGCCGGGGAGCAGCCCTTGCCGGTCGAGATCGGCCGCGCCGCCTTCCGCTCGCCGATGCTGCTCGGCGGCGTTCCGGCCCGCGCCGGCCTTTCGTGCGACTCCTGCCACCGCAACGGCCGCGGCAACCCCGGCTTCCTTTTCCCCGGCGTCTCCGGCGCGCCGGGCACGGCGGACGTCACCTCCTCGCTGTTCAGCTCCCATCGTGGCGACGGCGTCGATGATCCACGCCCGATCCCCGACCTGGGCGTGGCCAAGTCGGCGCTCAAGGTCCCGCAGGATCCCGCGAGCCCGGCGCTGGAGCGCTTCGTCAGGGGCCTGATCGTCGAGGAGTTCGACGGCGCCGAGCCGCCCCGCGCCGTGGTCGAGGGCGTTGCGGCCTACGTCCGGGCGATGCGTCCCTGCGACGGTCCCGACCGGCCGTTGCGCGCCGGCGACCTGGTCGACGACGCCCGACGGGCGGTCCTGGCCGGTGAGTCGGCGCTCGCCGCCGGCGATCCCGACACCGCCCTGGTGATGGTGGCGGCCGCCAGAAGCCGTCTCGGCCGGCTCGACGAACGCTACGCCGCCCTGCCCGAGGCCGTCGCCGCCCTGCGCGCGGCCGACCGCGAACTGGCCGCCATCGCCGCCGCGATCCGTATTCGCGCCCCGGAATCCGCCTCGCGGCTCGCCGCCTGGCGGAAGGGTCTGACGCCCCTGGCCGACCGGCTGGCCGACGACGAGCCGCGCTCACTTTTCGACAGGACGCGTCTCGGCTTGCTCGCGGGGGGGCGATGAGTATATTGCGCGCCTTCCCGCGCCGGGGGCTGTGACCAAGCCCCCGCACTGTGGTGCTGGTGAGGTGGCCGAGTGGTTGAAGGCGCACGCCTGGAACGCGTGTATAGGGGAAACTCTATCGAGGGTTCGAATCCCTCTCTCACCGCCACCCACCCTGCTCTTTGGTCTCTGACCGGCAGGGTTCCCTGTAACGTCCGGTAGTCCCCCGACATTTTCGGCCCTATCGCTGGTCGACGCCCCTGCTTCGTAGCCCGGAGCGGCCCTTTCGCGCGCCTTGCGGCGTGGTGTCTCCGGCCGTCCGCGATCTAGTGACGTTTCCCTGCTAACAGGGAAATCTACAGGGAATGATGGTCGCGCGGATTGGATTTCCGGCGTCGTGATCACGCAGATCACTTGTGAGATTAGGGGTTGGTCGTCGGAGACTTTCGATCCACCCACAAATTGAACAGGGAATTTTCAGGAGCCGAACAGGGAAAGAATCCCGCCGAACAGGGACCGATCAGGCGCCGAACAGGGACGCTGCGGGTTCCCTAGAAGCCGTACTTCTCACGCTGGTCAGCCCAAGCCAGCGGGACTTGTGAGCGCAGGATGTGTTCGAGTTTCAGCCCGGCGGGCTGGCGGCCGGCGATGATCGCCGCCTGGATGTCAGGAGCGAGGAAGGTGAGACCAGCCATCGCCCGCTCGTAGGGCGAGGCCGCAGCCTTGCCTGCCTGACCGTTGATGACCCGGCCGTCGGGTCGAAGCGCCATGTCGCCGACGATGCTGTGGGCCCGGGAGAGCCCCCAGACCAGGGTCTGGTCGATCCGGGCCCGTCCGGCCGGGGCGGCGCCATTGGGGATGGCCATCCAGCTGCGGCCACCGCGGGTCTTGAGGCGAACCGGAGTCGTTACGGCCAGCAGTGAGGAATCGGCTCCCACGGCGGTCACCCGCTCGCCGTTCTCGAGGCGGCGGGAGAGGATCGCCAGATCCTCTTCGAGGTCACGCTGCTGCCCGGTGAGTCCTGCGCGATCGAGCGTCAGGCGGATCTGGGCCTTATGGACCTCGACGCGACGCAGGACGGCTCGCAGGTCGGCCCTCGCCACGGTACGTCTCGCAAGCCGCGCCACGGCGTCGACGACGAAGTCATCCACCGTCGCGCCTGGGATGCGGCGCAGTTCCGTGTCCTCGCCCATCGTCGCGCCTTTCTGCAGGGGCGCAGAGACGTAGTAGCGGTAGCAGCGCCCTCCTCGCCCGTAGGAGATGGTCGGACTCATGGGACGGCCCATCGCATCGAAGATGATGCCGGTAAGCAGTCCTGTTCCGCCTCCCGTGCGCAGACGCCGGGCCTTGCTGGCGCCAGCGCCGAGCCTCGCCTGCACCGCCTCGAACAGGTCCGCGTCGATGATCGCCGGATGGGCGTTGGGATAGGCCGCATCCTTGTGCACGATCTCGCCGCGATAGATGCGGTTCTTCAGGAGATGGCGCAGGGCGCCGGAGGTGAACGGCTGACCGCCCATGACCCGACCTCGAGTCGACGTCCACACCTTGGAGCGGATGCCATCAGCGGCCAGGCTTCTGCCCAGCAGGTTGACCGACCCCAGCTCAAGGTACCGCCGAAATATCAGCCGGACGGTTTCGGCTTCAGGCTCGTTGAGAACCAGACTTCTGGTCGTCTTGTCGGACGGCGGATCGTAGCCTAGCGGCGGGTTGCCACCCATCCACATGCCCCTGGCCTTGGAGGCGGCGATCTTGTCGCGAATGCGCTCGCCGGTGACCTCACGCTCGAACTGGGCGAACGAGAGCAGCACATTGAGGGTCAATCGGCCCATGCTGGTGGTGGTGTTGAAGGCCTGGGTGACCGAGACGAACGAGGCCCCTGCCCTGTCCAGTACATCGACGATCCGGGCGAAGTCGTTCAGCGACCGTGTCAGCCGGTCGATCTTGTAGACGACGACGGTATCGACCTTGCCGGCCGCAATGTCTGCCAGCAGGCGCTTGAGCGCCGGCCGCTCCATCGTGCCGCCGGAAATGCCGCCGTCGTCGTAGCGGTCCGCGAGCGCAGACCAGCCCTCCCCCGTCTGGCTCAGCACATAGGCCTCGCAGGCCTCGCGCTGTGCGTCGAGGCTGTTGAAGGCCTGGTCGAGGCCCTCCTCGCTGCTCTTGCGGGTGTAGATCGCGCAGCGGACCAGCGGCGGCTTCATCCGGTGTCATCCTTGGCCAGGCCGAAGAAGCGGCGGCCGTTCCACCGCACGCCGGTGATCTCCCGGGCGACCCGCGAGAGGCTGGGATAGATCTGATCGCGGTAGCGGAAGCCCTCGCTGGTCACCTCAACCTCATGGACCTCGCCCTTCCACTCGCGCGACACCCGTGCGCCGCCCGGCAGGGCGATGGCGGCCGCCTTCAGGCCCACGCCCCGCCGCAGCCGCCTGGCAAGATCGGCGTCCAGGCCGCCGAGGGCCTGCGACTGGATCCGCCAGGCCAGCATCAAGCCCAGCAGCGGCGCCGAGCGGAGCCTAGGCGGGGCGCCATAGCCCCGCCGCCGCCACTCTTCCCGCAGCGCCTCGAGGCCCAGGCCCTCGAGGGCCCGGACCTCCTCGGTGATCCGCGCCTCAAGGCTCACGCCGCGGCCTCCGCGGCGATGCGGTAGATACGAACGCCATCGACCTTCTCAGAGGTGATGTTCAGCGCGGCCTTCTTCTTCAGGGCGCCGGACATTGCGCCACGAACCGTGTGGGCCTGCCAACCGGTGGCGGCGATCATCGCCTCGATGGTCGCGCCCTGCGGCCGGCGCAGCAGCGCAACGACCTGATCGATCTTGTTGGTCCTGGTCTCAGCGGCGGCGGGCTGAGCGATCTCGGCCTGCGGCGTGGTCTTCGGCCCCTTGGTGGTGGTCTTGCGGGTCATGTCGTCCTCATCGGGGTGACGGGCGCGACAGCCGCGCCCCTACCGGGGCGAGCCCGGAGCGACCGGGCGAGGACGTGCAAGCAATGCTTGGGGCTATCCCCAAGTCCAGCGTTTTCCTGTGGATTCATACGGATGCGACAAATCGTACCGGTTTTGTTCGACGACAGAATCAGGCAGGCTACCAAGAAAAGACATGGGTCTCCGGGGGTAGCATCAAGGAGTCTGCCATGCGTCTCGAACATCATCCCCTGGCTGCCCTGCGGCCTGACCCCAACAACGCCCGCACCCACCCGGCTCGGCAGATTGATCAGCTCTGCCAGTCGATCCGGTCGTTCGGCTTCACCAATCCCATCCTGGCCGATCCCGAGCTGGGCCTGATCGCCGGGCACGGCCGGCTGCTGGCGGCCCGCAAGCTAGGGCTGGCGGAGGTCCCGGTCATCGTCCTGCCGGGCCTTTCAGACGCCCAGAAGCGGGCCCTCCGCATCGCCGACAACAAGATCGCGCTGAACGCCGGCTGGGACGCGGACCTGCTGCGCATCGAGCTTTCGGCTATCGCCGGCGAGATCGAGCTTGAGGGTCTGGGGTTCTCCAGCGGAGAGATCGACGTGATCTTTTCAACCGGCTCGGAAGACCCGGACGATGACCTGATCCCGGAGCTGCCGAAGACGGCCGTCACGGCGCCGGGAGACATCTGGATCCTCGGAGACCATGTCGTCGGCTGCGGCGACTGCCGTGATAGCGCGTTCCTGCGCCGGGTCGTGGGCGAACGCTCCGTGGACGCCGCCTTCCTTGATCCGCCCTACAACGTGCGCATCCAGGGCCATGCCAACCTCAAGTCCCGGCACCGGGAGTTCGCCATGGCCTCGGGCGAGATGAGCGAGGGCGAGTTCCGCGCCTTCCTGACCCAGACGCTGGGCGCCTGCGCTGCGGTCTCGCGGCCAGGGGCGGTCCACTTCGTCTGCATGGACTGGCGGCATATGGCCGACGTTCAGGCCGTCGCCCCCTCGGTCTACGGCGACCTCCTGAACCTCTGCGTCTGGAACAAGTCCAACGCCGGGATGGGCTCCCTCTACCGGTCCAAGCACGAGCTGGTGTTCGTCTACCGCGTCGGCGCCGAAAAGCACTTCAACGCCGTCGAGCTCGGCCGGCACGGGCGCAACCGCACCAACGTCTGGGACTATGCCTCGGTGAACAGTTTCGGATCCAGGTCCGATGACCTGGCCCTGCATCCGACCGTCAAGCCGGTGGCCATGGTCGCCGACGCCCTGCAGGACGTCACCCGCCGCGGCGATGTCGTGCTCGACACCTTCCTCGGTTCGGGGACCACGCTGATCGCGGCCGAGCGCACCGGGCGGCGCTTCGTCGGGACCGAGATCGATCCGCTGTACGTCGACCTCGTCGTCGAACGCTGGCGCCAGCTGACCGGCGGCAAGCCCAAGCTCCGCCGCGCGGTGGAGGCAGCCTGATGACGGACGGGGATGACGAAAAGGTCGGCTACCGCCGGCCGCCGCGGCGTAGCCAGTTCCGCAAGGGCGTGAGCGGCAATCCGGCAGGCCGCCCCAAGGGCAGCGGCGCCGTCGACGGGGTCGCAAGGACCCTCAAGCGCAAGGTGACCATCACCGTCGATGGTAAGCGCGAGAAGGTGGCTGTGACCGACGCCATCGCCCTGCAGATGACCAAGCAGGCGCTGGCCGGCAACGTTGGCGCCGGGCGAGAGGTGATGCGCCTGGCGGCTCAACAAGCGGAGATCGAGGCGCGGCGCAGGCCGCCCGAAGCACAGGTGACCCAGTTCAGCTGGGTGATCATCGATCCGAAGGACTGCTCGCCTGGGCTCGAACTGCTCGGCGTCGTCGCCAACATCGGCGGCCACTACAAGATCGAGCCTTGGGTGATCGAAGCGGCGATGGCGCGCGATCCGGGCCTGGAGCGACGGCTCAAGCAGGAGGACCGACAGCTGATCCACAACTACACGCGCAAGCCCGGTGACAAGGAGGGGGATCCGGGCAGGCCGGTTGGCGGGCCAAGGAAGGACAAAGTTTAGGTCTGACATGCGCCAAGAGCGGCCATTGCTGCCGCTGCCGAAAGCGGACGTCCGCGATCTAAGGCCCCTGGCGCGCTCCTACGCGACGCACTGGCCCGCATGGTCGCCTGCTGCGGCGGCGACTGCCGGGTGATCTAAGGGCTGAGCGACCATGAGCTTTGCGCCCACGAGCGACACTGACGCGCTAGAGGCGCCGTGTCAGACGGCCGACATGGAAACGCTGGACCCTCTGCGCCGGTGTCACATGGTCGAACTCGAAACTCTCCACCATGTCGAACCCGTCGCCGAGCCAGGTCTCCAGGTCCCCCCGGCCGTAGCGCCGCACCGGGAGGCCGCTGCACTGTTCGGGGCCGGACGGCGCGAAGGTGGCGATGATCACCTGTCCGCCGGGCTCCAGGCCCGCCAGCAGCGCCCGCCTGTAGGCGGCGCGGTCCGTTTCGTCGGTGAGGAAGTGCAACACCGCCCGGTCATGCCAGACGCGATAGCGCCGTTCCGGCGTCCAGGCCGTGATGTCGGTGACAATCCCCTGGACCGCGCCGCCGCGCTCGGCTCGCTTGCGGATGGCCTCCCTGGAGATGTCGAGCACGGTGACGTCCGTGTGACCCGCTTCGACGAGCGCGTCGGCGAGGTGGGAAAGTCCGCCGCCGATGTCGACTACCGGGGCGTCGGCCGGAACATCGGTCTTCCGGATCAGATCGAGCGACAGCGCCGGCGCCGCCTCGAACCAGCTGACATCGTCGTCGGCCTTGGTGCCGTAGACCGTGTTCCAGTGGCCCTGGCGTTCCGTCACCGATCTGCTCCTGCGCTTGCTCGGAAGGATATGGGGAGCCTCGCTGGCGGGCGCCCTGGCCGCGACCGCACATTGAAGCGGCGAGGCGCTGTCGATAGCCTGCCGCCATGACCGAAACCTACAAGGCCCGTTGCCTCTGCGGCGACGTCCAACTGGAGGCGACCGGCTCGCCCCGCTGGGTGCTGTGGTGCTACTGCGAGAGCTGCCGCCGCCACAGCGGCGCGCCTGCCTCGGCTTTCGTCGCCTTCGCGACCAACGTAGTGACTGTGACGCTGGGCGAAATCACCAAATTCATGTCCTCGCCCGGCGTGGAGCGGGGGTTCTGCGGGCGCTGCGGCTCGACCCTGACCTGCTCCAACGCCTCGCTGCCCAACGAGACCCACTACCATGTCGGCGCCTTCGACCGGGCGGCCGAGCTGGCCCCGACCGGCGCGCTCTTCTCCGAGGAGCGCCTGCCCTGGGTCCCGGTGCGCGTGACCTAACGGCGCTCGGCCACCAGCAGGATCGGCCCCGCCTCTCCCTTTCCGGCCGTGTCGATGGCGTCGACGGCGAAGCCCGCCACGGTCAGGGCCGCGATCATCTCGGCCAGCGCCCGGAAGCGGTAGACATCAGCAGGAAACGTCGCCACGGCCGCCGTATCGGCGTCGGTCCGGAACAGCAGCGCCAGCCGGCCGCCGGGCTTCAGGACCCGCGCGATCTCCCGCAGGCAGGCGTCCAGGTCGGTCCAGAAGTAGACCACATGCACACACAGGGCCCTGTCAAATGCGCCGTCGGCAAAGGGCAGAGCCTCCGCGCCGGCGACCACGACCTTCGCCCGGC
>JAYRYI010000010.1:0-73004 GCA_041917095.1 Caulobacter sp. | reverse complement strand
CCCCGCGGCCGGCCGGCTGCGCAACATCGAAGGCTGCGCCGGCCGACCGCTACCGCCGACGCCACAGATCAACTATCAACCCCAAGGACTCTCACAATGATCGAGGGACCAGAGGGGGGCAGGTCACAACACCCGTCAGGCCGCCGCCATCACCCTGGAATGCACCGCCGACGCCGGCAAGCTGACCGCCTGCAAGGTGGTTCAGAGCCAGGCTCCGTCGCCGGGCTTCGAAAAGGCCGCGATGTGCGTCGCCGAGATCCTGCCGATGGCGGGCAAGACGGGCACTGTCCGCGTTCCGGTTCGTTTCCCGGGCGCCTAAGCGTTCTCACGCTGACATCGGGCTTCTGGCGCCGTCCTGCACGGCCCGCCGGATCCCAGGCCAACGATATCGGGGCGCCTCCGCCGAGGCGCCCCGACACGTTTTTGCGCCCGATTCTCGTCGTTAACCTCAAGCTTACCCAATCAGAGAGAAGGTCCCGGCGACTGTATTGAACGGGGCAGGAATCTCTGATGCGCTTTCCGAGACTGGATGACGCGCCGTTGGCGGTGAAGATCGGCCTTGCGCCGATGCTGGCGCTGGTCGCACTGGCCCTTGTCGCCAGCGGCTCCTGGTGGATGAACCAGAACCAGAGATCGGTGCTTACGCACGTGGTCTCCAGCGATCTTCCGCAGGCGCTGGAGTTGTCATCGATCTCCCAGAGGATCAGTTCGGCGCACGGCGAGCTCTATCGCCTGACCACCGGAAAACTCGCCGACATCGAGACCGACAAGATTTCCGAGCGCGCCGCCGCGCTTTCCGACGAGATCAAGGCGATCCGCAAGGAAGTCGACAGGGTCGCCAAGACCGCCGATCCGGCCAGCCAGAAGCAGCTCCTCGCCCTGTCCAAGGAGCTGGCGACCTATCAGGACGCCGTCGACCTGGTCATCGGCATGCTGGACGCAGACGCGGCCACCGCCGCCCAGTTCACGGTGCCGTTCCAGGAAGCCTACAAGAGCATGAGCGCCACGCTCGACAAGGCCGTGAAGGTTTCGAGCGATTCGACAGCCGCCCGCGCGGCCAAGTCGGTCCGGGAGGCTGAGACCATCGGCGCTGTCGCCACCGTGCTGGTGGTTCTGGCCCTCGTCGCCGTGGCCGGCATCGCCGCCTTCCTCGTGATGGCGATCCGCAAGGGCGTCATCCGCATCGCCGGCGCCACCGAGCGCCTGGCCGGCGGCGACAACCAGGTGAACCTCGACGCCATCAAGCGCGCCGATGAACTGGGCGCCATCGTCAAGTCGCTGGTCATCTTCCGCGACAACCAGCTGCGCCTGGCCGAGCTCCATGCGCGTGAGCAGGCCGCGGCGGCCGACCAGGAAGCCGCCCGCGCCGGTCAGGAAGCCTCGCGCGCCGCCTCCGCCAAGGAGCAGGCCGAGGTGGTCGACGGTCTGGCCCAGGGTCTGAAGCGCCTGACCGCCGGCGACCTGACCTGCCGCCTCGACAAGCCCTTCGCCCCGGCCTACGAGACGCTGCGCGCCGACTTCAACGCCACGGTCACGCAACTGGCCGAGATCATGCGCACCATCTCGCACCGCGCCTCGGGCATCGAGACCGCCTCCAGCGAGACCAGCGCCGCGGCCGACGACCTGTCGCGCCGCACCGAGAACCAGGCCGCGAACCTGCAGCAGACGGCGACCACGCTGAACGAGATCACCAACGCGGTGTCGCGCACCGCCGAGGGTTCGGCCCAGGCCGACAAGATGGTCGGCGAAACCGGCGTCGAAGCCCGCGAGTCGGGTGAAGTCGTCCGCCGCGCCGTCGCCGCCATGAGCGAGATCGAGGCCTCGTCCAAGCAGATCTTCCAGATCACGGGCGTGATCGACGAGATCGCCTTCCAGACCAACCTGCTGGCCCTGAACGCGGGCGTTGAAGCGGCCCGGGCCGGCGACGCCGGCAAAGGCTTCGCGGTCGTCGCCCAGGAAGTGCGGGCCCTGGCCCAGCGCTCCGCAGAGGCGGCCAAGGAAATCAAGGCGCTGATCGCCTCCTCGAGCAACCAGATCAACAGCGGCGCGACCCTGGTCGGCGAAGCGGGCGAGGCGCTCGAGCGCATCGTCGGCCGCGTCGGCGACGTCACGCGCCTGATCACCGAGATCAGCGCCTCGGTCCGCGAGCAGGCGAACGGGCTGAAGGAGGTCAACATCGCGGTCAACCGCATGGACCAGATCACCCAGCAGAACGCCGCCATGGTCGAGGAATCGACCGCCGCCTCGCACGCGATGCGCCAGGAGGCCGAGCAGCTGGGCTCGATGATCCGCCGCTTCCGGATCAGCGACGAGGGCGCCGACGAGGGTCAGGCGCGCTACGTGGCCTAGACGTCGGGCGGGCGGCGTCGCTCCCGGCCCGAGAGGGCGGCGACGAGGACGCCCAGGGCCATGAAGATGGCCAGTCCGATTCCAATGAGAACCCAGGGCCGGGTCAGGATCGACAGATCCTGGCCCGGCTTCTGTTTGGGGGCCTCCCGCCCGCTGTCGCCGGAGTCGGGCTTTTCCCACGGCCAGCGCGCCACGGGGTCTGGCGGCAGCTTGAAGCTGATCGGGATGCGGATCAGGCCCTCGACCGGCTCCCCGTCGAGGGTTCCCGGCCTCATCCGGAACTCGGCCGACATCGCGACGGCGGCGTCGCCGAAGCCGAGGCCCTCGGGAAACTCCTCAAGCGCCCTGCAGTCCGACAACTTGCCGGTCCTGTCGATCCGACAGCCGATCGTGGCGCGACCTTCCTTCTCGAGGCGGAGCGCGCGCTCCGGATAGTGGCGGGCGACGGCGCCCGGATCGGGTTGTTCCGCGAAGCCCGGCGGCGTGCGCGCCGGCTCCTCCGGCGGCGCGGCGAAGGCTGCCAGCCCCATGGTCGAAACCGCAATCAGCACGCCGCGCATCACTCGTCTCCCCCGACGCCGGGAAGCTTTCACAACCGCCCGGTCGCGGCAATGGGCGGGCCTTAACGGCTCCGGCGAACCCCGCTAGGGTCGCCCGCGATGAACGCCCCCACACCTCCTGACGCCGTGCACCCGACGGCCGCCGGCGCGACGCCGGTCATGGCGCAGTACTTCGAGGCCAAGTCGCGCCAGCCCGACGCGCTGGTCTTCTTCCGCATGGGCGACTTCTACGAGCTGTTCTTCGATGACGCGATCAAGGCCGCCGCCGCGCTGGGGATCGCCCAGACCTTCCGCGGCCATCACAACGGCCAGCCGATCCCGATGGCCGGCGTGCCCGTCCATGCCGCCGAGGCCTACCTCGCCAAGCTGATCCGTTCGGGCTTCAAGGTGGCGGTCTGCGAACAGGTGGAGACGCCTGCCGAGGCGAAGAAGCGCGGGTCGAAAGCGATCGTCGCGCGTGACGTGGTGCGGATCGTCACGCCGGGCACGCTGACCGAGGAAGGGCTGCTCGACGCCCGGGGCGCCAACCGGCTGGCGGCCGTGGCCCTGCGGGCCGGGCAGGCGGCGGTGGCGAGCGTCGAACTGTCCACCGGCGAGGTCGAGAGCCTGCTGATCGCGCCGTCGGGCCTGGCCGCCGCCCTGGCGGCGCTGCAGCCGTCAGAGATCCTTGTCCCCGACCGGCTGTTCGCCGACGAAACCGTCAACCTGGCGCTCAAAAGCGCCGGCGGGCTGGTGCAGCCGGTGGCCCAGGCGCTGGCCGAGCCCTCCGCCTCTGAGACGCGCCTCAAGCGGCTCTACGGCGTCGATACGCTCGACGGCTTCGGCGGACTGGCCGGCGCCGAGATCTCGGCGCTGGGCCTGATCGCCGCCCATCTCGAGACGACCCAGGCCGGCAAGCTGCCGGTGCTGTCGCCGCCGAAGCGGGCGGGCGAGGCGGACGTCATGGCCATCGATCCTGCGACCCGGGGTTCGCTCGAGATCGAGAAGACCCTGTCGGGACAGCGCGACGGCTCGCTGCTCGCCTGTCTCGACCGCTGCGTGACGGCGGCGGGCTCGCGCCTGCTGGCGGCGCGGCTGGCGCGGCCGCTGCTGGATCCGGAGGCCATCGACGTCCGGCTCGACGCCGTCGCCTGGATGGTCGAGCGCCGCCGGCTGCGCGAACAGCTGCGCGAGGCGCTGCGACGCTCCGGCGACCTGGCCCGGGCGCTGTCGCGGCTGGCCCTCGGCCGGGGCGGCCCCCGGGACCTCGGGTGCCTGCGGGACGGGCTGAAGACCGGCGAGCAGCTGTCGGCCCTGCTCGGGCTCGAAGGCGCCCAGCTGACCCCGCCGCCGGCCGAGATCGACCAGGCGCTGGCGGCGGTGAACCCGTCGCTGTCGGCGGATCTGTCCGGCCTGCTCGCGCAGCTGGAATTCGGCCTCGGCCCTGACCTGCCGGCCCAGACCCGCGACGGCGGCTTTGTCGCCGCGAATGTCCGGCCTGAACTCGACCAGGCCCGCGCCCTGCGCGACGACAGCCGCCGGGTGATCATCGCGCTGGAGAGCCGCCTGGCGGCCGAGAGCGGCGTGCCGCTGAAGATCAAGCACAATGCGGTGCTCGGCTATTTCGTGGAGACGACGGCGAACAAGGCCGACCCGCTGTTCCAGCCGCCGCTGAACGCGACCTTCATCCATCGCCAGACCCTGGCCAACCAGGTGCGGTTCACGACCGTCGAGCTGGCCGACCTCGACGCGCGGATCGCCCAGGCGGGCGAGCGGGCGCTGGCCATCGAGGCGGAGACCTTCGAAAGCTGGCGTCAGGCCGCCTGCGATCTGGCCCCGGCCATCCAGGCGGCCGCCCGCGCCCTGGCGACGCTGGACGTCGACGCCGCCCTGGCCGAATGGGCCGAGGACCAACAGGCGGTGCGGCCGACGATCGACCGCTCCTTCGCCTTCGAGGTCGTGGGCGCCCGGCACCCGGTGGTCGAGGCGGCCGTGAAGTGGGCGGGCGACCCCTTCACGCCCAACGACTGCGCGCTGGACGGCTCGGGCGAGACGGCGGCGCGGCTGTCGATCGTCACCGGGCCGAACATGGCGGGTAAATCGACCTTCCTGCGCCAGAACGCGATCCTGGCGGTGATGGCCCAGGCTGGCTGCTTCGTGCCGGCGCGCTCGCTGCGGCTGGGCGTCGTCGATCGGCTGTTCAGCCGCGTCGGGGCCGGCGACGACCTGGCGCGGGGCCGCTCGACCTTCATGGCCGAGATGGTCGAGACGGCGGCGATCCTGACCCAGGCGACGCCGCGCAGCTTCGTGATTCTCGACGAGATCGGCCGCGGCACGGCGACCTGGGACGGCCTCGCCATCGCCTGGGCGACGGCCGAGGCCCTGCACGCCACCAACCGCTGCCGGGCCCTGTTCGCGACCCACTACCACGAGCTCGCCGCCCTCGAGGAGAAGCTCAGCTACGTCTCCAACCTCAGCCTCAAGGCCAAGGAATGGAACGGCGACCTGGTCTTCCTGCATGAAGCCGGACCGGGCCCCGCCGACCGCAGCTACGGCGTGCAGGTGGCCAAACTGGCGGGCGTGCCGCCGGCTGTCGTCGCCCGGGCCCGGCAGGTCCTGGAACGGCTCGAAGCGGAGGCGGAATCACCCGCCCGGCTGGAAGGCCTGCCGCTTTTCGCGGCGACCGCGCCGACGCCCGTGAAATCAGGACCAAGTCCCGTTGAGGAAGCCTTGCGCGGCCTCGATCCCGACGGCATGAGCCCCCGCGAGGCGATGGAAGCGCTCTATCGACTCAAGGGGATGCTCTAAGGGTCTCGGGGGGCCATATTAGCCATCATGCCGCCACGCCTCCGACCGACCCGCCTTGAACACGTCGTCGACGGACATGCCCTCAGGGCGCGTCTGTCGGCCGCCGCGCTGGACGCGGCCGGAAACGAGATGGAGCAGCGCAAGCAGGCGCTGGAGATCCTCAAGGCCGCCCTGTTCCGCGGCCGGATGATCGCCAAGGAGCGGCTGGAAAACGGCGCGGGAGGCGTGGAGACGGCGCGGCTGCTGTGCGGCGTCACCGACGAGGTGATCACCGCCCTCTACGACTTCACCACCGTGCACATGTTCCGGGCCCGCAACCCGACCGAGGGCGAGCGGCTGTGCCTGCTGGCGGTGGGGGGTTATGGCCGGGGGGTGCTGTCGCCGTTCAGCGACATCGACCTGCTGTTCCTGCGGCCCTACAAGCAGACCGCCCACGCCGAGAGCGTCATCGAGTTCATGCTCTATGCGCTGTGGGACCTGGGCTTCAAGGTCGGCCACGCGTCGCGGACGGTCGAGGAATGCATCAGGCTTTCCCGCGAGGATTTCACGATCCGCACCTCGATCCTGGAGGCGCGGCGGCTCAGCGGCGACGAGGTCCTGGCGGCGGACCTGAGGAAGCGGTTCCGCAACGATGTGATCAAGGGCACGGGCGCCGAGTTCGTCGCGGCCAAGCTCAAGGAGCGCGACGACCGCCACGGCCGCGCCGACGCCAGCCGCTATCTGGTCGAGCCCAACGTCAAGGAAGGCAAGGGCGCGCTGCGCGACCTGCATACCCTGATGTGGATCGCCCAATATCTGCATCCGGTCGACAAGCCCGAGGATGTCTTCCGCCTGTCCTACTTCGACCGCCGGGAGGTCGCCGCCTTCGTCCGCGCTTTCGACTTCCTGCATGCGGTGAGGGCGCATCTGCACTTCGCCACGGGCCG
Organism: Caulobacter sp.; assembly: GCA_041917095.1. GTDB lineage: Bacteria > Pseudomonadota > Alphaproteobacteria > Caulobacterales > Caulobacteraceae > Caulobacter. The sequence continues at coordinate 66,382 of JAYRYI010000010.1, read as the reverse complement.
GCCCGAGGAACGGCTGACCTTCGACCTGCAGCCCGAGATCGCGCGGCGGATGGGCTATGGCGACCGGGCGGACAATCCGGCCGTCGAGCGGTTCATGCGCCGCTACTTCCTGATCGCCCGCGAGGTCGGGGCCCTGACCCGCACCTTCTCGGCCAAGCTCGAGACCGAGCACCTGAAGGCGCGGCCCAAGGGTCTGTCCCGCTTCCTGCCGGGCGGCGGCGGGCCCAAGCGCAAACCGCTGGACACGCCGGGCTTCTTCGAGGACGGCGGCCGGCTGAACGTCGATGGGCCGGAGGTGTTCGAGAAGGATCCGGTCGACCTGATCCGCATCTTCCGCATCGCCGACCAGCGGAACCTGGATCTGCACCCGGACGCCTTCACGGCGGTGACCCGCAGCCTGACGCTGATCACCTCGAAGACGCGGCGCGACCCGGAGGCGGCGAAGGCCTTCCTCGACATCCTGGCGCGCGGCAAGCGCACCTATCGCACCCTGACGCTGATGAACGAGTCCGGCGTGCTCGGCCGCTGGCTGCCCGAGTTCGGGCGGGTGGTCTGCCAGATGCAGTTCAACATGTACCACTCCTACACGGTGGACGAGCACACGCTGCGCGCCGTGGGGGTGATCGCCGACATCGCCGACGGGCGGCTGGCCGAGGACCACCCGCTGTCGGTCTCGATCATGCCCCTGATCGATGATCGCGAGAGCCTGTTCCTGGCCATGCTGCTGCATGACACCGGCAAGGGCGGCGTCGGCGGCCAGGAGAAGGCGGGCGCCCGCGCGGCGCGGTCGGCCTGCGAGCGTCTGGGCGTCGAGCGCGGCAAGATCGAGCTGATCGCCTGGCTCGTCGAGCATCACCTGGTGATGAGCGACTACGCCCAGAAGCGCGACGTCACCGATCCGGCGACCGTCGCCGCCTTCGCCCGCATCGTCGAGAACCCGGAGCGGTTGCGCCTGCTGCTGGTGCTGACCGTCGCCGATATCCGCGCCGTCGGGCCCGGCGTCTGGAACGGCTGGAAGGGCCAGCTGATGCGCGAGCTTTACGCCTCGACCGAGGCGATCTTCCGCGGCGGCCGGGGCAGCGACCCGGCGGCCAGCGCGCGCCGCCACCAGAACGCCGTCGCCGGCGAGGCCCGGGCGGCGCTGATCGAGCGCGATCCCGTCGCCAAGGGCTGGGCGGCGTCGATGGAGGACGCCTATTTCACCGCCTTCGCGCCGGACGAGCTGCTCGCGCACGCGGAGCTGGCGCGGCGGGCCCAGATCCAGGGCGGGGCCGCGGCCGAGACCCGGGTCCGGCCCGACCGCAACGCCGCCGAGATCGTCGTGGCCGCCCGCGACCGCCGGGGACTGTTCGCGGACCTCGCGCTGGCCATCTCCGGCCTGGGCGGCAACGTCGTCGGCGCGCGGGTGTTCACCTCGGCCCAGGGGCAGGCGCTCGACGTCTTCCATGTGCAGGACATCACCGGCGCGCCCATCGGGGCGGACAATCCGCGCATCCTGCGCCGGCTGGCCGACGCGCTGGAAGCCGCCGGCAAGGGTGAACCGCCGACCTTCGAGCCGCGCAAACCGCAGGAACTGGGCCGCGCGGCGGCCTTTTCGATCGTGCCGACCGTCATGCTCGACAACGAAGCCTCCGAGGACGCGACCGTGGTCGAGGCTTCGGGCCGCGACCGTCCGGGCCTGCTCGAGGCCCTGGCCCGGGTGGTGTCCGACGCCGGCCTGTCGATCATCAGCGCCCACATCGACGGCTACGGCGAACGGGCGGTCGACGCCTTCTACGTCCAGACGCCGGGCGGGGGAAAGCTGACCGACGCCAAGGCCTCGGCGGCCTTGAAGGAGGCGCTGATGGCCGTGCTGGAAGCCGAGGAAGGCGTCGGCCAGGCGCGCGGCCGGCCGCGGCTGGAGCGGGCAAGGGCCAGCGTCGCCCGGTAACCTCCTTCCCTCCCCCTTGTGGGGAGGGAGGAAGGTTCGCGAAGCGAACCAGGGTGGGGCAGGTGATGGCCGCATTCAGCGTCGGGTGGTGATCGCTGCTTGCCCCACCCGTCTCGTCTCGCTGCGCTTGCCGATCCACCCTCCCCACAAGGGGGAGGGAAAACGCTCGGACGATCTCGTTTCGTCGCAGGGACCAGCACCCGCCTTGACCGTCCCCCGACCCCGGCGCACTAACGGGTTGTGAGCGCAGAGCAGCCGTCCCCCTCCGAACCGAGCAAACCCAAGGGCGGCCTGATCCGCTCGTCGATGGTGTTCTCGAGCCTGACGCTGGTCAGCCGGTTCATGGGGCTGGCGCGTGATCTGTTCATCACCGCCCGGCTGGGGGCCAGCGCGACGCCGGCGGCGGACGCGTTCAACACCGCCCAGTCGTTCCCGAACCTGTTCCGGCGCATCTTCGCCGAAGGGGCGTTCACCGCCGCCTTCGTTCCCGCCTATTCCAAGGTCCTGGCCAGGGAAGGACAGGACGCCGCCGACCGGCTGGCGACCGACGCCCTGGCGACCCTGGCGGCCATCACCCTGGCCCTGACCGTCGCCTTCCAGCTGGCCATGCCGTGGCTGATGATCGTCATCAATCCGGGCTTCGGGTTCGAGACCGAGAAGTACAAGCTGGCGGTCATCCTGACCCAGATCAGCATGCCCTACCTGCCCTGCATGGCGATCGTGGCGTTGCTGTCCGGCGTGCTGAACGCCGGCGGGCGGTTCGCGCTGTCGGCGGCGGCGCCGACCATCCTCAACGCCGGCATCCTGATCGCCGTCATTCCGCCCAACGACGCCATCGGCTCGGCCTATGCCGCGACCTGGGGCGTGTTCGGCGCGGGCATCGTCCAGGCGGCGCTGTTGTGGTGGGGCGTGCGCCGCGTGGGCGCCAGGATCCGGCCGACGTGGCCGCGCCTGACGCCCGAGATCAAGGCTCTGATCGCCACCGCCGTGCCGGGCGCCATCGCCGCCAGCGTCACCCAGATCAACATCTTCATCTCCGGCATCATCGCCAGCCAGGTGAACGGCGCCCGCACCTGGCTCGCCGTCGCCGACCGCTTCTACCAGCTGCCGCTGGGCCTGGTCGGCGTGGCCATCGGGGTGGCCCTTCTCCCAGCCCTGTCGCGCGCCATAAGCCTGGACGACAAGGCCGAGGCCCAGCGTACGACCGACCAGGCGATCGTCTTCGCCATGGCACTGACCCTGCCGGCGGCGGCGGCGCTGATCGCCATTCCACACTACCTGATCGACGGGCTGTTCCAGCGCGGCGAGTTCACGCCCTACGACGCCAGCGAGACCGCCAAGGCGCTGTTCCACTACGGCTGGGGCACGCCCGCCTTCGTGCTGGCCCGGGTTCTGTCGCCGGTGTTCTTCGCGCGCTCCGACACCAGGGCGCCGATGCGGTTCGCCATCGTCTCGATGGTCGTCAACATCGTGCTCGGCGTGGCGCTGTTCTATGTGATCGGGTTCGAGGGCATCGCGGCGGCGACGGCCTTCGCTTCCTGGCTGAACGTCGCCCAGATGGCCTGGACCCTGCGGCGGCGCGGCGACTGGAAGCCGTCCCCCGCCGCGGCCGGCAAGCTCGTCCGCATCCTGATCGCCAGCACCTTGATGGGGCTGGCGCTGTTCGCCGCCCAGTTCTGGCGGGCCGAGTTCGAGGCGCTGTTCGGCGGGCTGAACCTGATCGGGCTGGGGCCGAAGGAGATCACCATCCTGCTGGTCTGCATGGCCGGCGCGGCCCTCTATCCGCCCTTGCTTCTGCTGTCGGGCGGCGTGACCATCGCCGAGATCAGGGCCGCCCTGCGCCGCCGTCCCGGTGTGAGCGCGGCGCCGTCAGCGGACTTGTCCTGACCCCGGCGGCGCCGTATCGAGCCTCCCATGGTCTTCGCGGCACATACCCCGCGCCGATGGCGCAGCGCCTGACGCCCATCCGCCCTCACCGGCGCGGATCACGTCCGCGCGCGTAAGACCCGTACCCAAGAAGACCGACCGATGACCGACCAAGCCCCCGCTCCCTACGCCGGCCCCGTCCGCGTGCTCTCCGGCGTCCAGCCGTCGGGCGCGCTGCATCTGGGCAACTATCTCGGCGCGCTGGTGAAGTTCGCCCGCCTGCAGCACGAGATGGACACCTTCATCTTCGTCGCCGACCTGCACGCCATCACCGTCTGGCAGGATCCGGCCCTGCTCGCCGCCCAGACCCGCGAGATCGCCGCCGCCTACCTGGCCGCGGGACTCGACCCGGCCAAGGCCACCATCTTCCCGCAGTCGGCGGTGCGCGAGCACGCCGAGCTGGCCTGGATCTTCAACTGCGTCGCCCGCCTCGGCTGGCTCGACCGGATGACCCAGTTCAAGGAGAAGAGCGGCAAGCACAAGGAGCGCAGCTCGGTCGGCCTCTACACCTACCCGGTGCTGCAGGCGGCCGACATCCTCGTCTACAAGGCCACCCATGTGCCGGTCGGCGATGACCAGAAGCAGCACCTGGAGCTGACCCGCGACATCGCCCAGAAGTTCAACCACGACTTCGACCGGCCGGGCTTCTTCCCCCAGCCGGACCCGCTGATCCAGGGGCCGGGCGCGCGGATCATGAGCCTGCGCGACGGGGCTGCGAAGATGAGCAAGTCGGACCCGTCCGACAACTCGCGCATCAACCTCACCGACGACGCCGACACCATCAGCCAGAAGATCCGCAAGGCCAAGACCGACCCCGAGCCGCTGCCGGAGACCGTGGAAGGCCTGGCCGCCCGTCCTGAGGCCGAAAACCTGGTCAGCATCTACGGCGCCCTGGCCGAGATGACCCGCGAGCAGGTGATCGCCGAGTTCGGCGGCAAGGGCTTCGGGGTCTTCAAGCCGGCTCTTGCCGACCTGGCGGTGGCCAGGCTCGCGCCCGTGAGCGACGCCATGCGCCGCTTCCTGGCCGATCCGGCCGAGATCGACCGCATTCTGGCGGCAGGCGCGGCCCGCGCGAGCGAGGTGGCCGCCCCCACGGTGGCTGAGGTCCGCGAGATCGTCGGGTTCTGGAAGGGCTGACGGTGAGCGGCGGCGAGACACCTCCGGAGATCGTCTCGCCGCTGACGCGCAAGCCGAAGCGGAGCTACCTGATCGTCTGGGTCGGTATCGGCTTCGTCGCCGCTGTCGCCGCCGTCTTCCTGCTCGATCCGTTTCTTCCGGACACGCGCGAGGCAAGTCGGACGCTGAAGTTCATAGGCGCGGCGGTCGGGCTGTTGGTCTTGATTGTCCGTCTGATCGCCCTGGTCGCCGAGACCGATCCGAAGGAACGTCGACGGGCGGGCCGCGCGCTCTACAGGGACATCATGCCCGACTAGCCATCGCGGCCGCCTGATCCGGGTGTTTCACGTACCAGTCCAGGTCGCCCAGCAGACGTGACCAGGCCGCTTCGGTATCCGTCGTCCAGGCCGCGCCGATCTCGGCCTTGATCGTCTCCGCGACCGTGCCGAAGAACACCGCGAAGACGTTGCGCGGCACGTCCCAGCCCTCGTGATTGACCACCTCGGTCTGGATCAGGTTATGAGCCCAGCGGCGGTCGCCGACGAAGTCCAGGATCGCCTCGAAGGCGCGGGTCAGCATCTCGCCGCGCACCTGACCGTTGGTGTCGCGGATGAACAGCGCTTCCATCTCCGGATGCGCCGCGAACAGCCGGGCGTAGACCAGCGGCGTCAGGTCGTCGCAGAGCTCGGCCGCCCGCTCCAGGGAGCGGACGACCAGCGCCTCATCGCCGGGCAGCATCAGCCCACGCGGGCCGGGATCACCGCGGGCAGGCTCTCGTAGCCCTTCACGAAGCTGGAGTAGACGCGCTTGGGCTCGCCCACGACGTCGATCCGCGGGTAGCGCTTGAGGATCTCTTCCCAGACGATGCGAAGCTGCATCTCGGCCAGGCGGTTGCCCACGCAGCGGTGGATGCCGAAGCCGAACGACATGTGATGGCGGGGCCGCTCGCGATCGATGATGAAGGCGTCCGGATTGTCGATCGCCGTCTCGTCGCGGTTGCCCGAGACGTACCACATCGCGACCTTGTCGCCTTCCTTGATGGTCTTGCCGCCCAGATTGTAGTCCTGCAGCGCCGTGCGGCGCATGTAGGCCAGCGGCGTCTGGTAGCGGATGATTTCCGACACCATCGACGGGATCAGGTTCGGGTTGGCGCGCAGCTTGTCGTACTCGGCCGGGTTCTCGTTCAGGAACATCAGGCCGCCGCTGATCGAATTGCGGGTGGTGTCGTTGCCGCCGACGATGAGCAGGATCAGGTTCCCGAGGTACTCCATGCGGTCCATGTTCCGCGTGGATTCGCCGTGGGCCAGCATCGAGATCAGGTCGTTTTTGGGCGGCGCGTTGACGCGCTCGTTCCAGAGCCGGGTGAAGTAGTCGACGCACTCGAACAGCTCCATCCGGCGCTGTTCCTCGCTCTCGATGATGCCGCTCTCCGGCGAGGCGGTGGCCACGTCCGACCAGCGGGTCAGCTTGCGGCGGTCCTCGAACGGGAAGTCGAACAGGGTGGCCAGCATCTGGGTGGTCAGCTCGATCGAGATCTTGTCGACCCAGTCGAACTCCTCGCCGACCGGCAGGCTGTCGAGCAGGCCGGCCGCACGCTCGCGGATGATCGGCTCCAGCTGCATCAGGCTGGCGGGGCTGACGATCGGGCTGACCGTCTTGCGCTGCACATCGTGCTTGGGCGGGTCCATGGCGATGAACATCGGCAGGACGAAGTCCTCGTCGAAGTTCCGCAGGGTGATGCCGCCCTTGAAGGCGTCCGAGGAGAAGACGTTGTGGGAGGTGTCGACCTCCATGATGTCGTTGAACTTCGTCACCGACCAGTAGGGCCCGACCTCCTCATGGCCCTTCGGGCAATAGTGGACAGGGTCTTCCTTCCGCAGGCGCTCGAAGTAGGGCCAGTGGGTGTCGGTGGTCCACAGCTCGGGATTGGCGACATCGATCTCTTCCAGCGGGATCGAATACGCATGCTCCCGCGCCGCGGCCAGCCGCTCGGCCTTGTCCCGCTGCGCTCTGCCGAAATCGAAAGACCCGTCGGCCATGGCCGCCTCCCTTTATCTTGTCATTGTTCACATAGGGCCAGAAAATGACGCGGGTGTCACGATGGCAGATGCAAAAAAGCCCCCGATGACGACATCGGGGGCCTTTGGGCCGTTGCGGAAAGAGGCTGTCAGACCTGGCCGGTGACGCCGTCCCAGAACTTGCGGGCCTTGCCCATGAACCCCGAGGCCTGCGGGTGCTGGGCGTCGCCGCACAGCTCGGCCAGCTCGCGCATCAGTTCCTTCTGACGGGCGCTGAGGTGCGTGGGCGTCTCGACGAACAACTCGACCACCAGGTCGCCCCGCTCCCGGGAGCGGAGGGAGGGCATGCCGCGGCCCTTGAGACGGATCGTCTTGCCGGTCTGTACGCCCTCGGGAATCCTCACCGGGATCCTGCAGTTTCCGTCGCAGTTCTCGCCGCCCGTCAGGCAGGGGGCCTCGATCTCGCCGCCCAGCGCCGCCGTGGTCATGGCGACGGGCACCGTGCAGAGCAGATCCAGGCCGTCGCGCTCGAACAGGTCGTGCGGGGTCACCGACAGGAAGATGTAGAGGTCGCCGCGCGGACCGCCCCGTTGTCCGGCGTCGCCCTCTCCGGCGAGGCGGATGCGGGCGCCGTCGTCCACACCGGCCGGGATGCGCACCGACAGCGTGCGGTCCTTCCGGACCTGGCCATGGCCGTGGCAGTCCTTGCAGGGGTCAAGCACGAGCTTGCCCGTGCCGCCGCAGCGGGGGCAGGTGCGCTCGATGGCGAAGAAACCCTGGGTGGCGCGAACCCGGCCGGCGCCGCCGCAGCTGCCGCAGACCGTCGGACTGGTGCCCGGCTTGGCGCCGGACCCGTCGCACGGCTCGCACTTGATCGAGGCCGGAACGGTGATCTCGACATCGGCGCCGGCGTAGGCCTGCTCCAGCGAGATTTCGAGGTCGTAGCGCAGGTCGGCGCCGCGGGCCGGGCCGTTGTTCTGACGACGGCGGCCGCCACCGAACATCTCGCCGAACGCGTCGCCGAACACCTCGTTGAAGATGTCGTGGACGTCGTTGAAGCCCTGCTGGCCGCCGCCGCCGTTCATGCGGTTGACGCCCTCATGGCCGAAACGGTCGTAGGCCGCGCGCTTCTGGGCGTCGGACAGCACCGAGTAGGCCTCGTTGACTTCCTTGAAGCGCGTTTCGGAGTCAGCGCAGCCGCCGTTGCGGTCGGGGTGATGCTCCATCGCCTTCTTGCGGAAGGCGCTCTTCAGCGTCGCCTCGTCGCAGCCGCGCTGGACGCCGAGAATGTCGTAGTAGTCACGCATGGACGGACATTCGGAAAAGCTTGTCTTGTGAAGTGGTAGAGCGCCCGTTCCCCTGCAAGACCCACGCCGCGAACGGCATGGACGAGAGGAACGGGACTTCTGCCTTCGCGAAGGCGGCGGCGACGGTCCCCGGGCAGGCTTGTGTCATGTCCTGGGATCCCGTCGCCATGAGGCGGAACGTCACGCCGACTTCTTGTCGTCGTCGCCGTCGACTTCCTCGAACTCGGCGTCCACGACGCCGTCGTCCGAGGCTTGGCCGGCCGCGCCGTCGCCGGCGTCGCCCTGCTGGGACTTGTACATGGCCTCGCCCAGCTTCATCGAAGCCTGGATGAGGGCCTGGGTCTTGGCGCCGATGTCATCGGCGTCGCCGCCTTCGAGCACCGCCTTGAGGTCGGTCAGGGCGGTTTCGATGGCGCCCTTCTCGTCGGCGCTCACCTTGTCGCCGTGCTCGGCCAAGGCCTTCTCGGTCGAGTGGATGACCGCGTCGGCCTGGTTGCGCGCGTCGACGCCGGCCTTGCGCTTCTCGTCCTCGGCCTTGTTGGCCTCCGCTTCACGGACCATCTTTTCGATGTCGGCGTCCGAGAGGCCGCCGCTCGCCTGGATGCGGATCGACTGCTCCTTGTTGGTCGCCTTGTCCTTGGCGGTGACGTGGACGATGCCGTTGGCGTCGATGTCGAAGATGACCTCGATCTGCGGCACGCCGCGGGGGGCCGGCGGGATGCCGACCAGGTCGAACTGGCCCAGCATCTTGTTGTCCGACGCCATCGGGCGCTCGCCCTGGAAGACCCGGATCGTCACGGCCGACTGGTTGTCGTCGGCGGTCGAGAAGGTCTGGCTCTTCTTGGTCGGGATGGTGGTGTTGCGCTCGATCAGCGGAGTGAACACGCCGCCCAGGGTCTCGATGCCCAGCGTCAGCGGGGTCACGTCGAGCAGCAGCACGTCCTTGACGTCGCCCTGCAGCACGCCGGCCTGGACCGCGGCGCCCAGCGCCACGACTTCGTCCGGGTTCACGCCCTTGTGCGGCTCACGGCCGAAGAACTCCTTCACCGCGTCCACGACCTTGGGCATGCGGGTCATGCCGCCGACCAGGATCACTTCGTCGATGTCGCTCTTCTTCAGGCCGGCGTCCTTCAGCGCCTGTTCGCAGGGCGTGATCGTCTTGGCGATCAGGTCCTCGACCAGGGCTTCCAGCTTGGCGCGCGACAGCTTGATGTTCAGGTGCAGCGGACCCGACGCGTTCATGCTGATGAAGGGCAGGTTCACTTCGTACTGCGCGGTGGTCGACAGCTCCTTCTTGGCCTTTTCGGCCTCTTCCTTCAGGCGCTGAAGGGCGAGCTTGTCGTTGCGCAGATCGGTGCCGGTTTCCTTCTTGAACTCGTCGGCCAGGTAGTCGACCACGCGAAGGTCGAAGTCCTCACCGCCGAGGAAGGTGTCGCCGTTGGTCGCCTTCACCTCGAACACGCCGTCGCCGATCTCGAGGATCGAGACGTCGAAGGTGCCGCCGCCGAGGTCGTAGACCGCGATCTTCTTGCCGTCGTTCTTGTCCAGGCCGTAGGCAAGAGCCGCCGCGGTCGGCTCGTTGATGATGCGCAGCACTTCCAGGCCGGCGATCTTGCCGGCGTCCTTGGTGGCCTGGCGCTGGGCGTCGTTGAAGTAGGCCGGGACGGTGATGACGGCCTTGGTGACCGTTTCGCCCAGGTGACGCTCGGCGTCTTCCTTGAGCTTCATCAGGATGAAGGCCGAGACTTCCTGCGGGCTGTAGTCCTTGCCCTGGGCCTTCACCCAGGCGTCGCCGTTCGGGCCCTTGACGATGTCATAGGGCACCATGCCCTTGTCCTTGGCCACCACGGGGTCGCTGAACGAGCGGCCGATCAGGCGCTTGATCGCGAACAGGGTGTTGGACGGGTTGGTCACCGCCTGACGCTTGGCCGGCTGGCCGACGAGCTTCTCGCCGTCATCGAGGAAGGCGACGATGGAGGGCGTGGTGCGCGCGCCCTCGGCGTTCTCGATCACCTTCGGGTTCTTGCCGTCCATGATGGCGACGCACGAGTTCGTGGTGCCAAGGTCAATACCGATGATCTTGCTCATCTTGAGGTCTTTCTAGCTCCGTGACTGGCGGACGGCGGCGACAAGAGCCTTCTTAGGAAGCGCTCCGGTTTTTCTCTTCCGTCCCCGATGGATCCTCTGAGTGGGATGGACCGGCTTCCTTTCGCGGAAACCGTCGTCAAGATCGCCATATGGGAAGCAGGCCCCCTGCCGCAAGAGCAAAACCCCAGCCAAATTGAGGGCTTTGTCGGCCAGCCGACCCCTTTGCGGCCGGGCGGCCGCGACGGCGCGGCGCGCGGGCCGGTCGATCTTGTATCCCGGCGGCGGCGCGCGCAGGCTGAATCCCGAGGCGAGCAAAGGCGATGGCGGAAATATCTGGCTTCAGGCTGCTGCCGGGACGTCTGTCGCCGGCCGACCAGGCGGACCTGGTCAGCGACGTCCTGAGCGCCGCCCGGGCGGCGCCGTTCCACGTCCAGTCCACCCCAGGCGGCAAGCCGATGAGCGTCGAGACCACCGGCATGGGCCCGCTGTCCTGGGTCACCGATCGCCTGGGCTACCGCTACGAGCCGCGCCATCCCCTGACCGGCCGCCCCTGGCCGCCGATCCCGCCGCTGCTGCAGACGCTGTGGCGCGACCTTGCCGATGCGGAGATCCCCGCCGACGCGGTGCTGGTCAATCTCTACCGGCCCGGCGCCCGGATGGGTCTGCACCGCGACGAGGATGAGGCCGATTTCCGCTTTCCGGTGCTTTCGGTCTCGCTGGGCGACACGGCCCTGTTCCGCATCGGCGGGCTGTCGCGCAAGGATCCGACCCGGTCGCTGCGGCTGGCCTCGGGCGATGTCTGTCTGCTCGCCGGCGAGGCGCGGCTGGCCTACCACGGGATCGACCGGATCATCCCCGGCTCCTCGCGTCTGGTGCCCGGCGGAGGTCGCATCAACCTGACCCTGCGCCGCGCGGCCCCCGCGCCGGTGTTGGCGCAGGAGGCCTCCGCGCGATAGGGTGCGACAAAACGGCGCCGCCAGGGAGAACGCCATGCTCAAGCTGACCCGTCCGGAAGGAAACCTGCCCGGCGATCTGGACCTCTCGCGCCGCGCGCTCGGCGGGCTGTTCTTCGCCGGCTACGCGGCGGCGGCCGTGTCGGCCTCGGCCGAGCCGATCGTCACCGACCTCGACGGGCTGGTCGCGGAGACGGCGATGATCCCGGCGGGCGACCGCGACATTCCGGCCTACGTCGCCCGCCCGGCCGCGCGCGGGAAGTTCCCGGTCGTGGTGGTCGTGTCCGAGGTCTTCGGGGTTCACGAGTATATCCGCGACGTCTGCCGGCGCCTGGCCAAGCTCGGCTATGTGGCCATCGCCACCGACTTCTTCGCCCGGCACGGTGATCCGGCCCCGCTGACCGACTTCGCGGCGATCCGCAAGATCGTCTCGGCGACCACCGACGAGCAGGTGATGAACGACCTGACCGCCACCGTCGGCTGGCTGAGCAACCAGTCCTTCGTCGATCGCAAGAAGATGGCCATCACCGGCTACTGCTGGGGCGGCGCCGTGGTCTGGCTGGCCTGCTCCCGGTTCCGATACTTCCAGTGCGGCGTGGCCTGGTACGGCCGGCTGACGCGCCCGGCGGCGGGCCAGTTCCTGTCGGAGCCGGAGCGGGAATGGCCGCTGGATCTGGCCGGCTTCCTGAAGGCGCCGGTGCTCGGCCTTTACGCCGGCAAGGACCAGGGCATCCCGCTCGCCGACGTCGAGGCGATGAACGCCAAGCTGCGCGAGTACCGTAAGACCGATGCCCGGATCATCGTCTATCCGGAGGCCCAGCACGGCTTCCATGCCGACTATCGCGCCAGCTACGACCTCAATGCGGCCCAGGACGGCTGGCGCAAGATGATCGACTACTTCGCGGACAAGGGCGTGCGCGGAAAGCGGTTCTGATCCCACCTCCGTCATCTTCGGAACAGGTCCGAGGATGACGGGGGAAGGGCCGGTCAGCCCCGAAGCTTGCGGGTCAACGCCTCGAGATCGCGCGCCAGTTGGGCGTCGTCGGCCTTCAGGGCCTCGATGCGGCGCACGGCGTGCAGGACCGTGGTGTGATCCCGGCCGCCGAAGCGCCGGCCGATGTCCGGCAGCGAGCGCGTCGTCAGCTGCTTGGCCAGCCACATCGCCGCCTGGCGCGGACGGGCCACCGACCGATTGCGGCGCTCGCTGATCAGGTCCGCCTGGCGCAGGCCGAAGTGCTCGGACGTGGCTTTCTGGATGTCGTCGATGGTGATGCGCTTCTCGGCCCCGCGCAGGTGAGGCCGCAGGATGTTCTGCGCCTCGTCGAGCGACAGGCCCGCCACCTCGCCGCCCATGCGGGCCACCAGGGTGTTCAGCGCGCCCTCCAGCTCGCGGACGCTGTCGGTGAAGCGGTCGGCGAGGAACTGCAGCACCTCGGGGCGGGCCTGGGCGATGAAGCCGCCCTGGCGGCCCAGCGACGCCAGCTTGCGCTCCAGGATGCCCATGCGCAGGCCGCGGTCGGCGGGCTCGATGCCGCAGACCAGTCCGGCGGACAGGTGGCTGCGCAGGCGCGCGTCCATCTCGGTGATCGCCGCTGGCGGACGGTCGGCCGAGAACACCACCCGGCGACCGTCTTCCATCAGGGCGGTCAGGGTGTGGAACAGTTCTTCCTGGGTCGACTGCTTGCCGGCCACGAAATGGACGTCGTCGATCAGCAGCAGGTCGGCGGCGCGCAGCTCTTCCTTGAACAGCGAGGTCGAGCGATCCATCACCGCCCGCACGAAGGTCGACAGGAAACGCTCGGCGCTCAGATAGACGACGCGCTTGGTCGGCGCCGCGCGCATGGCCTCCCAGGCCAGGGCGTTGAGCAGGTGGGTCTTCCCGAAGCCGTAGGGGCTGTGGAACACGACCGGATTGAAGTGACCGTCGGCCCAGCTGGCCACCCGGCGGGCGACCGCATGGGCGAACTCGTTGGCCGGGCCCGGCACGAAGGTGTCGAAGGTGAAGCGTTCCTGCAGCCCGGCGGTGCGCGAGGGTCGCGCGGCCGGGGTCGGCGCGATGGTCGGGGCGTCGGTCGAGACCGGGTCCAGCACCTCGATCGCCTCGGCGATGATGTCGAGGCCGCCGGTGTCAGCCTCGAACTCCATTCGCGACTTCAGATCCAGCACGCGGCCCTCGGGGTCGTGCTGGGCCCACAGTTCGCCGATGCGGCGCCAGGCGTTGCGGCGGATCCAGTCGCGGGCGACGCCGGTGGGCGTGACGAGAACCAGCTGCCCTGACACTTCGCGCAAGGCGGCCTGGGCCAGCCAGGAGCCGAATGCGGCCTCGCCCAGCTCATGGCGCAGCGCAAGGCAAGCCTTGGTCCACACAGCGCCGGCCGGAGTCTGCGAAGGCATGTTCTGGCCACCCACGAAAGTCATAGTTCGCCCACCCGTCGTTTTCTGTCTGCTCTACCCGCGATGCCCCTGTCGCCCCCACGACGAAGAAGCCGAAACTCGAGCGCAAAAGTCTCCTGAGGGGCGAATGCAAAGCATCCGCCGCCGCCATTCTCATACCCAGGGAAGGAGAGGACTGAAGCGTCGAGAACTCCACACTAGCGACCTCGAAAACGGGGGGTCAAATGTGAAATTAGAGTCTCGGCACGGATATTTCTGTTGACTCGGAACCGCCCCGCTCAGGGTAAGGGAAATCGTTAATTCACCGCCTGACGGGTGAGCCTTTTCGCCGCACACGCGAAACGCAGGCGCGAAAAAACCGGCCGGCGCAGAGGGCGCCTGCCGGTTCATCAAAGTGCTGAAACATAAGGCGTTACGCCGGATTCCGGCGACCCGCGTTCGGTCGGACCTAGGCGGCCGACAGCTTCTTCAGCTGGGCGTTCAGGCGCGAGACCTTGCGAGAGCCGGTGTTCTTGTGGACCACGCCCTTGGACACCGCGCGCATCAGCTCCGACTGCGCCTCGATGAAGGCGGCCTTGGCCACGGCGACGTCGCCGCCGGCGAGGGCTTCCTCGAACTTGCGCAGGTAGGTGCGGACGCGCGAACGGCGCGCCTTGTTCACTTCGGTGCGGCGCTCGATCTTTCGGATCGCCTTCTTGGCGCCGGGATTGTTGGCCATGTGGCTTTGGACCTCAAACGGACGGGCGCGCGCGATCGACCGCGAGCGCCGGATAAATCGAAGGGCGGGCAAATACAGGAAGGACCGGGGCGGGTCAACGTGACTCTGGCGCAAAGCCCGCGCTTCTGATCAAGCTCCCGCATGGATCGCAGAGTCTTCATCCTCGGAACCCTCGCGGCGGCGGGCTGCGGCCCGGCAGGCGCCCGCCGCCTCGACATCGTCTGCGACCCCGGGCTGGAGGTTTACCTGGCCCGCGCGGTCGCCGCATACGGTCGCGAGGACGGCTACACCCTGACCGTCTGCACGCCCCAGGACCTGCTCCGGCGCGTGGAGGCGCGGCAAGCCGATCTCGTCGTCACGCGGGAAGGCAGGATCGCCGATCGCCTGCAACGGCTGGGACAGGCCAGGCTGAACGACCGGTGGAAGGCCTCCATCCAGGGCGACCAGGTGCACATCCTGGCCATCCGCAAGGGCGACGCCCGTCGCCGGGCGCTGGCTCTGGGCGAGTGGCTGGCGAGCGAGGAGGGCGCCCGGCACCTGACGATCGCCGCGACGCCGATCCTGTTCACGGCGCCCTGACGCCTAGGTTCCCCGGAAGCTCGGCTTCCGCTTCTCGACGAAGGCGGCCATGCCTTCCTTCTGGTCCTCGAACGCGAACAGGCTGTGGAACAGCCGGCGTTCCAGCGCCACGCCCGTGGTCAGGGTGGTCTCGTAGGCCGCCTCGACCAGCTCCTTGTTCATCATCACCGCCAGCGGCGAATGCGCCGCGATCTTCGCCGCCGCCTCCAGCGCCGTCTCGATGAGCTTGTCGGCCGGCACGACCCGGGAGACGAGGCCCGAGCGCTCCGCCTCGGCGGCGTCCATCATCCGGGCGGTCAGGATCATGTCCATCGCCTTGGCCTTGCCGATGAAGCGGGTCAGGCGCTGGGTGCCGCCGATGCCCGGTGCGACGCCGAGATTGATCTCGGGCTGGCCGAACTTCGCCGTCTCGGAAGCGATGATGAAGTCGCACATCATGGCCAGCTCGCAGCCGCCGCCCAGCGCGAAGCCGCTGACCGCGGCGATCACCGGCTTGCGGAACTGCTCCAGCTTGCGGGCGGGCGCGGTGAAGAAGTCGAGCTTCATCATCTGGGCGTAGGACTTCTCCGACATCTCCTTGATGTCGGCGCCGGCCGCGAAGGCCCGCTCCGAACCGGTCAGCACCAGACAGCGGACGCCGTCATCCTCCGCGGCGGCGTCCAGCACCTGGCCGAGCTCGTCCAGCAGGGTGGAGTTCAGCGCGTTCAGGGCCTCGGGCCGGTTCAGGCGGACGAGCAGGACGCCGTCCGACGGCGTCTCGACGATCAGGGCGGTGTACTGGGTCATGCGCGGTTTGTGCCCGGCCCTTCGCCCGCGCTCAAGGGGCTAGGGGCCCTCGACCCTGATCCCCTTCGCCCGCAGCAACGCCGGAACGCTGTCGGGGCCGGTGAGATGCCCGGCGCCGACCACGATCACGGTCTCGCCCGACCCGGCCAGCCGCTCGATGATGGCTTCCGCCCAGCGGCGGTTGCGGCCGGCGAGCAGGCGTTCGTAGAGCACCGGCGACAGCCTGCGGATCGGCGTGACGCCCAGGCGCTCCAGCCCGGCCTGGTCGCCCAGCACCCAAGCGCGGATCAGCTCGGCGAACACGGTCGGTTCCTCGTCGAGCTGGCGCAACGTCTCTTCGAGCGACAGCAGCTGGTCGGCTTCCGGCGCGCCGGCCAGGAAGCCGATCTGCTCTTCCGGGGTCTCGAAGTAGCGACGCTTTGCCCCCGGCGCGGCGTCGGCCAGCGTGCGCTCGACGCCCGCGTCGGCGATGGCCCCCTCGGCGACAAGGGCGGCGACGCTGAGGGTCAGATCGACCAGCCAGGGCCGGCTACCGTCCAGCGCGGCGGGAGACAGGCCGTAGCGGTCGGCCAGCCGCTCGAGCCGCTCGCGGCCCTTGGGCGTGAGCCGGGCCGTCAGGCTGTCTCCGGCCGGCAGCGTGCCGTAGCGCCGGGCCAGCATGGCGCTTTCGCCGCCTTCGGTGGGAGTCTCGAACCAGATGTCGTCGGCTGCGGCCAGCGCGGCGTCCAGCGCCGGGGTCCGCCACTTCAACCCCTCTGGCAGAAGATGGACCGATCCAAACAGCACGATGGTCGAATCGGAGTCACGGACCGTCCACATCGCCGGCTCGGCGACGGCCGGTCGGGCCGCGAGGGCGGAGAGGATCGTGACGGCGGCGAGGACGAGGGAGGCGACTCTGGACATGCGGCGGATCGGACCCTCGGCTCGCGACTTTTGCGTGGCGCGCGTCATCTTTGGCAGCGACGGCAGAAGAAGGTCGAGCGGCCGGCCTGGACCTCGCGCGCGATGGTCCCCCGGCAGCCGGGCGTCGGGCAGGCCTCACCCTCGCGGCCGTAGACGCGGAAGCTGTGCTGGAAATAGCCGAGCGCGCCCTCGGCTGACGCAAAGTCGCGCAGGGTCGAGCCGCCGGCCTCGATAGCCTCGCCCAGCACGTCGCGGATGACCTGGACCAGCAACGGGAACCTCTTCCTCGGGATCCCGCCGGCCGGCCTGAACGGCGAAATCCCCGACCGGTGCAGCGCCTCGCAGACATAGATGTTGCCGAGCCCGGCCACGATCCTCTGGTCGAGCAGAAGGGTCTTGGGTCCCTGCTTGCGCCCGGCGAAGGCGGCGGCGAGGTGGTCGGCATGGAAGTCGGGGCCGAGCGGCTCGGGGCCCATGCCGGCGAACCAGGGATGGGCCGACAGGGCCTCGGCGGGCGCCAGCCCCATGAAGCCGAACCGGCGCGGGTCGTAATAGGTCACGGTCGCGCCGGCCTCGGTCTCGAACAGGACATGCGCATGCTTCGGGTCAGGCGGGACGGCCTGGACGAACTCGCCGGGCCGCGTGATGCGGTGCGGATCCTCGATCTCGAAGCGGCCGGTCATGCCCAGGTGCATCACCAGCACGTCGCCCCGGTCGAGCGGTGCGAGGATGTACTTGGCCCGGCGCTCCAGGCGTTCGATGCGGGCGCCGGTCAGGCGCTGGACGAAGCCGTCAGGGAACGGAAACCGCAGGTCGGGCCGCCGCTGCTCGACCCGGATCAACCGCGCGCCCTCGAGGGCGGGCTGCAGGCCGCGGCGGACGGTTTCGACTTCGGGAAGCTCGGGCATGATGGGCTTGGCTAGCGCAGGTCCCCGCTCGGGTCTATGAGGCAAGCCATGAGCCAGAACAGCGCCACCTTCGGTTTCCGCGATGTCGACGCCTCGGAGAAGGCCGGTCTCGTACGCGGGGTCTTCGACCGGGTGGCGGGCCGCTATGACCTGATGAACGACCTGATGAGCGCGGGCGTGCACCGGCTCTGGAAGGACGCCACGGCCGCGCGCCTCAACCCCCAGCCCGGCGAAGTGATCCTCGACGTGGCCGGCGGCACAGGCGACATGGCCCATCGCTACGCGAAGATGGCCCGCGCCGCGCAGGAGCGCCGGGGCGGGAACGATGCGACCATCCATGTGATCGACTACAATGCCGAGATGATCGCGGCCGGCCGCGAGCGCGGCTATCCGCCGGAGGTCTGCTGGGCCGTCGGCGACGCCCAGCGGCTGCCGCTGCCGGACGCCTGCGCCGACGCCTATTCGATCACCTTCGGCATCCGCAACGTGACCGACGTCAGCGCCGCCCTGCGCGAGGCCCGGCGGGTGCTGAAGCCCGGCGGCCGGTTCATCTGCCTCGAGTTCTCGCGCCCGACCAACAGCGTGATCCGCGCCGGCTACGACCTATGGTCCTTCAAGGCGATCCCGCAGATCGGCGAATGGGTGGTGAAGGACCGCGAGTCCTACCAGTACCTGGTCGAGAGCATCCGCCGTTTCCCGGACCAGAAGACCTTCGCCCGGATGATCGCCGAGGCGGGCTTCAGCAACGCCGGTTATGTGAACTTCACCAACGGCGTCGCCGCCATGCACACGGGACGGGCCATCTAGTCCGATGGACATCGCCGCCTTCTCCCGTCTGCTGGCCGTCGGCTGGACGCTGATCCGCGCGGACGCACTGATCCCGCGCGAGGTCGATCCGCTGCTGCCGACGGGGCTGCGCACGCTGGGCCGGTTCCTGCGGCTGTTCGCCGGCCCGAAAGCCGGGCAGGGCCGCCCGGGCGAGCGGCTGGCCACGGCGCTGGAAAGCTTCGGGCCGGTGGCGATCAAGCTCGGTCAGGTCCTGTCGACGCGGGCCGACATCTTCGGCGGCCAGTTCGCGCAGGACCTGTCGCACCTCAAGGACCGCCTGCCCCCCTTCGAGACCGCCATCGCCCGGGCGGAGATCGAACGCGAACTGGGCCGACCGGTGGAGAGCCTGTTCGCCGCGTTCGGCGAGCCGGTGGCCGCCGCCTCGATCGCCCAGGCCCATGAGGCGACCCTGCTCGACGGCCGCCGTGTGGCGGTCAAGGTCCTGAGGCCCGGGATCGAGCGGCGGGTCGCCTCAGACAGCCGCGTGATGCTGATGGTGGCGCGGACCCTCGAGCGGTGGATCGGTCCGGCCCGCCGGCTCGAGCCGGTGCTGTTCGCGCAGATCGTCGCCCGCTCGCTGGAGCTGGAGCTGGACCTGCGGATGGAGGCGGCCGGCGCCGCCGAGGTCGGCCAGGTGATGGCCCGCGACGCCTACATGTCCGCCCCGGCGGTGGTCTGGGACGGCGTCGGCAAGCGGGTGCTGACCCTGGAGTGGGCCAGCGGCCTGCCGCTGTCGGATCCGGCGACGCTCGATGCGCCGGGCCTGGACCGCCGGGCGCTGGCCGACAACGTCATCCGCGGCTTCCTGGCCCAGGCGCTGGACCATGGCGTCTTCCACGCCGACCTGCATGAAGGAAACCTGTTCGTCGCCGCCCCGGCCAGCCTGGTCGCGGTCGACTTCGGCATCGTCGGCCGGCTCGGGCCGATCGAGCGCCGCTTCCTGGCCGAGATCATCTACGGCTTCATCACCAAGGACTACCGGCGGGTGGCGCAGGTCCATTTCGACGCCGGCTATGTCCCCAGGCGCCACGATGTCGACGCCTTCGCCCAGGCCCTGCGGGCGGTCGGCGAGCCGGTGTTCGGCCGGGCGGCCAGCGAGGTCTCGATGGGCCGGCTGCTGGCCCAGCTGTTCGAGATCACCGCCCTGTTCGAGATGCGCCTGCGGCCCGAGTTGGTGCTGCTGCAGAAGACCATGGTCACCGTCGAGGGCGTCGCCCGCCGGCTCTATCCCGATCACGACATGTGGCAGGCCGCCGATCCCGTGGTCCGCCGCTGGATCAGTCGCGAACTGTCGCCGGTCGCCAAGGCTCGCGAGCTGGCCGAGGACGCGATCAAGGCCATCCGGGCCATCGCCCGTCTGGCCGAGGCGCAGGAAGCCGGTCTCGCCGCGCCGACGACGGTGGTCGCGGTCCGGGCCCCGGCGTCGCGCCTGCTCTGGTTCGCCATCGGCGCGGCCGTCGCGGGTCTGGCCGGGCTGCTGGGATGGCTGCTGGGGTAGCATCCTGAAACCGCTCGCCCCCTTCGTGGGGATGAGCGGACCGGAAGACCCTAGCCCTCGCCCTCTCCACCCTGCCGTCGGCCCTCGGTCCGCGCCGCCTCCTGCGCCTTGACCTTCTCCCAGTAGGCGGGACCCTCGTCCGGCCTGAACATCGTGCGCGGCGCCCCCTCGCGGGTGACGACGGCGAAGACGTTGCCGGCCGGATCGTAGATCACGGTGTCGCCGTTGGCGCGCTTCAGGGTCTTCGAACCGCGCGGCGGGTTCGACACGAAGGCGTGGGCCTTGCGGACAAAGGCGTCGACGGACTTCGCCTCGAACGCCGCGCCGTTGCGCTCGAAGACGCGTTGCGCGTTCTGTTCGGCGGTGAACCGCCGCGTGGCCGACCACATCGGCTTGCCGTCGACCTGCGGCGCGGGCGCGCGATCGGCGTAGCGCCCGGTCCGGCCGGGCGCGTCCTCGTCGGCCGCCGCCGGCGCGGCGCCTCCGGCCCCGGCCTTCTGCACCGGCGTCGCCGAGGGCCCGCCGTCGCAGGCGCAGACGAACAGGCACAGGGCCGCGATCGCGGCAGGGCCGCTTTTCAATCTGATCATGAGAACCCCCGTCACACCACTTCTGCGAGTGAACGAACGAACTAGGAACACATGTGCGGGCGGTTGTCCAGCGCCCGGCCGCGCCGTAAGGAGCGAGAGGCTTCGAAGCGAGGACGCGGTTTGGGCGAGCGGCGGGTTCTTCTGATCGTCGGCGGCGGCATCGCGGCCTACAAGACGCTCGAGCTGACGCGGCTGCTGCGCAAGGCCGGCGTGGCCGTTCGGCCGATCCTGACAAAGGCCGGCGCCGAGTTCGTGACGCCGCTGTCGCTGTCGGCCCTGGCCGAGGACCGGGTGTACAGCGAGCTGTTCTCCCTCACCGACGAGGCGGAGATGGGCCACATTGAGCTCAGCCGTTCGGCTGACCTCGTGGTGGTGGCGCCGGCGACGGCCGACCTGATGGCCAAGGCGGCGCACGGCCTGGCCGGAGACCTGGCCTCCACGACCCTGCTGGCCACCGACAAGCCGGTGCTGATGGCCCCGGCCATGAACGTGCGCATGTGGGAGCATGCGGCCACCCGGCGGAATCTGAAGACGCTGCAGGACGACGGCGTCAGCTTCGTGGGCCCCGACGAGGGCGCCATGGCCTGTGGCGAGTTCGGCGCCGGGCGCATGGCGGAGCCGCAGGCGATCTTTGACGCCGTCATGGCCATGCTCGAGGGTCCCAAGGGCCGCCCGCTGGCCGGCAAGCACGTTCTGGTCACCGCCGGACCGACGGCGGAGGCGCTCGACCCGGTGCGGGTGCTGACCAATCGCTCAAGCGGCCGTCAGGGTTTCGCCATCGCCGCCGGCCTCGCCGCGCTGGGCGCCCGGGTGACGCTGGTCGCCGGACCCGTCGCGCTGCCGACGCCGGCGGGCGTGACGCGGATCGACGTGGAGTCGGCCCGCGAGATGCTGGCCGCCTGCACGGCCGCCCTGCCGGCCGACGCAGCCGTCTGTGTCGCCGCCGTCGCCGACTGGCGTCCGGACGAGGCCTTCGGCGTGAAGCTGAAGAAGGGCAAGGACGGCCCGCCGGAGCTGAAGCTGGTCGAGAACCCCGACATCCTGGCCACGCTCGCCCTGGACAACCCGCGCCGGCCGAAGCTGGTCGTCGGCTTCGCGGCCGAGACCAACGACGTCGAGATGCACGCCCGGGCCAAGCTGGCGCGCAAGAACTGCGACTGGATCATCGCCAACGACGTGACCGAGCCCGGCGTCATGGGCGGGGCGGAGAACGCGGTGTTGCTGATTTCGAAGACGGGCGTCGAGCGCTGGGAGCGCGACGCCAAGGAAGCCGTCGGCGCCAAGCTGGCCGCTCGTATCGCGGAGGCGCTGGCGTGACCCCGACCATCCCCATCACCCGGCTGCCGCACGGCGAGGGCATTCCCCTGCCGGCCTACGAGACAGCGCTGGCGGCCGGCATGGACCTGCGGGCGGCGGTGGCCGAGGGCGAGCCGCTGATCCTCAAGCCGATGGCCCGGGCGATGGTGCCCACGGGTCTGGCCTTCGCGGTGCCGGCGGGTTTCGAGGCCCAGGTCCGGCCGCGGTCCGGCCTGGCGGCGAAGAGCGGCGTCACCTGTCTGAACACGCCCGGCACCATCGACGCCGACTACCGCGGCGAGGTGAAGGTGATCCTGATCAACCTCGGCGAAGAGGATTTCGTCATCCGGCGGGGCGACCGCATCGCGCAACTGGTCATCGCGCCTGTCGCGTCGGCGCGATGGGAAGAGGTTTCAACGCTGGACGAGACGGCGCGGGGCGCCGGCGGCTTCGGCTCGACCGGCGCGGCCTAGAAGTTCACCGGATGCAGGGCGAGGTAACCGAGGAAACCGGTCGCGAAACTGACCGCGGCGATCCACAGGAAGGGCGCCAGGACGCTGTAGGGGTGGTCGATCGAGGTTCTCATCTGACGCTTCCAGGTCCTTCCGTGGGCCGGGCATTCAAAGCACTGAACACGCAGGCGCCGCATACGGTTGCAGGCGTCATCTGAACCGAGGATGACGTGATTCGCGTCTCGATTGACAACGCAGTCCGACAACTCGCCTCCCGCTTGAAGGGAACTGGCGGACGGCTGTTCGTTCCAGGCGGTCCCGGTGAGCCGCTGGGCCTGTTGGCGGCCTACCGGGCCGATCCCGATCTGGCCGCCGGCCTGACCTTCGTCGGCGCCCATGTGCCGGGCATCAACCGCACCGACTGGGCGGCGTTGCACGAGACCGCGCGGGCCGAAGGGACGTTCCTGTCCGGCGACTGGCGACCGAGCTTCGAGGCCGGAAGGTTCGCCCTCCGGCCGATGACCTGGTTCCAGGCCTACGGATGGCTGGCGTCCACACCGCTGGACGCCGCGGTGTTCGTCGTCAGTCCGCCGGACGCCGAGGGCACGGTGTCGCTGGGCGTGGCTTCGGATCTGGCGCCCGGCGTCATCCACCGCGAAGGCGTGTTCAGGGTCGCCGTCGTCAACCGGCACATGCCCCGCGTGCAGGGTCCGGTGTTCGACCTCGCCGACTTCGACCTCGTCGCCGAGGACGAGACGCCGCTGCTGACCTACGAGGCCGGCGACCTCGATCCGGCCTTCGATCGCATCAAGGCCCATCTGCAGGGCCTGCTGACCCCGGGCGCCAGCATCCAGTTCGGGCTCGGCAAGGCCGGCGTGGCCGCGGTCGAGGCGCTCGAGGGCATGAAGGGCCTGAAGATTCACTCCGGCATGGTCGCCGGACCCTTGCAGGCGGTCCTGGACAGCGGCGCCCTGACGGAGGTGGTCGCGGGACTGGCGGCGGGCGATGCGGACCTCTACCGCCTCTGCGGCGCCGACCAGCGGATCCGGTTCGAGTCTTCGGACTTCACCCATGACGTCCGGACCCTGGCGCGGATTCCGAAGCTGGTGGCGGTGAACTCCGCGCTGGAAGTCGATCTGTTCGGCCAGGCCAACGCCGAGTTCCAGGGCGGGCGGCAGATCTCAGGGACCGGAGGGTTGACCGACTTCCTGCGCGGGGCGCGGCTGTCGGACGGCGGCCTGCCGATCCTGGCGCTGCCGGCCTCGGCCAGGGGCGGGGCCGTCACCCGCATCGTCCCGCGCCTGCCGCAGACGGCGGTGTCGGTGACCCGCGCCGACGTCGGCCTCGTCATCACCGAGCACGGCGTCGCCGACCTGCGCGGCCAGACGCTCGATGGCCGGGCCGAGGCCCTGATCGCCGTCGCCGATCCCGGCCATCGCGACGCCCTGGCCAACGCCTGGGCGGACATCCGCAAGACCCTCTAGAGAGACCCGACCGTGACCCTCCTGACCCGAAGCGATCTGCCGCTCCCCCTGATCGGCCGCGGCAAGGTGCGCGACATCTACGCCGTGGGCGAGGACCGGCTGCTGCTGATCGCCACGGACCGGGTCAGCGCCTTCGACGTGGTGATGAACGAGGCGGTTCCGCACAAGGGCGCGGTCCTGACCCAGCTCAGCGCCTGGTGGTTCCGCAGGCTGAGCGTCGAGCATCACATGCTGTCGGTCGACGCCGACGAGATCATTGCGGCCGCACCCGCGCTGGCTGCCCACCGTGACCAGATCGTCGGTCGCGCCACCTTGTGCCGCCGGGTCGAGGTTGTGCCGATCGAGTGCGTCGTGCGCGGCTACCTGTCCGGCTCGGCCTGGAAGGAATACGCCGCGACCGGCACCCTGGCGGGCGAGACCCTGCCGGCCGGGCTGCGGCAGAGCGAACGGTTCGATCCGCCGGTCTTCAGCCCGGCGACCAAGGCCGAGACCGGCCACGACGAGAACATCCCCGTCTCCCGCATGGTTGAGCTGGTCGGCGCCGAGCTGGCCGCCGAACTGGAGCGGCTGGCGCGGGCCGTCTACAGCGCCGGACGCGACGCGGCGCTCGAACGCGGCCTGGTGCTGGCCGACACCAAGTTCGAGTTCGGCCGGGACGCCGACGGCCGCGTGGTGCTGATCGACGAGGTCATGACCCCGGACAGTTCCCGCTACTGGCCGGCGGAAGGCTGGAGCGTCGGCGAGGTCCCGCCGAGTTTCGACAAGCAGCCCCTGCGAGACTACCTCGACGCGGAGCGGGCGGCCGGCCGCTGGAACGGCGAGGCGCCGCCGCCGGCGCTGCCGGACCCGGTGATCCATGCGATGTCGTCGCGCTACCTCGACCTCTACCGCCGCATGACCGGCGAGGACCTGAAGGTCTAGCGGGCGGCCGTCATCCGCACGGGTATCGCCTTGTAGGCGGGCGTGGTGCTGCGCGCGTCGCGTTCGGAGAGGGGCAGCAGCGGGTTGGCCTCGGGGTAGTAGGCCGCGAGGCAGCCGCGCGGCAGGTCGCGGGAGACGACGGTGAAGCCGCGCACGGAGCGGTCGGCGCCGTCTTGAGCAAAGGCGGCGACGAGGTCGATGCGATCGCCGTCGGCGAGGCCGCGGGCCGCCAGATCGGCCGGATGCGCAAAGACCACATCCCGCCGGCCCTTCACGCCGCGATAGCGGTCGTTCAGGCCGTAGATGGTGGTGTTGTACTGGTCGTGGCTGCGGATCGTGGTCAGCACCAGGACGTCGGGATCGCCGCGCGTGGCCTCGGTGATCGCCGGGTCGTCATGGCGGAAGGGCATCAGGCGGGCGCGGCCAGTGGCGGTCTTCCAGACGCGATCCGACGGCGGCGCCGGCAGCCGGAAGCCGCCGGGAATCCGGATGCGCTCGTTGTAGCCGGCGAAGGCGGCCGGGAAGACCGCCTCGATCTTCTCGCGGATCAGGTCGTAGTCAGCCGCGAGGCCGCGCCAGTCGACGCCGCTGTCGACGCCCAGCGCCGCATGGGCCAGCTCGGCGACGATCCAGGGCTCCGAGCGGAGGTGTTCGGACGCCGGCGGGTTCAGGCCGCGCGAGGCGTGGACCATCGACATCGAGTCCTCGACGGTCACCGACTGCCGGACGCCGTTCTGGACGTCGATCTCGGTGCGGCCCAGGCACGGCAGGACATAGCTTTCCGCGCCCGGCAGCAGGTGGGTGCGGTTGAGCTTGGTGGCGATGTGGACGGTCAGGTCCAGCCGGCCCATGGCTTCGAAGGTCAAGGCCGGGTCCGGCGCGGCGACGGCGAAGTTGCCGCCCAGGCCGACGAAGACTTTCGCCTGGCCGGCCAGCATGGCCTCGATGGCCTCGACGACGGCATGACCGTGGGCAGTGGGCGGGGTGAAGCCGAACGCGCTCTCGATCGCGCCGAGCAGCGTCGCGTCCGGCCGTTCGGTCACCCCGACCGTGCGCGCGCCCTGGACGTTGGAGTGGCCGCGCAGCGGGCAGATGCCCGCGCCGGGCCGGCCGATGTGGCCGCCGAGCAGGAGCAGGTTCACCAGCTGCTGCACCGCGCTCGACGCCGAGCGGTGCTGGGTGACGCCCATGCCGTAACAGAGGATGGCCGCCTTCGACCGGGCCAGGATGCCGGCGGCCTCCTCGATCTCAGCCCTGGCCAGGCCGCTCTCGCGCTCCAGATCCGGCCAGTCGCGCGCCTCCAGGTGGGAGGCGAGCTCGTCGTAGCCGCTCGTTTGGTCCGCGATGAAGGCCGTATCGACGTGATCGCCGGCGATCAGCACCTTCATCATGCCCTCGACCGCCGCCACGTCGCCGCCGACGCGCAGCTGGTAGTAGCGGCTGGCGATGTCGGTTCCGGTGAAGGTCGCCATCTCGACCGGATCCTGCGGCGAGGCGAACTTCTCCAGCGCCCGCTCCTTCAGCGGATTGAAGACCACGATCGACGCGCCCCGACGGGCGCATTCGCGCAGGGTGGCCATCATCCGCGGATGATTGGTGCCAGGGTTGTGGCCGAAGCTGAAGACGGCGTCGCAGAGGTCGAAGTCCTCGAGCGTCACCGAACCCTTGCCCAGGCCCAGCTGCTCGGCGAGGCCGACGCTGGTCGGCTCGTGGCACATGTTCGAGCAGTCCGGGAAGTTGTTGGTCCCGAAGCGACGGCCGAAGAGCTGGAACAGGAAGGCGGCCTCGTTCGAGGCGCGGCCGGAGGCGTAGAACTCGGCGCGATCGGGGTCGGGCAAGGCGCGCATGACCTCGCCGATACGCGCGAAGGCCTCCTCCCAGGACACTCGGACATAACGGTCGGTCGCGCGATCGTACCGCAGCGGCTCGGTGATCCGGCCGAGATCCTCGATGGCGTGGTCCGACCAGGTCTTCAGCTCGGCGAGGGTGTGGGCGCCGATCACCTCGGGGGTCGCGCGCTTGCCGGTCGCTTCCCAGGCCACCGCCTTCGCGCCGTTCTCGCAGAACTCGAAGGAGGACGTGTGCTTCGGGTCCGGCCATGCGCAGCCGGGACAGTCGAAGCCGTCCGGCTGGTTGGCCGACAGCAGCGTGCGGCCGCCTTCGACGACCGTGTCCTGATCGGCCAGCGCCCCGGCGACGGCCTTCAGGGCGCCCCAGCCGCCGGCGGGGGCCTTGTAGTCGCCGACCCCTCTTGTCCTGCTCATGGCGCGATCCGCTCGGGCCGGGTGAAGACCGCGCAGCCGTCGGCGCGGGCCAGGGCGACCAGGGTCATGCCGCACTCCTCCGCCTTGCGGATGGCGAGCGCGGTCGGGGCCGAGATGGCGACCATCAGCGGGAACCCCGCGACGGCGGCCTTCTCGACCATCTCGTAGGAACAGCGGCTGGTGACGACGACGAAACCCGTCGCCGGGCTGACCGTCTGACGCGCGGCGGCCCCGACCAGTTTGTCGAGCGCGTTGTGGCGGCCGATGTCCTCGCGCACGAGCGCCAGCGACCCGTCGGCCCGGGCGAAAGCCGCCGCGTGCATGGCGCGGGTCAGGCGGCCGAGCGCCTGCTGCTGTTCCAGCGCGTCGAGGGCGGCCTCGATCGCTGCGCGGCTGATGACCGGGCCGTCGGGCAGGGGGCTGAGCGGCCGCACCGCCTGGGCCAGCCGCTGCACGCCGCAGAGGCCACAACTGGAACGGCCCTCAAGCGTGCGGGCCCGGGCCCTGGCGCGCGATCGACGTCCGTCGACGGTCAGGCGCACATCGACCTGCAGGCCCTCGTCGAGGACTTCGGTCGAGACGCCTTCGATCTCGGCGAGCGAGGCGATGCGCTCGGTCAGGGTGAACCCGACGGCCAGGTCCTCGACGTCGGCCGGGGTGGCCATAAGCACCGCGTGCGGCCGGCCATCGTAGAGCAGGCCCACCGGCGCCTCGTCCGCGAGGGCGCGCTCGATGGCGACATCGCCCGCTTCGCCGCGCCGCCACTGGCGGGCCGGCCGGGTCTCGACGGGGTGGAAGCCGGAGGACATGCCGCCAGCCTAACCCAGAAGCTCGTCCGTGTGCTCGCCGAGTTTGGGGGACCGTTTGCCGGGCATCCGCTCGCCATCGATCCTGATCGGCGCGGCCAGCATGTGCAGGCCCTGGGGCCGGTCGGGGTGGTCCACGACATCGCGCATGGCGACCTCGGCGACGAACGGATTGTCCAGCGCCTCGAGGATGCCGTTCACCGGCCCGAACGGCACGCGGCCGGCCAGCAGGGCGGTCCAGTCGGCGCTGGTGCGGGTCGCGAACAGGGCGTCGATCGCCTCGGTCAGGGCCGGCAGGTTGGCCCGCCGGGCGGCGAGGTCGGCAAAGCGCGGGTCGGCGGCCAGGTCGGCGCGGCCGGTCAGGACGCAGAGCTCGTCCCAGAACTTCTGGGTCATGCACATCAGCTGGCCGTAGCCGTCGGCGGTCCTCACGCGCTGCACCGGCGCCAGCGAGGGGTGGGCGCCGTTCGGCAGTCGCTCAGTCGCGTGGCGCTCGTTCATCGCCCAGATGGCCGGGTAGCTCAGCTGATGCAGGGCGACGTCGAACAGGCTGACGTCGACATCGCAGCCTTCGCCGGTCGTTCGCGCCGACAGGACGCCGGAGACCACGCCGAAGGCGAAGGTCGCGCCGCTCATGAAGTCGATGATCGAGACGCCCATCCGGGTCGGCGGACCGTCGGGCTCTCCGGTCAGGCTCATCAGCCCGCACTCGGCCTGCATCGGATAGTCGTAGCCGGGCCAGCCCTCGCGGCTGTTGTCGCGGCCGTAGGCGGAGAGATGGCCGCAGACGATGGCCGGGTTGATCGCCTTCAGCGCCGCGAAGGTCAGGCCCAGCTTCACCGGCTGGTCGCCGCGCAGGTTGTTGACCACGGCGTCGGCGCGCTTCACCAGCCGCTCGAAGTCAGCGCGGCCCTGATGGGTCTTCAGCTCGACGGCGGCGCTCTTCTTGGAGCGGCTGAAGGTCTGGAAATACTGGCTGTCGTGTTCGCCGAGCAGGAAGGGGCCGGTCGGCCGGCTGGCGTCGCCGCCGAGCGACGGACTCTCGATCTTGATCACCTCAGCGCCCAGCTCGGCCATCAAGAGGGTGGCGTAGGGGCCGGCGCCGAAGTGTTCGATGGTCAGGACGCGGACGCCCTGCAGGGGGCGCTTCACCAGTAGCCTTCCATCAGTTCGCTTGACCAGGCGGGCTGGCGAATCTCGCCGCGCGGCTGGAACTCCGCCATCACCGGCTTGATGTCGAGGACAGGCGTGCCGTCGATGGCGTCGAGGCCCTCGACCTCCAGGGTCAGGCCCTCGACGCCGACGATGCGGCAGACAGAAACGCCCAGGCGGTTCGGCCGGTTGCGGCCGCGTTGGGCGAAGATGCCGACCAGCGGCCAGTCCTCGCGGCCCCGGGGATGGCGGGCGCCGGTGACGATCTCGGCCTCGGTGATGCGGTCGAAGATGAAGACGATCTCGGCGTGGGAGAATTCCGCCAGGCCAAACAGGCTCTCGGGCGTGAAGCGTGCGGCATCGAGCTCGATCCTGGCGCGCTCCGGGCCCCAGTCATCGTCGATCGCCTCGACGCGTCCGCCACGCACGTGGCCCACCGGTTCGAGCCTGAAGCTCATCGCCCGCCTCCCTCGCTTCGCGGGCTCCCGGCTAGGCCCCGGCGGGCCGGGGGTCAAGGCGTGCTCTTGCGTTTGCGTCGCAATAGCTCTACCCGCTGACGACAGTTTAGCTTTCGGGGGCACTTTCCTTGACCCAGTCCGTGCTCGGCCGCCTGCGCCGCCTCTGGCTCGACGTCCACCTGTGGATCGGCGTCGGCCTGTTCGTGATGCTGGTTCCCATCGGCGTCTCCGGCGCCTTGCTGGTCTGGCACGACCCGCTCGACGAACTGCTCCACCCCCACCGGTTCGAGGTTTCCCAGGGCCCGGCCAGGGCGCCGTCCGCCCTGCTCGCCTCGGCGCGCGCCGGCTTCGGCGAGCGCTACACGGTGAGCCAGCTGCGGATGCCCGAGCACGGCGAGGGCCCCGTCACCGTCACCGCCCGGCTGAACGGAGAAGTGCTGAAGCCCGGCCAGCGTCCGACCCAGCTGACCGCCTGGCTCGACCCCGCGACCGGCAAGGTGCTCGACATCGCCAACACCCGCGATGAGCTGATCAACATCATGCACAGGCTGCACGGCAGCCTGCTGATCACCACGCCGGGCCTGGGCCGCAAGATCGTCGGCTGGATGGGCTGGGCGATGACCGTGTCGTGCCTGACGGGCCTCTGGCTCTGGTGGCCGCGCAACAACGCTGTGGTGAAGGCCCTGCGCTGGCGGCGGTCGCCCTCGACGATGAACAACCTGCACCACATGTTCGGCTTCTGGGTGCTCATCCCGTTGCTCGTGGTGTCGCTGACCGGCGTCTACATTTCCTTCCCGGACACCAGCAAGGCGCTGTTCGGCGTCGCCGAGTGGCAGAAGGGGCCGCGACCGCCGCGGCCGGTTCCGCCTCCGCCGCTGGCGACGCCCGCCCAATCGATCGACGCGGTGGTTGCGACCGCCAGCGCTGAAAAGCCGGGCCTTCAGCTCGCCTCGATCAGCCTTCCGACCGAGGGCAAGCGCGCCAGCTGGCGCGTGCAGTTCGAAACCGGTCCGAAGAGCGAACCCGCGACGGTCCAGGTCTCCGACAAGGACGGCCGGGTGGCGAAGGAGCGTCGGGGCGGCGGCGGACAGGCCGGCCAGCCGGACGAGCTGTCGCGCACCATGCGCCGCCTCCATGACGGGCAGGAAATGCCGTTTCTCTGGCAGGTCCTGGTCTTCCTGACCGGTGTCGCGCCGCCCCTGCTCGGGATCACCGGAACGGTGATGTGGCTGCGCCGACGGGCGCGCCGCAAGCACCTGTCCGGGCTCCACGCGGCGGAATAGTCCGCTTGTTGCGAATAATTCGCATTGCAATCTGGAAACACGAGACATAAGAACGCCTCGCAATATCAGGGGCGCCGGGACAGGCCGCCCCGATCCAGTACGGGGATACCAAACCTATGCGTAACATCAGCCGCCCGGGCGTGACCGCTCGCGCCAAGCGCGCCCTCGGCGTCGCCGCCGTCGCCGGAGCCGCCGGTCTGTCGCTCGCGCCCGGTCTGGCTGTCGCGGCCGAAGAGATGGCCACGGCGACCGCCGAGGCGGATCTGGGCGCCGAAGTGGCGAGCATCGACGTCTACGGCGAGAAGGCCGTCAAACCCTCGTCGCCGAAGCTGACCTCCGAGCCGCTCGACACGCCGCAGACGATCACCGTGGTCTCCGACCGCACGATCCGCGACCAGAACCTGCTGACCCTGCGCGACATCCTCACCACGGTGCCGGGGATCACCTTCGGCGCCGGCGAGGGCGGCGGCGGCTACGGGGACAGCATCAACCTGCGCGGCTACTCGGCCAACAACGACATCACCACCGACGGCCTGCGCGACAGCGCCCAGTACAGCCGCACCGATCCTTTCAACCTTCAGCAGATCGAAGTGATCAACGGCAGCAACTCGGTCTACGCCGGCGCCGGCTCGGTCGGCGGTTCGATCAACCTGGTGAGCAAGCAGCCGCGCGCGCGCGACAGCGTCCTGGTCAGCGGCGCACTGGGAACCGAGCGCTACGCGCGGTTCACGGTCGACGCGAACCGTCAGCTGGCTGACGGTGTCGCCGGCCGCCTGAACCTGATGGTCCACGGCAACGACGCGCCGGGGCGGGACGTCGAGACCTATGAGCGCTGGGGTGTCGCGCCGGCGTTGACCTTCGGCATCGACGGTCCGACCCGCTTCACCCTCGCCGCCTTCCACCAGGAGGATGAAAACACGCCGCAGTACGGCGTGCCCTACGCCTCGAACGCCTTCCTCAACGGCCCGCTTCCGGGCGTCTATCCCTCGACCTACTACGGCTACCGGAACATCGACCGGCAGGAGACCCAGGTCGACTCGCTGAGCGGCCGTTTCGACCATGAATTCAGCGACAGCTTCTCGGTCAGCAACATCACCCGCTGGCAGCGCGTCACCCAGTTCCTCGCCGTCTCCGCCCCGCAGGGGACCTGGTGTCTTGCGAGCGGCTTCAACGCCAACGGCGGCGCGGCCTGCGCCACCCCCGGCCAGTTCACCTCGACGGCGACCGGTCCGCGCGGCAACGTGCGTGACACCGAGAACCAGCAGATCGTCAGCCAGACCGATCTGAACTGGAAGTTCACCACCGGGTCGTGGTCGCACAACCTCGTGGTCGGCTTCTCGTTCTCGAACGAGACCTACGACCTTTCGACGGGCAACCAGTTCCGCAACGCCAACAGCTCGACGCCGACGCTGCCCGCCATGACGATCGCCAACCCGAACAACGTCTACGCCGGCCCGATCAATTTCTTCGAGACCACCGCCAGCGAAGGCGAGCTGTCGAACCAGGCGATCTACGCCTTCGACACCATCGAGCTGACCGAGCGGTGGCAGCTGAACGGCGGCATCCGCCTCGAGCACAACGAAGGCGAGTTCGTCACCACGCCGTTCACCTACACCGTGGGCGCGCCGCCGACGAAGGTGGCTGGCGTCACGACCCGCGGCGAGAACACCGAGACCCTGCTCTCCTACCGCCTGGGCGTGGTCTACAAGCCGGTTCCCAACGCCAGTCTCTACATCGCCTACGGCAACACCCAGACGCCGTCGCAGGCCAGCGTCAACGGCGGCTGCACGGCGGTCGCCACCAACGGCAACTGCAACGTGGATCCGGAAGAGGGCGAAGTCCTCGAGGTCGGCGGCAAGTGGGACGTCCTCGATGGCCGCCTGTCCCTGACCGCCGCACTGTTCCAGAACGAACGGAGCAAGTACCGGGTCAACTCGCTCGACCCGGCCGAGCCGGAGCAGCAACTGGACGGCGCCTCGCGCGTCCGCGGAGTCGCGCTGGGCGCGGCGGGCCAGATCAACGAGCGCTGGACGATCATCGCCAACTACACCTGGCTCGACAGCGAGATCCTGCAGAGCATCGCCAGCAACGCGCCGGTTCCGACCATCGACCCGCAGAAGGGCGATCCGATCGCCCTGACGCCGGAGCACGCCTTCAACATCTGGACAACCTGGATGGTCACGGACGCGATCATGGTCGGCTACGGCGCGACCTACTCGGGCGAGTACGCCTTCAACCGGCCTACGGGCTCGACGCGCCTGTTCCACGCCCCCGGCTACTGGGTCCACAACGCGGCGGTGACCTGGACGGTGACCGACCAGGCCTCGGTCCAGGTCAACATCAAGAACCTGGCTGACGAAGACTACTACACCCGCATCCGCTCCTCGAACGGGTTCGGCTGGGCGACGCCGGGTGACGCGCGATCGGCGACCGTGACCCTCAACTACCGGTTCTGATCCTCCTCATTCTCGATCCGGCAAACCTCGCGCCTCGCCCTTTGTGTGGGCGAGGCGCCCTTCTATGGGCTAAGGAACCAACGCCATGATGCTCCAGATCCCCGGCGTGCTGAGCAAGGACGAGGTCGCGCGCCTGCGCGGGCTCATCGACGCCGCGCCCTGGGTCGACGGCGGCGTCACCGCGGGCTTCCAGTCGGGCCTGGCCAAGCGAAACCGCCAGTTGCCGGAAGACGCCGAGGCGGCGCGGCAGGCCGGAGCGACCATCGTCGCGGCGCTGGAGAAGCATCCGCTTTTCGTGGCCGGCGCCCTTCCCGCGAAGATCTTTCCGCCGCTGTTCAATCGCTACGGCGGCGGCGAGTCGTTCGGCGACCACATCGACAACGCGATCCGGCAGACCCGCGACGGGGCGCTTCGCATCCGGACCGACCTGTCGATGACGGTGTTCCTCACCGAGCCCGAGGACTACGACGGCGGCGAGCTGCTCGTCGACGACACCTACGGCGTTCACGAGGTGAAGCTGGCGGCCGGCGACGCCATCCTCTACCCGGCCTCCAGTCTGCACCGGGTCGAGCCCGTCACGCGCGGCGAGCGGGTGTCGTCCTTCTTCTGGATCCAGAGCCTGATCCGCGACGACGCCCGGCGCGCCCTGCTGTTCGACATGGACATGGCCATCCAGCGCGCCGCGCAGGGCCTGGGCCAGGGCGACGCGTCGATCGTGGCCCTGACGGGCGCCTATCACAACCTGCTGCGGATGTGGGCCGAACCTTAACCGGCGCGGGTATCGAAAACCCGACGTTCACCTTTGCCCGCCATGGTCGCCTCCAGGGGAGCGGCAAGGCGACCATGACCGTAGAGACAGCCGGCGAGGCGACAGGAACGGAGCAGCGCGCGTCCGCCGCCGCCCGATGGTTCTTCGACCACTCGCTCGACATGTTCGCGGTGGTGAACCGCGACGGCATCTTCAGCGAGGTGAACGAAGCCTGGGAGCGCAACACCGGCTGGCTTCGCGAGGATCTGGTCGGCAAGCCGATCTTCGAGTTCCTGCACCCCGACAGTTTCGAGGACGCCCGGGAGTCCCGCCGGCGGATGAAGGCCGACGGTCAGATCGTCAACCAGCTGCAGATCCGCCGCAAGGATGGCCGCTGGATGTGGATCCAGGGCCGCTCCCGGCTCGATCCCGACGACCAGATGGTCGGCACGCTCCAGGACATCACCGAGCAGGTGCTGCAAAGGGAAGAGCTGGAGGCCGCCCGGCGGACCCGGTCCATGCTGGCCGAGGCGGCCGGCATCGGCACCTGGAACTACGAGCCACAGAGCAACACGATCATCTGGTCGCCCGACCTTCACGCCATGTCGGGATGGTCGCCGGAGGAGATCGCCGACCCTGAGCACTTCTACAGCCGGCTCGACCCGGTTGAGATCGAAGCGGTCCGGGCGCTGTTCCTGACCGGCATTCAGACCGGCGCGGGGGGCTCGATCGAGCACCGCATGCGAGCGAAGGACGGCCGCTGGCTGACCATGCGCGCCACCTTCCGCACCGAGCCCCGTGGCCGGCACTTCGCACTGCAGGGGATTTCGCAGAACGTCACCGCCCTGGCGATGGCCCGTGACGCCGCGCGCGAGGGCGAGGCGCGCGTCCAGGCGCTGATGGAGCAGGCGCGGATGGACGCCTGGCGTCAGGAGCTGGCGCTGTCAGCGGCCGAGGGCGGCGTGTTCGAGATCGATCACATTCACCGTACCTTCTGGGGCAGCGACCAGTTCTTCCGGCTGGTCGGGCGCCGCATGGACTATGACGACATCAATGTCGCCGTCTGGCCGTTCGTTCACCCGGACGACCGGGCGCACGTCGAAGAGGTCAATCATCGGTGGGCCGCTGGCGAGCTGAACGTGACCATGGAGTTCCGGATCGTCCACGCCGACGGCGAGGAACGCTGGGTCCGGGTGTTCTACCGCCTCCACCAGGCCACCCGAAAAGGCGTCGGGCTGGTGCTCGATATCGACGCCCGCAAGCGCCAGGAACTGGCGCTGGTCGAGGCGCAGCGGGCGGCGCAGGCGGCTGCCGAGGCCAAGGCCCGGTTTCTCGCCAACATGAGCCACGAGATCCGCACCCCCATGAACGGCGTGCTCGGCGTGCTGCATCTGCTCAAGGGTGAGGCCATGAGCGCAGAAGGCCGGCGGCTGCTCGACGAGGCGCTGGGCTGCGGCGAGATGCTGTCGACCCTGCTCGACGACGTCATCGACTTCGAACGGATCGAGGCCGGACGCCTGGACCTGACCATCCGGCCGATCGACGCCGGCGACCTCGCCGCCAGCGTGGCCAGGCTTCTCGAGCCGCAAGCACGGGACAAGGGCCTGAGCCTGACCATCGAGGGTCAGACCGAGCCCGGCTGGGTGGCGACCGATCCGGTGCGCCTGCGCCAGTGCCTGTTCAACCTCATCGGCAACGCGGTGAAGTTCACCCTGCACGGCGGGGTCCGCATCGTCTGCGAGCACCCGGCGCCCGGACGCATCGCGTTCGTGATCGAGGACACCGGGGTAGGCATTCCGGTCGAAGCCCAGACGATGTTGTTCGAGCGCTTCCACCAGGCGGACGCCTCGACGACCCGGCGATTCGGCGGATCGGGCCTGGGGTTGTCGATCGCGCGCAAGCTCGCGCGCCTGATGGGAGGGGATGTCACTTTCGTCTCGACGCCGGGCGTCGGATCGACCTTCCGGCTCGAGATCGCGGCCGGGCCCGCCGCCCCGGCGGTCGCCGCCGTCGACGAAGATGGCCCGATGCTGGGCGGCCTGCGGGTGCTGGTGGTCGAGGACAACGCCACCAACCGCACCATCGCGGTCAAGCTTCTGGCCGCGATGGGCGCCGAGGCGATCACCGCCGAGGACGGCCTCAGCGGCGTCGAGGCGGCCCGGATCGGCGGCTTCGACCTGATCCTGATGGACATCCAGATGCCGGGCATCGACGGCATGGAGGCGGCCCGCCGGATCCGCGCGCTGGGCGGCGCGGCGGGCGCGACGCCGATCATCGCCCTGACCGCCAATGTCCTGTCGCACCAGCGCGACCTGTATCTCGCCGGCGGCATGGACGGCGTGGTCGGCAAGCCGATCTCGCCGGCCGCCCTCGTCTCGGAAATCGCCCGCCTCGCCGGCGGCGCGGCCACGGCGCGAAGCCGCGTCGCCTGACACTTCCGCACCGGCGGGCGGCGATGCTAGACCTTGCCTCTCAGTTGGGGGGACCAGGTCATGGCGGACACGACGGCGCAGCAGCCGCACGCTGAACCGAAGACGGCTTCGATGCGCACCGTGGTGGCGGCCTCGTCGGCCGGCACGGCGTTCGAATGGTACGACTTCTTCGTCTTCGGCGCCCTGACCTCGATCATCGGCAAGAACTTCTTCTCCGAACTCGGCGAGACCGCCGGCGTGCTGGCGGCCCTGGCGCTGTTCGGAGCCGGGTTCTTCTTCCGGCCGCTGGGGGCGCTGATCTTCGGCCGCATCGGAGACAAGGCGGGCCGCAAGGGCGCCTTCCTGATCACGGTGATCCTGATGGGCGGGGCGACCTTCGCCATCGGCCTTCTGCCGACCTTCGAACAGGCCGGCATCATCGCGCCGCTGCTGCTGATCCTGATGCGGATCATCCAGGGCACCGCGCTGGGCGGCGAGTACGGCGGAGCGGCGATCTACGTCGCCGAGCACTCGCCGGATCACAAGCGTGGCGAGATGACCGGCTGGATCCAGACCTCGGCGGCGTTCGGCCTGTTCGGCGCGCTGATCGTCATCCTGCTGACCCGCACCGCGGTGGGCGAGGAAGCCTTCACGGCCTGGGGCTGGCGCATTCCGTTCCTGGTCTCGGTCGGTCTGCTCGGCGTGTCCGTCTTCATGCGCATGAAGCTGTCGGAGAGCCCCTCGTTCCAGAAGCTGAAGGAAGCGGGAGAGGAGACCAAGGCCCCCTTCAAGGAAGCCTTCGGCCAGTGGAAGAACCTCAAGACCGTTCTGCTGGCGCTGACCGCCGTCATGTTCGCCCAGGGCGCCGTCTGGTACTGCGCCTTCTTCTACGCCCCGATCTTCCTCGAGCGGTTCCTGAAGGTCGACCCGAAGACCGTAAACCTGCTGATCATGGCCGCCACGGCGGTCAGCGCGCCGCTGTATGTATTCTTCGGCTGGCTCTCGGACCGCGTCGGCCGCAAATGGGTGCTGTGGTTCGGGATGACGCTGGCGTTGGTCGCCTTCTTCCCCGGCTTCCACATGATGGCGAAGTTCGCCAACCCCGCGCTGGCCGAGGCCGAGGCGAGGACGCCGGTGATGGTGATCGCCGATCCCGCCGCCTGCAGCCTGCAGTTCGACCCGGTCGGCAAGGCCAAGTTCGTCAGCTCCTGCGACATCGCCAAGAGCGCATTGGCGAACGCCGGCATTTCCTACCAGAACAACGCCGCCCTGGCCGGCACGGTCGCGTCGGTGACGATCGGCAAGGCGACGGTGCCCTCGTTCGAGGGCGCGGGCCTGGACGCCGAGGCGATGAAGGCGGCCAAGGCCGATTTCGAGACCCGGCTGAAGGCCGCGCTGGTCGAAGCGGGCTATCCGGCCAAGGCCGATCCGGAGCGGATGAACCTGCCGGCGCTGTTCGGCGTCCTGATCGTCTTCGTCATCGGGGCGACCGCCCTCTACGGGCCGCAGGCCTCGGCGCTGGTCGAGCTGTTCCCGACGCGCGTGCGCTACACGGCGCTGTCGCTGCCCTACCATGTCGGCACCGGCTGGGTCGGCGGCTTCGTGCCGTTCACCGCCTTCGCGATCGTGGCCGCCACCGGAGATATCTACGCGGGCCTCTGGTACCCGTTCGTCTTCACCCTGATCAGCGTGGTCTGCACCCTGCTGCTGTTGCCGGAAACCCGGGGCCGGTCGCTGGACTTCTGAGCCCGCGGTCGGTTCCGACGGGTCCTAGCGGCGCGGCTTCTCGACGGCCCGGGTCAGGGCGTTCGAGATGAAGACCGAGACCACGGCGATGGCTGTGGCGACCCCGCAGAGCATCAGCGCGCGGGTCTCAGCGCCGGGAATCTGGGCGGCCTGGTAGATCGCGGTCGGCAGCGTCAGGGTCTCGCCGGGGATCGCGGCGGCGAAGGTTATGGTCGCGCCGAACTCGCCCAGCGCCTTGGCGAAGCCGAGCACCACGCCGCCGATCAGGCCAGGCAGGGCGAGCGGCAGGGTCACCCGGCGCAGACGGTCGAGAGACCGCGCGCCGAGCGTCATGGCCACCTCCTCGACCTCCTGGTCGATCGCCTCGATGGCCAGCCGGATCGGCCGCACCAGCAGCGGGAAGGCCATGACGGCCGCGGCCAGGGCGGCCCCCGTCCAGTCAAAGGCGAAGACGATCCCGACATCCGCCAGAACCGACCCGAGCGGGCCGTTGCGCCCGAGCAGGATCAGCAGGGCGTAGCCGGTCGCCACCGGCGGCAGCACCAGCGGCAGATGGACCGCCGCGTCCAGCAGCGAGCGTCCCGGAAATCGCCCCCGCGCCAGGGCCAGCGCGGTCAGGAACGCCAGCGGCAGCGCGCCGAGGGTGGCGGCCGCCGCGACCTTCAGCGACAGCATGACGGCGGTGATGTCGTCGGGCGTCAGACCGCCGGTCACGACGGCGCCGCGAGCAGCACCTCGACCGCCACGCCCGCCTCGGCCAGCGCCTTCAGGTCGCGGGGATCAAGCGGTCCGGTCACCAGGCGCACCACCTGCCGCCCCGCCCTGGCAAGCTGCACCAGCGCGTCCGGTGACGCTTCGGCCGGGGTCAGCCGGCCGGCGTCGCGGCGGGCCATGTCGAGGATCGTGGGCTCGACCTCGGCCGGGATGACCAGCAGATCAGCCTCGGCCAGCGCCCGCGCGGCGCGCAGGGTCAGCAGGTCCGCCGCGCCGCGCCCGGCCACGAAACGCACGCGTCCCGGCGCCTTGCCGCCATTCGCCAGGGCCTCGGCGAACAGCCGGTCGGCGGTGTCCAGATCTCCAGCCATGGCGGCGTCGGCGGCGGGGCTGGAGAGCATGTCGCGCAGGAAGGCGCGCCTCTGGGCCAGATCAGGGATGGCCTCGCGGACCGCGCTCTGGTGACGTCGCAGCAGGACGGCCACCTTTCCGGCGCCCTCCGGAATGCGGGTCTCGATGGCGTTGCGGATCAGCGAGGCGAGCAGCGGCGCCGAGCCCGTCGTGCCCACGGCGGCCACCACCTCGCCCCGGTCGATGACGGCGGGCGTGTGGAAGTCCGACAGGGCCGGATTATCGACGACATTGACCAGGGCACGCGCCGCCCGCGCCGCGCCGGCGGCCGCCTGCACGAACAGGTCGTCTCCGGCGATGAAAGCCATGCACGCGCCGCTGTAGGCGCCGGGCAGGAAGGCCGTGGGCCCCTCCAGCCGGACCAGAGTCGCGGGTGATCCGTCGAACAGCCGCGCCTTCGCCTCCGCCGCCTCGCCGGATCCGGCGACGACGATCTTGCGCCCCGCGAGGGGGAAGAAGGCGGGAAAGACGTCCAAATCCGCTCCGTCAGCGCGCCGCGCAACTGCTGTAGGGGCCGCCCGGGAAGCCCGAGAGGGTCGCGCTCTCGCCCTTGCCCCAGATCTCGTAGCCGCCCGAGGCGTAGCGCGCGCCCGAGGCCGACTTCGCCGCGGGCAGCGACCTGGTCACGCCGCCGGCCGAGACCTTCACCCTGTTCCCGGGCTGGTTCCAGGCGGCCGTGAAGCTCTTGCCGCCCGCGCAGCGATAGGTCAGCGACCCGCTGTTCGTGCCCGGCGCCGCCTCGACGGAGGCGCAGGCGGACAGGGTCGCCGCGACGAGGGCGAGACCAGCGATCGGGACCAGGCGCATGGCGCGCTCCGCTACTTGACGGTCTTCAGATAGGCGATGATGGCGGCCCGCGCCTGCGGGTTCGCCACCCGATTGAACATCTTGGTCCCGGGCGCGAAGCCGGTGGGGTTGGCCAGGTAGGCGTCCAGGTTGGCGTCGGTCCAGGTTCCGCCCTTCTTGGTCAGGCCTGGCGAGAAGCTGTAGCCGGCCACGGCCGCGACCTTGCGGCCCGCGACGCCCTTCAGGGTCGGGCCGGCCGGCGAGCTGGGCCCGGTCACGCTGTGGCAAGACTTGCACTGGGCGTTGAACAGGGCCGCGCCGTCCTGGGCCATCGCCGGCGCGGCGAGGCTGGAAAGGGCGAGGGCGGCGGCGAGAATGAGGCGCATGGGTTGTCTTTCGAGCTTGAGGCCCGATCACGTTAGCGCGCCGAGGCCGCCTGTGGAAACGCCGCCGCGCCGTTCCCGCCCCCAGAAAATTTCGCTGGCCAGCGTTCGGCTTAACGCTGTTAAGATGGGGCGTGGTCGCGGAGCCTCGCCGTTCCGCCGGCATCGAGAACAAGAGGGACGCCCGCGAATGGCTATCGCGATCGAAGTGAACGGCAAGAC
Organism: Caulobacter sp.; assembly: GCA_041917095.1. Taxonomy (GTDB): domain Bacteria; phylum Pseudomonadota; class Alphaproteobacteria; order Caulobacterales; family Caulobacteraceae; genus Caulobacter. Next base: position 25,847 of record JAYRYI010000010.1, on the reverse strand, counting down.
CGTCAATGTGACGGCGGCCGAGGATACCCCGCTTCTGTGGGTCATCCGGGATGAGCTGGGCCTGACCGGGACCAAGTACGGCTGCGGCATCGCCCAGTGCGGGGCCTGCACGGTGCATATCAACGGGCAGCCGGCGCGGGCCTGTTCCACGCCGGTGAGCGCGGTGGCGGGCCTGAAGATCACGACGATCGAAGGCCTGGGCGGCCATCACCCTGTCCAGCAGGCCTGGGTCAAGGCCGACGTGCCGCAGTGCGGCTACTGCCAGTCAGGCCAGATCATGAGCGCCGCCGCCCTCATCGCCGAGAAGCCGGCGCCCAGCGACGCCGACATCGACGCGGCGATGGCCGGGAACATCTGCCGCTGCGGCACCTACCAGCGCATCCGCGCGGCCATCAAGGACGCGGCCGGCATCGCCGCCGCCCTGCCGAAATCGGCCTGAGGGGGATCGCGAGCATGAACGCGCACACCAAGATCGAGAGCGCCGATCCGTCCCGCCGCGAGGTGCTGGTCGTCGGCGCGGTGGTCGCCGGCAGCAGCCTGCTGGTCGGATGTTCGGTCGGCGACCTGATGAGCATCGGCGCCGATACCGAGTTCGGCGCCTTCGGTCCCTTCATCAAGATCGCCGACGACGGCCAGGTGACGGTGATCTCGAAACACATCGAGTTCGGCCAGGGCAATCACGCCGGTCTCGCCGCCATCGTGGCCGAGGAGATGGACGCCGACTGGACCCGCGTGAAGGTCGAGCAGGCTCCCGCCATCGCCAAGGTCTACGCCAACGTCGGCATGGGCGTGCAGGGGACCGGCGGCAGCTCGGCGATCTCCAACAGCTGGATGCAGCTGCGCAAGGCCGGCGCCGCCGCGCGGGCGATGTTCGTTGAGGCCGCCTCGAAGAAGTGGGCGGTTCCCGTCGACCGGATCACCGTCAAGGACAGCGTGGTCAGCGGCGGCGACCAGACCGCGACCTTCGCGCAGCTGCTGCCCGACGCCAGCCGCGTGAAGCCGCCGCAGGATCCGGCGCTGAAGGATCCGAAGGCCTTCACCCTGATCGGCACGGCCCGCGTCCGACGCAAGGACAGCCAGGCCAAGTCCGACGGCACCGCGCGCTTCACCCAGGACGTCAAGGAAGAGGGTCTGCTGGTCGCGACGGTCGCTCACGCGCCGAAGTTCGGCGCCAAGGTGAAGTCGTTCGACGACGTGGAAGCCCTGAAGGTCAAGGGCGTCGTGGCGGTTCACGAAATCCCGACCGGCGTCGCCGTGGTGGCGCGGGACACCTGGGCGGCCCTGAAGGGACGCGACGCCCTGAAGGTGGAGTGGGACGAGAGCAAGGCCGAGACCCGGTCCTCCGACCAGCTCATGGCCCAGTACCGCGACATCGCCGCGGGCAAGGGCCCTTCGGACCTCAAGTGGACGCCGTTCGAGACGAAGGGTGACATCTCCAAGGCCTCGGGGGAGGTCTTCGAGGCAACCTACGACTTCCCGTTCCTGTCGCACGCCACGATGGAGCCGATGAACTGCGTGGCGCGGGTCAAGGGCAACAACGCCAGCCTGACCTTCGGGTCGCAGGTCCCGACCGTCGACCAGCTGAACACGGCGAAGATTGTCGGCAACCTGCCGGGCGCCATCAAGATCGAAACCCTGTTCGCGGGCGGATCGTTCGGACGGCGGGCCAATTTCCAGTCCGACTATGTCGCCGAGTGCGTCCACATCGCCAAGAAGGTCGGCAAGGGCACGCCGGTGAAGCTGGTCTGGACCCGTGAGGACGACCAGCGCGCCGGCTACTTCCGTCCGATCACCCATCACCGGGTGAAGATCACGGTCGACAAGGACGGCTATCCGGCGACCTGGACGCACCGGGTCGTCACCCAGACGCTGATGAAGGGTTCGCCGACCGGCACGCCGGAAGTCGACGAGACGGCGGTCGAGGGCACGCTCGGCTCGCCCTACCTGAAGGCCACGCCGGTCGTCGACGCCCAGCTGGCGCTGCCGGACAGCGCCGTGACCGTGCTGTGGTGGCGCTCGGTCGGCGCGACCCACACGGCCCATGTCATGGAGCACACCATCGACCAGTTGGCCCGCAAGGCCGGCAAGGATCCGGTCGAGTACCGTCGGGCGCTCTACACCAAGGCCGGCGCCAAGCGTCACCTGGCGGTGCTGGACCTGGCGCTGTCCAAGGCCGGGCCGGTTCCGGCCGGCCAGTTCCGGGGCGTGGCGGTGCACGAGTCGTTCGGCTCCGTGGTCGCCCAGGTCGCCGACGTCAGCCTGCCCGAGGGCGCCGATCCGAAGGTGAACCGCGTGGTCAGCGCCATCGACTGCGGCACCGCCATCGCGCCCGACCAGATCGCGGCCCAGGTCGAGGGCGGCACCTGCTACGGCCTGTCGGCGGCGCTCTACGGCGAGGTCACGCTGAAGGACGGGGCGGTCGAACAGACCAACTTCGACACCTACCGCGTGCTGCGCATGAACGAGGCGCCGCTGGTCGAGACCCACATCCTGCCGTCGGGCAATCCGCCCAGCGGCGTGGGCGAGCCCGGCACCCCGGTCATCACCGCCGCCCTGGCCAACGCCATGCTGGCGGCCGGCCGTCCGCCGGTGACCCGCCTGCCCATCGTGCGGGCGACGGCCTAGGGGAGAGACGGGAGCGTCAGGGCTCGTCCACGTCGAACAGCACGCCCGGATCATCGACGGGCACCAGCGCCAGGTCGTCGGCCAGCGCGTCGAGCAGCTTGCCGCCGCCCTGGTCGCCGGTCAGGGCCTTGAGCGGGGCGAACAGGTTGCGGCCGAACAGCACCGGATGGCCGCGCCGGTCCCCGACGATCGGCGCGGCCGCCCAGGCGCCGTCGCGCACCGCCTGCGCCAGCCGGGCGGCGACGCCGTCAGGAATTCTCGGCATGTCGCCAAGGAAGACGAAGGCGCCGGCGCAGTCGCGTGGCAGGGCCGCGACCCCGGCGCGCAGCGAGGCGGCCATGCCTTCGGCATGGTCCCGGGCGTGGACCATCCTCAGACGCGCGGACTGCCCGGTGCGGCTGGCGAAACGGCTGGCGGCCTCGAGCACCCGGCCGTCGGCACCCCAGACCACGCTGACCCTCCGCACCGGCGAGGCGAAGGCGGCGGTCAGGCAGGCGTCGAGCAGCACGCCGTCGCGCCAGGGCGAGGTCAGCTTGCCGCCGCCGAAGCGCTTTCCGGCGCCGGCCGCGAGAACTATCGCGTCGAACGCGTCTACCTCTGTCGCCATCCCGCCCCCCGGCCTATCTTGGTCGCCAGATGACCCCGTATGACTCCAGTCCGGCCCCGACGCCAGCCACGCGACCTTCGCTGGTCGACGGCTTCGGCCGCGCGGTGACCTATCTGCGGGTTTCGGTCACCGACCGTTGCGACCTGCGCTGCGTCTACTGCATGGCCGAGCACATGACCTTCCTGCCCAAGGCGGAGGTCCTGACGCTCGAGGAACTGGACCGCATCGCCACCGCCTTCGTCGGCCTGGGCGTCCGCAAGCTGCGGCTGACCGGCGGCGAGCCGCTCGTGCGCAAGGGCTTCATGGGGCTGGTCGAGGGGCTTTCGCGGCACCTGACGTCCGGCGCGCTGGATGAGCTGACCCTGACCACGAACGGCACGCGTCTGGCGGAGTTCGCGGACGATCTGGCGCGCCACGGCGTTAAGCGGATCAACGTCTCGCTCGACACGCTGAAGCCCGACCTGTTCCGCCGGCTGACGCGCGGCGGCGACCTCACGAAGGTCCTGGCCGGGATCGACGCCGCACTGGCGGCCGGCATCGCCGTGAAGATCAACGCCGTGGCCCTGCGCGACGACAATGCCGCCGAGATCCCCGCCATGATCCAGTGGGCTCACGGCCTGGGGCTGGACATGACCCTGATCGAGACGATGCCGCTTGGCGAGGTCGAGGCCGACCGGACCGACCAGTTCCTGTCGCTGGCCGAGGTCCGGCGCGAGCTTTCCAGCTACTGGACGCTTGAGGACCTGCCGCTGAACACCGGTGGACCGGCGCGCTATGTCCGGATCGCCGAGACCGGCGGGCGGTTGGGGTTCATCACCCCGCTCAGCCACAATTTCTGCGAGGCCTGCAACCGCGTGCGGCTGACCTGCACCGGCACCCTGCACAGCTGCCTGGGCCAGGAGGACGCCAGCGACCTGCGCGCGGTGCTGCGCTCGGGCGCGAGCGACAGCGATCTCATCGACGCGATCCGGCTGGCGGTCGACGCCAAGCCCAGGGGTCACGACTTCCAGATCGCCCGCGACGCGGCGCCGGCCGTTCGCCGGCACATGTCGACGACGGGCGGCTGAGATGGCGCGGGTGCTGCTGTTCGGCCGCCTCGCCGACGTCGCCGGCTGGCGCTCGCGCGAGGTCGAGGGCTCCTCGCTCGCCGACATCCGCGCCGTTCTGGCCGCCGACGCCATGCTGGCCGAGGCGCTGGCCGGCAAGGGCGTGCAGGTGGCGGTCGACAAGACCATCGTGCGCGGCGAGGCGGCCCTGACCGCCACCTCGGAAGTCGCCTTCATGCCGCCGATGAGCGGCGGATGAGCGTCGTCCTGCAGGAAGCGCCGTTCGAGCCGGGCGCGCTGCTGACCGCCTTCAGCGCCGGGCGGTCGGAGACCGGCGCGGTGGCCAGCTTCACGGGCCTGGCCCGCGCCGAGCAGGGCGGGACCGATATCCTTGAGCTGGAGGCCTACCCCGGTCTGACCGACGCCGAGATCACGAAGATCGCGGCGGCGGCGGCCGAGCGGTTCGGGCTGCAGGACTGGCTGGTCATCCACCGCATCGGCCGCATCGCGCCGGGCGAGGCGATCGTGTTCGTGGCGACGGCCGCCACGCATCGACGCGAGGCCTTCGAGGCCTGCGACTATCTGATGGACTATCTCAAGAGCCGCGCGCCCTTCTGGAAGAAGTCGCACGGGCCGGACGGCGCCCGCTGGATCGAGCCGACCGAGCGCGATAGGACCGATCTCGAACGCTGGGAGACACCATGAGCATCACCATCGGCGGCAAGATCGATGAAAGCCTGCCCGTGACCCCTGTCCGCGTGGCGGTGCTGACCATCTCCGACACCCGCGACGAGGAGAGCGACACCTCCGGCCATCTGCTGGCCGAGCGGGTGAAGAGCGCCGGGCATGAGCTGGCGGAGAAGCGGCTCGTCCCCGACGACGTCGACGCCATCCGCATGCAGATCAACGCCTGGGTCGCCTCGGGCACGGTCGACGCCATCGTCACCACCGGCGGCACAGGCCTGACCGGACGCGACGTGACGCCGGAGGCCGTCCGGCCGCTGCTCGACAAGGAGATCGACGGCTTCTCCGTGGTTTTCCATCTCGTCAGCTACCAGTCGGTGGGCCTCTCGACCCTGCAGTCGCGCGCGCTCGCCGGGATCATCAAGGGCGTCTTCGTCTTCTGCCTGCCGGGCAGCAACGGCGCGGTGAAGGACGGCTGGGACAAGGTCATCGCCGCCCAGCTCGACAGCCGCCACAGGCCCTGCAACATGGTCGAGCTGATGCCGAGGCTGCTCGAAACGTGAGCCGGCTGACGCACATCGACGACCAGGGGCGGGCCCGGATGGTCGACGTGACCGGCAAGGCCGACACCGTCCGCGAGGCCGTGGCCACGGGCCTGGTCCGCATGGGTGCGGCGACCCGCGATCTGGCGCTGTCGGGCGATGCGAAGAAGGGCGACGTGCGGGCGACGGCGGAGATCGCCGGCGTCATGGCCGCCAAGAAGACAAGCGACCTGATCCCGCTCTGCCACCCGCTGGCGCTCAGCAAGGTCGAGGTCGCGGTCGAGGCTCATGCCGACGGACTGGCGGTCACTGCGCGGGTCAAGACGACCGGTCCGACCGGCGTGGAGATGGAGGCCCTGACGGCGGTTTCCGTCGCCTGCCTGACCATCTACGACATGCTCAAGGCGGCCGACAAAGCCATGACCATCGACGCCGTGCGGCTTGAGTCCAAGACCGGCGGCAAATCGGGCGACTGGGTCCGCGCCGTCTGACCCCTATTCCCTGGCGGTCGCCGTCCTGCGTGCGACAGCGAGGCCGACCAGCGCCACCGCGGCTGCGGCGATCGCGGCGGTGGCGGCGGGATGCTCCCTGACTTCCCGCCCGGCCGCCTTGGCCAGCGCCTTGCCCTGGACCTTGGCCTCGTCCGCCAGCTTGACGGCGGCGTCGGCGAGCCCGGCGGTGGTCTGGGCCAGCTCGTCGGAGGCTTCGCGACCCAGATGCTTGGCGAGCTTTTTCAGGCTGTGAACCACGTCATCAAGGACGTCATCGATCTCGTGGACGATTTCCTTGGCTGTCGACTTGCTCATGGCTTCCTCCATTCGATGAGGAAGCAGACCATGGCCATGCGGGAAATGCATTGACCGGGATCAAGCGCCGCCGACCACGGCCCGCAGGCGCTCGATGAGCGCTTCCCGCGCGGCGTCGTCCGGCGCGTCCTCCAGGGCGCGGCTGATCGCCAGGTTCAGCGCGGCGCGATGGTTGTGCCAGTCGAAGGCCGGCGCCTCGCCGTGAGGCAGGCGCGCGCCGCCCTCGATGCTCTCCGCGCCCGTCGGCGACAGTCGCCACGCATCGTCGATGCGCGGCGTGGCCAGACGGTCGGGCGGGAAGCCTGCGGCTTCGAGGCGCTTGCGCAGGCCCTCCGTAGCCTCGGGCTCGCCGTGCGCCAGGAACACCGAGCCGGCGACAGGCTTCCGCTCTGTCGCCCAGCGCACCAGGCCGCGCGCGTCGGCATGGCCGGAATAGACGTCCAGCATCCGGATGCGGGCGCGGACACGGACCTCCTCGCCCTGGATGGTCACCCGGTCGGCGCCCTCGTGCAGCAGGCGTCCAAGGGTCCCGGCGGCCTGATAGCCGGTCAGCAGAACCGTCGCCTCCTTGCGCCAGAGCAGACGCTTGAGGTGCCGCCGCACCCGGCCGGCGTCGCACATGCCGCTCGCCGCCATGATCAGGTGCCATCCGTCCAGCCGCTCCAGGCTGTCGCTGTCCTGCGGCTTGCCGAGGTAGCGGAGCCGATGCGAGGGCCGGACGCCATCGAAGGGATTGAGGCCGAGGTCCGGATTCCAGCCACAGTCCAGGAAGATCTGCGTCGCCTTGATCGCCAGCGGCGAGTCCAGAAAGACGTCGGCGGCGGGCGCCTGGCCGCTGTCCATCACGGCGAGGATGTCGGACAGCAGTTCCTGGGTGCGCTCGACCGCGAAGGCCGGAAGCAACAGAGGCCCCCCCGCCCGGTAGGCGGCGTTCAACTCCTCCGCCAGCGCGGCCCGCCGGGTTTCCACGTCCGGGACATCGCGTTCGCGGTCGCCGTAGGTGGAGTCCAGTACCAGATGCGTCACGCCCGACGGCGCCGCCGGCTCGGGGACGAAGTCGGTTCCGCCGGGGCCGAGATCGCCGGAGAACAGCAACCGTTGCGGCTCATCTCCCGCGAGGTCGACCGTGATGGACGCCGCGCCCAGGATGTGGCCGGCGGGTGTCCAGGTCGCCGTGATCCCCGGTGCGATGGTCTCGGGCCGGTCGAACTTCACCCGCCGGAACTGGTCCATCACCGCCTCGGCGTCCCGTTCGGTGTAGATCGGCTCGACCAGCCGCCGGCCGCGCTGCTGGTTGCGACGGTTCAGGTGGCGGACCTCCGATTCCTGGATCCCGCCGGCGTCGGCCAGCATCACCGAGCACAGGTCCCGGGTGGCCGCCGTCGCGTAGATCGGGCCGGTGAAGCCGGCCTTCATCAGCTTCGGCAACAGCCCCGAATGGTCGATATGGGCGTGGGTCAACAGCACCGCGTCGATGGCCGCGGCGTCGAACGGGAAGTCTTCGTAGTTGAGCGCCTTCAGGGTCTTGGAGCCCTGGAACATGCCGCAGTCGACCAGCAGCCGGACCTCGCCCACCGTCAGTTCGGCGCAGAAGCCGGTCACGCAACCGGCCGCGCCGTGAAAGGCCAGAGCCGGCCGCCTGTCCTCGGTCATTCGCCCGCCCGAAGCCGCGTCGCCCTGAGATGGTCACGGACTTCATCGAGCTTCGCGTCGAGCCGGTCGTGCGGGTCGGCGGCGACCACGCGTTTCTGAAGGCCGCTCGACAGGGCCTTGCGCAGGACGCCCAGCGCGCGCGGCGGGGCGACCAGGACGAGGTCGTCGAAGTTGTGGTCGCGCATGACCTGTTCGAGGTGATCCGCCAGGTCGGACAGGAAGCGGCGTTCGCCCTTGTCGCGCGGCGGTTCGTGGCTGGCATGGCTCGCCGCGCCGACCCGGGCGTGAACGGTCACGCGCTGGGTCGCGCCTGGTTGGTGAAACGGCGGCATGGCCTTCAGCCAGCTGTTTCTTTCCTTCAGCGGGCCGCCTCGGCGCGCTTCCTCGAACAGGCGCACGCGCCGTCCGTCGGCCAGCACCAGCAGGGTTCTCTTGTCCTCGATCATCGCCGGTCTCCTTCGCCGCCAGGGCGGCGGGACTCACTCTGCGCTGATCGGACCGCCCGCAAACTGATGCAGATCAACCGGGTGGCCGGATTGAAGGGCTGAGCGGACGGCGATGATCTCGCCGATCGTCGCCACCGCCACCTCCCACGGCGACTTGCCGCCCAGGTCGAGGCCGATCGGCGCGCGCAGGCGGGCGAGGTCGCGGTCGGACAGGCCGTCGGCTTTCAACCGCTCGATCCGTTCCGGGATCCGCCGCCGGGCGCCCAGCAGGCCGACGTAGGGCGTCGGCGACGGCAGGGCCGACACCAGGGCGGCGTGGTCCAGTTCGATGTCATGGCCGCAGATCGCCACCGCGCTCCAGGCGTCGAGGCCGACATGGGCCAGAGCCTCGGCCGGCTCGTCGCGCCGGTAGGCGACATTGGCCAGCGGCGGCGGGATCGACGGGCCGCGCGGACGGATCAGGGTCGTGGTCATCCCCGACTGGGCGCCGAGCTGGGCGATCGCCAGCGCGGTCGGGTCGCCGCCGAGGACGGCCAGCTTCCAGACAGGATCCTGGCGCACCGCCACCGCGCCGGGCCAGGGCGCGAGGTCGGGCGGGCCGCAGCGGCGGTCATGGCCGTCGCTGATCCAGGCGGCGGGCTCGCGCAGGTCCATCCGACGGAAAAGCTCGGCGGCGGCAGGATCACCGGGCAGGATTCGCTCGACCAGGATCTCGATCCGGGCCCCGCAGAGCAGGCGGATGTCCGGCCAGGGGCTGCCGGCCCCGTAGACCAGCCGGCGCGGCTCGCCGTCAGCGAGGCAGGCGGACGCGTGGCCGGCCACGTCGCCCTCGACACAGCCGCCCGACAGGAAGCCCGACACAACGTCGTCGCCGAACACCATCTGTGTCCCGACCGGCCGCGGACCGCCGCCGTCGAGCGCCGCGATGGTCGCCAGCGCCGCCGGGCGGCCGGCCTCCAGAAGGCCCCGCAGGACCGGCCGCTGGTCGTCGCAGAGGCCGTAGGTCGGCCAGTCCGGAAGGGTTTGCGCCATGGCCGGACATTAACCCCGGTGAAACGGTCTCGATACCTGTTCCTTAAGGGTCTGTGGCGCATGGTTATCCCCGATTTCACCACGAAGCCGGGATCCCCATATGGGCCGCGCCGCCTTCATAGCCTCGCCACCGGCCCCTCGCGGGGGACCGCGCCCGCGCGCTTCCGGCTGCCGGCTATGGGACGCCGACGGGGCCGAGCGGCTGGACTTCGACATGGCCGGCGCCGCCGCGCTGCTGGGTCACGCCCATCCGGCCGTCGAGGCCGCCGTGCGGGCCGGCAAGGCCACGGCTCATGACGCCGAGGCCGCCCTGTCCGCGTTGCTGCCGAGGGCTCCGCGCGTACGGTTCACAGCCTGCGAGGCCCAGGCCCTGCCGGCCGCCATCGACGCCGCGCGTCGCGCCACCGGACGCCGACGGGCGGCCGTCTGGGAAGCCGGGTCGGGCCTGTTCGGCGGCGCCGGCGATATCGCCGCCATCGTGGTCGACCCGCTCGGCGTCGCGCCCCGCGAGCTGGTCCAGGCCCGCAAGGCCGCCGACGCCTGCGACGCCGCGCTGATCTTCGACGAGGGCCTGTCGGGTTTCCGCGTGCACGACCAGGGCGTCCAGGGCCTCAGCGGCGTCACGCCGGACCTGGCCGTGTTCGGCGCCCAGATCGCCAACGGTCGTCCGCTCGGCGCCGTGGCCGGCCGTCCCGATCTGATCGGCGCCCTCGACGAGGACGATCTCGCCGCGCCGCGTCCTGACGCCATCGCCGCCGCCACCGAGACCCTGATCCTGCTTGCCGACGCGCCCGTGGCCGCGCGCATCAGCGTGCTCGGCGCGGAACTGCAGGCCGAGGTCACCCGCCTGGCCGAGGCCAGCGGCGCGGCGCCCGGCTTCTCGCTGGCGGGCGATCCCTCGCTGCCCACGCCTCTGTTCGGCGCGCCCTGGCTGGAAGGCCTGTGGCTGCGCGAGATGGCCAAGAGCGGCATGAACGTCATCGGCCCCCACGCCCTTTGCGCCGCCCATGGCGAGGCCGAGGTCGCCCGGCTGATCGCCGCCTACGCCCGTATCCTGCCGATGTTGGCCGACGAGGTCCGCCCGCGCATGCCTGTGCGCCGGGGCCTTTTCGTGCTGCCGGCCTGTCCAGAAGGACTTGCATGAGCCCCATCCTCTCCAAGCTCGGCCTCGGGTCGTCCCAGTTCGTGCCCGGCGGGTCCACCCCGCCGCGCGGCCGCTCGGCGGAAGCCGAGGCGCGGGACATCCTGACCATCGCCGGCCGCGCCGGCCTGGGCGTGTTCGACTGTTCGGGCGCCTGGGGCAGGGCCGAGACCCTGCTCGGCGACCTGATCCCCCGTCCCGTGCCGTTCCGTCTGGTGATCGGTTCGGTGCGTCCCGACCGCGGCCCGGATTTCGTCGAGGGCGAGGCCCGCGCCAGCCTGGCGCGCCTGGGCGTCGAGCGCGCCGACGCCATCGTCGTGCCGATGGTCTCCGACCTGTTCGGTCCGCAGGGCGAGGCCATGTGGGCCCGCCTGCGCGGCATGAAGGACGCCGGTCTGTTCAAGCGCATCGGCGTCGCCGTCTGCGCCTCGGATGATCCGGTCGGCGTCGCCCGGCGTTTCCGTCCCGACCTGATCCAGGCGCCCGGCTCGCTGCTCGACCAGCGGCTTCTGGCCGACGGCACGCTGGAACGGATCGCCGGCATGGGCATCGAGGTGCACCTGCGCTCGATCTTCCTGAACGGCCTGCTGTTCCTGCCGCCCGACCGCATTCCGACGCCGCTCAAGGGCGCGTCGAGCGCGCTGTCGAAGGTCCGCCGCATGATCGCCGAGGGCCGCAGCGATCCGCTGCAGGCCGCGCTCGGCTTCGCCCTTTCGCGTCCCGAGGCCAGCACGGTGCTGGTCAATGTGCATTCCGCCGCCGAGCTGTCCGCGGTCATCGCCGCCGCGTCCAGCCCGCCCCCCGATCTCGACTGGAACGAGATGGCCCTCGACGACGAGGTCGTTCTCGATCCCCGCAGGTGGGCCGCCGCCTAGGGCGGACCCGCCGGCACAGGCTCAGAAGGAGCAGCGCCATGATCCTCACGATCGTCCAGGCCCGGATGGGGTCGAAACGTCTCCCCGGCAAGGCGCTCGCCTCGCTGCACGGCCAGCCGATGATCTGGCGCCAGCTCGAGCGCCTGCGCGGCGGCCGCTGCCCGACGAAGATCGTGGTGGCGACCAGCTGCGAGGCGTCGGATGACGCCCTGGCCGCCTGGCTGGTGTCGAAGGGACAGGCCGTGTTCCGTGGCGCCCCCACCGACCTGCTCGACCGCTTCGCCCGTTGCGCCGCCTCGGCCGGACCGGTCAGCCATGTGGTCCGGGTGAAGGGCGACCAGCCGTTCATCGACGCGCGCATCGTCGACGAGGCCATCCGCCTGTCGCTGTCCAGCGGCGCCGACTATGTCTCCAACCGGGACCCGGCCAGCTATCCGATGGGCATGGAGATCGAGGTGATCGCCGCCCGGGCGCTGCAGGCGACCGCCGACGCGCCGCGCGAGAACCTGGCCCGGGTGTCGCCGACGGCGGCGATCCGCGCCGACGAGCGGTTCAGCAAGGCGGCGTTCCGCTACGGCTCGGACCAGTCGCGCCACGACTGGCGGGTCAAGAACGCCGCCGACCTCGGCTTCGCCCGCTCGATCTACGCGGCGCTCTATCCGTCCGACCCGAACTTCGGGATGGAGGACGTGCTCGACCTGGTCGGCGGCGGGGTGGATCTGGGGCGGTACGCGGCCTGACCACGATCCACCGTCATGGCCCGGCTCGTCCGGGCCACCCATGAACACCGGCGGAAACGACGAAGGGCGCGGATCGACTCCGCGCCCTTCTGCCTTTGCTCACCACGCATGGGTGGCCCGGACGAGTCGGGCCATGACGGTGGTTGTCGGCCGGCTACTTCGCCCAGACGTGGAACGGGTCCACGAACGGCTTGCCGAGGGCTTCGGCGACGGCCGGGTGGGTCAGCTCGCCCTTCAGGACGTTCAGGCCCCTCGCCAGGTGGGGGTCGCGCTCCAGCGCCCTGAGGCCGTGGTCGGCCAGGGCCAGGCCGAACGGCAGGGTGGCGTTGCCGAGGGCTTCGGAAGAGGTGCGCGGGGCGGCGCCCGGCATGTTGGCCACGCAGTAGTGCACCACGCCGTCGACGGTGTAGGTCGGCTCGGCGTGGGTGGTCGGGTGGCTGGTCTCGAAACAGCCGCCCTGGTCGATCGACACGTCGACCAGCACCGAGCCCGGCTTCATCCGTGACAGGTGCTCCCGCTTGACCAGCTTGGGCGCGGCGGCCCCGGCGGTCAGGACCGCGCCGATCACCACGTCGGCCTTGAGGATCTCGTCCTCGACGGCGTCGAGGGTCGAGTAGCGGGTCAGGACGCGGCCCATGAAGATGTCGTCCAGCTCGCGCATGCGCGGGATTGAGCGCTCCAGCACCACGACCTCGGCGTTGAGGCCCATGGCCATCCGGGCGGCGTTCATGCCGACCACGCCGCCGCCGAGCACCGCCACGCGGGCCGGGGCCACGCCGGGCACGCCGCAGAGCAGCAGGCCCATGCCGCCGTTGTGCTTCAGCAGGGTCTCGGCGGCCGAGAAGACCGCGATGCGGCCAGCCACTTCCGACATCGGCGCCAGCAACGGCAGGCCGCCCCTGGCGTCGGTGACGGTCTCGTAGGCGATGGCGGCGCAGCCCGACTTCAGCAGACCCTCGGTCTGGGCGGGATCGGGCGCCAGGTGCAGGTAGGTGAACAGGATGTGCCGCGGCTCGAGCTTCTCCCACTCGACCTTCTGCGGTTCCTTGACCTTGATGATCATTTCCGACGCCTGGAAGACCTCGACGGCGTCGACCGCGATCTTCGCGCCGGCCCGGCGGAAGGCGTCGTCGTTGTAGCCGGCGCCCAGGCCGGCGCCCGCCTCGACCAGGACATCATGGCCGCGGGCGACGTACTCACGGACGGCCGTGGGGGTCAGCCCGACCCGGTGCTCGCCCGGTTTGATCTCCGCAGGAACTCCTACGCGCATGGTCGTTTCCCTTTGTCGGTTGTTGCGCGGGGGAATGTCCCGCCGATGACGCTAGGTCAAGCACGATCTTGCCGCGGTTCGCCTGTCAGGTGAGTTTCATCGCGCGCGGATTGACCGGTTCCCGGCGTTGGGCTCACATCGTTATCCAAACGCACGAAGCGGAGAGTAGGGCTCATGGCGTCCTCCGAAGACACGCCGTCCACCGAACCGGCGGACGAGCCCCTGGCCCTGAAATCGGACCCCGCCGCGAAGCAGCCGTTCTGGCGCGACTGGAAGAACCCCGCCGTGCTGGCCGCCGCCGCGGCGCTGGCGCTCGGCTTCGGCGGCGGCTACGTGGCCGCGACCATCGCGCCCGCCCTGATCGGGGGCGGATCCGGCAGCTCCGGCGGCCAGACCGCCGGCGCGCCGGACGTCAAGGCCGCGCCCTGGTCGCTGTTCGGAAAGCCGCGCGGAGCCAATGCGCCGCGGCGCGGCATTCCCCGGCCGGAGGGCTTCGCCGTCTGGAAGACCCGCCTCGACACCAGCCGGTCGGAGCCGCTGGCCTGTATCGAGATGAGCAAGCCGCTCGACCCGTCGAAGGCCTATGCCGACTTCGTGCTGGTTTCGCCGGATCTCGGCGGAACGCCGGCGGTCAGCGTCAACTCGAAGAACCGTTCGGAACTCTGCATCGGCGGCATGGGCCTGACCGAGCGGCGCGTGACCCTGCTCAAGGGCCTGCCCGGCGCCGGCGGCCAGTCGCTGGCGGCGAACGCCGACGTCGATTTCACGTTCGGTGAGAAGCCGCCCTACGTCGGCTTCGCCGGCGACGGCGTGATCCTGCCGCGCGAGGACAGCGACGGCGTCGGCATCGAGACCGTCAATGTCTCGCGCCTGGCCATCGAGGTCTGGCGCGTCTCCGATCGCAACCTTGTCCGAAAGTCGATCAGCGCGCCGGAAGCCACCGGCGAGGGCCAGTGGCCGAGCGACTATGGCGACGACAGCCCCGATGACGAAGGCCGGGTGGTCTGGAAGGGCGTCGTGGACGTCCGCGGCGGCCAGGGCGAGCGCGCGACGACCGTCTTCCCGCTGGGCGCGGTGCTCAAGGACATGCGGCCGGGCGGCTACGTCATCAAGGCGCGCGACGCGTCGGCCAGGGGCGGCGCCGAGGACGAGGACGACGAGGGCACGCAGCCGGCGCAGGCCCGGCGCTGGATCATGTTCACCGACATGGCGCTGATCGGCTACGACGGCGCCGAATCCCTCGACGTGGTGGTCCGGTCTCTGAAGTCGGCCAAGGTCCAGTCCGGGGTTCGTGTCGCGCTGGTGGCCCGCAACGGCGAGGACCTCGCCGAGGCGCGCACCGATGGTTCGGGCCGCGCCCGCTTCCTGCGGCCGCTGCTGGAGGGCGAGGGCGCGCTGCGGCCGAAGATGGTCATGGCCTACGGGCCGCAGGGCGACCTTTCAGTGCTGGATCTCGACCGGTCGCCGGTCGATCTGAGCAAGCAGGGCATGGGCGGGCGGACCGCGCCGGAGGGCGACGCCGGCGGCGAGACCGGCGGCAGAACGGTCAAGAGCGATATCGACGGCTACCTGTACGCCGACCGCGGCATCTATCGCCCCGGTGAGACCGTCCACATTGCGGCGCTGGTCCGCGACCTGCGGTCGAAGGCGGTCAAGGACCGCAAGGGCGTGATCATCGTGCGGCGGCCCTCGGGCGTGGAGTTCAGGCGCATCGCGTTCGACCGGGCGATCGGCGGCGCGGTGACCGCCGATCTCGGCCTGCCGAAGAGCGCGCCGCGCGGCCGCTGGAACGCCAGCCTGGAGATCGAGGGCATCAAGGAGCCGGTTGGCCAGATGTCGTTCTCGGTCGAGGACTTCGCGCCGCAGCGGCTGGCGGTCGACACGGACGGTCGGGCGAAGGACCCGGTCGCGGCCGGCGAGACCCGCCAGGTGACGGTCAGCGCGCGCTTCCTCTACGGGGCGGCCGGCGCGGGTCTGCAGACCCAGGGCGAGGCGCGGATCATGGCCGATCCGAACCCCTTCCCGGCCTACAAGGACTATGAGTGGGGCGACCAGCAGACGCCCTTCAACGAGAAGTTCGTCGAGCTGGGCCAGAGCGTCACGGACGGCGAGGGCCGGGCGATCCTCAGCGTTCCCACCGGCGACATCGGCGAGACGACCGCGCCGCTGAAGGCGACGGTGACCGCCTCGGTGTTCGAGCCTGGCGGCCGGCCGGTGCGCGAGAGCCTGTTCCTGAAGGTCCGCACCCGCCCCGTCTATCTGGGGGTCAAGGTCGACCAGGGCGACGCCACGGGCGGCCAGGCGGCCCCGGTAACCCTGGATGTCATCGCCGTCGACGGGCTCGGCAAGCGCATCGCGGCGCCGGGCTCGACCTACACCCTGATCGCCGAGAACTGGGACTACGACTGGTTCCAGCAGGACGGGCGCTGGCAGTGGCGGCGCACCAGCCGCGACGTGGTGGTGCAGAAGGGCGCGCTGAACATCGGCGCGGGCTCGTCGGCGCGGATCTCGCGGCGACTGGGCTGGGGCGACTACCGGATGGTCGTCGAAGGTCCGGGCGGCGCGAAGAGCGTCATCCGCTTCGCCGCCGGCTGGGGCGCGCCGGCCAAGGACGCGGAGGCGCCGGACTTCGTGCGCATCAGCGCCGGGACCGGAACCCACGGCCAGGGCGAGAACGTCACCCTGACGATCAAGGCGCCGTACGCCGGCGAGGCGCAGGTGGCCGTGGCGACCGACCGGGTCATCGACTTCAAGACCTTCAGTGTCGGTCCCAACGGCGGTTCGGTGACGCTGAAGACCGATGCGGCCTGGGGCGGCGGGGCCTATGTGCTGGTCAGTGTGATCCAGCCGCGCGATCCGGTGGCCACGCCCAAGCCCCGCAGGGCCCTGGGACTGCTCTACGTGCCGCTCGATCCCAAGGGCCGGAAGCTGGCGGTCGACATCGGCACGCCGGCCAAGCTCGGCAGCCGGGAGGCGGTCGAGGTGCCCGTCGCCGTCAAGGGCCTGGGCATCGGCCAGCGGGCGCGGGTGACCGTGGCCGCCGTCGACGAGGGCATCCTGCGGCTGACCAAGTTCGACAGTCCCGATCCGGCCAAGTGGTACTTCGGCAAGCGGGCGCTGACCCTCGACTACCGCGACGACTACGGCCGGCTCCTCGACGCCAACCTGGGCGCGCCGGCCAACGTCAACTTCGGCTCCGACCAGCTCGGCGGCGAAGGCCTGACCGTGACGCCGATCAAGTCGGTGGCGCTGTGGTCCGGCGTGGTCGAGACAGGTCTCGACGGCAAGGCGAAGATCAAGCTGCCGGCGGCCGAGTTCAATGGCGAGCTGCGGATCATGGCGGTGGCCTGGACCGACGAAGCCGTCGGCTCTGGCAGCAAGGCGATGACGGTCCGCGAGGCGGTGGTCGCCGACCTGAACCTGCCGCGCTTCCTGGCGCCGGGCGACCGGCCGGTGGCGACGCTGGAGCTGCACAATGTCGAGGGCGCGGCCGGCGCCTATACGGCCGAGACCAGTTCCTCGGGCGGCGTGAGCATGGTGTTCAGGAAGGTCTTCCAGCTGATCCTCGGTCAGCGGATCGCGGAGCGGATTCCGTTCCTCGCGCCGACCGTCTCGGGCATCGGCAAGGTCGGCTTCAAGGTCAGCGGGCCGGGCGGCTTCTCGACCGCCAAGGATTACCCGATCCAGACGCGGCTGGGCTGGAGCCCGGTGACGCGCACGTGGACCGAGCTGCAGAAGCCGGGAGAGAGCTACACGCCCTCGGCCCAGCTGATGTCCGGCCTGGCGGCGGGCGACGTGACCATGAACGTCAGCTACTCGCCGTTCCGCGGTTTCGATCCGGGACCGATCGCGGTGTCGCTGTCGCGCTATCCGTACGGCTGCACCGAGCAGGTGATCAGCGTCGCCTACCCGCTGCTCTACGCCAGCGAGCTGGCCCCTGATCCGAAGAAGCGCACCAGTTCAGCGGCGCTGAACGACGCGGTGGGCCGCCTGCTGGATCGCCAGACGCTTGACGGGGCCTTCGGCCTCTGGCGTGTCGGCGACGGCGAGGCGGACGCCTGGCTCGGCGCCTACGTCACCGATTTCCTGTGGGAGGCGAAGCTGCGCGGCGCGCCCGTGCCCGACCAGGCGATGGACCGGGCCCTGAACGCCATGCGCCAGATCAGCCGTCCCGACGGCTGGGCTAGCGTCTCGTACCGCCTGGAGTATCCGGAGTGGTGGGGCCGCAACGCCGATGACTCCAAGCGCGCCACCCAGCGGATGCGGTCGCGGGCCTCGGCCTACGCGCTGTACGTGCTGGCCAAGGCCGGCCGGGGCGACCTGGCCCGTCTGCGGTGGTGGCACGACGTGCAGATGAAGAACGACGACTCGCCGCTGGCGAGGGCGCAGGTCGGGGCCGGTCTGGCGCTGATGGGCGACCGGGCCAGGGCCCGCTCCGCGCTGCGCAAGGCGGCGTCGTCGATCGGCTATCGCGAGGAGAGCGACTGGTATCAGAGCCAGCTGCGCGACACGGCGGCGGTCATCGCCCTGGCCTACGAGGCCGGCGAGGACGGCATCGCCCGCGACCTGCAGAAGCGGCTCGAAGGCTCGGTCAAGGATCCCGACCAGCTGAACACCCAGGAGCAGGCTCGCCTGCTCCAGGCGGCGTCGTTCATGCTGCGCAAGGCCGGGCCGATCCGGATCGACGCCACCGGCGTGACGCCGATCGCGACCGCGGGTCTGCAGCGCTGGGCGGTGGGTCGTCTCGCCGATGCGAAGTTCGTCAACCGCAGCGGCGCGCTCTGGCGGACCGTCACCGTCCGGGGGACCACGGTGGCCTCGCCGGGCGCGGAATCGAACGGCGTGTCGGTCGGCAAGCGGTTCTTCTCGATGACCGGCGGGTCCATCGATCCGGGCAACCTGCGCCAGGGCGACCGGGTGATCGTGCTGGTCTCGGGCCGTTCGGGCCAGGGCCGGACGGTGCCGCTGGTCATCGACGACGCCCTGCCGGCCGGCTGGGAGATCGAGACCACGCTGAGCCCCGAGGACGCCAAGGAGGGACCGTTCCGGTTCCTCGGCGAGCTCACCGGCGTGGACGTGCAGGAGGCGCGCGACGACCGTTACATCGCGGCGGTGGATCTGGCGGGCAACCGGCCCTTCGCGGTCGCCTATGTGGTCCGGGCGGTGACGCCGGGCGACTTCTTCCTGCCGGCGCCGGAGGTGCGCGACATGTACCGGCCGAGCGTGAACGGCCGGGGCAACGGCGGACGGACGGTGATCAAGGCGGGGAGCTGACCTCTCCGCGTGCGCCGCTTCGTCCTGGGTCTGATCGCGCTTCTCGGCCTGCAGGTCGTCGTCCTGGCGGCCGACGCCCTGCTGCCGCCCGACCTGTCACGGGGGCAGAGATCGTCGCCGGTCACCCTCGACCGGCGCGGTCAGTGGCTGCGCGCCCTGCCCGTCGAGGACGGCCGCTGGCGGATCCGCGCCGACCTGGAGCGCACCGACAGGAGCTTCGTGCGTCGTCTGATCGCCGTCGAGGACCAGCGGTTCTTCCAACATGGCGGCGTCGATCCGCGCGCCGCGGCGCGGGCGGCGGGCACGGCGGTGCTGCGGGGGCGGGTCGTGTCCGGCGCCTCGACCCTGACCATGCAGACCGCGCGCCTGCTGGAACCCCGGCCGCGGACCCTGGGCGCCAAGCTGATCGAGATGATCCGCGCGGTGCAGATCGAGGCCCGCCTCTCCAAGCGCGAGGTGCTGGCCCTTTACCTGACCCTCGCGCCCTATGGCGGCAATCTGGAAGGCGTGCGGGCGGCGAGCCTGAGCTGGTTCGGACACGAGCCGGAGAGCCTGACGCTGGGCGAACAGGCCCTGCTGATCGCCCTGCCGCAGGCGCCGGAGGCCCGGCGTCCCGATCGCTATCCGGAACGGGCGCGAGCCGCGCGGGACCTGGTGCTCGACCGGCTGGTCGCGGCGGGGCTGGCGACACGGGAGGCGGCCGAGGAGGCCAAGGCCGAGCCCATGCCCGCGCGCGCGCCGTTCCCGGCCCGGGCCTGGCACGCGGCCGGCGAGCTGGCCCGCAAGGCGCCGGCCTCGCAGGCGACAGTCGTGTCGACTCTCGACGCCGGGCTGCAGGCGAGGCTTGAGCCGATCGCCGCCGCCTATGCCCGCAGCCAGGGACTGGACGCGACGGCCGCCATCCTGGTGGTCGAGATCGAGGGCCGCGCGGTGCGCGCCGCCGTGGGTTCCGGCGGGCTCGACCGGCCCGGCGGCTGGATCGACATGACCACCGCCCTGAGGTCGCCGGGCTCGGCGCTGAAGCCGTTCGTCTACGCCTTCGCCTTCGATGACGGCGTGGCGGCCCCGGACACCGAGATCCAGGACGTCGCCACCCGCTTCGCCGACTATCAGCCCGAAAATTTCGACCGCACCTTCCGGGGCAAGGTCACCGCCCGCGAGGCGCTGTCCCATTCCCTGAACGTCCCGGCCGTGGCCATGATGGAGCGGATAGGGCCGTCCAGCTTTCTCGCCCGGCTGGAGGCCGCCGACGTTCGGCTGGTGCGGCCCAAGGCGGAGACCAAGGGCCCGGGCCTGGCGCTGGCGCTGGGCGGGGAGGGCATCACCCTGCGCGACCTGGCGGTGCTGTACTGCGCGCTCGGAGACGACGGGCTCGCCAAGCCCCTGGCCTGGACGGAGGCCGACGCCGGCAAGCGCGCGCGGTCGCGCGGGACCCGGCTGGTTGGCCCGGAGGCGGCGCGGCAGGTGCTGGACATCCTGCGCGAGGCCCCCGCGCCCAAGGGCCGGATGCCGACCGCCCTGACCCGCGGCGGACCCGGCATGGCCTACAAGACCGGCACTTCCTACGGGTTCCGCGACGCCGTCGCGGCGGGGGTTGTCGGGGACTATGTGATCATCGTCTGGACCGGTCGCGCCGACGGTGGCGCGCGGGGCGGCCTGACGGGGCGCGAGGCGGCGCTGCCGATGCTGTTCGACGTCGCCGATGTGCTTGCCGCCCCCTCGGCTACGCCGCCGAGGATCGCGCCGCGCGCCGCGCCGGGCGCCCTGACCAGCCTTGAACGGCCGGTCGAGGGCCCGAACCTGATCTTCCCGCCCGACGGCGCCACCGTGCAGGTCGAGGCGCTGGGCCCCCGCTCGCGCGGCCTGGCGCTGGCGGCCGGCGGTGAGGGTCTGACCTGGTACGTCGAGGGTCGACCCCTCCCGTCCGACCCGGTCAGCGGCCGCACGATCTGGCGGCCCGACGCGCCGGGCTTCTACGAGGTCACCGTGATCGACGCCGAGGGCGGCTCGGCGCGATCAAAGGTGCGGATCCGCAACTAGCGGGGCGGCAGGCCGGTCAGACCGGTGTAGTCGCCCGGGCCGGAGTGGGTGACGTTCAGGTCGTTCACCAGACCGTTCGACAGCCGGTAGACCCAGCCGTGGACCGACAGGTCCTGGCCGCGCGCCCAGGCATCCTGGACGAAGACGTCAGAGGCGACGTTCCGGACCTGGCGAATGACGTTCAGCTCGCACAGGCGATCCCAGCGTTCGCGTTCCTCGAGGGGCTCCAGCTCGTGCCGGTGCTCGGCGTAGACCTCGCGGATCGGGTGCAGCCAATGGTCGACCAGACCGCGGCGCTGGCCGTCGACGGCCGCCTTCACACCCCCGCAGCCATAGTGGCCGACGACCATGATGTGCTTCACCTTCAGCACCTCGACCGCGAACTGCAGCACGCTGAGGTAGTTGGCGTCCTGCGGCGGGGCCAGGTTGGCGACGTTGCGGTGGACGAACAGCTCGCCCGGATCGAGGCCGACGATGTCGTTGGCCGGTACGCGGCTGTCGGCGCAGCCGATCCAGAGGTACTCGGGGCTCTGCTGGTTTTCGAGGCGCTTGAAGAACTCCGGATCGACCTCGGTCTTTTTCGCCGACCAGGTTCGATTGTTGGCCTTCAGATCTTCGAGCATCGGGATTCCTACTGGACGGCGTCGGGCTGTTGGTCGGGATGGGCGGCGGCGATGGCCGGGTGCTCAAGCGCCCGGGCGTTGGCCGCCGCGATGGCCGGGAACGCCGCCATGTCCACGCCGAAGCGTCCGGCGTTGTAGACTTGGGGCACCAGGCAGCAATCGGCCAGGGTCGGCGTGTCGCCGAAGGCGTAGCCTCCGCCGTGGCGGGACACCATCTGTTCGAGCGCCGCGAAGCCGTCGCCGATCCAGCGATGGACCCAGTCGTTGCGCGCAGGCTCCTCGACGCCGAGGGCGGACAAGGCCTTCAGGATGCGCAGGTTGTTCACCGGATGGATGTCGCAGGCGACGATGGCGGCCATGGCGCGGACGACCTGGCGGTCCAGCGGATCCTTCGGCAGCAGGGCCGGGCCCGGCTGCGTTTCCTCCAGCCATTCCAGGATCGACAGCGACTGCGTCAGCACGCGCCCGTCCTCCAGCACCAGCGAGGGCACCAGGTCCTGGGCGTTGACCGCATGGTACTCGGGGTTCTTCTGCTGCCCCTTCACCAGGTCGACCGGGAGATAGTCGTAGGCGACGCCCTTGAGGTTCAGGCCGATCCGGACGCGATAGGGGGCCGAGGCGCGCCAGGCGCTGTGCAGCTTCAGGACCATCAGACCACCTTGAAAGCGATCGTTCCGACGCCTTCGACCTCGCCTGTGACAGCGTCGCCGCGCCGCAGGGCGGCCACGCCCTCGGGGGTGCCGGTGTAGATCAGGTCGCCGGGCTCCAGGCTCCAGAGCTTGCCGGCTTCGGCGAGGATTTCCTCGACCGACCAGATCATGTCCGCGATCTGCGCCTGTTGTCGGATCTCGCCGTTGACGGACAGGGCGATACGACCCTGGGGAATGGTTCCGGCGAAGGGGACGATGGCGCTGATCGGCGCGCTGGCGTCAAAACCCTTGGCGGCGTCCCAGGGCTGGCCCTTGGCCTTGAAGCCGTTCTGCAGGTCGCGGCGGGTCAGGTCGACGCCGACCGCGAAACCGAAGATCGACCCGCCTTCGCCGAGGGCGACGACCAGCTCGATCTCGTGGTGCAGGTCGCCGGTGGCGGTGGGATAGGGTGCGTCCTGGCCCGGCGGGACCACGGCGTCGGCCGGCTTGCTGAAGAAGAACGGCGGATCGCGGTCGTCGCCGCCCATCTCGCGCCGGTGAGCGGCGTAGTTGCGGCCGACGCACAGGATGCGGCGCACGGGGAAGGGCCGATCCGAGCCCTCGACGGGCACGACCGGTTGCGGACGGATCGGGACGGCGTAGGTCATGGCGCGCTTCCTAGAGCCTTTGTGCGGCGATGGAAACGCCACGTCCGTCGCCTGGCCGGTCACCCGGACCTATTCGCGACACCCGCTGCTGCCCTGCAGCTTGCCCATGCATTCGAACTCCGGGTCATTGATCCACCCGGTGCGCCCGTCCGCCAGTCGGACGCGGACCCACCAGCCGCTGATCACAGGGGCGCTGACCGGAACGGGGTCGTCCCATGCGATCGGCTCTTGCGGGTCTCCCTCGGTCCAGTCATGCGCCACCGGCCGGCCATTGTGCCAAAGCACATAGTCGCCTTCACCAAGCGGCTCGAGCATGTAGACGACGTCCCCCTTCCGCAGCGCGGTCTCGGCGACGTCCCGGGTGACAACCCCTCGTAGCGGCACAAACCTCAGCTGGCCCTCGACCGGTTCAACCCACTCGCCGGGCTGGACAGTGGCGATTACCGGCGATGCAGGGTCGATACGCGCCCTGATCTCGACCGGCTTTTCCGCCCGCCAGAAGGCGAAGCAATCGCCCTCGCCAAAGCAGATGCCCTCGGCGATGTAGACCCCATCCACCAACGGCGGCGTCGTCGCCGGCTTCGGGGCCGCTTCCGAGAAGACCTTGCGGAAGAACAGCGTCTCGGCCTCGCGCTGGGCGTCGACGTTCTGCTTCTTCTTGAAGCCGTGGCCTTCGTCGGCGGCGATCATGTACCAGACGTCGCCGCCCTGTCCGCGAACCTTGGCGACGATCTGCTCGGCCTCGGTCCAGGGGACGCGCGGGTCGTTGCGGCCCTGGATGACGAACAGCGGCTTCCGCATGCCGGCCGTCAGGTTCAGCGGCGAGATGGCGTCGAAAATGGCCTTCATCTTCGGATCGCGCTCGTCGCCGTACTCGGCCCGGCGGTTGTCGCGGCGATAGCCCTCGGTGTTGGTCAGGAAAGTCGTCCAGTTGGAGATGCCGACGATGTCGACCGCGCCCGCCAGACGGTCGCTGTAGGCGGCCAGCGAGGCCAGGACCATGAACCCGCCGTAGGAACCGCCGTAGACGACGACCTTGTCCTTGTTCATGTCGGGCTGGGTCGCCACCCAGTCGAGCAGGGCGCCGATGTCCCGGACGCTGTCCTGGCGCTTCGGACCGTTGTCGAGCAGCAGGTAGCTCTTGCCGTAGCCGTCCGAGCCCCGGACGTTGGGCACGATCACCGTCGCGCCCAGCTCGGCCACCCAGTACTGGATGCGGCTGTTGAAGCCGGGCCGCGACTGGCTCTCCGGTCCGCCGTGGATATCGATGATGACCGGCGAGGGGCCCGTTGCCGCCCTGGGGCGGTAGACCCACGCCGGGACCTCGAGACCGTCGAAGGACTTGAAGCTGACCAGGCTCGGATCGACCAGCGTCGCGGGGTCCAGCCCGCCGCTCTCGCTGGTCGTCCAGCGCGTCAGGACGCCGCCGGCGACGTCCCAGCTCCAGACGTCGGCCGGCGACGTCGAGGTGTTCATGCCGATCGCCAGCTTCGCGCCGTCAGGACTGAAATCGAGCGCGGTCAACACCCCGACCGGCAGGGTCGGCTGGGGCAGTGCGCGGCGGGTCCGGAAGTCGCGGACGACGACCCTTGAGCGGCCGCCTTCGTTGATCGCATAGGCCAGAACGCGGCCGTCCGGCGACAGGTCGAACGCCTCGACGTCCCACTTCAGGTCAGCCGGCGTGACGGGCGTGACCTTGCCGGTGGCCAGCTCGATTTCGACCAGCCGCTTGAACTCGCCGCCCTGGTCGCTGAGCACCAGCACCGAACGGCCCTCGGCGGTGAAGGCGCCGCCGTCGTAGGCCACCGGCTCCTGGACGTTGTTGAGCGGCGCCATGCCGCCGGTGGTCAGGTCGAGGATGAACAGCTTGCTGGCCGTCGAGGTGAGGTATTGCTGGACCAACGCCACCCTGTCGTTCGGCGCGATGGCCGTGATCCCGACCGCACCCGTGCCCTCGAGCAGCAGGCGACGGCTGCCGGGCTTGTCCAGGTCCATCGCGACGATGTCGTAGTTGCCGTCTCCGGGCGTGACCTGGCTCCAGTAGACAGTCTTGCCGCTGTTGCTGAAGACGAACGACTGGTTGCGCGTCTTCGGAGCGGTGATCGGCGTCTCCGGGCCGCTGAGACCGGCCAGATAGCCCTGGAAGTACTCGTCGCCGCCGGTGTCGCGCGCGAAGATGAAGGTGTTGGTTCCAGGCCGCGCGGTCGCGCCGCTGACCGGCTCGTCGAAGAAGGTGATCTGGGTGCGGTCGCCGCCGGGCGCGGCGACGCGGTGGAGCTGGTTGGTCTGGCCGAAGCGGGTCGAGATGAGCATCGAGCCGTCCGCGAGCCAGTCGGCAAAGCCGGCGCTGCGGGCGTTCTGGTAGCGCCGGAGCTGCTCGCGCACCTCAGGCGGGGCGACCGGCACGTTCTCCAGGGTGAGAGAGCCGGCGATGCGTCGCTCGACCTTGGGCGGACCGCCGGCGAGTTCCTGGGAGACGGCGGGCGTGGCGGCGAGCGCCAGTACGGCGCCGGCGAGCAGGACGTGACGAAGCATGGGACCCCCCGGAACTGGCCGGGCTAGCCCGGCGAATTGGCTCTGGGGAGGATAAGCGCGACTAGCGCCTCGCCGCCAACAGTTCTGTCCATCGCCAGTCCTGTGTTCCGAGGGCCAGCATCGGACCGCCGGGACGGTCGTTGAACGTGATCAGCACCAGGCCGCGCACGCGCTGGGCGCGGCATTCGTCCGGCGCGAAGGCGACCTCCATGGTGATCGCCTGCCGCACGCCGGCCAGACCCTTGCCCGCCTGGCCCGGACTTCGCAGCCACTCGCCGTTCCAGACCAGGATGGCCCGGCCGCCGGGACCGATCTCCTGATGGGCGCGCGCGACGGCGGCGCGGATGTCGGCGTCCTGGCGCAGGGCGTCCTGCAGTCGCCGGACCATGTCGCAGGCGCCCGCGCCGGAGCCCGCGCCGTCGCCGCCCTGACCGGAGCCGCCGCCGCCCGCGCCGGCGACCGTGGCGCCCGCGATGGCAGCGGCGCCCAGGACGACGTCCTGATCGGCGGGCGAAGACGGCGCGGGCGGCCGGGTGGCGACCTGGGGCGGCGGAATCGCCGCCGCAGGGCGAAGCGGCGGCAGAATCGTAGGCGGCGCTGGCAGGGCCGGC
>JAYRYI010000009.1:0-94281 GCA_041917095.1 Caulobacter sp. | reverse complement strand
CGTAGTTCTTCGCCGTCGCACCACCGCTCTTCGCCAGCGTGATCGTGATCGCCGCCGTCAGCGTCGTCTTGCCGTGGTCAACGTGGCCAATCGTGCCAATGTTGCAGTGCGGCTTGTTACGTTCAAACTTTTCCTTGGCCATCTTCTCTACCTTGGGGCTGGCGGCGGGTGTCTTCGTGAAAGGCGACTGGAGCGGGTAGCCGGGATCGAACCGGCATCCTCAGCTTGGAAGGCTGCTGCACTACCATTGTGCTATACCCGCCTGCCGGCTGGGTCGCCGAAAACTCCTGTTAGATCGAGGTCCCGTGTCTGCCGGGGAGAAGAGCCATCACGCGTGGTGGGGGAAGTAGGACTCGAACCTACGAAGCTTTCGCAGCGGATTTACAGTCCGCCCCCTTTGCCGCTCGGGACATTCCCCCGCGCGCGATGGTGCTCTTTCCTTGGCGGCCAGCCCCTTCGCGGCTAAGCGAAGCGGCCTGGGGCCCCAAATCGGAGCGCGTCTTATAGTGTCCTCGCCCAATGAACGCAACGACCGGAAAAAGGCTTTTCGCCCCCATCCGGAAAAGGGCGGAAAGCCCCGTCCGCAAAGGGTTTCCGCGCCCGATGCGAAGGACTGGCTGTGGGGCGTCCACGCCGTCGAGGCCGCGCTTTCGAATCCGGCGAGGCCGTCCCCGCGCCGACTTCTGGCTACCGAGGATCGCGCCAGGACGCTGAGTCGCCGCTTCCCCAACCTGCGGGTCGAGACCGTCGAAGCCCACGAGATCGGCCGGCAGCTGCCGCAGGGCGCGGTGCACCAGGGCCTGGCCCTGAAGATCGATCCGCCAGAGCCCCTCTCTATAGAAGAGATCGGCGCCCCGGCCGACGGCGTGCTGGTCATGCTCGACCAGCTCACCGATCCGCAGAACGTCGGCGCCATCTTCCGCTCGGCCGCGGCGTTCGGCGCCAGGGGCGTCATCCTGCAGGACCGGCACGCCCCGGCGCTGTCAGGAGCCCTGGCGAAGGCGGCGGTCGGCGCGGTGGACCGGCTGCCGTACGCCAGCGTCGTCAATCTGTCCCGCGCGCTCGAGCGGCTCTCGGAGCTGGGCTGGCGCGTCGTGGGTCTCGACGGGGCGTCGGACATTCCGCTGGACGCCGCGCTGGACGGCTCGCCGACGGTGCTGGTGATGGGTTCGGAAGGCGAAGGCCTGCGACGCCTGGTGGCCGAGCATTGCGACGTGCTGGCCAGGATCCCGATGCCCGGCGGCTTCGAGAGTCTGAACGTCTCGAACGCGGCGGCCATCGCTCTCTACGAGGCGGCCCGGGGGCGCCGCTGATTTCGCGCCTCAGGTGAAACGTTACCCGAATCTGAATTAACCGTTTTGATTTCGTCGCCAAGGCGTGTTTCTCTTCCCGCCTTGTTAGGTGACGGGGCAGAAACGACCCCGTTTTCTTCGGCATGGGATCGGGGGTTCCGATGTTGAAAGGCTTGGTGCGTTTGGGGGCGTGCGCCGCCTCGGGCGCGGCTTTCCTTGCACTGACCGGCTGTGGCGGGGGCCAGCCGGATGACGGCTACGCCGGCCCGCCGCCGGCCGGCTACGACCGGGGCTCGACGCCGCCGGTTCTGATGGGATCGACACCGCCGCCCGCCCGGCCGTCGACCGAGGCTGGCCTCGCGGGCGGCCCCGGCTATGGCGTGATGTCGCCGATCCCCAATCCGGCCGACCTGACCAAGGCCGAACGCGTCCCCTACTACGGCCACAAGTACGACTATCTGCCCGATCCGAAGGGCCGCCGCGTCGGCGCTCCGGCCGCCGCCCCCGCCTATCCGCTGATCGTACGCCGCCGCGCCGACGGCACCCTCGAGGTGTCGATGCGCCCGATCGCCAACCCCGAGGACATGTCGGCCGCCGAGCGCCGCCGCGTCTACGGCAACCGCTACGCGCCGCGGCCGTCGACGGGCTGGTCACCGCGCCGCATCTGGCGCGCCGCGCCCGCGCCGAAGCCGGCCCCGGCCGCCGCCAAGGCTGCTCCGGTCGCCAGGCCGGCGGCCAAGCCCGCCGCCCCCGTCAAGCCCGTCGCCGCCGCTCCTGCCCCCGCCGCCCCCGCGCCTAAGGCCGCGGTCGCCGCCGCGGCGCCGGTCGCCAAGCCCGCCGTCGCCCCCGCCATGCCCGCGCCGACCAAGGCCGAGCAGCTGAGCGCCGCGGTCCGTCCCGAAGTGATGAAGGGCGCCGTCCTGACCGTGCCGGAGGGCCTGGCCAAGGGCGAGGAGTCCAAGGTCTCGCTGGCACTGCCCGCCAACCTGCTGGACATCATCAAGCGCGAAGCCGGCAAGCTCGGCCTGGCCAAGGCCGCCAGGAAGGCCGAGGTCTCGGCCACCCTGACCGGCCAGGGCTACGAAATCACGCCGAACGGCGCGCAGACGCAGCCGGTGACCGCCGGCGAGGCCGCGCGCTTCGACTGGAACGTGAAACCCGGCGCCGGCGACAAGGCTCCGTTGAAGGCGACCGTCGACGGCACGCTGGTCGGTGACAAGAAGGCGAAAACCACCTTCTCGCTGGCCTCGCTCGAACAGGCGGTCGCGCCTATGGTCGAGGACGCCAAGGCCGCCGCCAAGGGCTTCAGGTTCCCGAGCCTGTCGCTCAAGAGCCTGTCCGTCCCCGGCATGAAGCCGCTGAACGTGCCGGGCCTGGGCAAGGTCGAGTCCGAGAAGCTGGTCGGCGCGGGGCTGGCCCTGCTCGCCCTCTTGCTGGTTATTGGCATGGCCCGCAACGCCAGCGCCTCGCGCGCCCGCGCCGAGCGCCGCCGCAAGTTCCGGACGATGACCGAGAACAGCCACGACGCGGCGCACGAGACGGTCTCTCAGCCCTATGTGAACCCGATGATCGCCGCCGCCGGCGGCGTGGCGGCCGGCGCCGCCGTCGCCCACGCCGCGCACGACGACCACCACGGCCACGACGATCATGGCCACGGTCACGACGCGCATGGTCACCACGATGACCATGGACATGGCGGTCACCACGACCATCACGCCGGCGACCACGGTCACGCGCACGACGCCCACGGCCACGACGCTCACCCGGTCGCGCACGCCCCGGCGGCCCACCATGACGACCACGGGCACGGGCACGACGCCCACGGCCACGGCCACGGCCACGGCCACGATGATCATGGTCATGATGATCACGGGCATGGCGGCCACGGTCATGACGACCATGGCCATGGACATGATGACCACGGGCACGGGCACGACGCCCACCCGGTCTCGCACGCCCCGGCCGCTCATCACGACGACCATGGCCACGGTCACGACGCGCATGGCCACGAGGCTCATGGCCACGACGACCACGGCCACGGCCACGGCGAGCACGGCCACGACGACCACGGCCATGCCCACGACGACCACGGCCACGGCGCCCACCACGTCTCGCACACCCCGGCCGCCCACCATGACGACCATGGCCACGGTCATGACGCGCACGGTCACGACGACCATGGCCACGACGATCATGCGCATGGCCACGACGCCCACGCTCATGATGCGCACGGGCACGACCATCACCACCGCGAGCACGAACACGCCTGAGGCGCGTCGTGACCGCTCGATGACGAAACCCAGCCGTCGGCCTCTTGAACGAGACCGGCGGCTGACGCATTGAGGGCGCATGTTCGAGAACCTCGTCCCCCAGCTCGTTGCCCTCGGGCAAGTCCTCATGATCGACCTGGTCCTGGCCGGCGACAACGCCGTGGCCGTGGGCCTGGCGGCCGCCGGCCTCGCCGAGAAGGACCGCAAGAAGGCGATCCTCTACGGCCTGATCGCGGCCGTCGCGATGCGGATCGGCTTCGCGCTGATCACCACCCAGCTGCTCGGCATCATCGGCCTGCTGTTCGCGGGCGGGCTGCTGCTGTTGTGGGTGTGCTGGAAGATGTGGCGCGAGCTGAGCCACCAGGCGTCGCCGGACGAGGCCGACGCCGAGGCGGTGCTCGATTCCGACCCGGCCACCGAGCCGCGCGCCGGAACCAAACCGAAGACGTTCAGGGACGCCTTCATCCAGATCCTGATCGCCGACCTCTCGATGTCACTCGACAACGTGCTGGCCGTGGCCGGCGCCGCCCGCGAACACCCCTACATCCTGGTCTTCGGCCTGTTGCTGTCCATCGCCCTGATGGGTGTGGCGGCGACCTACATCGCCAAGCTGCTGCATCGCTACCGCTGGATCGGCTACGTCGGCCTGATCGCCGTACTCTACGTGGCGCTCAACATGATGTGGGAGGGCCACCGCCAGATCGTGGTCCGGGCCCTGCAGGTCGACGCCTACAACGCGGTCCTTCCCGACTTCGCCGACATCAAGGCCAAGGAGCTGGGACACGGCTGCAGGGTCGAAAGGGCCGAGGCGGCGCGGACCGCCTGCCTGGGCCAGCTGCCCGGCGCGGCGGAAGCCCTGGCGGCCGAGGAAGCCAAGGGCGGCCACTAGTCGGGCGTCGCGGGGGCTATTTCCCGCGCAGCCACCCGGTGACGGCCAGGCGGTCGTCGCCGGCGAACAGCGATACCTGCGACACCGAATGCAGGGCCGGCACCTTCAGCAGGTTCAGGCTGTTGAAGTTCGGCAGGAAGGCTTCGGCGACATGGCCGTCGTCGCCATGGAACATCAGCAGGCCGCCCCACTCGATCTTCCAGCGTGGGCTGAGGTTGAGGACGTAGGCGTAGTAGCGGTTCTTGCCCTCGATCCCGTCGTCGTGCGCGGTGAGGAAGTGGCCCCTGCGATACCGCGTCAGCTGGACGTCGGCGAACGCGATGCGCGCCTCGCCGGTGATCTCGCGCATGGCGCCGAGGAACGTCTCGCTGTTGACGAACGCGACCAAGGCCTTCCACAGGCCCTGCAGCTTGCCGGCCTGGTCGAGATCCCAGAGCGGCAGGTTGTCGTAGAGGTAGTGAAACCGCTCGGTCGCCGCCTCCTGCGCCGCGCGCGCCATGTCGGTGCGCTGGGCGGGCGTCAGGCTCTCCAGCCAGGCTGCCGGCAGATCGACGTGACCCTTGCCGCCCAGAGTGACGGTCTGAAAGCCGTCCTCGGCGCGGGCGGCGTCCCGCAACAGCGTGGCGGACGCAGGGTCGAGGAACTTCGGCAACTGAACCCGTCCCGTCGCCGCCAGCCGCGCGGCCAGGGCGGCGGTCTCGTCGGCGCCCCTCGCCTGCAGCCTCAGCTCCGGATGGGCGCCGCTCACGCCTCGGCGCCCCCGAAGCGCTCGGACCACTCGGCGATCTGCTCGTCGGCGATCTTGGCGAACAGCACCGGCGGCACGCCAACGGTCTTGCCGGGTTCGAGGCGCGTCAGTTCGGCCCGCGCGTCGGTCGATGGCCAGGCCGCCGGCCAGGCTTCCCCGAACGCCGCGCCGATCTGCTCGGCGGCGAACGGGATGAACGGCGCCGACACCCTGGCATAGAGCGCCGACAGATTGAGCGCCGTGCGCACCACGACGGCGGCCCGCTCCGCATCGGTCTTGATGGCGGTCCAGGGCGCGGCCTCCTGCAGGTACTCGTTGCCGAGCACCCACAGCTGGCGCAGCGCCTGGGCGGCCTTGCGCAGCTCGATGGCCTCCATCTGCGCCGTCAGCTCGGCGAGCTGGGCCGAGACGTCCGCGAACAGCTTCTCCTCGATCGGGCCGATCTCACCGCCCGCCGGGACCACGCCCCCGAACTTGCTCTCGTTGAACTTGCCGATGCGGTTGATGAAGTTGCCCAGCACGTTGGCCAGGTCGCTGTTGATGGTCTGGGCGAAGTGCTCCCAGGTGAAGCCGGTGTCCGAACCCTCCGGCGCGTTCGCCGTCAGGTACCAGCGCCACAGATCGGGCGGCAGGATTTCCAGCGCCGCGTCCATGAACACGCCGCGCCTGTTGCTGGTCGAGAACTTGCCGCCGTACCAGTTCAGCCAGTTGAATGCCTTGAGCCGGTCGACGGTCTTCCACGGCTCCTCGCTGCCCAGGATCGTGGCCGGAAAGCTGACCGTGTGGAAGGCGACGTTGTCCTTGCCCATGAACTGGACGTACTCGACGTCGCCCGCGCCCTTGTCCGTGCGCCACCAGCGCTCCCAATCCGCGCCGGTCGCCTCCGACCATTCGACGGTGGCGCCGATGTACTCGATCGGCGCGTCGAACCAGACGTAGAAGACCTTGGACTCGAAGCCCGGCCGGGGCGCGCCGTTCCGGGTGACCGGGATCCCCCACGCCAGATCGCGGGTGATGCCGCGATCATTCAGCCCCTCGTCGAGGTGCTTGTAGGCGATGCCCTTGGTCAGCGCCGGCCAGTCGGCGGCCTTGCCGTCAACCCAGGCGCGGATGCGGTCCTGAAGCCTGCTCTGCAGCAGATAGAGGTGGCGTGTGTCGCGCACCTCGATGTTTCTAGAGCCGCTGACAGCCGAATACGGGTTGATCAGCTCGATCGGGTCCAGCAGCGAGCCGCAGTTGTCGCACTGGTCGCCGCGCGCCTTCTCGAAGCCGCACCGGGGGCAGGTTCCCTCGACGTAGCGGTCGGGCAGGAAGCGCCGGTCATCGATCGAGTAGACCATCTTGTCGGTCCGCTCCTCGATCAGGCCCTGCTTCTCCAGCGCCTCGCAGAAATGCTGCGTCAGGCGGTGGTTGGGCGGGTTGGAGCTGCGGCCGAACCAGTCCCAGGAGAGGCCGAAAGAACGACCGATGTCGCGTTGGAGCACGTGCTGTTCGTCGCAGTAGGTGCGGACATCCTGCCCGGCCTCGGCGGCGGCCAGCTCGGCGGGCGTGCCGTGCTCGTCGGTGGCGCAGATGTAGAGGGTCTCATGGCCTTGCGCGCGCTTGAACCGCGCGAACACGTCCGCCGGCAGCATCGACCCGGCCAGATTGCCGAGGTGCTTGATGCCGTTGATGTACGGCAGGGCGGAGGTGATGAGGATGCGAGCCATGCGGCGGATATAGAGCGGGCCGCGCGTCGGCGGAAGCGGTCGTGCGTCAGCGGTCCCGTATCGGAGGTATGCGAAATGGCCTAGCCTGCCGCGCAGAGACGACGGGGCCGCGCTTCCCGGCGCAGGGGTCCCGCGTGAAACACGGGGACTACGCATGTTGAAGGGAATCAACTGGATCGGCGTGATCGCGGCGGTCGTGGCCAGCCAGGCCATCGGCTTTCTCTGGTACGGCATGTTGTTTTCGGCGCAGTGGATGGCGCTGACCGGGATCGCGGTGTCGGAGAGCGAGGGCGCGTCGGCGATGATGCTGGGCGCGGTGCAGAACCTCGTCATCGCCGTCGGTCTGGCATGGCTGATCGCCCGCACCGGCATGACCGGCTGGGTGAACGGCGCGGTGGCGGGCCTGACGGCCTGTGTGTTCTTCGGCCTGGCGACCATGTCGCTTCGCTTCATCTACGGCGACGACAACACGGGCCTCATTCCGATCGACGGCGGCTATATGCTGATCCAGTACGTGGTCAGCGGCGCGCTCATCGGCGGACTGAAACCGGGCAAGACCGCCGACGCGTGACTGACGGACCCTTCCCTGCAAGGGGAAGGGTCTTTCCCGCCGGGCAACAGTCCCTATAAGGATTCCCGAGGGTTTCGCGGGAGGTAGGGATGTCGCTCTTCAAGGGTCACACGCGGCGCTGGGCCGCCCTTGCCGTGGGGGCCGTGGCCGCCCTGGCGCTGAATGCCTGCGGGGGTCCCAAGCAGGAAACCCTGCACATCTACAACTGGTCGGACTACATCGACCCGGCGCTCCTGGAGCAGTTCACCCAGGAGACCGGAATCAAGGTCGTCTACGACACCTTCGATTCCAACGAGATGCTCGAGACCAAGGTGCTGACCGGCGCCACCGGCTACGACATCGTCGCGCCCTCAAACCACAACCTGCCGCGCTACATCACGGCCAAGGCGATCCAGCCGCTGGACTTCGCCAAGCTGCCGAACCGCAAGAACCTCTGGGCCGAGCTCATGCAGCGCATGGAGCCCTTCGATCCGGGCGGCAAGTACAGCGTGCCGTACATGTGGGGCACCATGGGGATCGGCTACAACAAGGCCGAGGTCGCCAAGCGGCTGCCCGGCGTCGCCATCGACAGCTGGGACGTGGTCTTCAAGCCTGAGAACCTTTCCCGGCTGAAGGATTGCGGCGTCTATTTCCTCGACGCGTCGGAGGACATGTACGCGGTGACGCTGAACTACCTGGGCAAGGACCCCAACTCGACGGCGGTGGCCGACTACGAGGCGGCGACGAACCTGCTGCTGACGCTGCGGCCGCACATCACCAAGTTCCACTCGTCGGAGTACATCAACGCGCTCGCCAACGGCGACGCCTGCGTGGTGATCGGCTACAGCGGCGATATCCTGCAGGCCGCCGACCGCGCCGAGGAAGCCAAGAAGGGCGTCGAAGTCGGATACGCCATCCCGAAGGAAGGCAGCCAGGTGTGGTTCGACACCTTCACCATTCCCGCTGACGCGCCGAATCCGGAGGCCGCCTACCGGTTCCTCGACTTCATGATGCGGCCCGAGATCATAGCCAAGGCGTCGAACTACACCGCCTACGCCAACGCCAATGCGGCGGCGACGCCGTTGGTCGACGAGGAGCTGCGCTCCGATCCGAACGTCTATCCGACGCCGGAGGTCTTCGGCCGACTGTTCGTGACCACCACCAAGGACCAGGCCCTGGTGCGCGAGGTCAACCGGCTCTGGACCAAGGTGATGAGCGGGCAATGAGCCGCCCGCCCAGCAAGCCCGCCAAGCCGAAGCCGGAAGGCCGCCGCCTCAACATCGGCGCGGTGCGGTCGAACTTCGCGCCCTGGAATGATCCCAACGCCACGCCGCTCGTGCGGTTCGAAGGGGTGACCAAGCGGTTCGGCGGCCAGACCGCCGTCGACGATGTGTCGCTCGACATCTACCCGGGCGAGTTCTTCGCGCTGCTCGGCCCCTCCGGGTGCGGCAAGACCACGCTGATGCGGATGCTGGCCGGGTTCGAGACGCCGGATGCGGGGCGGATCACGCTGGACGGCAAGGATCTGGCTGGGGTGCCGCCGCACAAGCGACCTGTGAACATGATGTTCCAGAGCTACGCGCTTTTCCCGCACCTGACCGTCGAGCAGAACATCGCCTTCGGCCTCAAGCAGGAGGGGCTGCCGCGCGGCGAGATCGCCGCCCGCGTCGCCGAGATGCTGGACCTGGTCAAGCTGACGCCGTTCGCCCGGCGCAAGCCCGACCAGCTCAGCGGCGGCCAGAAGCAGCGCGTCGCCCTGGCCCGCGCCGTGGCCCGAAAGCCGAAGATGCTGCTGCTCGACGAGCCGCTGGGGGCGCTGGACAAGAAGCTGCGCGAGGAGACCCAGTTCGAACTGATGGACCTGCAGGTCGAGCTGGGCGTGACCTTCCTGATCGTCACCCACGATCAGGAGGAGGCCATGGTCATGGCCGACCGCATCGCCGTCATGCGCGAGGGCAAGACGGTCCAGGTGGCCCGGCCGGAAGAGATCTACGAGACCCCCTCCTCCCGCTACGTGGCCGAGTTCCTGGGCGACGTGAACCTCTTCGAGACCAGGGTCGACGCCATCGACCACCCGATGGCGCACCTGAATGCGGCGGAGTCGCAGGCCGGCTTCTATGTCCTCGACGACGATTGTCCGGGGCCTGGCTCGACAGTCTGGCTGGCCGTCCGGCCCGAGAAGATGACCATCAGCCTCGATCCTCCGGCCGCCAACGCAAAGAACGTGCTGGCCGGCGAGATCTGGGACATCGGCTATACCGGCGACTGGACCAACTACATCGTCGAGCTGCCGGGCGGCCGGCTGGTGCGGGTGGCCCGCGCCAACAGCCGTCGATTCGTCGAGCGCCCGATCGGCTGGGACGACAAGGTCTGGGTCAGCTTCGACCCGGACGCCGGCGTGGTGCTGACCTCGTGAGCCGCCCGCGATCGCGCGCGGTCATCCTGCCGGCCATTTGGCTGGCGGTGCTGTTCGCCTTTCCCTTCCTGCTGGTGCTCAAGCTGTCGCTGTCGGACACGGCGCTGGCCATTCCCCCCTATGCGCCGCAGATCGACTGGGGCGGCGGGATCGAGGGTCTGCGGCGGTTCATCGCCGGCCTCGACTTCGAGATGTACGAGCGGCTGACCAGCGACCGGCTGTACTTCGACGCCTATGTCTCCAGCCTCAAGTTCGCGGCGACCGGGACGCTCCTGGCGCTGCTGGTCGGCTATCCGATGGCCTACGGCATGGCGAAATGCCGGCCCGGCGTGCGCAACATCCTGCTGATGCTGGTGATCCTCCCGTTCTGGACCAGCTTTCTGATCCGGGTCTACGCCTGGGTCGGCATCCTCAAGCCGGCGGGACTGCTGAACGCCTTCCTGGGCCTGCTGGGCCTTGATCCGGTGACGCTCCTCTACACGCCGGCCGCCGTACAGATCGGCCTGGTCTACAGCTACCTGCCGTTCATGGTGCTGCCCCTCTACGCGGCGCTTGAGCGGATGGACCACACCCTGCTGGAGGCCGCCGCCGACCTCGGATCACCGCCTTGGAAGAGTTTCTGGCAGATCACCTGGCCGCTCTCGATTCCCGGGGTGGTGGCCGGCTGCCTGCTGTGCTTCATCCCGATGGTCGGCGAGTTCGTGATCCCCGACCTGCTCGGCGGCCCCGGCTCGCTGATGATCGGCCGCTCGATCTGGATGGAGTTCTTCGCCAACCGCGACTGGCCGTTCGCCAGCGCCGTGGCCATCATCCTGCTGATCACCCTGGTGATCCCGATCGTCCTCTACCAGCGCCAGCAGGCGCGAGCGCTGGAGGCGGGGCGATGAGGCGCGGCCCGTCCTGGTTCAACCTGGTCTCGGTGACGCTCGGCTTCGCGTTCCTGTACCTGCCGATCGTGCTGCTGGTGGTCTGGTCGTTCAACGCCAGCAAGCTGGTCACGGTCTGGGGCGGCTTCTCCACCAAATGGTACGCGGCCCTGCTGCAGGACGAGCAGCTGCTGTCCGCCGCCTGGGTCACTGTGCGCGTGGGCCTGATGTCAGCGACGGCGGCGACGGTGCTGGGCACGCTGGCGGCCATCGCCCTGGTGCGCGGCGGACGGTTCCGGGGCCGGACGATGTTCTCGGGCATGGTCTATGCGCCTTTGGTCATGCCCGAGGTGATCATGGGCCTGGCGCTGCTGCTGCTGTTCGTGTCGCTGAGCTTCGACCGCGGGTTCTGGACGGTCATGCTGGCCCATACGACCTTCACGCTCAGCTACGTGGCCGTGGTCGTCCACTCGAGGCTGGTGACGTTCGACCGGTCGCTCGAGGAGGCCGCCCAGGATCTCGGCTGCACGCCGGGTCAGGCTTTCCTGAAGGTGACGCTGCCGAACATCTTCCCGGCGGTGCTGGCCGGCTGGATGCTGGCCTTCACCCTTTCGCTCGACGACCTGGTCATCGCCAGCTTCACCAGCGGCCCGGGCGCCACCACCCTGCCGATGCGGATCTACAGCCAGGTGCGGCTGGGCGTGACGCCCGAGATCAACGCCGTCTGCACGCTGCTGATCGCCGTGGTCGCGACCGGAATCATCATCTATTCCCTGACCCAGAAGTGGCGGACTGGCGCAGCGACGCGCGCTGCGGCATAAGCCGCCGGTTCGCGATGTCGAACGCCATGGGCCGGCTTAGCTCAGCGGTAGAGCAGCGGTTTTGTAAACCGAAGGTCGGGGGTTCAATCCCCTCAGCCGGCACCAGCGCCCCTATCTTGGCAGCCCCGCACAAATGTGAGCAGATGCTCACATGAAGCTGAACGATCTGCTCGCCGAGCGGCTGGCCATCGAGAACCTCAAGGGCGTGGAGCGGGCGCGGGCGGCGGTGCGGTTCGCGCTGTCGAAGCGGGACCGGCATCTGCCGCTTCTGGCGGAAGTGCGGAACCTGGAGATCGAGGGGGCGGTTGGGCCGTTGCAGGCGCGGCTGTACGTGCCGCGCGGTGCGGTGCAGCCCGGTCCTCTGCTGCTGTTCTTCCACGGCGGCGGCTTCATCCTCGGCGACATCGAGACCCACGACGCCTTCTGCGTCCGGCTGGCCGACGCCGCCGGCGTGCGGGTGCTGTCCTGCCGCTACCGCCTGGCGCCGGAGGCCGCCTTCCCGGCCCAGCTTGACGACGCGGTCGCCGCGGCGCGCTGGACGCTGGCCAACCGCGAGCAGCTGAGCATGGCGACCCTGGCGATCGGCGGCGACTCGGCGGGCGGCTATCTGGCGGTGGCGACCACGCGACAGCTGCAGCCCGGCGCCGTGACGGCCCAGGTGCTGGTCTATCCGCTGCTGAGCATGGACGACGAGGTCTGGGCCTCGACGCTGGTGCAGGACGCCCGGATCGTCGGCCGCCTGGCGGTGCAGTACATCCGCGCCCAGCTGGCGACCAGCGAAGGCCACTCCCTGCTCGGCGCGGATCACGCGGCGACGCCACCGACCCTCGTCGTGGCGGGCGACCAGCTCGATCCCTGCCGGCCGGAAGCCGCCGCCTATGCGGCCGAACTCCGGTCGGCGGGCGTGGCCGTCGAGGAACGGTACTTCTCGCTGCAGCCGCACGGCTTCATCAATCTCACCCACGTCTCGGGGCCCGCCCGCGAGGCCGTCGCCGAGATCGGCGCGATGGCGGCGCGGCTGTTGAAGTCAGGCTAGGCCCGGGACGTCAGCGTCCAGATGATCGCGTCGATGTCCGCGAACAGGCGCTTCAGGAAGTGCGGCATGGCAGGGGTCTCCCCTAGGGTCCAGACTTCGCATTAACGATTGCGTCACGATTCGGGTTCCGACCCGAAGACCAATGTTCTGTCTCGAGGTCCCGATCGCGTGAGCGACCAGCCCATCCGCATCTACATCGACGCCGACGCCTGCCCGGTGAAGGACGAGACCTACAAGGTCGCGGGCCGCTACGGGCTCAAGACGTTTGTAGTCAGCAACAGCTTCATCCAGATTCCGCAGTCGCCGCTGATCGAGCGGGTCATCGTCGACGCCGGCCCCGACATCGCCGACGACTGGATCGCCGAGCGGGCGGCGCCGGGCGACGTGGTGGTGACAAACGACATTCCGCTGGCCGACCGCGTGCTGAAGGCCGGGGCGGCGGCGATCAAGCCGAACGGACATCCCTTCACGGTCGACTCCATCGGTTCGGCGCTGGCCCAGCGTTCAATCATGGAGCACATCCGCTCGACGGGAGAGATCACCGGCGGCCCCCGCCCCTTCGACCGCACCGACCGCTCGCGCTTCCTGCAGGCGCTGGACGAGGCAATCCAGAAGAGCCGCCGCACGCGGCGATAGACGGCGCCGGTAGAGGCGCTATGGTCACCGGAACGGCGTTCGATGGCGGACGCCCCGCGCGCGGCTGGGCCGGCGCCAGAACTCTGAACAGGGCTGCCGATCATGGAACTGATGTTTGCGCCGCTCAGGAAGTACGTCGACTTTCAGGGCCGGGCGCGCCGATCCGAATACTGGCTCTTCGTGCTGTTTCAGATTGTCGTTCTGGGCGCGACACTGATGCTGGGCATGTTGATGGCAGGCGGAAACCCCGAGAACACCGTCGCGATAATTCCCTACTACATCGCGCTTCTGGTCCTCTTCCTTCCTTCGCTCGCGGTCAGCGTCCGCCGGATGCACGACACCAACCGCTCGGGCTGGTGGGTGCTCATCAGCCTGGTGCCGTTCATCGGCATCATCTGGTACCTGGTGCTCACGGTCCTCGACGGCACGCCCGGCAGAAACACCTTCGGAGCCGACCCGAAGGCACGCGGCGACTCGGACACCGCGCAGTTCTTCTCCTGAGCCTGTCGGATCAGCGGCGGTTCGGGCTAGAAGGCGGACCAGCGTTTCCGCCCCGTCCCGAACCCGCCGCATGATCCCGATCCCTCCGAACATCGAACTGGACGAAGGCGAGCTGGTCTTCGCCTTCATCCGCGCGTCGGGGCCGGGCGGCCAGAACGTCAACAAGGTGGCCACCGCCGTGCAGATGCGGTTTGACGCGCGGCGATCGCCGTCGCTGCCCAACGACGTCAGCATCCAGCTGCAGAAGCTGGCCGGCTCGAAATTGACCTCGGAGGGGGTGATCGTGATCACCGCCAACCGATTCCGGACCCAGGAGCGCAATCGCGCCGACGCGGTGGACAGGCTGGTCGAGCTGATCGCCAGGGCGGCCGAACCGCCGCCACCGCCACGCCGGAAGACCAAGCCCTCGAAGGCGGCCAGGGCCAAACGGGTCGACGCCAAGGTGCGGCGTGGCGCGATCAAGAGCATGCGCGGCAAGCCAGTCTCAGAATAGGTCGTTTGTCATCCAGCCGACCGTTGCAACGGCGGGCGACTGGAGTAGCTTGAGCCGATGTCGGGCAAGGGGATGAAGATGCGTCCAGCGTATGTGGCTTTTGTCGCGGTCAGCGCGGCCGTTCTGGTATCGGCCTGCACCAAGACGCCGGAACAGCAGGCAGCCGGCGGCGGGACGACCGCGGCATCGGCGGTCGATCCGGAAAAGGCCAAGCTGCTGGCCGCCCTGCCCGCGCCCTACAACACGGGCGACCTCGAGAACGGCCAGCAGCAGTTCCAGCTCTGCCGGTCTTGCCACACCATCGCCGAGGGCGGCGCCAACATGACCGGCCCGAACCTGCACGGCCTGTTCGGCCGCCAGGCGGGCACGGTCGAGAAGTTCCGCTACTCCGAGGCGGTGAAGACCGCCGGCTTCGTCTGGGACGCCGAACAGCTCGACAAGTGGCTGGCCGATCCGCGCGGCTACCTGCCTGGCAACAGGATGTCGTTCGTGGGCGTCAAGGACGCCAAGGATCGGGTCGACCTGATCGCGTACCTGAAGGTGGAAACGGGCTACAAGCCGGGAGGCTGACCGGGGTGGGATGAGCGAGCGAAGGGCTCTCCTGACGCGCCTGTACGCGGCGTTCAACGACGGTGACGTCGAGACGCTGATCGCCGCCATGCATCCCGATATCGACTGGCCGAACTTCCTCGAAGGCGGCCGGATCAGGGGGCGGGACGCGCTCCGGGACTACTGGCTCGAGCAGCTGAAGCTCGTGCGTCCCGAGGCCGAACCGATTGAAATGCACGAGATGCCCGGCGACCGCGTCGTGGTGCGCCTGCACTATCTGATCCGCGCCCTGGAGGGCGGCGGCGTCTGGACCGACGAGATCACCAACAACACCTTCACCTTCGAGGGTGAGCTGATCCGACGCATGGACTGGGGCGAGCCCGAGGACGGCGTCGGCGCGGCGGATGCGCTGATCATCGAGTTCCTTGATCGCTTCAATCGCAAGGATGTCTCCGGGGCCGGCGCGCTGCTGCATCCGGAGGTCGACTGGCCCGATGTCTTCGAACCCAAGCGGCTCGCCGGTCGGCAGGCGGTCGAGACGATGTGGACCGAGCAGTTCGGCAAGTTCGACGCCGAGATCACCCTCGTCGAGATGACCCAGCAGAAGCACGGCGGGCGTCGAGCGCGGATCAGCTACGTGATCCGGAGGCTGGACGGAAAGTTGTTTACCGAAGAGCCTGCCGTGCTGATCTTCAAGCTGCGCGACGGCCTGATCGGCCGGATGGACGTGGAACAGGCCTGATGCGGGGCGCCGCGGCGTCCAGAAGGAGAGCGGGCGGGTGGCGAGCGCGAAACAGCAGGTCCTGCACCTCTGGGAGCTTCTGAACGCCCACGAGTTCGAGGCCGCCGGCGCCCTGCTGCATCGGCGGGGCGACTGGGCCAACATTCTCGAGTCCGGGCGGCTGTCGGGTCCGGAAGCGGTGATCGCCTACTGGCGGCGGATGATGGACTACATCCGGCCGGAGTCGCAGGTCGTCGGCATCGAAACCCTTGCCGATGGGCGGCTGGCGGCCAGGATGCACCACGTGCTGCGCCGACCGGGCGGGGCGCTGTGGGCGCAGGAGGATCTGACTCAGGTCTTCGCCTTCAGCGACAGTCTGATCGTCGGCATGGACCCCGCCTAGACCGTCGTCACAGCAGCAGGTCGGCGCAGGCGTCGAGGATGGCGTCGGCGTCCAGGCGATATCTGGCGTAGAGATCCGGCAGGTCGCCGGACTGGCCGAAGCTCTCCATGCCCAGCGCCCTCACCTTCTGGCCGCGCACGGCGCCCAGCCACGACAGGGCGGCGGGCGACCCGTCGATGACGGTGATCAGGTCCGCGTCGCGCGACAGGGCCGACAGCAGCGTCTCCGCCGTCGAGGTCCGCGCCTGTCCGCCGGTCCAGCGGGCCCGGCCGGCGGCGGTCCAGTCGGCGTGCAGGACGTCTGGCGAGGTCACGGCCAGGAGGCCGGCGCCGGGCTCGTCCTCGCGCAGCAGTTCGAAGGCGGCCAGGACCTCCGGCGCAATGGCGCCGCAGTAGACGAGGGCCAGGCGCGCGCCCGGCGCGGGCGCCTTGAGCCAGTAGGCGCCGGCCACCACGCCGGCCTTCCAGGCGTCGTCCGCCCTTTCGGGCTGGGCGATCACACGGGTCGACAGGCGCAGATAGGTCGAGCCGCCGTCCGCCGCCTGGATGCGGTCGAAGGCGTGCGCCATCAGCACGGCGGTCTCGTCGGCAAAGGCCGGTTCGTAGCTGTCGAGGCCCGGCTGGCTCATGCCGATCAGCGGCGTGCCGATCGATTGGTGGGCGCCGCCTTCCGGCGCCAGCGTCAGGCCGCTGGGCGTCGCCACCAGCAGGAAGCGGGCGTCCTGGTAGCAGGCGTAGTTCAGGGCATCGAGGCCGCGGGCGATGAAGGGGTCGTAGAGGGTCCCGACCGGGAACAGCCGCTCCCCGAATACCGGCGCCGACAGGCCCAGCGCCGCCAGGGCGATGAACAGGTTGTTCTCGGCGATGCCGAGCTCGACGTGCTGGCCGGTCTCGCCCATCGCCCAGACCTGGGCCGAAGGGATGCGCCGGCTCTTGAAGACATCCTCGTGCGCCCGGCGATGGAAGACGCCGCGGCGGTTCACGAAGCCGCCGAGATTGGTCGAGACGGTGACGTCCGGCGAGGTGGTGACCACCCGGCCGGCGAAGTCGTCCTGGACCTTGGCGATCTCGAACATCACCTTGCCGAAGGCGGCCTGGGTCGACTGCTCGCCACCGCCCTCGACGGCCTGGAGCAGCGTTTCAGCGGTCGGCGTCGCCACGCGGTCCGCGGTCCTGTGCCCGGTCTTGCGGGCCGCGAAGGGCGCGGTCTCGACCAGACGCCGGATGGCGGCCTGCTCGTTGTCGCCCACACCGGAGAGGATGTTCCACTCGTCGCCCTCGACAACGCCCAGCCGGCCGCGCAGCTCGGCGATCTGGGCCGGGGTCATCAGGCCGGAATGGTTGTCCTTGTGGCCCTGGAACGGCAGCCGCCAGCCCTTGACCGTGTAGGCGATGAAGAAGCGGGGCGCATCGTCGCCGGCGGCGCGCTCGAACGCCTCCAGGATGGTTTCCAGGCAGTGGCCGCCCAGCTCGGTCATGACCAGGGCGAGGTCGTCGTCACCCATGCCGTCGACCAGCTTCAACGCCGCCTTGTCACCCGCCAGATCGGCCTTCAGCCGCTCGCGCCACGCGGCGCCGCCCTGGTAGGTCAGCGCCGAATAGAGGTCATTGGGCGCGCTTTCGATCCAGGCCTGCAGCGCCTTGCCGCCCGGTCGGGCGAACGCCTCGCGCTGGCGCTTCGACCGTTTCAGCGTCTCGACGGTCCAGCCGGCGGCCTCGAAGATCTCGCCGTAGCGGGTGAACATCCGGTCCGACGTCGTCGCGTCCAGGCTCTGGCGGTTGTAGTCGACGATCCACCAGGTGTTGCGGACGTCGTGTTTGCAGGCCTCGATGAGGGCCTCGTAGATGTTGCCCTCGTCCAGCTCCGCATCGCCGAGCAGCGAGATCATCCGCCCCATGGCGTCCGGCTTCACCGCGCCACGCGCCGCCAGATAGTCCTGGGTCAGCGACGCGAAGGCGGTCATGGCGACGCCCAGGCCGACCGAGCCGGTCGAGAAGTCGACGTCGTCGATGTCCTTGGTCCGCGAGGGGTAGGATTGCGCCCCGCCCAGCGCGCGGAACCGCTGCAGTTGGTCGATCGTCTGTCGGCCGTACAGGTGCTGGATGGCGTGGAATACGGGGCTGGCATGCGGCTTCACCGCGACCCGGTCCTGCGGACGCAGGGCCGAGAAGTAGAGCGCCGTCATCAGCGTCGTCATCGAGGCGCAGGACGCCTGGTGCCCGCCGACCTTGAGGCCGTCGCGGCTCTCGCGCAGATGGTTGGCGTTGTGGATCGTCCAGCTGGCAAGCCAGA
Organism: Caulobacter sp.; assembly: GCA_041917095.1. Classification (GTDB taxonomy): domain Bacteria; phylum Pseudomonadota; class Alphaproteobacteria; order Caulobacterales; family Caulobacteraceae; genus Caulobacter. The sequence goes on along the minus strand of JAYRYI010000009.1, from coordinate 76,089 downwards.
GAACGCGTTCCTCGATCCGGCGAAGAAGCGCGATATCCTTGCCGCGAACGGCGAAACCGGCGTCGTCCATTTGCATCCACTGCCGCCCTGGAGGGCTTAAACTGCCCCCGTCCGCGCCCTTCTAGGGCGCCTGCCGCCGTTCCGCTACTGCGGCGGCCGCGTGGCAGTCGGCGTGAGCAGTCGCTACTCGGCCGGCTGAGCCCTGGGCTGGTCCCGGTGCTCCTCTTCCCAGCTCTCGATCAGCCGCGCCGTCCACTCGGGCGACTTCGTGAAGCGGGCGAGCAGGTTGTAGAACACCGGCACCACGAAGACCGTCAGCATGGTCGCGAAGATCGCGCCGAAGAAGATGGTGACGCCGATCGTCTGGCGGCTGGCGGCGCCCGCGCCCTGCCACAGCATCAGCGGCAGCGCGCCGAAGGCGGCGGTGATCGAGGTCATCACGATCGGACGCAGGCGCAGGACCGACGACTCGATCACCGCCTCGCGGATCGTGCGGCCCTGGTCGCGCAGCTGGTTGGCGAACTCGACGATCAGGATGCCGTTCTTGGCCGCGACCCCGATCAGGATGATCAGCCCGATCTGGCTGTAGGTGTTGATCGTCTGGCCGGTCAGCAGCAGCCCGAACAGGCCGCCGAGCGCCGCCAGCGGCACGGTCAGCATGATCACGGCCGGATGGATCCAGCTTTCGAACTGCGCGGCCAGCACCAGGAACACCAGCAACAGCGCCATGCCGAAGGCCAGGGTGACGGCGCCGGAGGCCTCCAGGTAGTCCTTGGCCTGTCCGCCCCAGGTATATGTCACGCCCGGATTGGCGTTCTTGGCGGCCTCGGCCTGCAGGAATTCCACGGCGTCGGCGACCGTGTAGCCGGGGGCCAGCTGGCTGGTCAGTTCGACCGAGCGCTGGCGATCGGTGCGCTCGCGGTCAGGCGTGTCGCCGCGCAGCCCGGTGGTCACCACCGATGACAGCGGCACCAGCGAACCGGACGTCGTGCGGACATAGAGGGTGTTCAGGTCGTCCAGCGTGCGGCGCTTCTCCAGGTCGGTCTGGACGATGACGTCGTACTCCTGACCGCCCTTGATGTAGGTGGTCACACGGCGGGAGCCGAACATGGTCTCCAGCGCCCGGCCGACGGCCTGCGGCGTCACGCCGAGAGCGGCGGCCTTCTCGCGGTCGATATCCACCGACAGCCGCGGCGCGGTCGGCTCATAGTCGAGACGCGGACGCGAAAAGCCCGGGTTGTTCTGCATGGCGTCGCGGATCGGCTCGAGCCAGCGGGCGATCTGCTCGTAGTCGTTGCCGAGCCCGATCAGATCAACGTTGGTGCCGCCGCCCTGTCCCCCGCCGCGCTGGAAGGCGCCGCGGACGCTGGCCACGGCGCGCACGCCGGTGATGCTGTTGAGCGACTTGTTGAGCTCGTCGGCGACCTCGTCCGAGGTCTTGGTCCGCTCGCCCCACTCCCGCATGACGACGACGCCGTTGGCGGTGTTGAACTGGGTCGCGCCGAAGCGCGGGATGCTGAGGATGTAGCGTTCAGCCTCGCCGGCCTCCTGGTACTGCTTCATCGCCGCCTCGACGCGCGCGGCGGCCTGGCGGGTGTAGTCGAAGCCGGCGCCCTCCGGTCCGGTGATCGAGATATCGACCCGGCCCCGATCCTCGGCGGGCACCAGTTCCTGCGGCAGGGTCGTGAAGAGGAAGGCCGCCATGGCGGCGAGCAGCGCGACCAGAACGCCGGCGCCGATCGAGGCGCCGCGATGACCGAGCAACATCTCCAGCGAGTTGCGGTAGCTGTCCTTGACCTTGTCGACCGCGAAGTCGACGCGGCGCGCCAGCCAGCCCTCGCCCGACGCGGGCCGCAGCAGCTTGGAGGCCAGCATCGGCGACAGAGAGAGGGCCATGAAGGCCGAGAAGGCGACGGCGCCGGCGATGGCCACGGCCAGCTCGACGAACAGCCGGCCGATGTAGCCGGGCAGGAACATCAGCGGGCCGAACACCGAGATCAGCACGGCGGTGGTGGCGACGACGGCGAAGAACACCTGCCGCGCGCCACGCATGGCGGCGACCGTCGGCGGCTCGCCCTCGTCCACGCGGCGCTGGATGTTCTCGACCACCACGATGGCGTCATCGACCACGAGGCCGACCGCGAGAACCAGCGCCAGCAGGGTCAGCAGGTTCAGCGAAAAGCCCAGCGGGGCGAGAATGATGAAGGTCGACAGCAGGCAGATCGGAGCGATGATGGACGGGATGATCGCCGCCCGCCAGCTGCCCAGGAACAGCAGGTTCACCAGCGCCACCAGGGCGATGGAGATCCCCATGGTGATCCAGACCTCGTGGATCGCCTCGGCCGTGAACACCGAGGAGTCGACGGCGATGATCAGCTCGGTACCGGCCGGCAGCGTCTCATTGATCGCCGCGACTTCCTTCTTGGCCGCTTCGGCGATCGCCAGGTCATTGGCCTGCGACTGACGGGTCAGCACGATGCCGATCTGGTCGATGCCGTTGCCCCGGAAGACGCGGCGAGGCTCGGCCGCGCCCTCGCCGATCCGCGCGATGTCGCCCAGCCGGGTGACGTAGGCGTCGCCGCCGGCCGCCGCAGAGGCGCGAAGCGGCAGCCGCGCGAAGTCTTCCGGCCTGGCGTAGCCGCGGTTCACACGGATGGTGAAATCCTTCGCCGAGCTTTCCAGCGCGCCGGCGGGCAGCTCGACATTCTGACTGTTCAGGGCCGTTTCGACGTCGTCGACGGTGACGCCGCGCGCCGCCATCTGGTCGGCGTCCAGCCAGATGCGCATGGCGTAGACCGGGCCGTTCAGGCCGACCGTGGCCACGCCCGGTATGGTCGACATCCGCTCCACCAGGAACCGGTCGGCGTAGTCGGCCAGCTGCAGCGGCGACAACGTCGTCGACGTCATGTTCATGATGATGATCGGCGCGGAGTCGGCGTTCGCCTTGGCGATCTGGGGCGGATCGGCCTGGTCCGGCAGCTGGTTCACCACCCGGCTGGCGGCGTCGCGAACGTCGTTCGCCGCCGTCTCCAGGTCGGTGTCCAGCGTGAAGGTGATGTTGATCTGGCTGCGGCCGTCGCGACTGGACGAGCTGACCCGGTCAATACCCTGGATGCCGGACACCTGGCGCTCGAGCACCTGGGTGATCCGCTCCTCGACGATTTCCGCCGACGCGCCGCGATAGCTGGTCGAGATCGACACCACGGGGGGATCGACGCTCGGCAGTTCGCGGATCGGCACGGCGAGGAACGACGCCAGGCCGATAACCACGAGGATGATGGCCGCGACCGCGGCGAAGACTGGACGCTTTACCGATAGATCCGACAGCATCAGCGCGTCGCCCGCTGGCCGCCCGCCGCGCCGAGTTTGCCGCCGCCGGCGCGAACCGGCTGGCCGTCCTGGATGCGGTTCAGGCCGTCTGCGACGATCTTCTCGCCGGCGCGCAGGCCGCCGCGAATCTCGACGAAGCCGTCCTGGCTGGCGCCCGTGTCGACCGCCTGCTTGCGGGCCGCCGTGCCCTGGCCGCGCGGCGTGATGACGAAGACATAGGCCTGGTCACCTTCGAACTGGACCGCCGCCTCCGGCACGGCCAGCACATCCCGGGCGCCGTGCGAGATGCTCACACGCATCAGCATGCCGGGCTTGATGCGGCCGCCGGCGTTGGGGAACTCGGCGCGCGCGGTGATCGCCCGGGTCGCCGCGTCGATGCGACTGTCCAGCCGGGCGATGCGGCCGTTGAAGGCCTCGTTCGGATAAGCGTCGGGCCGCGCGACGATCGCCGCGCCTTCGCCGAGGACCGGCAGGTATCGGTCGGGAATCCTGAAGTCGACGCGGACCACCGACAGGTCGTCCAGGGAGACGATCGGCGCGCCGGGGCTGATCAGGGAGCCCGGCGCGACATCGGTCAGCCCGACCACGCCGGAGAAGGGCGCACGGATCACGCGATCCAGCTTGCGGGCGTTGGCGGCCTTGACGCCCGCACGGGCGGTCTCCAGCGCGGCGAGATATTGCTCGGCCGTGGCGCGGGGCGCGATGCCCTGATCGGCGAGCGACTTCCAGCGGGCATAGTCGCGCTCGGCCTGGGTCAGACGCGCGGCGGCCTCGATCAGGCCGGCGTCTTCCTCGCCGGCCTTCAGCTCCACCAGCACCTGCCCCTGGGAGACCCGCTGGCCGTCGCGGAAGCGGACGGCGGTGACCAGTTCGGTGGTATTGGAGGTGATGGTGACCGAGTTGCGGCCCTTGGCGACACCGAGAACCTCGATCCGGTCGAGGAACGGGCGCGAGCCGACGACGGCCTGCGACACCGCCGCGGCGCGACCGCCGCCTCCGGGACCGCCCGGGCCGGGCTTCGGCTCGGCCGTGGCCAGCTTGATGGCGCCGCCGATAATCAGGGCCACCAGAAGCGTGGCGGCGACGACAAGGAAAAAATGCCGGCGGATCACGGGCTAAGACTCTCCAGGCCGGAGAGTCCGGCGAGATGACTTGGCACATATAGGGTCATTTCCCCGCACGTAAACCGGGTTTAGATGACCGCCGCATGACAGCGCATTTCGGTGTGGAAACAATCAGAAGCGTCGCCAGACGGCCACGACCGGCCCATCCTCGACAGGGCCTGCCTTTCCGGCGATCGAGGCGCGCCAGCCCGCCTGCAGACTCCAGTCGCCGAACCGTCCGACGGCGGAGGTTTCCAGCTTCAGCCACGCCGGCTCGGCGTCGGTGACGCCGGCATAGGTCTGCGCCAGAAAAAGCCAGCGCGGCGACGCCTCATAGCCGGCGGTCAGGTCGAAACGGGTCTCGTCGGGCAGCTCGCCTGACCGCGCGAGGCGCGCCGCCTGCGCCTCGAGAAACAGACGGTCCTCGCCGATCCCGAACGAACGGCCCGCCAGCACCCGCGCCTCGATGTCGGTTCCGCCGGCGCCGGGCGGCGCATAGCCGGCGTTCCGTCCCTCGCCGGCCAGCACCCCGCCCAGATAGAGGCTGACCGCCCACCGCTCGTCGCGGAGCAGGGCGTAGCGCAGACCCAGCTCCAGCGGTCCCCGACCGTCAAAGGCCGCGCCGGCCTCCTCGCCTCTCGACCAGGCGAGCTTGCCCTGGACGGTGATGCGCCGGGTCAGGCCATGCTCGACATAGAGGCTCGCCGTCTCGTCTGTCCGCTCGATCCAGTCGTAGCGACGGCCGTCGAGATCCCACGCCTGGTCGGCGTCGGCGCGCTCATACTTCGCGATCGCCAGTGTCTCGCCCGGCTCAAGCGGCCACGCCCCGGCGTGGGCCTCGCCACAAACGGAAACCGCCGCGAGCCCGCCGAGCATGGCTCCCCTCACGGCGTCATGGCCCGACTTGTTCGGGCCACCCATGCGCGCTGCAAACGAAGAAGGGAGCGCCGCCTTCGCCGCGCTCCCTCCGGAAAGTCCGAGTTCATGGGTGGCCCGGACAAGCCCGGCCATGACGACGCCGAATGAAACTAGGCGTCGTAGCCCGGCAGGTTGCGGTCCAGCTGTCGCAGACAGCCGGGCCAGGCCAGGTTGCCGATCGGGCCCATGCCGCGGCCCATCTGGCTGCGCACCTCGGCCTGCGCCGATTCCGGCGCGTCGAGGACGTGCTCGCGACCGACCGACAGGGCCATGATCTGTTGCTGGCACGCGCGCTCCAGATAGAACATGCCGAGCCAGCAGGCCGCGGCCGTGTCGCCCACCGCCAAGGTGCCGTGGTTGCGCAGCATCATCAGCGTCTTGTCGCCGATATCAGCCACGAGACGCTCGCGCTCGTCAAGATTGAGCGCAATGCCCTCATAGTCGTGATAGGCGAGTTGCGGCAGCACGATCAGCGCGTGCTGGCTCAGCGGCAGCAGGCCTTCCTTCTGCGCGGAGACGGCGACGCCCTGGTCGGAATGCAGGTGCATCACGAAAAGGGCGTCCTCGCGCGCGGCGTGGATGGCCGAGTGTATCGTGAACCCCGCCGGATTGATGAAGTACGGCGTCTCCTGCAGCACCCGGCCCTCCAGATCGATCTTCACCAGCGAGCTGGCGGTGATCTCGTCGAAGAACATGCCGTAGGGATTGATCAGGAAGTGGTGCTCCGGCCCCGGAATGCGGGCCGAGATGTGGGTGAAGATCATGTCGTCCCACCCGTGCAACGCCACCAGGCGATAGAGGGCGGCCAGATCGACGCGCGCCTGCCATTCCTCGGCGCTCACCTTGTCCTTCAGCGATCCGATCGCCATCGAGCCGTCGGCCATGGTGTTTCTCCTCCCGCACCTCTGTTGGATGCAGAATCGCGCCGCCCGCCCCCTGCGTCAAGCTCGCGCCGCTTGTCGAGCGGCGTTCGGCGGGCCAAGCTGATCGCTGATCACGGACGCATCAGACGTCCGGCACGTTAGGGGCGCTTTCCATGACCGAACTGACCCGCCGCGGCCTGCTGGCCGCTTCCGCCGCCACGGCCGCCGCCGGCGCGGCGACGAGCGCCGACGCGCTTGGCTGGCCCTCGAAGGGCAAGCCCGCTCCTGCCCCCGCCGGCTGGACGCCGGACGCGACGACGGTCGCCTCGATGATCCGCAACAAGGAGATCAGCGCGGCCGAGGCGGTCGAGGCGGCCATCCGCCGCTCCGAAGCGCTGCAGCCGAAGCTGAACTTCATGGTCAACTCCGACTACGACCGGGCCATGGACGCGGCGAAGAAGGGCGGCCAGACCGGACCGTTCGCGGGCGTGCCCTTCCTGGTCAAGGATCTGGCTGACTACGCGGGCACGCCGACCCGGAACGGCTCGGGCGGCTACCTCGGCGCGCCGGCGGCGACGAAGAGCGACGCCTGGGTCGAGGCGGCGCTGGCCGCCGGATTCATCCCGATCGGCAAGTCGTCGTCCCCCGAGTTCGGCTATCTGCCGACCACCGAGCCGCTGGCCCTGGGGCCGACGCGGAACCCATGGGACACCGGCCGCTCGACGGGCGGCTCCTCCGGCGGCGCGGCGGCGGCCACGGCGGCCGGCGTGGTGCCGATCGCCCATGCCAGCGACGGCGGCGGCTCGATCCGCATCCCGGCTTCCTGCTGCGGCCTGTTCGGCTTCAAGCCGTCGCGCGCCCGGCTCATCGGCAATACCGACCGGATGGTGACAAACCTGTCGGTCAATCACGTCGACAGCCTGTCGGTCCGCGACTCCGCCGCCATGTTCGCGGCCACCGAGCGGACCGGCGAAGGCGTCGCCTACAAGCCGATCGGATTTGTCACCAAGCCTCTGAGGAAGACGCTGCGCATCGGCGTGCTGAGCGTCAGCGGCAACGGTCGCGAGCCTGACGCCGAGGTCCGGGCCGGTCTCGACGGCGCCGTTAAGCTGCTCCAGTCGCTGGGACACCGCGTCAGCGAGACGAAGTGGCCGATCGACTCGGCCCGCTTCGCCCAGGACTTCCTGACCCTCTGGTCGGCCGGCGCCGCGATGGACATGCAGGCCATGGGCAAGATGCTCGGCCGCGCCCCCGGCCCCAACGACGCCGAGCCTTTCTCGATGGCCATGGCCGAGATGATCGCCAAGGCGCCGGAAGGCGCGGTGCCGCAGGCGATCGAACGGCTGATGCAGGCGTCGGTCGCCTACGACGGCTGGTTCAAGGACTTCGACGTCATCGTCTCGCCGGTGCTGACCAAGCCGCCGGTCCCGCTGGGCTACGTGTCGGGAGACGTGCCGTTCGCAGAGCTGTCAGCGCGCCTGACCGACTACGTCGGCTACACCCCGCTGCACAACGTCGCCGGCGCGCCCGCGATGAGCGTGCCGCTCCACTGGACGGCGGATGGTCTTCCGGTCGGAGTTCACTTCGCGGCCAGGGCGGGCGCCGACGCCCTGCTGTTCCAGCTGGCCTACCAGCTGGAGGCGGCCCAGCCGTGGGCGCAGCGGAAGCCGGGGGTTAGCGCCTAGCCGGCCCCATCGTCGTCTGGTCCCCCGGATCAAGTCCGGGGTTGCCGCGCGCTCCAGACGACACTTCCCCGCAAGCTGGGAAGAGCAGACGCCTCGCTCCTCCCCATCTCATGGGGAGGTGGGCTTTGGAGCGCGCGGCAAGCGCGACAAAGGCCGGAGGGGCCCTACCCCTCGAACACCTTCTTCAGTTCGCTCTTCAGGATCTTGCCGTTGGCGTTGCGCGGCAGGGTCTCGTGCCAGAACTCGACCTTCACCGGCACCTTGAAGGCGGCCAAGCGGTCGGCGACGAAGGCGCGGAGTTCCTGCTCGGTGGCGTGGGCGCCTTCCTTCAGGGTGACCACGGCCGCCGGTTCTTCGCCCAGGGTCTTGTGCGGAATGCCGACCAGAGCGGCGTCCATGACCGCCGGGTGGTCGTAGAGGACGTTCTCGACCTCGATGCAGTAGATGTTCTCGCCGCCCCGGATCAGCATGTCCTTGGCCCGGTCGATGATGTAGCAGAAGCCTTCCTCATCGATGCGGGCGAGGTCGCCGGTCTTCACCCAGCCGTCGACGAAGGTCTGGGCCGTGGCTTCCGGCTTGTTCCAGTAGCCTTTCACCACCTGCGGCCCCTTGCACCACAGCTCGCCGACCTCGTTGGCCCCCAGCTCGCGATGCGGGGCGTCAACAGTCATGATCTTGATGTCGGTTACGGGCACAGCCGGGCCGCAGCTGTCGGGACGGTTGACGTAGTCCTCGGCCGAGTTCGAGGTCGCCGTGGCCGAGGTCTCGGTCATGCCCCAACCGTTGCCGGGCTGCGAGTTCGGCCAGATCTCCTTGATCTTGCGAACCAGTTCCGGCGCGGACGGCGCGCCGCCGTAGGCCATGCTCTCGATCGAGGAGAGGTCGTACTTCTCGCGGGCCGGATGCTCGATGATCTGCCAGGCGATGGTCGGCACGCCGCCGGCGCTGGTCAGCCGCTCGCGCTCGATGACCTGCATCGCCTGCTCCGGATCCCACTTGCGCATCATCGCCAGCTTCGCGCCGGAGAACAGAGTCGGGTTCAGCACGGCCATGCAGCCGGTGGCGTGGAAGAACGGCACGCTGAGCAGCGAGCCCTTCTGCGGCAGGGTCGGATCGGGCTGCGGCGGCTGCTCGCCGCGGCGCAGGAAGTTGCGCGCGCCGACGCAAAGCGCCGCCATGATGTTGGAGTTGATGTTGCGCTGGGTGGCCAGAGCACCCTTCGGTTTGCCGGTGGTGCCCGACGTGTAGAAAATGGTCGCGTCGTCGTCCTGTTCGATCGGCACGTCGGGAAGCGGCAGGTCCGGCAGCGAGGCCCAGTCGTTGGCGCCGCCGATCGTGTCCTCGATCCGGGTCACGTACGGATGGGCGACCTCGTCGATCATGCGGCTGACGAAGACGTGCTCCAGATCCGGGCAATTCGGGAAATGCTCGACCAGGCGGTCATAGCGCTCGACGTCGACGATGCAGATCTTGCTGCCAGAGTCGGTCAGGCCGTACTCGAGCTCGGGACCGGTCCACCAGGCGTTCAAAGGCGTCAGGATCGCACCCAGGCTCATGCCCGCGTAGAAGGCCACCGGCCATTCGGGGACATTGCGCATGACCAGCGCCACGCGATCGCCCTTCTTCACGCCCTTGTCGGCCAGGACCCTGGCGAAGCTGGCGACCGCGCGGTGGAAGGCCTCGAACGTGACGCGCTCGTCTTCGTGGACCAGGAACACCTTCTCGCCGTGCTGACGGCCGAAGGCGACCACGTCGCGCAGGGTCGGCGGCGCGTTCTTCCACACACGGTGCGGGATGCCGCGGATGACCGCGTCCTCCATCTCGGTCGGCATGCCCGGCGCCGTCAGGATGGCGTAGGCCTGCTGGATGGACATGGCGGGCCAGTTCGCCGGCAGGGCTGCTGCGGCTTCGGTCATGGATTTCCTCCCTGGGCACTGAATCGGAACGGGCGCTCTTGCGGCGTCTCGGTTCGTCAAAAGCACAGCCCGCGCCACCGCGCAAACATCTGTTTGACCTAGCGGTATCCAGTGAGCCTTGGCGCAATGAAATCGATGAAGGCGCGGGCTTTTCGGGGCAATTCTTTCGCCGCCCAGAGGACATGCAGGTCGAGCGGCGGACCGCGCCAGGTCGGCATGACTCGCGCCAGGCGACCGCTGGCGAGCGGAGCGGCCACCGCGAACGACGGCAACAGCGCGACGCCGAGCCCTTGGGCGGCCAGGTCCGCGACCACTTCGCCGGAACTTGCGCGCGTCTCGCCCCGCACCTCGACCTCGACCGTGCGACGGCCGTCGCTGAGCGGCCAGCGGCGGCCGTAGCCGACGCCGGCGAAATCAATCGTCAGTCCGCGCAGCAGGTCGTCCGGCGTTTGGGGCGGTTCGATCCCGCTCCCGGCCACCAGCCAGCGTTCGTAGGCGCAGAGACGGCGGGCTGTCAGGCGGCTGTCCTCCAGCGGACCCAGCCGGAAGGTCAGGTCGACCGCGTCCGCCAACGGATCGACCCGCTCGTCCTTGAGCACGAAGTCGAGCCGCATCTGCGGATGGGCCTCGAGGAAAGCGGCCGCGTGCGGGATCAGCTCCGCCCGCCCGAAGGCAACCGAAGCCGCCACGCGCAGGAGCCCCGCGGGGGCGCGGTCGAGGCCCCTGACGGCGTCCTCCAGGCCCTCGGCCTCGGCGAGCACCGCCCGGGCGCGCTCCAGCGCCAGCCGACCGGCCTCGGTCAGGACCAGTTTGCGCGTGGTGCGGGTGAAGAGACGGGCGCCCAGTCTTGCCTCGAGGGCGTCCAGCAGGCGGCTGGCGGCAGGTTGCCCAAGGCCGAGCTCGCGCGCGGCCCGCGAGATCGCGCCCGTATCCGCTGCGCGCACGAACAGACGATAGGCGTCCAGACGATCCATTCATGCAGATATCACATATATCTGGTGCCAGAAGACAGCATTATCAGCCGTCGGGTGTCGGAGCACCCTCCGGCCATGGCTGAATTCCCTCTGCACACCCGGGCCACCGCCCCCTTCGCCGCCAAGCCCATCCTCGAAGAAGCGGGCCGCACGATCGGCTATGTGCCCAACCTCGTCGCCCAGATGGCGGAAGCCCCCGCCCTTCTGGAGGGCTATGCGACCCTGGCCGCGATCTTCCGCAAGACCGACTTCTCGGCGCGCGAGCGGGCGCTGATCCTGCTGACGGTCTCGGTCGAGCACGACAGCCACTACTGCACGCCCGCCCATACGGTGAGCGCCCGCGACTCTCACCTCGACGAGGACACCATCGCCGCCGTCCGCGCGCGGCGACCCGTCGCCGATCGCCGGCTGGAGGCGCTGCGATCCTTTTGCGTGCGAATGGTGCGGGACCGGGGCTTCGTCGCCGACGCCGACATCTCCGCCTTCGAAGCCGCCGGCTTCACCCGCGCCAACGCCATGGAGATCATCCTGGCGATCGGGCTGAAGACGCTCAGCAACTACGTCAACCACATCGCCGAAACCCCGCTCGACCCGCCGCTCGTCGCCGATGCGTTCGCGGCCGGCCGGCGGGCGGCCTGACCCTGGATTCCGACATGAGAGCCACTGTTCTCGCCATGGCGCTGATCGCCTGTATCGCCCCGGCCGCCCCGGCCCTGGCCGCGAAGCCGCCCGTCTACACCGCGCCCCTGAGCGATACGGCGGCCGGCGGCTATGACGTCGTCGCCTACTTCACCCAGGGCCGGCCGGAGAAAGGCGACAAGGCCTTCTCGACGACCTGGAAGGGCGTGACCTGGCAGTTCGCCTCGGCCGCCAACCTCGCGAAGTTCAAGGCCAATCCCGCCGCCTACGCGCCGCAGTACGGCGGCTACTGCGCCTGGGCGGTCGCCAACGGCTACACGGCCAAGGGCGATCCCCGGAACTGGAAGATCGTCGGCGGCAAGCTGTACCTGAACTACAACGACGACATTCAGGCCAAGTGGTCGAAGGACATTGCGGGCTTCATCCGCAAGGGCGACGCCAACTGGCCGTCCGTGCTGGGCAAGTGAGGCGCAGACCGATGAAACGCCTTCTGAAGTTCGTTCCCGACGCCATGGCCGTGTTCATGGCCGCCGTGTTTCTCGACAGCCTACGCTTCAAGTTCACCGACCATCCCAACACGCAGGAAATCTTCGGCCGCCTCGACGGCTGGGCGGGCACGCTTGGCCTGCCGGGCCTCTTCGCGCACCAGGGCCTGTTCTCCCAGTATGTGATCGGGTCGATCGAGCTGCTGGCCGCAGGGCTGCTGCTGATCGGCCTGCATCCGCGCTTCAAGCACCTGCAGGCGGGCGGCGCGCTGGCCGGACTCCTCGTGATGACCGGCGCGGTGAGCTTCCACCTGTTCACGCCGCTGGGGATCGACCCCAACGGCGACGGCGGCGGCCTGTTTGTCGCCGCCTGCGTCAACCTGGCGTTCGCCGCCCTGTTGCTGACGGTGTTCCGGCGCGAGGCCCTGGGCGACCTGCTGCGGCGCGTGGCGGCCGTAGCGTCGCCGTCAGCGGTCTGAGCCCGGACCTTCCGCTTCGGCAGGATCCAGATTGGGGTCGGCGCTGAGTTCCAGGCGCATGGCGTCGAACATGCCGGGAATGTCGACCCGCCAGTAGCGACGACCGTTCCGCCGCACATAGAACGACACCGGCTCGATGCAGGTCTTCTCGAACCGCGCGACGCCCGGCTCGTTCCGGCCGGTGGTGATGACCTCGAAGCCATCGGTTCCGGACACCTTGCGCAGGATCATGTGGACGCCGCCCATGTCGAAGTCGATCGGCTCGGCGCCCAGTTGCCGGTCTCCGACCGTCACGACGCCGATGGCGGCGAAGACCGGGCCTCGTTCGGATGTGTCGCTCATGGTGATCTCCTTCAGCCCACGCCGGCCAGCCTGCCGAGCGCGGCCTGCAGCTTTGCGCGAGCGGCTTCGGCTTCCGCCAGCTTCTCGCGGTTCTCCTCGATGACCTCCTCCTTGGCCTTGGCCAGGAAGTCCGGATTGCCGAGTTTTCTGTTGGTGCGCTCGATCTCGGCCTCGTGGCCGGCGATCTCCTTGGTGAGGCGCGCGCGCTCGGCCGCCAGATCGATGAAGTCGGCGATGGCCAGGGCGGCGGTCGCCTCGCCGATCACGAACGGAACCGAGCCGGCCGGCGCGTCGCCGGTGGCGACACTGTCGAGGCGCGCCAGGGTCTGCAGCAGGTCACGGTGGCGCTCCAGGCGCGCCAGCGTCTCGGCCCCGGCTCCGGACACCGACAGCGGCACGCGCGCGCCGGGCGGCACATTCATCTCGGCGCGGATCGAACGGACTTCGGTGACCAGATCGACCAACCAGCCGATTTCGGCCTCGGCGCCGGCGTCGATCCAGCCGACAGGATAGTCGGGCCAGCGCTCGGCGATCAGCAGCCGCTGGCGAGGGGCGCCGCCCTCGGCCGCCGTGGCCGCCCACAGCTCCTCGGTGATAAACGGCATGACCGGGTGCAGCAGCACCAGGATCTGGTCGAGCACCCAGGCGACCATGGCCCGCGTCTCGGCCTTCGCCGCCTCGTCCGACCCGTTGAGGATCGGCTTGGCCAGCTCCAGGTACCAGTCGCAGTAGACGTTCCAGATGAAGCGGTAGAGGGCGCCGGCCGCGCCGTCGAACGCGCAGGTCTCCAGCGCCTGGGTGACCTGGCCGGCGGTCTTCACCAGCTCGCCGCGGATCCACTTGTTGATCGTCTGCCGGGCGGCCGAGGGATCGAAACCCTCGACGCGGCGGCATTCGTTCATCTGGGTGAAACGCGTGGCGTTCCACAGCTTCGTCCCGAAATTGCGATAACCTTCAATGCGTTGCGGGGCGAGCTTGATGTCCCGCGCCTGACCCGACATGGCCGTCAGGGTGAAGCGCACGGCGTCGCAGCCGAACTGGTCGATCAGCTCAAGCGGGTCCATGACGTTGCCCTTGGACTTGCTCATCTTCTGACCCTTGGCGTCGCGGATCAGGGCGTTGATGAACACCCGCTGGAACGGAACCTCGCCGGTGAAGTGCAGGCCCATCATCATCATCCGGGCGACCCAGAAGAAGATGATGTCGAAGCCGGTGACCAGGGTGTGGGTCGGGTAGAACCGCTCGAGGTCGGCGGTTTTCTCGGGCCAGCCCATGGTCGAGAACGGCCAGAGGCCCGACGAGAACCAGGTGTCGAGGACGTCCTCGTCCTGGGTCAGCGGCTTGTTGCCGGCGGCGGCCTTCGCGGCTTCCTCGGTCTCCTCGACGTAGACATTGCCGTCAGCGTCGTACCAGGCCGGGATGCGGTGCCCCCACCACAGCTGGCGCGAGATGCACCACGGCTGGATGTTCCGCATCCACTCGAAGTAGGTCTTCTCCCAGTTCCTCGGCTCGAAGACCGTGTCGCCGTTCTCGACGGCGGCGATGGCCGGCTTGGCCAGCGTCTCCGCGTCGACGTACCACTGGTCCGTCAGCCACGGCTCGATGACGACGCCGGAACGGTCGCCATGCGGGACCATGTGCCGGGTCTTCTCGATGGCCTTGAGCAGCTCGAGCTGTTCGAAGCGTTCGATGACCATCTTGCGGGCCGCGAACCGGTCCATGCCGACGAACTCGGCCGGAGCGTTCTCGTTGATCCGCCCGAAGGCGTCGAGGAGGTTGAGCGCCTCCAGCCCGTGCCGCTTGCCGACCTGGAAGTCGTTGAAGTCATGGGCCGGGGTGATCTTCACCGCGCCGGAGCCCTTGGTCGGGTCGGCGTAGTCGTCGGCGATGATCGGGATCGAGCGGCCGACGATCGGCAGTTTCACCGTCTTGCCGATCAGGCCCTTGTAGCGCTCGTCGTCCGGATGGACCGCGACGGCGGTGTCGCCCAGCATCGTCTCCGGCCGGGTCGTCGCCACGACGATGTAGTCGCGGGTCTCGAACTCGGTCGCCCTGCCGTCCTCGTCAAAGGCGACGGGATACTGGTAGGTGACGCCGTTCTCCAGCGGATAGGCGAAGTGCCAGTAGGCGCCGTCGACCTCCTTCTGCTCGACCTCAAGGTCGGAGATGGCTGTCTGGAAGTGCGGATCCCAGTTCACCAGCCGCTTGTCGCGGTAAATCAGGCCTTCCTTGTAAAGCTGGACGAAGACCTTGCGGACGGCGGCCGAAAGGCCCTCGTCCAGCGTGAAGCGCTCGCGCGACCAGTCGCAGCTGGCGCCCAGGCGGCGCAGCTGGTTCTGGATCGTGCCGCTGCTCTGCGCCTTCCACTCCCAGATCTTGCCGACGAATGCGTCGCGGCCCATCTCGCGGCGGCCGATGTTGCCCTGTTCGGCCAGCTGGCGCTCGACGACCATCTGGGTGGCGATGCCGGCGTGGTCGGTGCCGGGCAGCCACAGCGCCGCCTTGCCGCGCATGCGCTGGAAGCGGATCAGCACGTCCTGCAGCGTGTTGTTCAGCGCGTGACCGATGTGCAGGCTGCCCGTCACGTTCGGCGGCGGGATGACGATGCTGAACGGCTCGGCGTTCGGATCGTCGGTCGGAGCGAAGGCGCCGGACTCTTCCCAGGCCGCGTACAGGCGCGGCTCGACGGTCTTGGGATCGAAGGTCTTTTCAAGCATCGGAATGTCGCAAACGAAAACGGCGGCCGCTGGAGCGGGCCGCCGGTCTCTATCAGGGGTGATCGGGATCGCGAAGCGGCCGGAGCTTTTCGAGCATCGAAAAGCTCCTATTTTCTGGAGGTTGGGCGCGACGGGCGCCGAAACCGGTGGCCACTTTCGGCTGTCGCGCCCAAGGCCGGCCCTCCGGCCAGCCCTATGGCTTAGCGGAATACTCGCTCGAGCTTCTCGCGCAGGACCGCACGAACGATCTCGTCGAGATTCTCGTCGGCCCATTGCTTCAGCTGCGGCTCCAGGATGACCCGCACCAGCTCGGTGATGGTCATGTCGCCATGGATGCGGATGTCGCCGGTCGGCACGAAGGCGGCGGCCGGCGCAGGGTCTGCGGCGAAAGACGGCTCCGGCTCAGGCTCCGGCTCCCAGGCGGGCTCCGGCTGGGCCTTGGCGGGCGTATAGACATCGAGGTCGCCGACGGTCTGGACGTCGCCGACGGAGTCGACCGGATCGGTCAGCTCCAGCACGTCGTCATCGTCTTCCTCCGGCGCGACCGGAGCCGGCGCGGGGGCCGCGGCGAACGCGGGCTCGGGTTCCGGCGCGGCCTCGGCAGGCGCGGCGGGGGCGTCGTCCTCGGAAATGATGCGTCGGATGGAGGCGAGAATCTCCTCCATCGTCGGTTCCTGGGCGGTCTGTTCGGACATGGGCGAGCCGTACCTGAGCGGGGCGATTCCAGCGGCCTAGCCTAAGCGCGCCTTCGCGATCCTGCAAACGCGCATCTTGGTGAATCCCGCGACCTTTTCGGCCGGCAGGCGGCTATTTCGCGGTGGCGACCGGCGCATCGGCCGGCGCGGGCGTAACAACCGGGGCGCCGACCTTGTCGACCACGGCGATCACCGGCTCCCACGGCACCCAGCCCCAGGCCGCGTTGACGCGCGTCGTGTTGCTCACCGGGTCGTACACCGGCACGTCCGGCGTCAGGTAGCGCGCTTCCAGTTTGCCCATGGCGCCGAGGAGCGCGGCCGAGGCCACGTATTCGTCCCGGCGGGCGTTGACGAGCGCCAGCTCGGCGTTTCGGAGTTCCTGCTCGGCGTTGAGCACGTCCAGCGTGGTCCGGAGGCCGACCTGGGCTTCCTGGCGGACGCCCTCGAAGGCGATCCGGGTGGCGCGCACCTGCTCCTCGTTGGCCGCCAGGTTGGCGCGCGCGCCGACCAGGCTGTTCCAGGCCTGCGACACAGACCTCAGCGCGTTGCGGCGCGCTTCCTCGATGGCCAGCTGATCGGCCTTGTTGCGCTCGCCCGCGGCGCGGACGCCCGAGTTGATCAGGCCGCCGGTGAAGATCGGCACTCGCACGGTTACAGCGCCGCTGACGCTCTGCTGGTAGTTCTCGAACTGTCCGCCGGTCCCGACGAAAGCGGCGTTGGAGGCGTCGTAGCCGAGCGCGCCCGAAGCAGAGACGGTCGGGCGGCGCTCGGCGCGAGCGGCGGCGAGGCGCGCGGCGCTGGCGCGCTCGCTGTACTCGGCCGCGCGAACCTGCGGGTTGCCCTCTTCGGCGGCCGTGAAGGCTTCATCGACGCTGGCCGGCAGCAGGCCTGCGAGCGACGGCTCAGCGGCGAGGTCGCCGGGATTCTGGCCGACGACGGCGGCGTAGGAGGCGCGGCTGATGGCCAGCTGGGCCTGCGAACTGGCGTACGAGGCGCGGGCGGCGGCAAGGCGGGCCTCGGCCTGGGCGACGTCCGTGCGAGTGATCTCGCCGACTTCGAAGCGCGCCCTCGCCTCATCCAGCTGGCGCTGCAGGACGGCGACGTTCTCGGTCGAGATGCGCAGGCGCTCCTGGTCCCGGCGGACATCGACATAGGCCGTGATCACGGCCTGCAGGACCTGGGATTCGACACTGCGCAGGCCTTCGCGGCCGGTCATGATGTCGGCCTGGGCGGCGGAGACGTCCGACGACACGCGGCCGCCGGTGTACAGCGGCTGACTGACGGAGAGGCTCGCGCCGCTGGTGCGGCCGGTCGGCGTTCCGGCGTTGCTGTCGAACGTCTCGGTGTCCCGCCAGCCGGCGTCGGCCGAGACGCTGAGCGTCGGCCGGAAGCCGGCCCGCGCCCGGACCACCGTCTCGTCGAGCGCGCGCAGACTGGCCCGCTGGCCCTGAAGGGTCGGGTTGGTCTGGTAGGCGAGCGCGATGGCGTCAGCCAGGGTCTCGGCATGCGCCGGGGCCGCAAGACCGGCCAGAAGCCCAACGCTGCAAACGGCGGCGAGAAGGCCCGCCCGATGACTCTTCGACATGCATTATCCCCGCGAACTCGCTGGCGAGCGAGTTCCTATATGATCGCCTGTAATCTCCACCGCCAGTGGCGGCGAGTTAAGCTTTTTTCACGCGCCCGTTGCCGTCGTGTTTCAGCAACACAACGCTAGAAGGCGAAACCGTGGACGGGCTCGAAGCCGGCCAGGTACGGCGGGGTCGCTTCGAACACCGGGCGAGCGCCCACGCCATCCTCGGCGCGGACATAGAGGGTGGCCTTGCCGGCGGGGCCCGTGCGCTCGACGACGCCCAGCCGGCCGCCCGGCGTCAGCGCCGCGGTCCAGGCGGCCGGCGCCTTGGCCACCGCGCCTTCGACCACGATCACGTCGTAGCCCGAACCGGTCACGGCGGTCAGATCTTCCCCGTCGACCCGGTCGACGGCCAGACCCATCGCCTCGAGCACCAGGGCGGCATAGGGCGCGGCGATGGCCAGGGCCTTCTCGCCGGCCTGCGGGCGCAGGGCCTGCAGCAGCTTGGCGACATCGCGCGGGCGCAGCAGCCAGCGGCCGGGCGCATACTCCACCTCGGCGTCGGCATAGGCGGCGAAGCCCTTGGCCGCCGGAAGCAGCGTCTCGCGCGGGGCCGCGCCGATGGCGTCCTGCAGAGCCCAGTCGGTGACGTCGGCCGGACGCACCTGGCTATCCAGCATGTTCAGCCGGGCGGCGGCGAAGTCGGCGCTCATGCGGTCCTCGAGATTCTGGTGAAGGCGCGAATGTGTCGCGGCTTATAGGTCCGCGCTCCTTCTTCGCCAAGGCTGCGAAGGACGGACGCGCCCGAATGTCTCAAGGGACGTGTCGTGCGAAGCCCCGCAGGGGCGAAGCAGGATGGAGGCCCGGCCCGGAATCGAACCGGGGTGCAAGGATTTGCAGTCCTCTGCGTAACCACTCCGCCACCGGGCCTCACGCTCGCACGGCGCTGGCGGCGCGCCGGGAGGGCGGGATGTCTAGCGGAGAGGGTCTTACGATTCAATGGCGAACAAACCGCTTGCGGCTTTCGCTGCGGAAGCGGCCATGTTGACCGGAAAACACGAGGACGCCCCATGGAAGCGAGCAATCCCCCGGTCCGGGACGTGACGCCCGCCCACCGCTTCGACGAAGACGGTCTGCGCCGCTGGCTGGAAGCCCGGATCGACGGCTTCGGCAGCGGCATGCGGGTGCAGCAGTTCCAGGGCGGCGCTTCGAACCCGACCTTCCTGCTGACCACCGACACGCCGGACGGCCCCCGCCGCTACGTGCTGCGCAAGAAGCCGCCCGGCCAGCTGCTGGCCAGCGCCCACCAGGTCGATCGCGAATACCGGGCGATGAAGGCGCTGCAGGGTCACATCCCGGTCCCGAACATGCGGGTGCTGTGCGAGGACGACAGCATCATCGGCGCGACCTTCTACGTCATGGATTACCTCGAGGGCCGCATCTTCCGGGACGCGACCCTGCCCGGCCTGACCCCCGCCGAGCGCGCCGCCGTCTATGACGACCTCAACGCCACGCTCGCGAAACTGCACCAGGTCGATTTCGAGGCCGTCGGCCTGGGCGACTACGGCAGGCCCGGCGGATACTTCGAACGCCAGGTCGCGCGCTGGATCAAGCAGTACCGGGGCGCCGAGTCGGAACATATCCCGGAGATGGAGGCGTTGATCGAGCGCCTGCCCGCGCTGATTCCGCCCGACGATTCGGTCTCGATCGCCCACGGCGACTACCGGCTCGAGAACGTCATGTTCCATCCGACCGAACCCAGGCTGATCGCGGTGCTGGACTGGGAACTGTCGACGATCGGCCACCCGCTGGCCGACATCGCCTACAACGCCTTCATCTGGCGGTCGCACTCTCCGTCCTGGGGCAGCCTCGACGGCGTCGACTTCGCTACCAGCGGAATCCCCACCGAGGAAGACTACGTCGCCGCCTACTGCCGCCGCACGGGCCGGGACCGGATCGACAGCTGGAACTTCTACGTCGCGTTCGGCGTCTTCCGCCTCGCCTCGATCTCGCAGGGCGTCTACCGGCGCGTGCTGGCCGGCAACGCCGCCAGCGACCGGCCGGCCGAGAACGGCACGCCCCATCTGGCGAAGCAGGCGCTCGAGATTCTGGACGGCGGCTGAGCGGTTATCGTCCCGTTAACCATGTCGGCGCAGCCTCGCCCTGTCTTCATCCTGAGGACACCCACCATCACCGACTTCAATTGGCCCGGCGTCTCCCGCCGGGCTCTTTTTTGTCCGCTTCGCGCTTGCGCCTCACCGCGACCACGGCTATAGCCCCCGACCTCTGAGAGACGGTGATCCGCGGTAGCTCAGTGGTAGAGCAGCCGGCTGTTAACCGGCTGGTCGTAGGTTCGAATCCTACCCGCGGAGCCATCCCCTTCCCGACATCGCCAGACGACGGTCACCGACGGCTTCGGCGTCCGATTTCCGCGATCGGCGAGTCGCGCGCACCTGCGTTGTGGCGCATTCTGCCGCGATGACCGCGCCTGCCTTCGCCCTCTTCGACACCGCCATCGGCCGCTGTGGCGTCTGTTGGGCGGACGGCGGAATCGTGGGGGCCGCCCTGCCCGGCCCGGACGATGTACAAATGCGTCGGCGGTTCGCCGAGCGGTTCCCGGGCGCTGTGGAGGCCCAGCCGCCGGCCGCCTATGCCGCCGTAATCGCGGGCATTGTGGCGCTGATGGCCGGCGAGAAGCGCGACCTCTCGGAGGCGCCGCTGGACCTCTCGGCGACGCCGCCGTTCCACCAGCGGGTCTACGCCGTAGCGCGGAAGATTCCGCCGGGCGAGACCATGACCTACGGCGAGATCGCCAGGGCCCTGGGCGCCGGCCCGGAAGCAGCCCGCGCGGTCGGCGAGGCCATGGGGCGCAACCCGATCCCGATCCTGATGCCCTGCCACCGCGTACTCGGCGCCGGCGGCAAGCCCGGCGGCTTTTCAGCGCCCGGGGGCGTGGAGACGAAGTTGAGGATGCTGCAGATCGAAGGCGCAAAGGTCGGCGAGGCGCCGGCCCTGTTCGGGGATTTGCCGCTCGCCGTGAAGCCGGGGCGCTAGGGCGGCGACCGCGGGCCCTCCGCCGCAAGTGGGAGAGCCCGCGCCGCTCGGAGCGGCCTTGCGGACCGCCGTCGGTTATCACGCCGCCTTCTGACGACGAACGCCGTTACTTACCGAGGCGTACTTTCAGAGTCATTTACCCGCTCTGTCCGACGGGCGCCCGATTTGAGGCGTTCAGTCCACGGCCACGGTGTAGTTCAGCGCGAGCCGGCCGCCGTCCGGGTAGATGGTCTGGCCGGTCATGTAGCTTGAGTCATCGCTCGCCAGGAACACGGCGACCCGGCCGATCTCCTCAGGCTCGCCGATCCGCTTCAGCGGCGTGCGGGCCAGGACGCCTTTCTTGGCGGCCTCGTCCTTGAAGACGCCCTTCAGGATGTCGGTGGCGATTGTGCCGGGACCGATGGCGTTGACCCTGACGCCATGCGGCGCAAGGCCGAGCGCCATGGTCTTGGTCAGCTGGTTGATCGCGCCCTTGCTGGTCACGTAGGGGACCTGTCCCGGTATCGCGAGCACGGCGTTGACGGAGCTCATGTTGATGATCGCGCCGGGCTTGCCGGCGGCGACCAGCGCCCTGGCGACGGCCTGGCCGATCACGAAGACGGCGCGGACGTTGACCGCCATGACGGCGTCGAAATCCTCGAGCGTCGAGGTCAGGATATCGCCCGGCTTCAGGATTCCGGCGTTGTTGACGAGGATGTCGATGACGCCCAGCGCCTCCGCCGCCCGGGCCACAGCGCCGACGGCCGCGTCGGCGTCGGCGACATCGCAGGCCAGGCCGACGGTGCGGCGGCCTGTCCCGGCGGCGATCGCGTCGGCCGCGGCGCGCGCGCCTTCGCCGTCCCGGTCGATCACAGCCACGTCGGCGCCCGCCTTCGCCAGCTCCCAGGCGCAGGCAAGGCCGATGCCGCCCGCACCGCCGGTGACCAGCGCCACCCGCCCCTGCAGCTTCATCACCAGACGCCCGTGTTCTGCATCGACGCCCAGGGTTCGGCCGGCGGCAGGTTCGGCCCCTTCTGGAGCAGCTCGATCGAGATGTTGTCCGGCGAGCGGACGAAGGCCATGTGTCCGTCCCGCGGCGGCCGGTTGATGGTCACCCCGCCGTCCAACAGCCGCTGGCAGGTCGCGTAGATGTCATCCACCGCATAGGCCAGGTGGCCGAAGTTCCGGCCGCCCTGATAGTCCTCGGTGTCCCAGTTGTAGGTCAGCTCGACGGTCGGGGCCCGTTTCTCGCGCGCGGCCTCGACGTCGTCGGGCGCGGCCAGGAAGACCAGGGTGAAGCGGCCGGCCTCGTTGTCGAAGCGCGAGACCTCGGCGAGGCCGAGCTTGTTCACGTAGAAGTCCAGCGAGGCGTCGAGGTCCTTCACCCGGACCATGGTGTGCAGATAGCGCATCGGCTCGTCTCCTAGGTGACTCGGGCGCGGACCCGGAACTTGGCATCGTCATAGGCCCGCGTCGCGACGACTTCCACCAGCAGGTCGGCGGCGCGGGCGACCTGCGCGAACGACAGCGGCAGCGGCGAGACCCCGAAGCGCATAACGTCCGGGTCGCGGAAATCGCCGACCACGCCCCGCGCCATCAGGGCCTGGACGATGGCGTAGGCGTCGGGGTGCCGGAACGCGACATGGCCGCCCCGTTTGGTTCCGTCACGCGGGCTGATGAGGTCGAGGCGGTCGCCGACCCGGTCGATGAACAGGTCACCCAGCGCGCGGGCCTTGGCCGCGATAGCCGCCGCGCCCGCCTCCGCCGATAGCTGAACGCCGCATTCCAGCGCCGCGAGGCTGAGGATCGGCGGCGTGCCGCAGGCGAAGCGGTCAATGCCCGGAGCCGGCGCGTAGGCGTCGTCGAAGGCGAACGGCGCGGCGTGGCCCATCCAGCCGGACAGCGGCGAGACGAGCGCGCCCTGGTGACGCTCGGCGACGAAAAGGAAGGCCGGCGCTCCCGGTCCGCCGTTCAGGTACTTGTAGCCGCAGCCCACCGCGAGATCGGCGCCGCAGCCGTTGAGGTCGACCTCGATGACGCCCGCGCTGTGGCTCAGGTCCCAGATGACCAGCACGCCCGCAGCATGGGCGGCGGCGGTCAGCCGGGCCATGTCGCGGACCGCGCCGGTCTTGTAGTGGGTGTGGCAGAGCACCAGCGCGGCGACGTCCTCGCCGAGCGCAGCCTCGATCTCCTCGCCGGCGCGCAGGTCGAGCCGGCGGCCGCCCCCCAGCGTACGGACCGCGCCCTCGAGCATGTAGAGGTCGGTCGGAAAGTCCCCAGGCTCGCTCAGGATGACGGGGCGATCCGGCCGGGCCTGCAAGGCGGCGACCGCGAGCTTGTAGAGGTTGGCGGACGTCGAGTCGGCGACGAGAACCTCCCCGGGCCCGGCGCCGATCAGGCCGGCGATACGGTCGCCGACGCGGCGCGGCGCGCCGATCCAGTCGTGACTGTTCCAGCCCCTGACCAGGCTCTCGCCCCATTCGGCGCCGACCACATCGGCCAGCCGCGCGACCGCGGCCTTCGGCAACGGCCCGAGCGAATTGCCGCAGAGGTAGATCAGTCCATTCTGGCCTACAAAGGCCTCCCGGAACGCCGCCAGCGGGTCGGCGGCGTCAAGCGCGAGAGGATCGGAGATCGGGTTCATCCGTGTCTTATCCGTCGCGCGGCGGGGCGAAACCACCCCACAAAACCGGAACATTTCCGGAATTTCATTTGCGAACGACGTTCGAACTCAGCATATGGACACTGTTCAGATAAGCTGCCGGGGAAGCTTTCGCGGACGCGTTCGTCGCGCCCGAACCCCGTATGCGTTCCGGGGTCGATGATGAAGCTGAAGAATTCCCACTTGGTCGCGATCGGCATCGCCGTGGTGGTGGTGCTGCTTTTCGTGATCAGCGGTGTCATGAACGCGATCAGCAAGAGCCGGAACGCCGAGCCGACCACGGCCAAGGTCGAGGCGCCGCTGGTCCAGACGACCCTGATCCAGGAGGCCCAGCAGCCCTACGTGGTGTCCCTGCGCGGCCGGACCGAGGCCAACCGCACCGTCGTCGTGCGCGCCGAGACGGCCGGCCCGGTGGCCGCCACGCCGGCCCGCGAGGGCGGCTTCGTGGCCAAGGGGGCGGTGCTCTGCCGCATCGCCACGGACGCCCGCCAGGCCAGCCTCGACCAGGCCCGCGCCCTGCTGCGCACCCGTCAGCTCGAGAAGGAGGCCTCCGACCGCCTCGCGGCGCAGGGCTACCGCTCGCAGACCCAGGTGCTGCAGGCCCAGGCGAACCTGGACGGCGCCACCGCCCAGGTGAGGCAGGCCGAGGTGCTGCTCGACCAGGTCAACATCCGCGCGCCGTTCAGCGGCGTGTTTGATCGTCGCGACGCCGAGATCGGGACCTACCTGTCGCCGGGCGGCGCCTGCGGCACGATGATCCAGCTGGATCCGCTGGTGATCGTCGCCGATGTCGCCGAGCGCGACGTCGCGAGCATCCGCGTCGGTTCGACCGCTGTCGCCACCCTGACCACAGGCGAGATCCTGACCGGCCGCGTACGTCTGGTCGCGCGCGACGCCGACCCCGCCACCCGCACCTACCGTATCGAGATCGAGGCGCCGAACGCCGGCGGCCGTGTCCGCGCCGGCCTTTCGGCCCAGGTGAAGATCACGACCGGCGCCGGGCCGGCCCACCTCGTCCCCTCGACGACGCTCGTGCTCGACAGCGCGGGTCGCCAGGGCGTGCGCTATGTCGTCAACGGCAACCGCGTCGCCTTCGCGCCGATCACGGTGCTAGACGAGACGCCGCAGGGCGTCTGGATCGTCGGCCTGCGCGGCCCGACCAGCGTGATCACCGTCGGCCAGTCCTATGTGTCGGAGGGGCAGACCGTCCGACTTCCGGCGGCGAAGGCGGCCTCCACGGCCGCCAAACCGTAGCGCGACAGGAGCCTCGACATGATCGCAGCCCTGATCGACGGCGCAATCAAGCGACGCAAGGTCGTGCTCGGCATCGCGGCCATCGCGAGCCTGTTCGGCCTGTTCACCTATCTGAACCTGCCCCGTGAGTCGGAGCCGGACATCACCGTTCCGTTCGTGATGATCCAGGTGCCCTACCCCGGCGTGTCGCCGGAGGACTCCGAGCGGCTGCTCGTGCGGCCGATGGAGCGCGAGCTCCAGTCCCTCGAAGGCCTGAAGGAGATGAACGCCGTCGCCATGCAGAACGCGGCGATGATCTATCTCGAGTTCGAGGTGAACTTCAACAAAGACAAGGTCTTGCAGGATGTGCGAGCCCGGGTCGACATGGCGCGCGGCCGCTTTCCGCCTGATGCGGAAGAGCCGATCATCATGGAGCAGAACATCAGCGATGATCCCTTCATCGGGATCATGCTGAGCGGCGGCGCGCCCGAACGGACGCTGTTCAGGACGGCGCAGGAACTGCAGGACCGCCTGGAAGCTCTTCCGGGCGTGCTGCGCACCGAACTGTTCGGCGGGCGCGAGGAGGTGATGGAAGTCACCATCGACCCGGCCCGCATGGAAGCAGCCAACGTCACCGCGCCCGAGCTGGCGATGGTCATCGGCCGCAACAACCAGCTGGTTCCCGCCGGCAACCTGCAGACCGAGCAGGGCAAGTTCGCGGTCAAAGTCCCTGGCGTCGTCGAGGACCCGGCCGACATTCTCGCCTTGCCGATCAAGCGCAGCGGCGACCGGCTGATCACAATCGGCGACATCGGCGAGGTCCACCGGACCTTCAAGGAGCCGACCCGCATCTCGCGGTTCAACGGCCAGCCCGCCTTCGGCATCGATGTGATCAAGCGCCCCGGCGCCAACATCCTGGACTCGGTGAAGGAGGTCCGCCGCGTGGCCGGCGAGGAACAGGAGGCGTGGAAGTCCCAGGGGATCGACACCATCAAGGTCGATTTCACCTTCGACGAAAGCGAGTTCATCGAGCAGAGCCTGACCATCCTGGAGAGCGGACTGATCATCGCGACCATCCTGGTCATGATCATCATCGTCGCGAGCCTGGGCGTGCGTCAGGGCCTGATGGTCGGGCTGTCGATCCCGCTCTGCTTCATGGTGGGCTTCCTGCTGCTGCAGGCTTTCGGCATCACGCTGAACATGATGGTGATGTTCGGCCTGGTGCTGGCCGTGGGCATCCTCGTCGACGGCGGCATCGTCGTGGTCGAGTACGCCGACCGGAAGATGGCCGAGGGCATGGACCGGGAGCGGGCGTTCGCCGCCGCCGGCACGCGGATGTTCTGGCCGGTCGTCAACGGCACCCTGACCACGCTGTGCGCCTTCATCCCGTTCCTGTTCTGGAACTCGATCCCCGGGAAGTTCATGAGCTTCCTGCCGATCACCCTGATCATGGTGCTCACCTCCTCGATCTTCGTGGCGCTGATCTTCACCCCCGCCCTCGGTTCGATCTTCGGCCGCAAGCAGGGCGTCGACGAGGAGCACCTCGCGGAGATCGAGAAGTCCGAACGGGGCGACCCCCGCGAGATGAGCGGCTTCATGGGCTGGTATGCGCGCACCCTGTGGTGGGCCGGCCACCACCCCTTCCGCGTCACCGCGGCGGCGATGGTGATCGTGATCGGCATCTTCATGCTGTTCAGCTCGCAGCCGCACCGCACCGAGTTCTTCCTCGACCAGGATCCGGAGTTCGTCTCCGTCTACGTCAAGGCGCGCGGCAACCTGTCCGCCACGGCGGCCGACGAGCTGGTGCGCAAGGTCGAGGCCCGCCTCGACGGCGTGAAGGGCATCGAGTCGATCTACGCCAGCGCCGGCCGCTTCACGGGCGGCGGCAATTTCGGCCCGCCGAACGACAGCGTTGGCCGCATCCAGGTGCAGTTCGCCGACTTCGAGCACCGCAAGGAGCTCGGCCTGCGCGGCAAGGACATCGAGGCCGACATCCGCAAGCGCGTGCAGGACGTCCCCGGCGTGCTGGTCGAGGTGCGGCCGCCCCAGAACGGTCCGCCCCAGGGCAAGGACGTCCAGGTCCAGCTGCGCGGCTCCGATCCGCGCGCGCTCGACCGCGCCGCCAATCTGATCAAGACGCACATGGCCGAGGACCCGCAGCTCATCGAGCACGAGGACAGCCGCGCCTCGCCGGGCATCGAGTGGAACATCAGCGTCGATCGCGAGGCGGCGGGCCGCTACGGCGTCGACGTGCTCAGCGTCGGACAGGCGATCCAGTTCATCACCGACGGCGTGCTGGTCGGCCGGTTCCGTCCCGACGACTCCGAAGACGAGCTCGACATCCGGGTCCGGTTCACGCCGGAGACGCGCAATCTGGCCGCCTTCCGGGAGCTGAAGATCATGACGCCGATGGGCGCCGTGCCGGCCAGCTACCTGATCAAGGAAACACCGGGCCAGCAGGTCACCACGATCCAGCGGCGCGACGGCCAGCGGATGATCACCATCCAGGCTAATGCGGGTCCGGGCATCGCGGCGAACCAGAAGATCGCCGAGATGAAGGCCTGGCTCGGCAAGCAGGACTTCGGTCCCGCGGTCCACTGGAAGTTCACGGGCGCGGACGAGGAAGGCGCTGAGGCTGCGCAGTTCTTCATCGTCGCCATGGCCGCCACCCTCTTCATGATGGGTGTGATCCTGCTCTGGCAGTTCAACAGCTTCTACGGGATCGTCGTCACGCTCTCGGCGGTCATCCTGTCCGTGGCCGGCGTGCTGCTCGGCGTGTGGGTGAACATCGCCCACACCTTCGACTACATCTCGGTGATCATGCTCGGGACAGGGGTCATCGCCCTGGCCGGGGTGGTCGTGGGCCACAACATCGTGCTGGTCGACACCTTCTACCAGCTGAGACGACAGGGCTATCCGGCTGATGAGGCCGCGATGCGGGCCGCCGTCCAGCGGTTCCGGCCTGTCATGCTGACCACCGTGGTGACGGTCATCGGCCTGCTGCCGCTGATGTTCCAGCTGCACCCCAACTTCCGGGGCTTCCACCTGGAGTACAAGGCGCCCGGTGCGGAGTGGTGGGTCCAGCTGTCGGCCTCGGTCGTCTGGGGCCTCAGCTTCTCGACGCTGCTGACGCTGTTCCTGACGCCGGCCGCCCTCGCCGCGCCCAGGACGATCGCGCGCCGGTTCGGCAACATGTACCGGATGCTCCGCCACGGTCAGCCGTGGAGCGAGCGCGTGCGTCACGGCGAAGAAGTCCGCCGCGAGGACGGCGTCCCGACCCTGCCCCGCGCCGCAGAGTAACCCACGGGGACATGCACTTCAGTGCGTGTCCCCTGCCGCTCTACTTCCCGCGGGTCTGCCGCTTCCACAGCGCGGCGTATTCGCCCCCCTGCGCCAGCAGCTCGGCATGGGCGCCGCGCTCGACGATGCGGCCCTTCTTGAGCACCAGGATCTCGTCGGCGTCGGCGATGGTCGACAGGCGGTGGGCGACGACCAGGGTCGTGCGTCCCTTGCGGGCGCGGCGCAGCGTCTGCTGGATCGCCGCCTCGGTGCGGGAGTCGAGGGCGCTGGTCGCCTCGTCCAGGATCAGCACCCGCGGGTCGGCGAGCAGCGCCCGCGCCAGCCCGACCCGCTGGCGCTCCCCGCCCGACAGCTTGAGCCCGCGCTCGCCGACCTTTGTCGCCAGCCCGTCCGGCAGTGAGGCGATGAACGCCGAAAGCTCGGCGGCCTCCGCCGCCGCCGCGATCTCGGGCGGCGTGGCGTCCGGACGTCCGAAGGCGATGTTGGCCTCCAGGGTGTCGTTGAACAGGGCCACATCCTGCGGCACCAGCGAGACCGCGCCGCGCAGCGCCGCGAACCTGAGCCGGCGCAGGTCGACGCCGTCGATCGTCACCCGCCCGGCCTGCGGATCGATCATCCGCATGGCCAGCCGCACCAGCGTGGTCTTGCCGGCTCCGGAAGGACCGACCAGCGCCACCGTCGTTCCCGGCGAGGCGGTGAAGCTGACGTCGCTCAGCCCCTCTGATCGCGCGCCGTGCCGGAAGCTGACGCCTTCGAACTCAACCGAGCCGCCGACGCCTTCCCCCGCGGGGGGCAACGCCACCGCGTCCGCCGCCTCAGCGACGTCCGGCGACTGGCGCCGGAGGTCGAGCATGGCCTCCATGTCGATGAAGGACTGTCGGATTTCCCGGTAGGCGAAGCCGAGGATGTTCAACGGGCCGTACAGGTTGATCAGGATCAGGATCGCGGCGGTGACGTCGCCGGGGCCCAGCCGCCCGGCCGAGGCCTCGAACCCGGCCATCACAGCCATGACCGCCAGCCCGAGGCTCATGATCGCCGACTGCCCGACGTTGAGCAGGGTCAGGCTGTTGGTCGCCTTGACCTGGGCCGCGCCATAGTCGCCGAGCGCGCGACCGTAGTCGGCCACCGCCCGGGCCTCGGCCCCGAAGGCCTTCACGGTCTCGTAGTTCAGCAACGCATCGACGGCCCGGCCGGCCGCCTCGGCGTCGGCTTCATTCAGCGCCCGGCGATGGGCGATCCGCCAGTCGGAGATCACGAAGGTGATGACGACATAGACGACCACGGTGGCTACGGCCGTCAGGGCGAACCGCCAGTCGAAAGCGGCGGTCAGAACGCCGGCGGCGATCAGCAGCTCGACCAGCGTCGGGCCAAGGTTGAACACCAGCGCCCGCAACAGGAAGTCCATCGACCGCGCGCCCCGGTCGATGACCCGCGAGAGCGACCCGGTCCGCTTGGTCTGGTGGTAGTCGATCGACAGCGACAGGGCGTGGGCGAAGGTTTCCGACGCCGCCCGCGCCTGCGCCGCCTGGGCGACCGGCGTGAAGATCGCGTCGCGTAGCTGCGGCGCGGCGGCGGACAGGAAGCGGATGCCGGTCCAGCCGAGGGCTAGGGCGGCGAAGGCGGCGCTGACCTGCACGGCGGCGTCCTGGCCGGCCGTCAGCCGGTTCACCGCCGCGCCCAGCAGCAGCGGCGCGACGACGCCCGCGATCTTGCCCGCCAGGGTCAGGGTCAGAGCGGCGGTCAGCCGCCAGCGCAGACCCGGCGCGCGCGACCGCAGCACCAGGTCGACCAGATCGCCCAGTGCGCTGAGCGGCCGGACCCTGGCTGGCGCGGGATCAGGCGGCGAGGCGGGATCGCGGACGGCGAAGGCGCGCATCAGCCGGGCCGACCGACCAGCAGCGTGGTCTGGACCCCGCCGGCCGGCGTTCGCCAGTCGATCCGCCAGCCCCCATCGATCGCCGTCGCGCGGTAGACCGCCTCGCCGAGAGGAGCTGCGGCGCCGGTCGACGCCCTGGCCAGGTCCTCGCCGCCCTCGCCCGCGACCTCGAACTCATGGCTGCCGGCGCTGAGCGGGCGGGCCAGCACGATCGCGAAGCGGCCGTCGTCCGATACAGCGGAGGTTCCGCCAGCGGTGCGGTTGACGCGCAAGCCGACGTCCGCACGCGCCGTACCGACTCCGGAGACCACGGCTCCGCCGTCGCGATCATAGTCGATGGCGAGGATGCGGGGCGGCCGCGACGCCGCGGCCAGAACCCGGGCCCCGCCGCCGGCGCGGAGCTCGGCCGCCCGACCGTCCTGGGTGAGAACCATATAGCCTTCGGCGTTCACCCGTCGCCCGCCGTCCTGCATGAAAAGACCATAGAGAACGACGCTCCCCGGCGTCGGCGCGACAGCTCGCCAGCGCCCCTCGCCATCGGCTCGGGCGGACAGGGTCTCCCCCGAAGGCGTGCCCAGCATCACCGACGCGTTCGGAGACGCTGTTCCGGTCAGCTCGACCCCGCCGGGCGCCGGTCGGGCGGCGGTCACGACAGGCGGCTGGACGTACCGGGCCTCGGCCGCCGGCGGTCCCTTGGGCGGCGCGGATTTCCACGGCGGCTGGCGCGACTCTCCGCACGCCGCCAAGCCAAGGAGCGGGATCAACCCCGCCATCGCCGCTGCACGAAACGTCACGACTCTTGAAACCCCGACCTCAAAATCCGATCATAGCGACATCGTATTCGCACGGCGCGCCCGCAAGCGCGCCTTTTTCATCCCCGGAGACATCCTGGACATGACCAACCCGCCCGGACGCCTGGATTCCGTCTGCGTCTACTGCGGTTCGTCCAACGACGCCGATCCGGCCTTCCTGCAGGCCGCCTACGACATCGGCGGCGAGATCGCGCGCGCGGGCCTGAAGTTCGTGTACGGCGGCGGCGGCGTCGGTCTGATGGGCGCGTCGGCGCGCGGCGCACATGACGCCCGGGGCCGGGTGCTGGGAATCATCCCCGACTTCCTTCAGGGCCGCGAGCAGCCGTTCGACGACGTCGAGACCATCGTCGTCACCTCGATGCACGAGCGGAAGATGATGATGTTCGAGCGGTCGGACAGCTTCATCGTGCTGCCCGGCGGCATCGGCACGCTGGAAGAGATCGTCGAACTGTTGTCGTGGCAACGCCTGGCCCTGCACGACAAGCCTGTCGTGTTCTACAACCCGCGCGGCTTCTGGGATCCGCTGTTCGAGCTGTTCAACCACACGATCCGCGAGAAGCTGACGCCGGCCAGCTTCGCGGACGCCTGGCGGTCGACCGACAGGGTCGAGGACGTCGTGCCGATGCTCAGGTCGATGAGCGTGGTCAAGGACGCCGACACCGTGCATCCGGACACGGCGCGCTTTACTTAGTTGCAATTCACGACTCACTATCCCCGCAGAGCGCCGGATTCCCCTCCGGCGCGGGGATAGGAGAGTATCAAGCGTATGTTCGCTTTCGCCGCCGTCGCGGCGATGGCCATGGTCGGTTCGGCCTGGGCGGCCTACAAGCCCGCGCAGAACGGCTGGCTCACCCTCAAGACCAAGACCACGCGCAGCCATGTGATCTTCGATGGCGCGGTCGGGAAGTGCAAGGTCGACGTCTGCTGTTCGGCCAAGGTCAAGGCCGTTCCGGCAGAACGCGCCTGCCGTCGCCTCGCCGCCGAGGCCCTGGCGGCGTGCAACAGGGCCGACTGACAGGGTCGACCGACAGGGCGGGGACATGCCCTTCGGTGCGTGTCCCCGGCCGTTACCCGCGCACCCGTGGCACGGCGTCGAGCCAGCGTGCATAGGCGCTCTCGCGGGCGTGGGTTTCCGCTGTCGGCGTCAGCGACTCGAACGCGGGCCGCGCCAGCGCCGCCTCTTCCAGGTCGGCGAACACGCCGGCGCCCAGACCCGCGAACAGCGCCGCGCCGAGCGCCGTCGTCTCGTGATAGCTGGCGCGCTGCACCGGGATGCCGGTCAGATCCGAGAGCCGTTGGCTGAACCAGGCGCTCTTCGCCATGCCCCCGTCGATGCGCAGCTGGGCGCCGTCGTGGAAGGCGTGCGGTGCGTCAGCGCGCATCGCCTCGATCAGGTCGCGGGTCTGCAGGGCGCAGGAGTCGAACGCCGCCGCCGCGATCTCGGCCCGGCCGCTGTCCCGCGTCAGGCCAAAGATGCCGCCCCGGGCGTCCGGATCCCACCAGGGCGCGCCCAGGCCCGTGAAGGCCGGCACCAGCACCACGCCATGGTCGGGGTTCGCCGTGCGGGCCAGCGCCTCGGCGCCCTGCGGTCCGCCGGCCAGACCGAGGCCCTCGGACAGCCACTGGATCGCCGCGCCGGCGACGAAGATCGAGCCCTCCAGGGCGTATGTCGTATCGCCGTTCACCCGCGCCGCGACGGTGGTCAGCAGGCGCGAGCGACTGAGCGGCTTCTGCTTGCCGGTGTTCAGCAGCATGAAGCAGCCGGTTCCGTAGGTAGCCTTCATCTCGCCGGGGTGGATGCAGCCCTGCCCCATCAACGCGGCCTGCTGGTCGCCGGCGACGCCGCGGATCGGGATCGGGCGACCGAGGATCGAGGCGTCGGTCTGGCCGTAGTCGCCGGCGCAGTCGAGCACCCGCGGCAGCAGGCTCGCCGGCACGTCGAACAGCTCGAGCATCTCATCCGACCATTCCTGGCGGCCGATGTCGAACAGCAGCGTGCGGGAGGCGTTGGTCGCGTCGGTGGCGTGAACCTTGCCGCCGGTGAGGTTCCAGATCAGCCAGCAGTCCATGGTCCCGGCGAGCAACTCGCCGGCGTCGGCGCGGGCCCGCGCTCCAGGAACCTCGCCGAGAAGCCAGGCGATCTTGGTGGCCGAGAAGTAGGGATCAAGCAGGAGGCCGGTGACCTCGGTCACCCGCTCCTCGCGGCCTGCCTTCTTCATCCGCTCGCAGGCGTCGGCGGTGCGGCGGTCCTGCCAGACGATGGCCGGCGCGATGGGGCGGCCCGAGGTCCTGTCCCAGATCGCCACCGTCTCGCGCTGGTTGGTGATGCCGATAGCGGCGACATCGGCGCTCCGGCCGCTCTTGTCGACCGCCTCGCGCAGAACGGCCACGCAGGCGTTCCAGATCTCGTCGGCGTCGTGCTCGACCCATCCATCCGCCGGGTAGCCCTGGCGAAGAGGACGCCCTGCTTCGGCCAGGGCCTTGCCCTTGGCGTCGAACACGATCGCGCGGGTGCTGGTCGTTCCCTGGTCCAGCGCCACGATCACCGGATCGCCCATGCGTTTCGACTCCCCTCTGTGGTCTTGTCTGGTTTAAGCATGTTTTCACGGGGTTGGCGCAGGCTCATGCTGCGCCCATTCCGGGAAGCCGGGGACGTTCCGTGACCGCCGACATCGATCCGCAGGGTCTGCTGCTGCTCGCGCAAAGCCGCCACCCGGCGGACCGCGAGCGCCTGCTCGATGAGATGGTGGAGTACTGCGGCCACGCCGAGCTCGACGACCTTACGGCCCCGGCGATGCGCGAACTGGTCAGCGCCGTGTTCATGACCCTGGTGGGCGAGGCCGAGCGCGACATCCGCCGCCGCCTGTCCGAAAAGATCGCTGCCGCCCCCTGGGCCCCGGCGGCCCTGGTCAATGTCCTGGCGCTGGACGAGATCGAGATCGCCGCGCCGGTCATCTCGGCCAGCCCGGTGCTGCAGGATCACGACCTGATCCGGCTGTTGGTCGAATCGACGCTGGACCACCAGATCGCCATCGCCCGGCGCGGCCGGCTGAGCTCTCCGGTGATCGAGGCCATCCTCAAGCAGCAGGAGCCGGCGGTGCTGACCGCCCTGGCCGGCAACGACACCGCGGACGTGTCGGCCTCGGCCATGGAGCGGCTGGTGGATCATTCGCGGCGGATCACGGCCATGCGCTCGCCGCTGGCCCGGCATCCGCGCCTGTCATCCGACCTGGCCCAGCGGCTCTACCTCTGGGTCGGCCAGTCCCTGCGCTCGGCGCTGGTCGGCCGCTTCCGCCTGGACGCCGCGGCGCTCGATGCCGAACTGGCCCTGGCGGTGCGGGAGGCCCACGCGGCGGTGGACAGCCTGCCGCCGGTCCAGGCCCGCAACGACGGCGAGCGCGAGGCCATGGAAGCCAGGCTGATCGAAAAGCTCGACGAGGGCGGCCAGCTGAAGCCCAGCTATCTGCTGCGCGCCCTGCGGGAACGCCGGTTGAGCCTGTTCGTCGCCGCCATCGCCCGCCTCGGCGGGTTCGAGACCGATCATATCTGGCGGGCCATCAACAGCGACCGCCCCGAGCTGCTGGCGTTGGCCTGCGCGGCTATCGGCGTCGACCGCGGCGCCTTCCCGACGATCCTGGCCGCCGTGCGTGAGCTGAACCGGGGCCGGCCGGGCGGCGGCGAGGAAGGATCGCGCCGCGCCGGCGGCGCTTTTGGTCCGTTCGACGCCGATATCGCTGGCATGGCGTTCCGTCAGGCCGTCAAATCGGTCTGATGTTTCGCGCTGAACCCTTCACCCGCCGCCTGACCTTCACAGCCAGCGATCGCCCCGAGGCGCAGCAGGCGCGCGAGCGTCTGGCCGAACGCTACGGCGACGCCGGCGCCGACGCCCAGGTGATCGTCGCCTTGGGCGGCGACGGCTTCATGCTGGAGACGCTGCACGCCACGCTCGGCGACCAGAAGCCGATCTACGGCATGAACCGCGGTTCGGTCGGCTTCCTGATGAACGAGTACAGCGAGGACGGCCTGCTGGAGCGCATCGCCGCCGCCGAGCGGGCCGTCATCCATCCGCTGGCCATGGTCGCCGTGGACAGCAAGCGCCGCAACCACCGCGCCCTGGCCATCAACGAGGTCTCGCTGCTTCGCCAGACCCGCCAGACCGCCAAGCTGCGAATCTCGATCGACGGCAAGGTGCGGATGGCCGAGCTGGTCTGCGACGGCGCGATGGTCGCCACGCCGGCCGGTTCGACCGCCTACAACCTCTCCGCCCACGGTCCGATCATCCCGATCGACGCCAAGGTGCTGGCCCTCACGCCGATCAGCGCCTTCCGCCCCCGGCGCTGGCGCGGGGCCCTGCTGTCCCACACCGCCCGTGTCACCTTCGAGGTGCTCGAGCAGGACAAACGGCCGGTCAGCGCGGTCGCCGACAATGTCGAGGTCCGGGACGTGACGGAGGTCCATGTCTCCGAGGACCGGTCGATCAGTCTGGCCATGATGTTCGACGCCGGTCGCAGCCTCGACGAACGGGTCTTGACCGAGCAGTTCAGCGGCTGAGCCGTCGACTCGCGAGCAAGTTGTCGCAAACCCTCGTTGTTCCAGCACTTCTGCGACCTCCGGTCGCATTTCGGGAAACCTGCGTCTCACCCGTTGTTAACAACAGCGAGGATAGGTTGTGAGCGTAGAACGCCAACGGGAGGCGAGCGTGAGCGACAATCCGACGGTCCAGGTGATCCAGACGCCCAACGTCCTCAAGCTGAAGGTCGGCGGCCGGTTCGGCGGAATCGACGCCGCGGCCATCGCCAAGGCCGAGGCCGCGCTCAAGAGCCTGTCGGGCAACTTCACACAGTGGATGAACGACGAACTGGCCAAGCTCGAGGAAGCCAGCGCCCGCGTTCATTCCGAGGGCCTGAACGCCAAGACCGCGGAACTGCTCTACCTGCGGGCCCACGACCTGAAGGGCCTCGGCGCCACCTACGAATTCCCGATCGTCACCCGCATCGCCGGCTCGCTCTGCAAGCTGATCGACGACGAGGAAAAGCGCCTCTCCGCGCCGATGCTGCTCATTGACGCGCACATCAACGCCATCAAGGCCGCCGTGCGCTCCGACATCCGCGACGACAGCCACCCCGTCGGCCGTAAGCTGGCCGAGGAACTCGAAGGTCAGGTCCGGGCCTTCGCCTAGGCCCTGATGCTCGTCATCGGCTCCTCGACCGGGCCGTAGCCCGCGTCCGGCGGGATCACCAGCACGGCCCCGCCTTCCCGGCGCTCGACCACAGGCAACACCGGCACCAGCGTCCGGGCTGACGCCTGCTCGATGGCGTCCGCCGCGCTGACAGCCTCGGCCAGCAGCTTCAGGTTCATGCGGGTCGGGAAGATGATGGTCCGCTCGCCGGCCGCTTCTAGCCGCAGCGCCTCGCCGGGAGCGATCCACTCGGCGTCGACCGTCTCCCAGCCGTCGCACGAGGCCAGCTGCTCGCCGGTGGCCCGCACCACGTAGAACCAGGTGTCGAACCGCTTGGGCATCATGTCCGGGGTGATCCAGCGCGCGAAGGTCTCCAGCGCGCCGAGGTCCAGACGCACGCCGAGCTCGCGCACAAGATCGATGAACGGCCGCTCGTCCTTCGCGACGGCCTCGCGGGCGGCGCCGGCCCGGTCGTCGCCGCAGAACGGATTCCCGTCGGCGTCGTCTGCGATGATGATTCCGGCCTCCTCGTAGGCCTCGCGGATGGCGGCGATGCGCAGCGGCCGCTCGTCGGCGTCGACCGCGTCCCATCCGGCGCAGAGATCGGCCCAGGCGGCGTCGTGGTCGCCGGCGTGGGTCTTGCCGCCCGGAAACACCAGGGCGCCGGAGGCGAAGTCGATCTGGTGATGCCGCTTGACCATCAGGACCTCGAAGGTCGGATCGTCGCGGACGAGCAGGATGGTGGCGGCGGGGCGGATCTGGACGGTGTCGGAGGTCATGAGCCGAGGATCGGACTCAAACGGCCGTTCGGCAAGACTCACGCTACGTTAGCGGCGCTCGCGCCCTGGCGGGAAATGCGGTCCATCCGCTCCAGCAGGTAGTCGACGTCGTCGCGGCCGGCGGTCTGGGGCTGGGTCAGGAACCGCTGGAGCATGCGTTCCTGAAATCGCTCCTTGTCGCGCAGACCTCCGTCGAACTCCATCGAGTGCCAGGTGTCGACACCGGCCCGGAAGGCGCCGAACAGGCGCGTCGGCAGGCCGGCGCGCTCGTAGATGGCCCGCAGGCCCAGCGGCCCGGCGTCGTGAACCATCAGCCAGGTGCGATGGTGCGGCACGCCGGCCAGCTCGGCCAGGCCGCACTCGAAGAAGGTCATGTGCCCGTGGGCCAGCGCCCGCAGCAGCAGCGAGGCGGTCAGGCGCCCGGCCTTGTTCAGATGCGCCGCGAAGGCCTTGGGATCGGCGGCGCGCCCGGCCTGGTCGACCAGATCGATGGTGGCGCGCTCCTTGGCGCCGACCGCGATCTGCAGCGCCGTCTCCGGCGACAGGGCATGGTTGTTCAGCAGATGGTCTCGGACCTGGTCGCTGACCATCTCGATCAGGCGCTCGGTGACGGCCAGCGGCAGGGCGTTGCGGTAGGCGACGGCCGCCAGCACGCGCTCGGATTTCTCGAAACGGTCGATGGCGCTCTGCAGCGTGCGTTCGGAGAAGGTGGCGTTGTCGTTGGCGCAGACGGTTTCGACGGCCTGCTCGACGCCCAGCTCGACGATGGCGGCGGTGACCTTCTCGGAGATACGCGGGCGTTTGGCGATCGCCACCTGGCGGATCGGCCCGCCCAGGCGGACGATCTCGGTGAGGTCGTCGTCCGTGAACACCGGAGAAAAGTTCAGCACCGGCAGGCAGATCGACTCGACGTCCCTGGCCAGCTTCAACGCCACGTCGCGCGGCAACACGTCGGAATTCTTCAGGGTCACCGCGAGGGCGCGGCGCACCAGTTCGGCGGCGTCGGCGGCCATCACCCTCAGGATGTCCTGGGCGACGACACGGTCCTCCTCGTCGAGTTCGGCCTTGTCGATCACCCGGCAGAGCTTGTGCGCGGCGACCGCGCGTTCATCCGCCGTGGCGCCCTTCAGCAGGGTCCGGAGATCCACATCGGTCAGTGCCGCCCGCGTGACGCTCATGCCCCTCTCGCCCCTCCCTTGCGGCGATCCGAGCCTTGATCATGAGTCGTTAAACTTAACGAAGGCTGAGCGGCGGTTAACGGTCTCTCCTAACCGGCTGACAACTTCGCCCGCATACCCTTCGCGCGCCTATCGAGGGTCCCCACAGTGTTCGCATCCCCCGCAGCCGCCACGCGCACCGTCCGCGGCGGCGAGTCCGTCGCCCTGCAGTCGCTGGAGGCCCAGCGCGGGCTCCTGCCCTACGCGCTGGCGCTGTTCGCCGTCAGCCTGCCGATCTACGTCTGGGCGGGGTCTTTCGCGGCCAACAGCGTGCTGATGACAGCCACCTTCGCGGTGTTCGCGATCTGCTGGGGCGCTTTCTACTTCACCGTTGACTGGCTGCGGCAGGACGATGCGGCGGACCTGGCGCGACGTCAGCGGGTCCAGATCCTGTGCGGCCTGCTCTGGTCGGGAGCCTGCGCCCAGATCGCGGCCCTCGCGGACGGCGCGGGGCCGGCGCGGGAGCCGTTGCTGATGATCGCCGTCGCCGGCGCAGTGGCCTGCTTCTTTTTCACGGCCCCGGTCCTCCCCGCCCTGCTCGTGGTCGGCCCGCTCGCGGCGGCCTGGCCGCTGGTCGCCCTGTTCAGCCGCGCCGAGAGCCGGCCCGAGGCCGTGCTGGCCTGGGGCGCCGTGGCGCTGACATTGGCGCTCTGCCTGATCCTCAACCGGCTGCTGCGCGGCCAGTTCACCATGGCCGCCGAACGCGAGGCCCTGATCGCCGAGCGCGCCGCCTCACTCGAGAAGGCCGAGAAGCTGGCGCGCTCGAAATCCGACATCGTCGCCACCCTGAGCCACGAGATCCGCAACGGCCTGACCGGCGTGACCCATGTGCTGGCCGCCGCTGTCGGCCAGGGCGGCCGCGCCGCGCCGTCGCGCGAACAGCTGGCCGCCGCGCTCGACGCCGCCAACGACCTGGTTTCGGTGCTCAACGCCACGCTCGATTCCGAGACCGCCGGCGCTGGCCGCCTCAACCTCGATCGCGAGCCGTTCGATCCGGTGCGGTTGACGCGCGACCTGGTGCTTTTGAACCGCCCGCACGCGGCCGTGAAGGGCGTCGAACTGGCGATCCACGTCGATCCCGCTCTCGAGAACAGCGCGCGCGGCGCCGTGGTGGCCGACGCCACCCGCACCCGGCAGGTGCTGTCCAACCTGATCGGCAACGCCGTGAAGTACACGGTTCGCGGCCGCATCGAGGCGCGGATCGAGTTGCGCGACGGCGGCGCCATCGCCATCGCCGTGGCGGACACCGGACCGGGCCTGTCTGCCGACGAGCTGGAGCAGGCCTTCGAACCCTTCCGCCGCATTGAGCGGACCGGCGCCGGCATCCCCGGCGCGGGTCTGGGTCTGTCCCTGGCCCGGCAGCTCGCCACGCTGATGGACGGAGCCCTGCACGGTCAGAGCGCGCTCGGCGTCGGCAGCTGCTTCACGCTGGAACTGCCCTGGACTCCGGACGCCGAGGTCGAGGTCGACGAGTCGGCCGACGCCGCCATGGTCGTACCCACCACGCCGTCAGCCCGCCCCCTCCGCGTGCTCGTCGCGGAGGACGACGCCCTGAACGCCGCCATGCTGCGCGCGATCCTCGAACAGCTCGGCCACCAGGTCGTCCATGCCCACAATGGCAAGCGCGCCTTCGAACTGGCCCGGCTCGCGGAGTTCGACCTGCTGATGCTGGACGGCAGGATGCCGCATATGGACGGCCCGCAGACCGCCGCCGCGATCCGCGCGCTCGATACGCCGATCGCCAGCGCGCCGATCATCGCGGTGATCGGCGGCGACGCGGACGAGGCTCGCGAGTGCCTCGACGCGGGCGCCGACGCCGTGCTGCGCAAGCCGGTCACGGTCGCCGGCGTGGCCCGGGCGGTCGCCGACGCCGCCGCCAGGGTCCGCGCCGACGCCGACGCGGCCCGTTCCGCCGCGTAAGGCCCTTTCACCCCGCCGGTCACGCCGCCATGATGCCCGCCACCTCAAGGAAGCGGGAGAAGCGGGCGTGCTGCAGGGCCTGAAAGTCGTCGAACTGGCCACCTACATCGCCGCGCCCGGCGCCGGGGGCATCCTGGCCGACTGGGGGGCTGACGTCGTCAAGATCGAGCCTCCGCGCGGCGACCCGATGCGCAGGTTCTTCGACGGCGTCACGGTCGGCGAGTACGGCAATCCGGTGTTCGAACTCGACAACCGCGGCAAGCGCGGCGTGGTGTTCGACACCTCGACGCCGCAGGGGCGTGAAGCGGCCCTGAAACTGATCGCCGGCGCCGACGTCTTCCTGACCAACGTGCGGCCCGGCGCGCTGAAGCGGGCCGGTCTGGACTGGGACACGCTGCACGCCGCCTTCCCCCGCCTCGTCTACTGCAGCCTCACGGGCTACGGCCTGCAGGGCCCGGACGCGGACCGCGCGGGCATGGACGTCGCGGCCTTCTGGTCGCGCTCCGGCGTCGGCGCGCTGACGGCGCCCAAGGGTGTCGAGCCGTTCCCGATCCGCACGGCCATGGGCGACCACATCACCTCGCTGGCGACCGTGTCGGCGATCATGGCGGCGATCTACGAGCGAAACGGGACGGGCATCGGCCGGCTGGTCGAGACCTCGCTGCTGCGCACCGGCGTCTACTCGATCGGCTCGGACATGGCGATCCAGCTGCGTTTCGGAAAGCTGGCCTCGACGCGTCCGCGCCACCAGGCGGTGCAGCCGCTGGCCAACTTCTTCAAGACCGCCGACGATCGCTGGATCTGCCTGCTGGTCCGCACCGGCGATACCGACTGGCCGCAGATCGCCGCCGCCGTGGGCCGTCCGGACATGGTCACCGACGAACGGTTCGCCACCGGCCGCGCGCGGCGGCAGAACACCGAGGCGCTGGTCACCATCATGGACGAGGCCTTCGCCGCCATGACCTACGAGCAGGCGGCCGCGCGACTGGACGCCGAGGACGTCACCTGGGCGCCCTACCAGATGCCGCGCGAACTGGTGGAGGACCCGCAGGCCCACGCCGCCGGCTGCTTCGTCGAGACCCCCGACGGCCATGGGGGCTCCAAGCGCGCGCCCGCCTCGCCGGCGCGATTCGAAGGCTACGACGATGCGCCGAAAGGCCCGGCCCCGGACCTGGGGCAGCATACCGCGCAGGTTCTGGCCGAGCTGGGCTACGGCGAGGCGGAGATCGCGGCGCTGAAGGCGGCCGGCGCGGTCGCCTAGCGGTCCTTGCGGGCGTCCGACAGGACCCGCAGCATCTCGGCCGTCAGCAGCGTCGAGCCGACATTGCCGCTTCGTCCCCCGGACGAACCGGAGCCGAAGCCGCCGTCCATGCCCTGTGGGCCGCGGAGGATGAACTCGACGAGCGCGTCCTGCTGCTGACGCGCCGTCTGGTCGGCGCGGCGGGCCGAGGCGTACTCGACGAAACCCGACGACGGCGCGGCGCCACGCGGCGCCACGCCGCCGCCCTGCCCGCCGGTGCGCGTCAGGTTGGCGTAGACCTCCGCGACCGTCAGGCTGCGGCCGTCGCGATAGAAGATCGACCGGTTGGCCGACGCGGCCTCCGGAAAGTAGCCCGCCGCCGAGGCGCCCGGACTGGTGCTGACCGCCTGGATCAGGCGCGCGGCGCCCTGGGGTCCGAGGAAGTGAGCGGCATAGAGCTCTCCCGCCGTCGGCCGGCGCCCGATGCGACCGGCGAGGTAGGAGGCGTTGTCGGACGTCATCTCGCCGACCATCAGCGATGCGGCGTGCGGATCGAAGCGCAGGTTCATCACCGCTTCGCGCGCCTCCGCGCCGCTGACGCGGAATCGGCCATCCGCGCCCTGGACGATCAGGTCGGAATAGCGGGCGTAGCCGTACTTGGCGCCGTGCTTCTTCAGGGTCGCCAGCCAGGTCTGCTCGACGAACTGGAACAGGCCGGCCGCGGACGAGGTCTGGGCCTTGGCGCGCGGGTTGTAGCCGCTCTCGCGGTTGGCGGTGCGCATGAGGAAAGAGAAGTCCACGCCCGTCGCCTGCGACGCGCGCTGGATGGCCGTCTCGACGACCCCACGGATTCCTTCAACCGCCATGCCCCGTTGATCGTCGCTTATGGTTAAGCCGCGATTAACCACGTTGGCCCGCGAACGGGTGTCCGAAACGAACGTATGATGAAATTGCTTCGCAAGAACGGAAACTGATTGCTGAAACGCCATTTCAGCGGGACGCTCCCCGTAACCACAACAGAGACCCAAGGGAGGGTCGCCATGGTTGCTCACGCCGTCTCGTCGCCATTCGATGGAGGGAGGCGTCGCCAGCCGCTCTCTCCCGCCACCGTCCTTGCGCTCGGGGCCTCCGTCGCCGTGCATGTCGCGGTCGGGGCCTATCTCGCCTACAGCACGTTCGTCGCACCAGTGGAGGAGATCGATACGCCGCCGGATGTGAAGCCGATCTACCTTCAGCCGCGCGAGCCCAAGCCCGTCGATCCGACGGTGAAGCCCGCCGAGACGCCGCCGATCCACAACCCGACAACCACGACGGTCCCGACCCAGGTCGACACCTTGCCGATCCAGCCGGTGGGCAACACCGACAGGACCCAGCCCATCGGTCCGATCAAGGACCTGAACCCGATCCCCGATCCGACCTTCGACACCGGGCTTGATCCGGTGCCTCCGCCGGTCATCACCCGGGCCGACTGGATCCGGATGCCGGGACCCAAGGAGTTCGCCCGGTACTTCCCGGAGCGGGCCGAGCGGATGTCGGTCAGCGGGTCGGCCACCCTGGCCTGCCTGGTCGCGGCGAACGGCTCGGTCGGCGGCTGCCAGGTCATCAGGGAAGACCCGGGCGGCATGGGCTTCGGCGCGGCCGCGCTCAAGCTGGCGCCCTTCTTCCGCATGAAGCCGCAGATGGTCGACGGCAAGCCCGTCGATGGCGCGATGGTCAAGATTCCGATCCGCTTCGACGCCGCCAACAGCGCCGGCTGACCGGGGTCGGGGGCATGCGTTCCGGCGCATGTCCCCTCCGCCCTCAGTAGCTCTTCGGAAGGCCGAGCACCTTCTCGCCTATGAAGTTGAGGATCATCTCGCGGCTGACCGGCGCAATGCGGGCGATCATGGCTTCGCGCAGGTAGCGTTCGACGTCGTATTCCTTGGCGTAGCCCATGCCGCCGTGGGCGAGCACGGCGGCCTCACAGGCCCGGAAGCCGGCCTCGCCGCCAAGGTACTTGGCGGCGTTGGCTTCCGCGCCGCACTCCCGGCCGGCGTCGAACAGGGCGGCCGCCTTGAAGCCCAGCAGGTTGGCCGCTTCGAGCTCGGCCCAGGCCTTGGCGAGCGGATGCTGGACGCCCTGGTTCTGACCGATCGGCCGCCCGAACACGACCCGCTCGTTGGCGTAGGCCGCCGCCTTTCGCAGCGCGGCGCGGCCCAGGCCCACGGCCTCGACGCCGAACAGGGTCCGCTCGGGGTTCAGGCCGCTGAGAAGATACTGGAAGCCCTTGCCTTCCTCGCCGACCAGATCCTCGGCCGGGACCTGCAGGTCCTCGATGAAGAGCATGTTACATTCGACGGCCTTGCGGCCCATCTTCGGGATCGGCCTGGCGTCGATCCGGGCGCGGTCGAAGTCGGTGTAGAACAGCGACAGGCCCTGCATGGGCTTCGAAACCTGATCCTTCGGCGTGGTGCGCGCGATGATCAGGATCTTGTTGGCCCGCTGGGCCATGGTCGTCCAGATCTTGCGGCCGGTAATGCGATAGCCGTTGCCGCTCTTCTCCGCCCGCGTCTCCAGGCTCGAGGTGTCGAGGCCGCTGTTGGGCTCGGTGACCGCGAAACAGGCCTTGTCCTCACCGGCGATGATGCGCGGCAGGTGGCGCTGCTTCTGTTCCTGGGTGCCGAACTTCACCACCGGCATCAGGCCGAAGATGTTCAGGTGGATGGCGCTGGCGCCGGAAAAGCCCGCGCCAGACTCGGCCACTGTCTGCATGACGTGACAGGCCTCGGTCAGGCCCAGGCCCGCGCCGCCGAACGCCTCGGGCATGGCCACGCCCAGCCAGCCTCCCTCGGCCATGGCCGTCGCGAAGGCCTCGGGGAAATCGCCGGTCTCATCGGTGCGGCGCCAGTATTCGTCGTCGAACTGCGCGCAGACGCGGCCGACGGCCTCGCGAATGGCTTCCTGTTCTTCGGTCGGCCAGAAGCTGCTCATCGCTCATCCCCATTGGCGTTGTCGAACCGGCGCGGGTCGAGCCGCGCGGCGTATGGTCCCTGATCGTCGCCCGCGAGATACGCCGCGACCGATTGCGCCACAAGCGGCGCCAGCAGCCAGCCGTTGCGCCGCGCGCCTACGGCCAGCAGGACGCCGGGCGTCCGGCTCGGGCCGACCATGGGCAGGCCATCGGGGGTCGCGGCGCGGACGCCCGCGTCTGCCCGGACCTCAAGCCCGGCGAGCTCCGGCAGCAGCGCCTCGGCGGCGCCGCGCAAGGCGGCGACCCGGACCGGATCAACGGTTCGGTCGGCGCGCCCGCGCTCCATCGTCGCGCCGACGATCGCGCCCGCCCCGTCGGGACAGATGTAGACCCCGTCGCCGCGGATCACCGGCCCGATGTCCGGACCGCCGGCATAGCGCAGGATGTGGCCCTTGATCGGCTCCAGCCGGGACAGTTCCGGGGCGAGACCCGAGTCCGCGGCGCCGGTCGCCACGACCAGCGTCTCGCCGGCGGCCGGTGCAGGGGCGGTGGCGATCTCGAAAGCGACGCCGGCTGCTTCAGCCGCCGCCTTCAGCGCCGCCAG
Organism: Caulobacter sp.; assembly: GCA_041917095.1. Classification (GTDB taxonomy): domain Bacteria; phylum Pseudomonadota; class Alphaproteobacteria; order Caulobacterales; family Caulobacteraceae; genus Caulobacter. The sequence continues at coordinate 31,568 of JAYRYI010000009.1, read as the reverse complement.
CACGGCGCGCGGCGACAGCCGCCAGTCTTCCAGGGTCAGCAGCCGGTCGCCGTAGACGCCGACCTGCGCTCCCATCGCCCGCATTCGTGCGGCGACCGGGCCGATCGACTCGCCGACATAGGCGGCGCCGGAACGGTCGAGCTGGACTCCCAACCCGTCCGCCAGCGCCGGCCACAGGTCGCGGGCGTGTCTCAGCAACTCGAAATGGTCGGCGGAAACCGGGTCCAGCGCCGCCTCGCAGGCCGGGGCCAGCATTCCCGCCGCCACGCCCGAGGCGTTGTCGCCCAGCGGCGCGGGATCCCGGAGGGTCACAGCCGCGCCCGCGCGGGCCAGTTCGAGCGCCGTCGTCAGGCCGAGCGCGCCCGCGCCCGCCACCGTCACCTTCGCGCCCGTCAGCTTCGCCATCGTCCCGCAATCGGCGACACCAGCCAGCGGGTCAAGTGCGATGGTCAGGTGATCTCCATGCGGTAACTGGCGTTGAACTGTCTCGACAGTCTCCGTAACTGTTTCAGAGGTGACCCAGTCCGCGTCGACAGGGGGACAGATCCGGTCAGAGCGATGCCCTGGGACCACGGCGCGGGCCGACCGCCAGGTGGGGCGGTGATCACTCCCCCTTTGCCCGGCAAGGCATTCTTTCGACCCATTGTTCGCTCGCGCGCGTCTCATCCGGCCATTGTCGCCGGGCCGCACACAGGGTGGACAGGTTGCGGCGCGGCTTGTCGCCGAATGGGGCCGAATGTCCCGCTTTGTCCTCGGAGTATATGTCCCGGGAGTCTCGCTTACGGCCGCCAGATGAGACCGATGCGGACCGTACGCGGCTGGTCGAAGCTCTCGAAGCCATCGGCGGTCTGGGCCGTCTCGACGGCGGCGTCGGTCAGGTTCTCGGCGGCGAGGTAGAGGCGCACGCCCGGCGTCACGTCCCAATCAGCGCGCAGGTCTGCTGTGGTCGCCGCCGACAGCCGCCGCGTATTCAGGTCGTCGTCCCATCGCTCGCCCTCGTGGCGCAGCGTCAGTCGCAGCGCCAGTCTGTCGATCGGCCGCCAGGCGACCTCGGCGCTGACGGCGACGTCCGGCGTCTGCGCCGGGCGCAGCCCGGTGAGCTGCGGCGCGGCCGAGCCGCCGTCGACCTCGGCCGAAGTCCAGGCTCCGCTCAGGCGCAGATCGAGGTCGGTGGTCACGCGCCAGTCGAGTTCGGCCTCCAGCCCCCAGGCGTCGACATCACCGGCATTCTGGCGCTGGCGTAGCACCCCGCCGGCCGGAATGAAGCCGGCGACCGGGAAGGTCCCCGGGCCGACGCCGATCGTCACGTTGGTGACCGCGCCCTCCAGCCGGTTCGCGAACAGGGTCGCCGACCAGTCGAGACCGCCGCCCTCGCCGCCCGCGCCGATCTCCAGGCCATAGAGCACCTCCGGTTCGAGGGCGCTGTTGGCCTCGGTCACGTCATTGCCCACCCTGAACGGACGGTGCAGTTCGTTCAGGGTCGGCGGCCGGAAGCCGGCGTAGGCGGCGCCCCGCAGCCAGGCGCCGCCGAGATCGTAGCGCGCGCCGGCCCGGGCGGTCGGCTGCCAGCCCTCGGCGTCGGCGGGCTGAAGGTTCAGGGTCACGGCGCCGCCGGCCAGGTCGTGTTCGCGGCGCAAGCCGCCGTAGCTGGCCCAGCGATCGATGCGCGCGCCGGCGGTCAGCAGCCAGGGGCCGTCCTCGCGCCAGGCCTCGCCATACAGGCCGGCGACATACTGGCTGCCGCCGGCGACACGGCCACGGGTGAAGGCGCCGGCCAGGTAGCGGAACCGTTCACGCGTCTCGCCGTCGAACCAGCGCACGTCGGCGCCGATCTCCCAGCCGCCGTCGCCCGTCGAATGACGCAGGGCGGCGTTGGCGCCGACCCCGAGCGCGGGCGTGCCGAACTGTTCACTGGCAGGGGTCGTGAACGCCCGGCCGGCGCCCACCGCCACCGAACTGTTCTCGAAATCCGAGGTCCGCGCCCAGGCTTGCAGACGCCACACATTGCCGATGCCCGGCGACTCTCCGGTCAGGGTGGCCGACGCCGACAGGCCCGTGGCGCGGGACGTCGCGCCGTCGAGACCGCTGTCACGCGCTTCGCGATAGCCGGCGAGCCGGAACGACAGGTCGCCGCCGTCCCATTCCGGCGACCAGCGCAGCGCAAGGCTGGAAGCCTCGAAGGCCAGCGGCTCGTCCGCGGCGCCGCGGCCCTTGCCCAGCGGAATCCAGCCTTCGCTGGCCTCCGCCGCGCCAACGAGCAGCAGGTCACCGGCGCCCGCGGCGAACTGGCCGCCCCGTGCATCTCGCTCGCCCCCGAAGACTTCGTACTCGCCGCGAGCGGGGACGAGCGTGCGATCAGCGAGCTGCACCGTGCCGGTGAGAGCGCCGGCGCCATAGGGACCCGCGCCCGCGCCGCGCACGATCAAGGCGCCCTCCAGCCCCGCCGAAGGCAGACCCGACCAAAGCACCCAACCGCCGAACGGGTCGTTCTGCGGCACGCCGTCGAGGGTCACCAGCGCACGGCCCGCGCCGGACCCGGCGACAGCCCGGACAGTCATGCCCTGGGTCGTCGGGTTGGCCGCGACGCTGGAGGTGCGGCGGAACAGCTGGACGCCCGGCGCCTGGGTCAGAGCCTCGTCGACCCGGGAGGCAGACGTCATGTCCTCGACGGTCACAACCGCGAAAGCCGCGTCCGCCGGTGACGGCGGCAGGCGCGGCGCGGTCACCACCACCGCCTCCAGCTCCGCGAGCATCGCCGGCGTGATCGCAACGACAGGCGACGGCGCGTCGCGCACGCCGGGCTGAGGCCACGGCATCCAGACGACCCTGCCGTCCGGAAGCGCGACCTGCTTCATCCCGCAGGGGTAGTCCGTCACCACCACCGACTCCGGCGGCGGCAATTCGCAAGGCGGCTCGGCGAAGAAGAGGACCATGCCCCTCCTCTACTTCGCCGGCTTGGCCGCCGCCATCCGGGCCTTCTGGGTGTTGGCGAGCGACAGCAGGTACTGGCGGATGTCCTCGGCCTGGTTCGGGTTCAGATAGGCCTTGAACGAGACCATGCCGTTGTCCACCCGGTCGCCGTCGATGACCACGCCCTTGAAGACGCCCCGGTCGGTGATGACCGGCGAGTAGCGCAGGTCGGGGATCGAGAACTCCGAAACCCCGCTGGCGCCATGGCAGACCGAGCAGTAGGCGGCGTAGCTGGCCGAGCCGGCCGCGATCTGCTGCGGCGTTCCCGTGACGGCCGGCAGGTCCGGCCAGTCGCGGTTCGAGGCCGGCCGCGGGGGCAGGACCTTCTTGCCGCCGAGCTTGAACACCAGCAGGCGACGCGGCCCCTCGGAGCGCGGATCGACGCCCGCGCCGGCCGTGAGCGCGAAGCCGCCGCCCCAGCCGGCCATCAGGGCCACATACTGCTCGCCGTCGATCTCGTAGGTCATCGGCGGCGCCACCACGCCGGTCTGGGTGTCGAAGGACCAGACCTTCTTGCCCGTGGCGGCGTCATAGGCCGCGAACTCGCCGGTCGCCGAGCCCTGGAAAACCAGGCCGCCGGCCGTCGCCAGGACGCCGCCGTTCCAGGGACCGCTGTGCGGCACGCTCCACTTCTCGGTCTGGGTCACCGGATCCCAGGCGATCAGCCGGCCCTTGAGACTGGCGCGGATCGCCTTCAGGCCCGCCTCGTCGTCCGGCAGGCCGGCGACCAGGACATCCACGCCGATGTTCCAGGCGCCCGGCTGGTACCGGAAGTTGGCGTTTGCGCCGCCCGGCTGCATGTAGGGGAACGGGATCTCCTGGGCCGGGATGTAGACCAGGTTCGTCTTCGGACTGAAGGCCATGGGCTGCCAGTTGTGACCGCCGAGCGGTCCGGGCATGCCGAGGTTCATGCCCGCGCCGTAGCGGGCGTTCGGCGTCTCGACCGGCCGGCCCGTCGCCGGGTCGACGACGCCGGTGGTCCAGGTCTGCGGCACATAGGGCTTGGCCGAGATCAGCTTCCCGGTCGCGCGGTCGAGGACGTAGAAGAAGCCGTTCTTCGGCGCCTGCAGCAGCACCTTGCGCGGCTGTCCGCCGATGGTCATGTCGGCCAGGATGATGTGCTGGGTGGCCGTGTAGTCCCAGCTCTCGCCGGGAGTGGTCTGATAGTGCCAGACGTACTTCCCGGTGTCGGGCTTCAGCGCCACGATCGAGGACAGGAACAGGTTGTCGCCGCCGCCCGGCGAGCGGATGTCCCGGTTCCAGGGCGAGCCGTTGCCGACGCCGATGTAGAGGAGGTCGAGATCGGGATCATAGGCCATCGAGTCCCAGACCGTGCCGCCGGCGCCGGTCTTCCAGAACTCGCCGTTCCAGGTCGGGCGGGCCAACTTCATCGCCTCGTCGGAGGCGGCGCCGTCCTTCGGCTCCTTGCCCGGCACGGTGTAGAAGCGCCAAAGCATCTTGCCGCTGTCGGCGTCGTAGGCCGACAGGTAGCCGCGGACGCCCAGCTCGGCGCCGCCGTTGCCGATCATCACCTTGCCCTTGATGATCCGCGGCGCGCCGGTGATCGTGTAGGGCTTCTCCTGGTCGACGGTCACCACCGACCACACCTTCTTGCCGGTCCTGGCGTCCAGCGCGATCAGGCGGCCGTCGAGTGCGCCGAAGTAGACCTTGCCGCGCCACAGGGCGACGCCGCGGTTGACGCTGTCGCAGCAGGCCTTGACGCCCGTCTTGCGGGGCACCTGCGGATCGTATTCCCATTTCAGTTCGCCGGTTTTGGCGTCGAAGGCGCGGACGACCGACCAGGACGAGGTCGTGTACATCACGCCGTCGGCGACCAGGGGCGTGGCCTCGATGCCGCGGTTCTCCGGCAGGTCGTAGCTCCAGGCCAGGCCCAGGTCCTTGACCGTGCTGGTGCTGATCTTGTCGAGCGGACTGAAGCGCTGTTCGCCGTAGGTGCGGCCGTGGGTGACCCATTCGCCGGGATTCTCGTCGGCGGCCGCGATCCGCTCGCCGTCGACGTCCGCCGTTCCGCCCCCGCAGCCCGCGAGCAGCGTCGTGACCGCCAGGGCGGCCGCCAGCGCAATGCGCTTCATCCGTAGTCTCCTCACCCTTCCCGCGTCTGACGCGCGGTCCCGAACACAAGTATGCGAACGCTCCGCCACATCACGCAAGGCGCTGACGCAGGGTCATCAGTAGGGGTTTCTCGACGGCGTAGTGGGTCAGCAGCCCGACCGTGATCGCCAGGGCGACGGCGACCGGCACGAACACCCACTCATTCCAGGCGCTCAGCCAGATGGCCAGGACAGCGATCGCGATCGTGTGGGTGAGGTAGAGCGAATAGGACGCGTCGCCCAGCGCACCGAGCCAGCGCCAGCGGGGCCAGCCGCCGTCGGCCTCGACCGTCACCACGCCGGCCACGACCAGCAGGGCGGGCACGCCCCAGATCATCGGGCGCCACAGGTCCGGATCGATCGCCGACAGCCAGAGGCCGATGAACAGCGTCTGGCCGACGCCGAGCATGATCCAGCCGAAGGTCCGGTCCGGCAGCATCCCTTCCTGCGCCAGCTTGCCCAGCCACGCGCCGGCCAGGAACTGCAGGAACATCGGATTGAGCATCATCACATAGCCCGGGGGCCAGACGAATCCGGCCAGCGACAGGGTCGCCAGCGCCATGGTCAGGGCGATCAGCCGGTGGCGCTCGGGCAGCATCAGGCAGGCGGCGAACACCAGGTAGAACACTGCCTCGTAATTCAGCGACCAGCCCGGCGCGAGCAGCGGAAACGGCTGTCCCTGCGGGTCGAGGTGCTGGATGAAGCCGAGCGACAGCAGGATATGCAGCGGCTCCGGCGTGACGCCCGGGAACCGGCCGGGCAGCGCCAGCGCGGCCGCCGCGAGGGCCAGCGTAACCAGCCAGTAGAGCGGCGCGACGCGGATGGCCCGGCGGCGGACGAAGTCGAGCGGCGCGGTCTTGCGGCCCGCCGTCACCGTCCACATCACGAAGCCGCTGATCACGAAGAAGACGTCGACCCCGGCCGCCCCGATGTCGAAGTTGATCCGCGCCCACTGGCTGGCGTGGAACATCACCACCGACAGGGCCGCCATGGCCCGCATGTGCTGGATCGAGACCCATGTCCGATCCTCGGGCGCCATCAGCCGCAGCCGCCGGGCATCTGGGCGATCCACCGCCTCAGCAACGCCAGCCCCTCGTCATGCGCCAGCGCGCGTCCGAGCTCGGGCATCATTGCGCCGGGGTCGGTGGAGGCCGTGCGGAAGACGAGGATCGACTCGTCCGGCTTGCCCGGATGGATGCCGAACCGGAAGCCGCCGGTGCCCTGCCCCGCCGCGATCGGCGGCTTGCACAGACCCAGCTGCGGCCCGGCCGCCGCCAGCGTCAGGTAAAGACCGGACGTGTCCGCGGGGCCGGTGGGGCTGTGGCAGTGGGCGCAGTTGATGTCGAGCCAGGCCCGCGCCCGGGCGTCGAGCGGGGCGGTCTCGTCCAGCCAGTCCGCCGCCGGCGCGGGCCGCGCCTTCGGCAGGCCGCGCAGGTAGCCGACGGCCTCCAGCCGCGCGAGCTGGTTGAAGGCCTGGCCGCCGACCGCGACGTCACGGTCCAGGTGACGGGCCTTCAGGCCGATCGGATGCAGCTTTTTCGTCGCGTGGTCGGTGCCGTGGCAGCCGGCGCACTGGTTCACGTTGGGAACTTGATAGGTGAAGGCGTCCCGGCGCCCGTCGCGCACGAGGGTCATCGGGATCGGCTTGCCGGTCCGCTGCAGCGTCGCCTTCGTCTGCCCGTCATTCCAGACATACGGAAAGGCGACCCAGCCGGACTCGCGGCGGACCAGGATGCGGGTCTCGACGAGCCGGATCTTCGACAGGTCCAGCCCTTGCCCCGTGTCCGACAGCGTCAGGCCGTCGCCCGGCGCGACCGCATCGCCTTCCGCCTTCGGATAGAAGAAGGTCTTGGTGACGACCGTCCCGACCGGGAAGTCCAAGGCCTCGTCATCCGACCAGCCGGCGGCCCGGCCCTTCGGCATCCAGACGGTGCGCAGCTTGCCGGCGTAGTCGGTGAACAGCGGCGTGTTCAGCGCGTAGGGCTGCGCCCCCTCGGCCAGCACCAGCCGGCCGTCGCGGACGCCGACCATGCCCCAGTCCGCGAGGTTCTCGGGCATGCCGTCGGCGATGAAGCGCGGCTCCAGCGTCCGCGGCCCGCAGGCCGCCAGCAGCAGGACCGCCAGCGCGGCGAGGAGCCGGCTCACGACTTGCCGGGAGCCGGGATCTTCGACTCCGCCGGGATCGGACCCGCCGCGGCTACGGCCGCGGGCGGCAGCGGCGCGAGGCGACACTTCAGCGTCACCACCTTCGGGCTCTTGTACTTGTTGGGGCCGTCGGCGTTGAGGACCTGGGCCGCGCCATTGTCGACGCAGATCGCCAGCGCCGGATCGGGCTTTCCGCCCACGAACTTTTTCACGTCGACATAGCCGTCCCACAGCACGTCCGGCAGAGCGCCGTTGAGGCCGAACAGCGCGACGCGGAGCGCCTGGAGGTCCATGCCGTCAGGACTGGAGCCGCCGGGCGAAAAGCGGTTGTCGTGGATGAAGATGCTTTCCGGCCAGGGATCGAAGCTCTCCGCCTGGCCTTCTCCCGCCTTGTAGCCGGCCGAGAAGAAGCTGGAGACGATGACGTTGGCGGTGTTGTTGCCGCCGATCTCATTATCGAAGATCTCGACCTTGTCGTTTGAATTGATGATGATTCCGGTCCCCGCGGGCACCGAGGCCACCGCCGTGCCCTTGCGACCGAAGTTGGCGGTGTTGTTGTTGACCGAGCGGTTGCGGAAGATGCGGGTCGAGAAGCCGGGCACCTTCAGATTGGGCATGTTGAACACCAGGATGCCCCCGGTGTTGTTGGTCGCCAGGTTGTCATAGACGTCGGCGTTCTGGGTGTTCTCGATCTCGATCCCGGCGACGTTGAACTCGGCTCGATTGCGGCGAACGACGACGTTCTGCGACTGGCCGACGTAGATGCCGGCGTCCGAGGCGCCGATCGCGACGCTGTCCTCGATCAGCACGTTCTTCGTCTGCACGGGATAGAGGCCATAGGCGCCGTTGCTGGTCTTTGGACCGCCCGTCCATTCGACCCGCACCCGGCGGATGATGATGTTCTCGCCCTCGTTGACCTTCAGCGCGTCGCCCTTGGCGTCCTCGAACGCGATGTCCTCGATGGTGAAATCGGAAGCATTGACCAGCAGGCCCTCGGCGCCGGCGGTCTGGCCCTTGAAGGTCAGGATGGTCTTGTCCATCCCGGCCCCCTTGATGGTCACGCCGTCGACTTCCAGGCTGAGCCCCCGGTCGATGGCGTAGACGCCGGCCGGAATGGTGATCGTGTCGCCCGGCCTGGCGTCGATCAGCTGCTGGATCAGCTTTTCCTGGTAGGTCGTGTCCGGCTTCGCGGCGGTGCCGCCGCCCTGCCCGCACGCCGCCAGCGCCAGCGCGCCGGCCGCCGCCGCCAGACCGCTCAAGATGCGGCCGATGCCCTGCCCCATGGGCGTCCTCCCGTGTCCCTCAGGCCAGGACTCTGTCGGTCCCGGTCCGGAGCATTGGTGGCACGCGTCGCGCGGAGCGGCAACGGTAGGGGACAGTTTAAGATGCCCCTTGGGACACCTTAAACTGTCCCCGATCATCCCCCGTACTTCTTACCCAGCTCCGCCGTCACCGCGCGGAACTCCTCGACTGTGTCGCGGATGATGTCTGAGACCGGGCGGACGCTGTCGATGCGGCCGGCGACCTGGCCCGAAAGGGCGATCGAGGCCTCCATGTCGCCGCCAAAGTAGAGGTCGAGCGCATTGCCGAAAGCCGCCATCGCGCCTTCGGGCGGCGGGTTCAGCTCCATCTCCGTGGTCTTTCCGGTGCGCAGCGCCCGCAGGGCCGGTCCCGGACCATGGCGGTTCAGGAAGACGGTGTCGGTCTCGGCGGCGTCCAGGATGGCGTTCTTCCAGTTCTGGTGAACCGGCGATTCCGCGGAGCTGACCATCCGGGTGCCCATCTGGATGCCCTCGGCGCCCAGCGCGAAGGCGGCGGCCATGGTGCGCCCGTCCAGCATCCCGCCCGCGGCGATGATCGGCACATCGACCTTGCTGGCGACCAGCGGCAGCAGGACCATCAGCGCCACCTCGCGCGGGTTCTTGAAGCCGCCGCCCTCGCCGCCCTCGACGACAAGGCCGTCGACACCCGCCTCGATCGCCTTGAGCGCAGCCTGCAGCGACGGAACGACGTGGAAGACGGTCAGGCCCGCGCCCTTCAGCGCCTCGCAGTACTTGCGCGGATCGCCGGCCGAGGTGGTGACGAACTTCACGCCCTGATCGATCACGAACTGCACGATGTCCGGATCGCGCACGAAGGCCTGGGCGATATTCACGCCGAACGGCTTGTCGGTCAGGCCGCGCATCTTGCCGATCTCGGCCCGGACTTCGTCAAGGCGGCCAGAGGAGGTCTCGATGATGCCGAGCCCGCCGGCGTTCGACACGGCCGACGCAAGCTGCGCGCGGGCGATCCAGCCCATCGGGGCCTGAACGATCGGATACTGGACGCCCAGCAGGCGTGTGACGCGATTGTCGATCATGGCCGTCTCCCCGATTGGTCTTTCCGTGAGGCTATCAGACGAACAACTGTTTGGAAGTCAGGCGCCGGAAATATCCTCGCCGAGGCTCAAGCGTCGATTGTGTCGGCGTCATGCTCCCGTGTATGCAGTGGGTGGAATGGGGCGTGACCAGTCGAGCGGGGGCGTGGATGTTGCGGCCGGCGGAACCCCCGCCGACGCTCATCGCCAGTTGCTGCAGGACAAGTCGCTGCAGTTCGACGCCCTTCAGTTCAAGCCAAGCGAGCCCCCCAAGTGGGCGGGCGGCCTGTCGGAGTTCCTTGCGGCGCTCGGCCCGGCGTTCCAGGTCCTGTTCTGGGTGCTTCTGGCGCTGGCGGTTATCGGCCTGCTCTATCTGATTGCCCGCAGCATCGTTGGCGCGCGCTTCGAGCGCGTCCGAGTCGGCGGAACCAACCTGTCGGCGGAGCCTGACTGGCGACCCACCGCGCAGCAGGCCAAGGTTCTGCTGGCCGACGCGGACGCGCTCGCCGCCGAGGGACGTTTCGACGAGGCGGCCCACCTGCTCCTGCTGCGGGGTGTGCAGGACATCCGCGACCAGCGGCCCGGCCTGGTTCGCCCCGCCCTCACCAGTCGCGACATCGCCGCGCTGGAAGCCCTGCCCGATGCGGCCCGGACGGCCTTCGCGACCATCGCGCTGGTGGTCGAGCGCAGCCACTTCGGCGGCCGCAAGGTCGGTTCCGAGGGCTGGAACGCTTGCCGCTCGGCCTACGAGCAGTTCGCCCTGGGAGGCCGGGCGTGACGGACTCTCCGGCATCGGGCGGCGAGCTGTTCAGGGGCCGGACGGTCCTGATCATGATCCTGGTCGGGGTGCTGGCCTTCGCCGCCCTGGCGGTGCTGAGCGTCTATGCGCCGAGCCTGCGCAGCGGCGACGACGGCGGCGGCCATCCGCTGTCGAAGAGCAGCGTGGGCTTCGCCGGCATCGTGAAGCTGCTGCAGCTTCGCGGGGAGACGGTCGTGGTCAGCCGTGGCGACACGCCGGGCCTGCGCCGCGCTGGCCTCATGGTTCTGACGCCCGGGCCGTATCACAGCGGCGAGGCCATCAGGGCGACGCCGTTCGAGGGCCGACGCCTGATCATCCTGCCCAAATGGATGGCGGCGCCGCATCGCGCCCACCGGGGGTGGGTCGTCATGGGCGGCCCGCTGCCGGCGCGAAGCCTCGACGACCAGGAGCTGATCGAGCCCTGGTCGAAGAAGGCCAGGGTCGAGCGCCGCGACGGCAAGAGCCGTCCGACCGTGATCTTCGACGACGGGCGGCGTATGGCGTTGGGCCAGATCGACCGCCTGCAGACTATCGTCGCGCCCGGGCTCACGCCGGTGCTGAGCGACGAAACGGGCAAGGTGCTGATCGCGCGGACCCCGGACTCGCGGGTCTTCGTCCTGTCCGATCCGGATCTCATGAACACCATGGGCGTCAAGAGCCGCGCCACCGCCGACGCCGCCGAGGCGATCCTGGCGCGGATCCGCCCGGCGGAGGGGCCGCTGGTGTTCGACGTAAGCCTGCATGGCTTCAAGCGGTCGCGCAGCCTGTTCACCCTGGCGCTCGAACCGCCGTTCCTGGGCGGCACGCTGTGCGCGGTCGCGGCCGCGCTGCTGGCCGGCATCGCCGCGGCGATCCGGTTCGGCCCTGTCCGCAGGCCAAAGCCGCCGTACGCCCTGGGCAAGGAAGCGCTGGTCGACAATACCGCCGGCCTGATCCGCATGGCGCGCCGCGAGCACCGGATGGCCGAAGCCTACGCCCGGCTCTGCCGCGACCTCGCGGCCCGCGCGGTGGGGGCGCCGCGACAACTGGAACCCGAACAACTCGACGCCTTCCTGGACCGGCTGAGCGTGCAGCGGTCCGCGCCGCCCTTCACCGACCTGATCGCAGCCGCGCGAGAGGCGGCGAACCTGACCGACCTGATGGCGACGGCCCGCCGACTGTATGACTGGAGACTGGAGATGACCCGTGCAAGTCGCTGAGGTTAAGGCGTTGGCCGACCGCGTTCGCGGAGAGATCGGCAAGGCGGTCGTCGGCCAGGCCGACACCATCGACCTGATGCTGATCGCCCTGTTCGCCGGCGGCCACGTCCTGCTGGAAGGACCGCCGGGGACGGCGAAGACCTTCCTCGCCCAGAGCTTCGCCGGCACGCTCGGCATCAAGTTCGGACGCGTGCAGTTCACGCCCGACCTGATGCCCGGCGACATCATCGGGGCCAACCTGTTCAACTTCCAGACCAGCAGCTTCACCCTGACCAAGGGGCCGATCTTCTGCGACCTGCTGCTGGCCGACGAGATCAACCGCACCCCGCCGAAGACCCAGGCCGCCCTGCTGGAGGCGATGCAGGAACGGTTCGTCACCCTGGACGGCAAGCGCCATCCGCTCGGCGACCGGTTCATGGTCGTGGCCACCCAGAACCCCATCGAGCAGCAGGGCACCTACCCCCTGCCCGAGGCCCAGCTCGACCGCTTCCTGTTCAAGCAGACGCTGTCCTATCCGACCGCTGAGCAGGAGAAGGCCATCGTGCTGCTGCACGGCGCCACGACGGGACTGCCGGACATCAACGAGCTGGGCGTCACGACGGTGGTGGATGCGGCGGAGCTGGCCGATGCGGCCCGGACCGTTTCGGCGGTGCGCCTGACCGACGAGATCGCCGACTATGTCGTGCGCCTGGTCCGGGCGACGCGCGAGACCGGTGATCTGGAGACCGGCGCCTCGCCGCGCTGCGCGGCCATGCTGGCCATCGCGGCGCGCGCCAGGGCGGTGCTCGACGGCCGCGACTATGTCATCCCGGACGATGTGAAGGCGCTGGCCCTGCCCGCGCTGCGTCACCGCGTGATCCTGTCGCCCGCCGCCGAGATCGAGGGGCGCAAGGTCGACCCCTTGCTTCGGGGCCTGATCGAACAGGTCGAGGCGCCGCGGTGATCTATCCCACGCTCAGGGCGGTTGTGATCGCGGCGCTCGGCGCGCCGGCGGCGATCGTCGTGGGCGTGGTCGCCTCCGACCTGTGGCTCGCCGCGCCGCTCTGGCTGGTGATCCTCGGCCTGATGATCGGCGTCGATGCGCTGCTGGCATGGCGGACCGGGCGAGGCGTTACCGTCAGTCTGGAAGCGCCGGTCCGCATCGGCGTGGGCGCGCCGGCCGAGGGACGGCTCGGGGTGAACTTCCGAGGCCGCGCGCCCCGCAGCATGGAACTGGCGGTCGAGACCGACTCCAGGCTGCTCGTCACGCCGGACCGGGCCACGGTGAGGCCGGAGGGCCTCGACGGCGGGCTGATCCTGCAGCTGACGCCCCAGCGGCGCGGCGAGAGCCTTATCGAGCGCGCCTGGGTCCGCTGGATGGGGCCCCTGGGCCTGGTCTGGGCCCAGCACAGCGACGCGCTGCGCCGCCGCGCCGTCCTGACGCCCGACATCGCCGGGGTGAAGCAGGAGGCGATGCGCCTGTTCGCCCGCGACTCGATGTTCGGGGTGAAGGCCCAGATCGATACCGGCGAGGGCGCCGAGTACCATGCCCTGCGCGAGTTCGCCGAGGGCATGGACCCGCGCACCGTCGACTGGAAGCAGTCGGCCCGGCACGGCAGGCTGATCTCCAAGGAGTATCGAACCGAGCGCAACCACCACATCCTGCTGGCGCTCGATACCGGGCGGACAATGTGCGAGCCGCTGGCCGGGCTGCCGCGCATCGACCGGGCCATCAACGCGGCCCTGACCCTGGCCTACGTCAGCTTGAAGATCGGCGACCGCGTCGGCCTGTTCGGCTTCGACGCCCGGCCCCGCCTGTCGACCGGCGTCACGGTCGGGGTGAATTCGTTCCCGCTGCTGGAGCATCTGGCGGCCGGTCTCGACTACTCCGACGAAGAGACCAACTACACGCTCGGCCTGACCCAGCTGGCGGCCGACCTCGAGCGGCGCTCGCTGATCGTCGTCTTCACCGAGTTCGCCGACGCGACCAGCGCCGAGCTGCTGATCGAGAACGCCGGACGGCTGGCGCGCCGCCACCTGCTGATGTTCGTGGTGTTCCGCGACGAGGAGCTGGAGGCGATCGCCGCCGCGGAGCCGGTCGAGCCGGACGCCGTGTCGCGCGCCGTCGCGGCGGCCGCCCTGCTGCGCGAGCGGGAAGTGGTCATCGCGCGGCTGCGCCGGCTGGGCGCGCTGATCGTCGACGCGCCGGTCGGCGCCGTCGGGCCGCGGCTGCTCAACGCCTACCTCGACCTCAAGCGCCGCGACCTGCTGTAGGAGACCGACATGGCGCAGCTGCAGCTCAAGAGTCATCAGTTCCGGACCGAGCGCGAAGCTGCGTGGCGCCGCCTGGAGCGCCTTATGGCCAAGGCCCAGCAGGGCTCGGCGCGGGGTCTGACCGACGAGGAGCTGCTGGAAGTTCCCGTCCTCTACCGCTCGGCGATGTCCTCGCTCTCGGTGGCGCGCTCGATCTCGCTGGACCGGGCCGCCACGACCTACCTGGAGAGCCTGTGCCTGCGGGCGTACCTCTTCGTCTACGGCGTCCGCTCTACGCCGCTGGAGCGGCTGGGCCGGTTCTTCGCGACGGACTGGCCGATGTCGGTGCGGTCGCTGTGGCGCGAGACGCTCGCGTCCCTGCTGCTGTTCACGCTGGGCGCGGTCACGGCCTACGTCCTGACCATCAACGATCCGGACTGGTTCTACTCGTTCATGCCGGGCGACATGGCCCAGGGGCGCGACCCGTCGGCGACGACCGAGGCGCTGCGCAAGACGCTGTACGACAGCGACGACAAGCTCGCCGGCTTCGCGGCCTTCCTGTTCACCCACAACGCCCAGGTGGCGATCTTCGCCTTCGCCCTGGGCTTCGCCTTCTGCCTGCCGACCGCGCTGCTGATCGTCTACAACGGCCTGACCCTGGGGGCCTTCGTGGCCCTGTTCGCCAGCCGCGGCCTGGGAGTGGAGGTGGCCGGCTGGCTGATGATCCACGGCGTCACCGAGATCTTCGCCGTCATCCTCGCCGGCGCGGCGGGCTTCCACATCGGCCGGGCGGTGATCCAGCCGGGCGACCGCCCCCGGGTCGAGGCCGCGGCGGAGGCCGGGCGCACCGCCGCCCTGGCCATGGCCGGCGTGGTCGCGATGCTGATGGTCGCCGGCCTGCTGGAAGGGTTCGGCCGCCAGCTGATCACCGTCGACGCCGCGCGCTTCGCGATCGCCGGGGCGACCGCCTTGCTGTGGGGCTTCTACTTCTACGGCCCGCGCCGGAGGCCGGCATGAGCACGCTGGAAGTCGCCCGGGCGGCCGGCGAACGGCCGCTGCTCACACCCGAGGGCGTCGACCTGCGGGTGCGGATCGCCACCACCGGCGAGCGCGCCTCGGCCCTGCTCGTCGATCTGGCGATCCTGCTCGGCGTCTCGATCGCCGGCACGCTGGTGCTCGCCGGGACAGCCGCCGCGATGGGCGAGAAGGCCGGCGAGTACCTGTTCGTGGTCTTTGCGATCGGCGGCTTCCTGCTGCGCAACGCCTGGTTCATCATCTTCGAACTGACGCCGGCCGCCGCGACGCCGGGCAAGCGCGCGCTCGGCCTGCGCGTCGCCGCGCGCAACGGCGGGCGGCTGACGGCGGAGGCCATCCTCGCGCGCAACGCCATGCGCGAGCTGGAACTGTTCCTGCCCATGAGCCTGCTGCTGTATTCGGCCTTCAGCCCGAGCAGCGGCGTCGATGGCTGGGCCAACCTGATGGGGGTGATCTGGGCCGGCGTGTTCGCGCTGTTCCCGATGTTCAACCGCGACCACCTGCGGGTCGGAGACCTGCTGGCCGGCACATGGGTGGTGCATGCGCCCAAGGTGACCCTGCTGCGCGACCTGATCGACGACCGGCCCATGCTGCAGGATCGCTTCGCCTTCACCCAGGCGCAGCTCGACGCCTACGGGGTCAAGGAGCTGCATGTGCTGGAGGACGTGCTGCGCACCCTGGATCGCAAGGTGATGACCGCTGTCGCCGAGCGCATCCGCCGCAAGATCGACTGGGTCGCCGAGTCCGACGAGATGGACCAGACCTTCCTGTCGGCCTACTACGCGGCCCTGCGCGGGCGGCTGGAGACGCGGATGCTGCTGGGCAAGCGCAAGCGGGACAAGTTCGACACCGCCTGATCAGCCGCGCAGCCGCCGGTCGAACAGGGCCAGGACGCGCTCCCAGTGCCGCTCGGCCGAGGGGCGGTCGTAGGCGGGCCGCTGCGGGAACACGAAGCCGTGCTCGGCGGCCGGATACAGCTCGACCTCCGCGTCGACGCCGTTCGCCGACAGGTCCGCGGCGAGCTTCGGGATCATCTCCTCGGGGAACCAGCGGTCGATCTGGGCGCAGGCGAAATAGAAGCCGGCGTCGCGGCCGCGCGCGGCCAGATGCGGGCTGTCGGCGGCCTCGGTCATCAGGGCGACGCCGTGGATCGAGGCCGCGGCCCGCACCCGGTCGGGGAAGGCGGCCGCCGTGCTGATGGCGAACGGACCGCTCATGCAGTAGCCGACGGACCCGACCCGCGTCGCGTCGGCCGCCGGGTCGGCGTCGGCGAAGGCCAGCATCGCGCCGCAGTCGCTCATGACCAGCGGGATGCTCAGCGAGCCCATCAGCGCGAACATGTCCTCCCGCGACTTCTCGAGCGCCGCCGGTTCGGTCGGGAACGGCCACAGCTCCATCACGCCGGACCGGTAGTAGAGGTTGGGCAGCATCACGTAGTAGCCGACGCTGGCCAACCGCCGGGCCATGTCGCGCAGCTCCTCGCGGATCGCCGGGGCGTCCATCAGGAACAGCACCACCGGATGCGGTCCGCCCCGCTCCGGGTGGACCACGAAGGTCGTGCAGGCCCCGTCCGGCGTGCCGATGTCCAGCTGGCGTTCGATCATGGCAGGCTCCTTCTAGCGGAGCGCGCGCCTGGCCCCGGCCAGGATCGCGACCAGCACCGCCTCGACGATCATCGGCTGCAGCATCGCAGCCTCCCAGCCGTCGAGGAAGACGGTGATCGTCCGCCCGACCAGCGCCAGGCCCAGCAGGACCAGCGGGACGGTCAGCAGCCGCCCCTCGCCGCGGATGGCTCCCGCCAGCGCGAACAGCCCTCCGGCCGCGAAGAACCCGCCGACATCGGCCCGCAGGGTCGCCAGCCCGAGCCCGCCGACCGCCTGCAGGCCAAGCTGCATCGCCGGCTCCGCCGGGCCCGCCCAGATCCTCAGGGCCAGCAGCACCGCCAGCACGCCGATCAGACCGGCAAGCCCTCTCGCCAGAGTTTTCATACCTCGCCCCCACATATTGGCATTGTCCGTGCCGGCAATAGAGCGTGGCGAGGTTGCGGGCGCAATGGCCGGCAGCGGCCGCGCCGCAGCTGGACGAGGATGTGGAAATCGCGAAGTTCGCCGAAGGGCTCGCCCCTTCGCGATGGTACCGCCCTCCCGGATCGAACGGGAGACCTCCAGAGCCACAATCTGGCGCTCTAACCAACTGAGCTAGGGCGGCGCGCTTTCGCGAGGGGGGTGGTTTAGTCGGACAAGGCCTTCTGATCAAGCGCCGTCCTTGCGCCCGGCGCAAGAGGGTCGCAACCTTCCGCCATGACGGGGATCACCACACGCACCATCGAGGCCAACGGCCTGACCTTCACCCTCGACGAGGCCGGCAGCGGCGACAATGTCGCGTTGTTTCTGCACGGTTTTCCGGAGAGCCGGTTTTCGTGGCGGTTCCAGCTGCCGCTGCTGGCCAAGCTGGGCTGGCGGGCGGTGGCGCCGGACCTGCGCGGCTACGGCGATTCGAGCCGGCCCCGTGAAACCTCGGCCTACCGCGTGGAGAACCTGACCGACGATGTCGCCGGGATCTTCGACGCCCTGGGCGCGAAACGACGGCTGGTGATCGCCCATGACTGGGGCGCCATCGTCGCCTGGGTGTTCGCCATGCGGAAGCTGCGCGACCTGGACGGCCTTGTCGTCATGAACGTGCCCCACCCGGCGGTGTTCTCGGCGTACATGCGCAAGCCGGGCAGCGGCCAGCTCAAGAAGTCCTGGTACGTCTTCTTCTTCCAGATTCCGGGGCTGCCCGAGGCCATGCTGACCGCCCGCCGGGCCGAGGGCGTGGCGCGGGCCTTCCGCGACATGGCGATCGACAAGTCCGCCTTCCCGGACGAGGTGCTGGAGGTCTATCGCGCCAACGCGCTGAAGCCGGGCGCCATGAAGGCGATGATCAACTGGTACCGGGCCAATTTCGCCGGGGGCCTCAAGCCCTGGAGCAATGCCGACCAGCCGCCGATCGAGGTCCCGACCCTGATGGTCTGGGGCGAGGAGGATAGCGCCCTCGGCATCGGCCTGACCGAGGGCTACGGCCCCTATGTGAAGGACTTCACCCTGCACCGGCTGCCGGGCGTGTCGCACTGGGTGCAGCAGGAGGCCCCTGACGCGGTGAACGGTCACCTGGAAGCCTGGCTGAAGACGAAGGGTCTCGCCGGCTGAGCAGCCCGCGGCCGCCGCCCCGACGCCCAAACGAAAACGCCCCGGAGATCGCTCTCCGGGGCGTATCGTTTTGTGGCCTGGGCGAAAGCTACTGAGGCAGCTTCCAGACCAGCGGAATGCGGACCGTGCCGCCGTCCACCGGTTGGCCATCCTTGCTCATCGGCCTCATCTTGAAGAGGCGCGAGGCGCGAATGGTCGCATCGCCGAAGCCGAGGTCCGGCGGATCTTCCGACACCACCGAGCAGGCTTCCAGAGTGCCGTTCGCCTTCACCTTGCAGGTGATGGTCGCGCGGCCTTCCTTCTCCAGGCGCTGGGCCCGCTCCGGATAGAAGCGCGCCAGATCATCCGAGGACGGACGGCGAGACCAGTCCGGCTGCATGATGATCGACTGACGCGGCGGCGGAGCCGGCAGCGCGGCGGCGACCTTCGGAGGTTCCGGCGTCTCGACGCGTTCTTCCTTCTTGACCGGCGGCACTTCCAGCGGCGGCGGCGGCGCCACGTTCGGCGGCGGCGCGACCGGAGGACGCGGCTGCAGCTTGGGCGGCGGCGGCGGCTTGTCCGTCGGCGGCGGAGGCGGCGGCGGAGGCGGAGGCGGCGGCGGCGGCTTGATCAGTTGCGTATCGAGCTTCTCGTCCTCGAAGACCCGCTCCTTGATGGTGAAGCGCATCTGATAGAGGTAGAGCCCGAGCGCCACGTGGAAGCCGACGACGACCACCGCCGCGATCAGCATCGCGACCGGGTTCATCTTCGTGGGCGGCGGATCGAACGGGTTGTGCACCCTTTGCGGAGCGTCTTGCTTCTGCTCTGCCATGCGTCACCCGCCCGCCGCGCTGGAGTTGTCCTGGCCGATCAGGGCGACGCTGTAGAAACCGTTATCCTGCAGCGTGTTCATGACCTGCATGAACTCTCCGTAGCGGACTTCCTTGTCGGCCCGAATGAACAGGCGTTCCTTGGAGGGGTCCCGTTTACCGACCTGCTTGGACAGGTCGTCACCCATGGTGGCCAGATCGGTGGGGAAGTCCCCGATGTACAGGGCCCCGCCTTTCTGGATCGAGATGTAAATCGGCTTGGGCGGGTTCGGCCGAGGCTTCGCCACCGCATCCGGCAACTTCACCTCGACAGAGACACTGGCTAGCGGCGCCGCCACCATGAAGATGATCAGGAGAACCAGCATGACGTCCACGAAGGGAGTCACATTGATTTCGCTGTTCTGCTCGACCTGGTACCTGTCGCTGCCGCCGCCCGAGAGTTTGGCGGCCATTGGTGTTAGGCCCCCTTGTCGAGCTGCCGCGAGATGGCGTTCATCAGTTCAGCGTTGAAGCCGTCCGAGCGGGTGCCGTACGCAGAAATGCGCGTCTGGAAGTAGTTGTAGAAGATAACGGCCGGGATAGCGGCGAACAGACCGATACCGGTCGCGAGCAGGGCCTCGGCGATGCCGGGGGCCACGACGGCGAGGTTGGTCGTGTTGGTGTTCGCGATACCGATGAACGACTGCATGATCCCGTAGACGGTGCCGAACAGGCCGATGAACGGACCCGACGAACCGACCGAGGCGAGGAACTGCAGACCGCTCGCCAAGCGCTTGGAGAGCGACGACTGAACGGCGGACACGGCGGTCTGCGCGCGCATGATCGTGGAGTCGCGGTGAGCGCCGGCGACGGCCAGGCCGGCCTGACGGGACAGCTCGACTTCGGCGGCGGCCGCGGCGGCCATGTCGGCTAGCGGGTTGCCTTCGAACTCGTCCGACATGGCGATACGGCCCATGTCCTGGACGGTCTTGGCCGAACGGAACGCTTCGACGAAGCGGTCCGACTTGCGGTTCAGGGCGCCGAACTCGACCAGCTTGGTGATCAGCAGCACCCAGGAGAAGACCGAGGCGAGCACCAGGCCGATCATGACGACCTTAACGACCCAGCCGGCTTCCATGAACATCGAGATGACGGTGATCTTGCCGCCGTGGTTGTCGATGGTCGGGGGAGCGGCCGGAGCAGCTTCAGGGGCCGGAGCGGCGTCAGCCGCCGGAGCGGCGGCCGCGTCGGCGGCCGGAGCGGCGGCGGCGGCCGGATCGGCGGCCGGAGCGGCCGCGTCCTGCGCGAACGCCGGGGCGCTGAACATAAGCGCGGCGGCGCCCATGATCGCGATGAGGGGGGTCAGTCGTTGTTTGTCGAGCATCTTTCGCCAGTTCCTGGTTGGTCTAGCTAGTTTGGACCGAGGGTCGTCACGCGAGAGCGTCAGCCACCCTAACTTTGAATTCTGTCTGACTCGCGGATGATTAAGCCCACGTTTCAGAAAACCGCTGTCGCTGCACCGACCCGTAACGCGTTCCCCGATCATTCGTTGTCGAAGATGGCGTTCCGAAGGCGCAAGACGGCCCGACGGTCAGGGACCGTCAGGTCGTTCGGCCAAGTTAGACTTGGCGCACCCGCCCTTTGGCAACCCCTTTCTGCATCGTCAAGGGGCTTGCCGGAGGGTTTTTCTATGCCGGATTCGGCCTATGCAGGTGTTTTGTTGCACCGCACAATCTGATTATCGAGGAGGATCGGGAGTTTTTCCCTTTCCAAGAGAAAAGGCGTGCTGCGCCGCAGCAGGCTTCGCCAAACGCGGGTCTTTTTTCTGGACGGTGGCGGCGACGCAACCAGCGGGCGATCAGCGGTCGCGGGAGTGGTGCCTGGGGCCGGAATCGAACCAGCGACACGCGGATTTTCAATCCGCTGCTCTACCAACTGAGCTACCCAGGCCAAGGGCCACATCGGGTCCCGCCAGCGCGGGAGGCCGCGTCTATAGAAGAGGCCTTTCTGCAAGTCCAGCGGGGACCGCTATCCTTCGTCGTTTTCGATGGACGGGCCGTCCTCGCCGTCTTCAGTCTCCACCACGGGGATCGCATAGCGCCCCGTGAACCAGCGCTGCAGATCCACGTCGGCGCAGCGCTTCGAACAGAACGGTCTGAACGCCTGCACGGTCGATTTGCCGCAGATCGGACAGCCGCTGCTCATCGCGCCGCCACGTCGAAACGGTCCGTGGGCCAGCCGTCGCGGGCTTCCAGGGAGAATCGGGCGCCCAGCCGTTCGGTCATGGCCGGCCGCAGGGATTCGAAGGCCGCCAGCACCGCCGGCGAGGCCTGGACCTGCAGCCGCGAGCCCGGCGAGGCCCTGCCCTGCCGCTCCATCCGCCGGGCCAGCTCCAGGGCGCCGCTCTGCGCGGTCAGTCGGCCCTGGTCATCGAGCAGGTCGTCCAGCACCGGCCGCCGCCGGCGGGGCACGGTCAGGGTCAGGGTTCCGAAGCGGCTGATCTTGTCGATCGCAACGCCGGGATTGTCGGGTCCGAACGCGGCCCGCGCCGCGCCGTCGATAGCCTTGCCGTCGTGACCCCGCCCGACCAGGTCGAAGATCACCAGCCCGCCGAGGCCCTTCAGGCGCAGCAGGCGCGCGCCCATCCCCAGCGCCGTGAGATTCGCCTGGCGGGCGGCGCGCTTGGTGTCGCTGCCCCCTCGCCCGCCAAGATCGACATCGACGGAAACCAGCGCGCGGGTCGGCTCGATGGCGATGTCGCCGCCGCCGGGCAGCGGGTGGACCGTTTCCAGCGCTTCGGCCTGCGCCGCGTCGGCGGCCTCGCGGGCGCCGTGGCCCTCGACCAGCTTGCCGTCCCGGGCCAGCGCGCGCAGCTCGCTCTCTATATCGGGCGCCGCTTCGAGGATGCGGGGCTGGTCGCTCGCCTCGCCGATCAGCCGGACGGTCGCCAGCTTGTCGCGACGGGACTCCGTGCGGATCTCGACCTCGACCGCCGCGCCGCGCACCGGCGGCGATTCGTCCGGCCGCAGCGACAGCAGCGCCTCCTCCCCGCCCGGCAGGTCGAGGAACGCCGCGCCGATGGCCTTCTCGACCGAGCGGACGCGCGCCACGCAGCGCGCGCCCAGCCGCGTGGTCGCCGGCGCGCCGTCCCGGGCGATCAGCAGCCGCTCCGGCCGGCCGTCCAGGGTGACGACGCCGCGGGTCTCGCCGATGCAGCGGTCCAGGAAATAGGCGCGCTCACTCATCCGACCGCTCCGCCCCGCCAGCCGAGGCCCTTCAGCAGGTTCAGCGTCTCGTACAGCGGCAGGCCGACCACCGAGGTGAACGAGCCGCGCAGGTCGGTCACGAAGGCCCCGGCCAGCTTGTGAATCTTGTAGGCGCCCGAAGCGTCGGTCCAGTCGCCGCCGGCGATGAAGGCGTCGAGCTCCCGGGCGGTGATGCGCTTGAAGGTCAGCCGGCTCTCGACCACGCGGGTCGAGGCCCGACCGTCGGGGGCGATGACCGTCACGCCGGTCAGGACGCGGTGCGCGCGGCCGGACAGCAGGGTGATCATGCGGCGCGCGTCCGCCTCGTCTTCAGGCTTGCCGAGGATCCGGCGGCCCACCGCGACAATGGTGTCGGCCGCCAGCACATAGGCGCCGGCATGCCGCCCGGCCACCGCCTGCGCCTTGCCCAGCGCCAGGCGCGCCACGAGGCGGCGCGGCGTCTCGTCGCGCTGGGGCGTCTCATCGATGTCGGCGGGATCTACGAGGTCGGGCGCGATGCCGACCTGGCCAAGCAGTTCAAGGCGTCTGGGGCTGGCGCTCGCGAGCACCAGCGCGCCGGGCTTCAGGCTCACTTGAAGCGGTAGGTGATGCGGCCCTTCGTCAGATCGTAGGGCGTCATCTCGACCAGCACCTTGTCGCCGGCCAGCACGCGGATGCGGTTCTTGCGCATCTTGCCCGCGGTGTGGGCGATGATCTCGTGATCATTCTCCAGCTTCACGCGGAAGGTGGCGTTGGGCAGCAGCTCGCTGACCGTGCCGGGGAACTCCAGAAGTTCTTCCTTAGCCATACGGCCTCTCGTTGTGCTCAGCCGGGACATCCCAGCCGGGAGCGTGAATTCAATACGCAAACGGCCCGCGCCGAAGATTCGGGTCGCGAGCCGCAGCTCCAGAACCCTCAGTATAACGCGCCTACCCCCCGAACGTCGATGCTTTGCCGAAACGTTCGCGAATCCGCCGCGCGAGCTCATCCCGGACGGCCCGGTAGGCGTCCAGCCGTTGCTCCCGGCTGCCGTCGACGAGGGTCGGGTCCATGGTCGGCCAGTACTCGATGTCGACCGCCCTGCCCCGGGACAGCTCGACCGCCCGGTGCTGGGCCTCGGGCGTCAGCGAGACGACGAGGTCGAACGAATCGTCCTCCAGGTCGTCGAAGATCTTGGGCCGGAAGCCATGCAGGTCGCCGCCGATCTCGTCGATCACGGCCATGGCGAAGGGGTCGACCTCGGTTTCACCCGGCTCGCGCTTGAGGCCGACGCTGTCGACGTAGACCCGCGTGCCGAACGCCATCTTCATCAGGGCCTCGGCCATCGGCGAGCGCACCCGGTTGAAGTTGCAGGTGAACAGCACGGCGCCGGGCAGCCCCTCCACCGGCCGTCAGCCCCGCCAGTGCAGGGCGCAGATCAGCGTGAACAGGCGCCGGGCGGTGTCCAGGTCGGTCTTCACCTTGCCCTCGAGCCGGGCCTGCAGCAGGGACGAGCCTTCGTTGTGCAGGCCGCGCCGGCCCATATCCAGCGCCTCGATCTGGGCCGGCGTCGCGTTGCGGATCGCCTGGTAGTAGCTCTCGCAGATCATGAAGTAGTCGCGGATCACGCCCCGGAACGGCGACAGCGACAGCAGGTGCGTCTGGTCGAAGCCCGACTCCGGGCCGGTGATGTGGAACACCAGCCGGTTCTCGATCAGCGCCAGCTTCAGGTCGTAGGGACCGGCGTCGGCGCCCTCGGGCTGGAAGTAGTTGTCCTCGACCAGGTCGAAGATGGCGATCTGCCGCTCCTGCTCCTGGTCGCGCGAGACCGCGGCGAGGGAAGCCTCGTCGATCTCGATGCTCTGCAGGCGGTGGACGGCGCGGTCGTCGGTCATGGGCGTCCGAGCATTAATGCAGCCCAATCCCTTCGTCATCCTGAGGAGGCGCGCAAAGTAGGGACGCAGACCACTTTCCGAAGCGAAAGTGGCGTGTGTCCCTACTTCGGCAACCGGATCGCCGCGCTCAGGGCGTGGGCCGGCAGTCCCTCGGCCTCGGCCAGGGCCGCCGTATGCGGGCCCAGGATGCCGAACGCGGCGGCGTCGCACTTCACGATCGAGGTGCGCTTGAGGAAGTCGTAGATCGACAGGCCCGACTGGAAGCGCGCCGCGCGGCTGGTCGGCAGCACATGGTTGGAGCCGGCCACATAGTCGCCGATGGCCTCGGGCGTGAACCGGCCGAGGAAGATCGCCCCGGCGTGGCGCACGCGGTCGGCGAGGCCTTCCGGATCGGCGGTGCAGAACTCGACGTGCTCGGGCGCGATGGCGTCGACCAGGGCCGGGCTTTCGGCGAGCGGCGCCAGGATGATCGCGCCGTGGTCACGCCAGGAGGCGGCGGCGTCATCGCCGGTCGACAGCTCGGCGAACTTGCGCTCGACGGCCGCCGCGACAGCGTCGGCGAAGGCCGCGTCGTCGGTGATCAGGATCGACTGCGCCGCCGGGTCATGCTCGGCCTGGGACAGCAGGTCGGCGGCGATCCAGTCGGGATTGTTGTCCCGGTCGGCCACGACGACGATCTCGGACGGCCCGGCCAGGGCGTCGATGCCGACCACGCCATAGAGCCGGCGTTTGGCGGCGGTGACCCAGGCGTTGCCGGGACCGACGATCTTGTCGACCGGCTGGATGGGTCCGGCGCCATAGGCCAGCGCGGCCACGGCCTGGGCCCCGCCGATGCGCCAGATCTCGGTGACGCCCGCTTCCTTCGCCGCCGCCAGCACGGCGGGCTGCAGCTTGCCGGGCGGGGTGACCATGGCGATGCGGTCGACGCCGGCGACGGCGGCCGGCACGCAGTTCATCAGCACGGTCGAGGGATAGGCCGCCCGGCCGCCGGGCACATAGACCCCGACCGCCTCGATCGGCGTCCAGCGCCAGCCCAACTCGACGCCCGCCTCGTCGGTCCAGCTCTGGTCGGCCGGCCGCTGGCGGGTGTGATAGGCGCGGATGCGCGCGGCGGCGAAGGCGATGGCCTCGCGGACTTCCGGCGCGCAGGCCTCAGCGCCCGCCTCGATGTCCTCGGCGGTGACGCGGACCGTCTCGGCGGTCAGGTCAGCGCGGTCGAACCTGCGGCTGTAGTCGAGGACGGCGTCCAGGCCCCGCGTCCGCACCGCCTCCAGCACCTCGGCCGCCGCCGCATCGACATCGGCCGGCGAACCCCGGCGCTCGTTCAGGAACGCGCGGAAGGTGGCGGGGAAGTCGGGGTCGGCGAAGTCGAAGCGGCGCATGGTGCGCGGCCTATAGCGCAGTGCGGCGGCGGGGCGAAGCGCAGGAAGGCTGAAGGTGGGTGAAGCAGCGGCTCAAAGCCCGGCTGCGTCTCGCAGGACATCATTCATCCTCGACTGCCAGCCGGGGCCAGCGGCTTTGAAGCGTTCAACGACGTCCTGATCCAGACGGATCGATACCGCAAGCTTTGGGCGTTCGGCGCGTGGCCGCCCCCCCTTGCGGATAGCTTCTGCGAGAGCCGGAAAGGCCTCCGCGAACGGTCTGGCCTGAACCAGTTGCTCGTCGGTCGCCTCCGGCGCGTCAGGATCGCTGGCGATCATCGCTTGAACGCGAGCCTCCTCGGCGTCGCTGATGGTCTTGAGGGTCATACGAGGCTCCTTTCCTTGCGGCTGGCCGGGCGCATGGAGATGACCGAGACGCCCTCCGAACCCAAAACGACGAACACGACGGCGATGACGCCGTCCGCCAGCGGGCCAATCGCCATGTGACGGTCGTCCTTGGCGGGGATGACCAGCGAGGACAGGAAGAAGTCTCCATCCAGATCGGCGAAGTCGAGGCCGTGCTTGGCGAGGTTGCTCAGCCGTTTCGGCTCCTACCAGACGATCACCATTGGTTTTTGTATATACAAATCTCCGGTCGGCGGCAAGGTTTTTGTATATACATGATTACCTCTTCCGCATCATCACCCAGTACGCCGCCGCCGCGAGCGCCAGGCCCACGGAAACGGGGACACACACTCTCTATCGATACTCGATTGGTTGCTTATCGATAAAGAGTGTGCGTCCCCCTTTCCTGTCCCCTGTCCCCCTTTCCTGTCCCCCTTTCCCCGTCCTCTACCAGCCGCGCCCTGGAAGAAGCGGAAACGGGGACTCACGCTCACCGTCGATAGTCGAGTATCCCCTGGTCGATCGGGAGTGCGGGTCACCCATAGATGTTGGATCCTAGTTCCGCACCCCTGAGGTGAAACCCTTGGCTGGCTGATCCGATCCAGGATCGTCGAGCAGGGTGCACACAGGGTGTGACTCACCGGGCATGGCGGCGCGGAACTCGAAGGCCTTGCAGCGGAGATCGGCGGCGCAATCTACGCGGCAGCCGTCAAGGGTCACTGTGGCGCCGCCCACGGTCCGGTAGCTGGAGCCCATACGCCGTCGGGAATCGTTCCAGATCGTGAAGTCGCCGGCGGCGGCCGCCGGTGCAAGGGCGGTCGGACGGGCGCCGGAACGCAGGTAAAGTCCCTGGAACGTGGCCCTGGGGCCGTCATCGCCGCCGCAATCGGCCCCTGAGGCGTCGACTGCGAGGTAGGGGCCGACCAGGGCGAGCTCCAGCGTGCAGCCGGAGCCGCGGTGGCTGACGAAGCGTGCGGCGACGCCGCCCCTTGAGGTGATTACCAAGGAACCATCGATCTGCACCGACGGGACTTCCTCAACCGGGGCGCCCTCGGTTGTGGGCAGGGCCTCGCCGGTGAGACGGAGCGAGCCGTCTGACGCTGCGCTGACGACCAACTCCGCGACCACAGCATCCTCGCCGCGCTTGAAGGGCGTCGCGCCGAACCGGCCCAGCCAGGCGGAGGTTGGCGTCTCGGCCACGCTATCGATGATGCGCAGGTCGGACCGCCGCATCCAGCCAGTGACCGCCGGCGTTTCCTCATCGGGGATGAAGTACGCTTTCACAAACGGCCCCCCGCCCTCCGCATCATTGACGACAAGGATATCACCCCGAACCACATAGCCGCCTCGCCGGCAGGCGTTCGTCGCCCCTGGGCAGCTCGGCCCGTCGCTGTGGAAAAAGGCGCGTTCGGCGCTGACCTCCGCGCCGAACGCGAACTCGCTGATGCCACGGGTCTGTTCGTACTGAGGCGAACTGGCCTGCTGAGAAGGCGCGCCATGCCCCCCGGCGGGCGACAGGATGATGGCCAGGAAGGCGACAACGAGCGCAGCGTTTCGCTGCACCAGACTGAGTCTCCGACTGTAAGGCGCGACAGGGAATTGTCTGAAGACCATGTCCATCTTCCTCCTTTGCAACATCGCCTGAGCCAAGCATGAGTACTGTTGAAACGGGGACGCAACGGGGACACACACTCTTTATCGATATTCGATCGGTTGCTTATCGATAAAGAGCGTGTATCCCCCTTTCCACCCGCACCCACCTGGCGCTGGCCAAGGACGCGCCGGACGGGCGGCACATGGAGGCTGTGGGGAGGATCATCTCACGCCCCGTTCTGGGCGGACTGCACCACCGCTACAGGCGCGAGCCGTGACGGGAGGGGTTTTTCGGAAGGGACAGGATGTCCCGCAGCAGAACTTTCACAAAAATACAGCAACAATATCAGAAAATGTACTTATATTCTCTCGCCTCTCGAGAGAAAATCGAAATCATCTGCGGATCCGGAAAGTACGCGAGTTACATATTCATCCATTGTTCTGTCGGGAGATATCATAGTGCGCACTTCTGAAAAATCACCATTTCGAACAATGAACATATTTCTATTCTCTGAATTCTTGTCAACAAATATAGTGTCTCCTTTGTGTTCCACTGTACCGGGGCGCCTCGGATCCACAACTACCATAAACCTGTTTGACAAATCTGAGTCTACTCCGCCATTTAGGCTGGCAAGCCTCTTCATGCAATCCAACATGAGATCACGTCGATCGCCCCGCCCCCTAAATGTTCTTTCTAGGGCGGCCCATACGGTCATTCGGGCGGGCAGGATCCGACTTGTTTGAGTATAAGCTATCAGATCATCAACGACTTCTAGTCCGGCAATCCTTGAATAGTAAGCTCTTGCTATTCCCGAGGGGAGACATTTATATCTACCAAAAAATATAGAGCGATGCCCCATCTCCTCTATGCTTCTTTCACTCGGCCAAGCTTCTATAGGAAAGCAAACTCCATTCAAATCTAGAAGGAGATATACATTAAAATTAACCCCTGTGGGGGAAAAATCGTCCTTGAACCGTGCTTCTGCTACAATGAGTTTTCCCCCTTGTTTGAGGATCGTGTCTCGAGCAAGAGGCTGTCCTTCAAATGCCTCGCATAGCCAATGAATCCCACTCTCGACCAATTGAGGGTAATTGGGCGGCGCGGGATGGCCGGCCTGTCTTAGTTCTTCCGGACCGAGATGCTGAGGAAGCTCGCGACTATTCTCGTAAATCAATATGCCAGTGTTGGCGCCTAGAAGCTGCGAGCGATGTAATTGGGTCATTTTCCGTCTGAGTACGCTTGTATTTCTCTGATGATTTTCTCACGCACCATTCTCTGTTGAAGCCCAAGAGATTGGAAACGGGGACGACGGCTCAGCCGTGCGTCGGCGTCCTCGGCGTGGGCCAGGCTTCGGACACGTCCGCCAGCACCACATCCACGCACTCCACCTCGGCGCGCAGGTCGCCGCCGCCGGCGAAGGTGAAGACCACGGCCCCGCCCGGCGCTTCGCCGGGCTCGAAGGCGATGCTCAGCAGTTCGACCACGGCGCTCTTGGCGTCGCGGCGCAGCTTGCGGCTCTTCACGCCCAGCACGCCGCCGACCTGCAGGCCGGTGCGCACGCGCTCCCGCGCCTTGCCGGCCGCCTCCCAGCGGTAGCGGTTGAGGGCCAGGGTCAGCCGGCGGGCGCGGCCATCGAAGGCGATATCGCCGATCTTGCCGACCGCGTCCTGCAGCGCGGCCGAGATCACGGCGAGGTCTTCAGCGTCTTCCGCCAGAAGGCGCAGCGGCTTGGGGTCGGCCATGGTCAGCCGTCCATCTCCGGAATCGTCGCGTCGCCCTTGATGCGGCGGACATTGGCCCCGCAGGCGCCGAGTTTCTCCTCCAGCCGCTCGAAGCCGCGGTCGAGGTGATAGACGCGGCCGACGACGGTCTCGCCGCTGGCGACGAGGCCGGCGATGACGAGCCCGACCGAGGCGCGCAGGTCGGTGGCCATCACCTGGGCGCCTTCCAGCTTCTCGACGCCGCGCACCCGGGCCTCGGTGCCCGACACCGTGATGTCGGCGCCCAGCCGCGCCAGTTCCGGCGCGTGCATGAAGCGGTTCTCGAAGATCGTCTCGCGGATCACGCTCTCGCCGTCGGCCAGGGTCATCAGCGCCATGAACTGGGCCTGCAGATCGGTCGGGAAGCCCGGATAGACGCCGGTCTCCACGTTCACGGCCTTCAGCCGCGCGCCGTTGCGGCGGATGATGACGCCGTCGTTGGTGCGTTCGACGCCGGCCCCGGCTTCCTCGATCTTCTGGAGCAGGGCCTCGATCAGGTCGGCGCGGGTGTTGGTCAGGCGGACCTCGCCGCCGGCCATGGCCGCCGCCACGGCATAGGTGCCCGCCTCGATGCGGTCGGTGATCACCGCATGGGTCGTGCCGTGCAGCTTGTCGACGCCGGTGATGGTGATGGTCGGCGTGCCGGCCCCCTCGACCTTCGCGCCCATCTTGTTGAGGCAGTCGGCCAGATCGACGATCTCCGGCTCGCAGGCCGCCGTCTTCAGCACCGTGACGCCCCTGGCCAGCACGGCGGCCAGCATGGCGTGCTCGGTCGCGCCGACCGAGACGAACGGAAACTCGATCTCCGCCCCCTTCAGCCCCCCCGGAGCGGTGGCGTAGACGTAGCCCTCGTGCAGCTCGATCCGGGCGCCCAGCGCTTCCAGCGCCTTCAGGTGCAGGTCCACCGGCCGGCCGCCGATGGCGCAGCCGCCGGGCAGCGAGACCTTGGCGTGGCCGGTGCGGGCGATCAGCGGCCCCAGCACGTTGAAGCTGGCGCGCATCTGGCGGACCAGGTCATAGGGCGCGAAGGAGCTGACGATCTCCGGCGTGTGCAGCACCGTCTCCGACCCGTTCCGCTCGTCGACCAGCGTGCCCAGACGGGTCAGCAGATGTCCGAGGAAGCGGGTGTCGGCCAGGCGCGGCATATTGGTCAGGCGCAGGGGCTCGTCGGTCAGCAACGACGCCGCCATGAGCTTGATGGCCGAATTCTTGGCGCCGCTGATCGGAATTTCTCCGTTCAGCCGCGCGCCGCCGACGATCGCGATGCGGTCCATTCAGGCCCCTCGATGCGCCGTCAGGGATACTCCTGCGGCGGCGGAATAGATGAGGGCGCGGTTCTAGCGGGCGCAAGCCCCCACGCAAGAGTCACTTGTACTTGATGGGTGCGTCACCACGCCGGGTCCAATGGAGTTGGCGAGGAGAATTGGCGGAGACCTCGCGTGGTCAGGCCTCCCCCTTGTCCCCGCCCCGCGCGGCGGCGGCCGGCGCGGCCTTGCGCCGGCGCAGGTTGGCGCGCAGGGCTTCGGCCAGTTTCTTCTCGCGCTTTTCCTTGTCGGACAGGGGTTTGGCGGGTTTCTCGGACATGGACCGATTGGTGCGACGCCGCGAAGTCGTCCGTCAAGCGGATTAGGGCTTCCCCCCGGCGCCGACTTTGGCTATCAGGCGCGCCTCGCCTTTCGCCGCCGTAGCTCAGTGGTAGAGCGCATCCTTGGTAAGGCTGAGGTCGGCAGTTCAATCCTGCCCGGCGGCACCACTCTTTCGAGTGACAACGATACAGCCCCGCAGCGGCGACGCGCGGGGCTGTTGCGTTTCAGGCCCGCCGCCTACCCTTCGCGCCGCGGCGCGCGGTCGCCGAACCACCAGGCCAGGGCGGTCGAGGCCGAGAAGGCGATGGTCTCCACGGCCGCCCGCACCACGCCCGAGGCCGTCTGGGCGTCCAGCGCGCCGGCGACCGCCGACAGGAACAGCACCGCGAACAGCAGCCAGAGCAGCAGCGTCAGCGCCGGTCGCGTCAGCGCCCGCACCGCGCCGACCCAGGGCCACTGGCTGACGATCGCCGCCTCGGCCCGGATCGATTCGGCGAGGCCGGTCCAGGAACCCTCGGAGTCGGCGCGGGCCAGCTGCTGGCGCGCCGCTTCAGCCTCGCCCAGACGCTGGCCCTCGGCGAGCCGGAGGTCGTGCGTCCAGCGGTCCTTCTCGTGGGCCATCTCGAGCTGGCGGTCCTTGCGCTTCTCGCGGGTCTCGAAGATCGACAGGCCCCGGTTGAGGACCGAGCCGAGCGCCCCGAAGGCCGCGCCCAGCGCGCCGCCGGCCAGGCCCGAGCCGGCGACGCCGGCTGTGGTGGTGATGATGTCCATGCTGTCTCTCCTCAGCCCAGCGCGATGATCCAGACTTCGCCGCGGCCGCCCGCCCCGCCGGCGCCCGAGGCGTGGGTGTCGCGACAGGCTCCGCCGCCTCCGCCGCCGCCGCCCGGGTCGCCGCCCGCGCCGCCCGCGCCGCCGTTGGC
>JAYRYI010000008.1:0-97582 GCA_041917095.1 Caulobacter sp. | reverse complement strand
GGCGGCGGCGCGGGCGGCGTGCAGCACGGCGGCGGCGACGGCGGCGTGCAGCAGGGCGGCGGCGGGGGCGGCGCGCAGCACTGCGCGGCGGCGTCCTGCCCCGGCATCGCCGACGAGCCCAGCCACAGCAGCATGCCGCCGGCCAGTCCGAGCAACCAGTTCCGAGGCGTCATCGACGTCCCCTCCGCAAGAATCCTTCCGGATCCGCATGCAAGAAACGCGCCTCGACGCCCCTGCGAGTCCCGAAAGGGAACACTGCGGACCTGGCCCGGACTTTCCCTGCAACCCCTGTGCGGCCAACGCGGGCCGTGCGGCTGAGGGGCCGGACCATGGTCCATCCCAACACGGAACGATTGACGGAGTATTGGCGCGCCCGACGTGGTGAATCGCCCCTGCCCCGCCGGGCCGACATCGACCCGATGGCGTTTCACCAGCTGCTGCCGCAGACCTTCATCGTCGGGCGCAGCGACCAGGGCCTGTATCCGTTCCGGCTGGTCGGCGGGATGATCGCCGACCTGTGCCAGAGCGACCTGCGCGGCCGCTGCCTGCTGGAGCTGTGGCGGCCGAGCGACCGCTGGCAGCTGAAGTCGGCGCTGGAGTTCGCGCGCCGCCGTCCCGAGCCGGTCGTGGTCAACGCAGACGTGCTCGCTGACGGCGCGCCTTCACTGGGCATGGAAATCCTGCTGGCGCCGATGACCGGCCCGACCGGCGAGGCCGACCGGTTCCTCGGCCACATGCAGCCGGCCGCGCCGCTGTCGCGCCTGCTCGGCCGTCCGGTGCAATCGCTGGCCATCGCCGCCATCGCGCGTTCGGACGGCGGCGAGGAAGCCCCTTCGCTCAAGCTGGCCGCCGTCGACGGCCGCCGGATCGCCTGATCAGGCGCTGGCGGCGTCCAGCGTCGCGATCTGGTCGGCGCCCAGCGACAGACTCGCCGCGCCCATGATCTCGTTCAACTGCGCCAGGCTGGTGGCGCTGGCGATCGGCGCGGCAACCGCCGGACGCGCCATGACCCAGGCCAGGGCGACCTGCGCCGGCGTCGCACCGAGCTCGGCCGAGACGGCGTCGAGCGCGGCCAGGACTTTCGGCCCCTTCTCGCTTTCCAGATAGGCTTTGGCCCCGCGACCCCGCGGGCTCTTGGCCAGATCCGCGGCCGACCGGTACTTGCCGGTCAGGAAGCCGCTGGCCAGGCCATAGTAGCTGATGATCGAGACGTCCTCGGCGACGCAAAGGTCCTGCAGCGGGCCCTCGATGGCGCGATCCAACAGGTTGTAGGCCGGCTGCAGGGTGTCGTAGCGCGGCAGGCCGAGATCAGCGGCGATCTTCAGCGCCGAACCGAGTCGGCCGGCGTCGAAGTTGCTGGCCCCGATCGCCCGCACCTTGCCCGCCTTCACCAGTCGACCAAAGGCCTCGGCCGTTTCGTCCTGCGGCGTGTCGGCGTCGTCGCGGTGCGACTGGTAGAGGTCGATGTAGTCGGTCTGCAGCCGCTTCAGCGAGCCTTCGCAGGCCGCGACGATGTTGGCCGCCGACAGGCCGGGCTGGGCCGGCCACATGCCGACCTTGGTGGCGATGACCACGTCGTCCCGCCTGCCGCGGGCCTTCAGCCAGGTCCCCATCACGGTTTCCGACTCGCCGCCCGTATGGCCCGGAACCCAGCCGGAGTAGACGTCCGCCGTATCGATGGCGTTGAAGCCGGCGTCGACGAAGGCGTCGAGGATAGCGTGCGAGGTCTTCTCATCCGCCGTCCAGCCGAACACGTTGCCGCCCAGCATGAGAGGGGCGATGGAGAGGCCGCTGCGGCCGAGGGGGCGGTGTTGCATCACAAAACTCCGATCACCCCCGCAAAGGCGGGGGGCCAAGCTGAGTCCAATGCAAGCCGAGACGGCTTGGGTCCCCGCCTTCGCGGGGACACTCGGAATAGAGGGCCTAAGCCGCCCGCACAGCGTCGCCGTCGAAGACCGGGGCGTCCTGCGGAGCCAGGAAGGCCCTGCCGCGTAGCTGGTCGGCGATCTTCTCGGCGATCATCATGGTCGGGGCGTTGGTGTTGCCGCCGATCAGGGTCGGCATGACCGAGGCGTCGATCACGCGAAGGCCGGCGATGCCCTGCACGCGAAGATCCCCGTCGACCACCGCCATGGCGTCGCCCGCCACGCCCATCCGGCAGGTGCCGACCGGGTGGTAGATGGTTTCCGACTTGGCGCGGATCCAGGCGTCGATCTCGGCGTCGGTCTTCACATCCTTGCCCGGCGCGAACTCGCTGGTGCGGTAGGGATCCAGCGCCGACTGGCTGGCGACCTCGCGGGCGATCTTCACGCCCTCGCGGACCGCGCGGCGGTCTTCCTCGGCGGCCAGGTAGTTGGCGAAGATGGTCGGATCGTCGGTCGGATCGGCCGAACGCAGCCCGGTCCGGCCCTTGCTCTCGGGCCGCAGCTGGCAGACGTGGAAGGTGAAGCCGTCCTTCTCGATCCGCGTCTTGCCGTGGTCCTGCATGATGGCCAGCACGGTGTGGAACTGCAGGTCGGGGCGGTCGAGATCCGGGCGCGAGCGCAGGAAGGCGCCCGATTCGAGCATCTGCTGGCGGCCCGTGCCCTTCTTGAACAGCATATAGTTGAGGCCGGTCAGCAGCTGGCGGGGACCCTTGGTCAGCGAGTAGGCGGTGATCGGCTGCGGGCATTCCCACGACAGGCAGACGTCGAGGTGGTCCTGCAGGTTCTGGCCGACGCCCTTCAGCTCGTGCTGCACCTTGATGCCGTGCGGGGTCAGGTCATCGGCGGCGCCGATGCCGGACAGCTGCAGGATCTGCGGCGACTGCACCGCGCCGGCGCAAAGCAGGACCTCGCCGTCGGCATGGACGGTCTTCACCTCGGTCCCGACGATATACTCGACGCCGATGGCCTTGCCGCCTTCCAGCAGGATGCGGCTGGTCCGGGCGCCGGTAACGCAGGTCAGATTCGGACGGTTCAGGGCCGGATAGAGGTAGGCCTTGGCCGAGCTCCAGCGCTCACCGTCCTTGATCGTCATCTGATACGGACCCCAACCTTCCTGCTGGAAGCCGTTGAAATCCTTGGTGGTCAGGTAACCGGCCTGGGCGCCTGCGTCGATCGCGGCCTTGTAGATCGGGTTCGGGGTCGGGGCCTTCTGGACGTGCAGCGGGCCGGACCCGCCGTGCCAGGCGTCCTCGCCGCCTTCGAAGCCTTCGGACTTCTTGAAGTAGGGCAGCACGTCGGCGTAGCCCCAGCCGGTCAGGCCCATCTGCCGCCACTGGTCGTAGTCGCGGGCGTGGCCGCGGATGTAGATCATGCCGTTGATCGACGAGGAGCCGCCCCAGCCCTTGCCGCGCGGCCACCACAGGCGACGGTTGTCCAGGTGGGGCTCCTCTTCGGTCCAGAAGCCCCAGTTGTAGGCGCCCTTGTCCTTGATCAGCTGGCCGACGCCGGCCGGCATCTTCACCAGGATCGAGTTGTCCTTGCCGCCCGCCTCGAGCAGCAGGACCTTCGTCGTCCCGTCCTCGGTCAGCCGGTTGGCGAGCACGCAGCCGGCCGAACCGGCGCCGATGATGATGTAGTCGAACCGATCGGCCACGGCCGTCTCTCCCGGTAGATTATCGTTGTTCAGGATTAGTGACGCCCCCGTCAGGTTTGGGCAACGGAAAAGGGAGGGCGTTGTCGGCCCTCCCTCTCGTTTCGGCGGTGGAGCCCGGGGTCACGGGCGGAACGTCTGCGACCGGGCGGCTCCGTTCATGAAGGCCAGGATCTGGCTGTTGTCGATATGGACGCGGTTGTTGTCCTCGTTGCGGTCGTCGTTGGCGCAGTTGCCATCGATGAAGATGTCGGGGTCGTAGCTGAGCATCAGGTCCAGGTGGCCGCCAAACTCGAAGCTGTCGAAGGCGCCCGCGATCATCGGGGTGGTGAAGCGCTGCATCACCGCGCCGCTCGCCGCCGAGCCGGTCAGCGCGCGGGTGGTGGTGAAGGCCCCGCCGGTATTGCCGTTGACGGCGTTGATATAGACCGCCTGCTGGTCGGCGCCGGAACGCCAGGCCGAGGCGCCGGCATTGACGACGACGTAGCTGATGCTGACCTGCCCGGGCCGCGAGCCCTTGGTCAGGGTGACGCTTGCGATGGCCGGGTCGGCGACGCAGGACAGCGTCGGCGGCGCGAAGCCGGCCGGGCGGATGGTCGAGCCGGGCTTGATCGTCGGCGGGCCGGCCATGGCGGTCGCCGCGATGGAAACCGTGGCGAGAAGAGTAGCGGTCAGAACGGTGGTCCGGAACATTTCAGGTCTCCTTGAACAGCCGCGAAGGATTTCGCTGAGGAGGAGACTGCGCGTCCGAGTCTGAACGGGCGCGAGGGCGCACTGTTACCGGATATTCATGTTCGCCGAAGCGTGGCGGGAAAGTGGCGGCCACGCGCCGACGGCCCTGGGGACAGCTTCCGTCGATAGACGGTAGCTGTCCCCACGCGATGGAACACACACAGGATGCGGGATGCGCCGAAGGAGGTGGATCGATCTTGGTCGATGCGCCGATAGTCGCTCGCTGAGCTGAGCGGAATCAACCGGTTAGCCGAGGCCGTTCCGCGTCGATCCTCTCCCACTTGGGAGAGGATCGCTTGAGCGCCCGCCGCGCGAGTCCCCTTCCCCATTCGCCGGGCGCGGCGATAACGTCGGCCATGCTTGACCGACGCCAGATCGTCGGCGGGGCGCTGGCCGCCGCCATTCCGGGAGTCGCCATGGGCGAGGGACGCGAAATGTACGGCCTGTTCGGCAGGATCAACGCCGCGCCGGGCAAGCGCGACGAACTGATCGGCTACCTGTCCGAGGGCACGGGCCAGATGCCCGGCAACATCCTCTATGTGCTGTCGACCTCGGCCGCCGAACCGGACGCGGTCTGGATCTACGAGGTCTGGGAGACGAAGCAGCACCACGCCGACTCCCTGAAACTGCCCGCCGTCCAGGCGGCCATCGCCAGGGCCCGGCCGATCATCGCCGGCTTCGGGCCGGAGCGATTCGAGATGACGCCGGTGGGCGGCGTGGGGATCTGATGATCGCTCGCGTCGGCCTATCGCTCGGCGTGGCGGCCGCCCTGCTCTGCGCCGGTTATCGCCGCCGAGCCGGTCACCAAGCCGGAAACCCGCAGCCTGCCGGACCAGACGGTGCGTAACCGGATCCTGGCGCAGTTGCGGGATATCCTCATCCCGATGCCGCGCCCGGCCCCTCACAAGCCTGCGGAAACGCCCCTGCGCGACCTCTGGTACTGAACCGTCCCGACTCCCACGGTCGCGACAGGCGTGTGCCGAAGCGGCGGGACTGAGCCGGGATTCCTTGACTTTCCCATGCTGCACTGCCACATGAGCCTCCTGCGCAGCGATCTCGCCGCGCCACCGGCCCTGCCCGGCCGCGTAAGGCGCCACCTCGGCGCTCCCCGGGCCTTCCGCCGACCGACCCCATAGCGACGCCATTACGCGGGGCGTCTCCCAACGAGACCCGCTCCCCGACCGCCGGCCCGATGGCCGCGCGGCTCGAGTCGCATACGAAAGACATTCATGACGAACTTCGCTTCGCTTGGCCTCGCCAAGCCGCTGCTCACGGCGCTGGCCGCCGAGGGCTACACCACCCCGACCCCGATCCAGGCCCAGGCCATTCCGATGGTGCTGGACGGCAAGGATCTGCTCGGCATCGCCCAGACGGGCACCGGCAAGACCGCCGCCTTCGCCCTGCCGATCCTGCACCGCCTGGCCGAGAACAAGCGCCCGGCCCCGCGCCGCGGCTGCCGCTGCCTGGTCCTGTCGCCCACCCGTGAGCTGGCCACCCAGATCGCAGACAGCTTCAAGGCCTACGGCGCCGGCATGGGCCTTTCGGTCGCCGTCGTGTTCGGCGGCGTGAAGTACGGGCCGCAGGTCCGTGCGCTGGCCGGCGGCGTCGACATCCTGGTCGCCACCCCGGGCCGCCTGATCGACCACATCAACGAGAAGGTCGCCAACCTGTCGGAGGTCGAGGTCTTCGTGCTCGACGAGGCCGACCAGATGCTCGACATGGGCTTCGTGGTGCCGATCCGCCGCATCGTGAAGGGCCTGCCGCACAAGCGTCAGAACCTGTTCTTCTCGGCCACCATGCCCTCGGAGATCGAGAAGCTGGCCGGCGAACTGCTGCACAATCCGTCGAAGGTGTCGGTGACGCCGCAGGCGACCACGGTCGAGAAGATCGACCAGAAGGTCCTGTTCGTCGAAGGGCCGCGCAAGCGCGCCCTGCTGGCCGAGCTGTTCGACGACGCCGCGATGAAGCGCGTGCTGGTCTTCACCCGCACCAAGCGCGGCGCCGACCGCGTCGCCAAGGGCCTGACCGCCATCGGCGTCGAGGCGGCCTCGATCCACGGCGACAAGACCCAGGGCCAGCGCGAGCGCGCCCTGGCCTCGTTCAAGACCGGCGAGATGCGGGCCCTGGTGGCCACCGACATCGCCGCGCGCGGCATCGACGTCGACGGCGTGACCCACGTCATCCAGTACGAGCTGCCGAACGTGCCGGAAGCCTACGTCCATCGCATCGGCCGCACGGCTCGCGCGGGCGCCAACGGCTCGGCGATCAGCCTGGTCAGCGACGACGAGCGCAATCTGCTGAAGGACATCGAGAAGGTCACCCGCCAGCGCATTCCGTCCTGGGATCGCCGCAACGACAAGGTGCTGGGCCAGGCCCAGGCGGCCCTGTCGGCGACCGACCCGGTGTCCAAGGAGCGCCACCGCGACCCGCGCGCCGCCAACGGCCGGGGCCGCAACGGTCAGCAGCAGGCCCGAAACAAGAAGCCCCAGCCCCTCGACGCCAGCGGCAAGCCGCAGCCCGAGCGCGGCCAGCGCGCCCGCCACCGGCCGGCCGGCTACGATCCTCTCGCGGCGGTCAACAGCCTGATCGGCGCGGTCGGCGACGCCCCGCCCAAGCGCAAGAAGAACCGCAGCCGCAACCGCGGCAAGGGCGGCGGCCAGGGCCAGGGCGCTCAGGCCTAGAACGACAAAGGTCTAGGGACAGACACCTGCAGGTGTCTGTCCCTAACTGGAGGCTACCGCCCCTTCCACTGCGGCGCGCGCTTCTGCGCGAACGCCATGGGGCCTTCCCGGAAGTCCTCGGACTGGAACAGCGCGGCCACGGCCGGCATCTTGAACTGGCCCTTGATGGCCTCTTCCAGCGGGATTTCGAGACCCTGCATCACCGCCTGCTTGGACGCGCGGATCGACATCGGGCTGCATTCGCCGATCAGGCCGGCCCATTTCTTGGCCTCGGTCATCAGGTCGGCGGCCGGGACCACGGCGTTGACGAAGCCCAGTTCCTTGCCCTCGGCGGCGCTGACGCGGCGGGCGGTGAGGATCATGCCCATGGCCTGCTTCAGGCCGATCTGGCGCGGCAGACGGTGCAGGCCGCCGGCCAGCGCGGCCAGGCCGACCTTGGGCTCCGGGAGCGCGAACACCGCGCCCTCGGCGGCGATGATCAGGTCGCAGGCCAGCGCGATCTCGAAGCCGCCGCCCATGGCCACGCCGTTGACCGCCGCGATCAGCGGCTTGTCGAGGTCGAAGCGGCTGGTCAGGCCCGCGAAGCCCGACGGCGGGCTGCCCATCTTGCCGCCCGAGGCCTGGTGCTTGAGGTCGTTGCCGGCCGAGAAGGCGCGGTCGCCGGCCCCGGTGACGATGCCCACCCACTGGTCCGGATCGGCGGCGAAGGCGTTGAACGCCTCGTCCAGCTCGAAGTGCATCGGCGAATGGAGGGCGTTCATCACCTCCGGCCGGTTCAGGGTGAAAATGGTGACCGGCCCCTCGCGGTCGACCTTGATGAACTCGTAGGCCATTGGCGTGCTCCCTGGGTTTTGGCCAAGGGAGCGCCCCTTCCCTTCCGTCCGTCAACGGCTCAACGACCGTCGAAGGGGACTCGGGATAGCTTCACGGCATGACGAGGATCTTCATCACCGGAAACGCCGGAAGCGGGAAGTCGACCCTGGCGCAGCGAATCGGAGCGGCCCTCGATCTTCCTGTGCAGAGCCTCGACCAGGTCGTCTGGCGGCCTGGATGGCTGAAGGCGGCGCCCGAAGACCGCGCGGCCGCCGAATCCGCCCTGATCGCACCGGAGTCCTGGGTAATCGAAGGCGTGTCCTGGACAGTGATGGACGCAGCCGATCTGGTCATCTTCCTGGATGTGAGCCGGCGAACCTCTTACCTCCGCTGCGCGAAGCGAAACTGGCGATACCTCTTCCGCAGCCGCCCTGGGCTGCCGGAAAACTGTCCAGAGATTCTGATCATTCCGGAGCTTATACGGATCATCTGGCAGTTCCCGGAACGCGTTCGGCCACGCATTCTCAGCGCGCTGAGCGAGCGGCCGGGGACATCCTGGATCGTCCGCGGTCCAGCTGACCTGGATCGGCTCCTCCACGATCTCGGCCAACCGGCGGGCTCTAGAGCGCCTTCATCTCCCGCCGATACCGCTTCCAGTTCTCGACGTAGTGCATCGCCGAGCCGGTGAGCGCCGCGGCCTGGGCCTCGCCGATCTCGCGGACCACCTTGCCGGGCGCGCCCATGACCAGGCTGTTGTCCGGGATCTCCTTGCCCTCGGGAATCAGCGCCCCGGCGCCGATCAGGCAGTTGCGACCGATCTTCGCGCCGTTGAGCACGATCGAGCCGATGCCGATCAGGCTGTTGTCGCCAATGGTGCAGCCGTGAAGCATCACCATGTGACCAACGGTCACGTTCGCCCCGATGACCAGCGGCATGCCGTAGTCCGCGTGAAGCACCGATCCGTCCTGGACGTTGCTGTTCTCGCCGATGGTCAGGCTTTCAGTGTCGCCTCTAGCCGTGGCGGCCCACCAGATGCTCGCATTCTTCTTCAGAATCACGTTGCCCATCACGGAGGCGGTCGGCGCGATCCAGTATTCATCTTGCGAAGGCAGCGTCGGCGCTATGGCGCCCAAAGCATAAACAGTCATCCGTACGCCTCTTATATTATCCGTGACGGCTTGCTTAACCACTCAGAAACCAAGTTAGCATCAATCTTGTCAGGCGATTCGAGAGGGCCTCGGCCATCTCAAATCCTACGCGGTCGGGTTTTCCGGTCGCGGTCTCCTGATGACGGAGAGCCGGGTGTCGCGTTTTGTGTCCAGGCGTCCAGGGACGCCTTCAGTTCCGCGAAGCGAAAGCGAGCCGCCGGGCCGCGCACGCGACTCCCTCTCCGCAGTCCACACCCAAGGGCGCGCCGTTCCGGCGACGCCCTTTTTTCATGCCCCCATGGAGGCTTCTCGATGACCAAGCGTGCCCTGAAGCGGACCGTGCGCGAAGGCGCATTCGATCACGCCCAGTTTCACCAGGATGACGGCGGCAAGGTTCGCCGCCTGCCGGTGGGCTCAGGCTGGTCGCCGCTCGGCCGGGAAGACGAACGCGATCAGGGGTATCTGAAGACAA
This sequence comes from Caulobacter sp., assembly GCA_041917095.1. Classification (GTDB taxonomy): domain Bacteria; phylum Pseudomonadota; class Alphaproteobacteria; order Caulobacterales; family Caulobacteraceae; genus Caulobacter. The sequence continues at coordinate 88,160 of JAYRYI010000008.1, read as the reverse complement.
TAAAACCGAAATCCGACGGCCAGGCTCAGCTGATCAAGGCGATCGACGCCAAGAACCTGGTCATGGCGCTCGGACCGGCGGGCACCGGCAAGACCTATCTGGCCATCGCCAAGGCCGTGGAGGCGCTCGAGGCCGGCAAGGTGGCCAAGATCGTGCTCAGCCGTCCGGCGGTCGAGGCCGGCGAGTCGATCGGCTTCCTGCCCGGGGACATGGAGGACAAGCTCGCGCCGTACCTGCGGCCGCTCTACGACGCCCTGTCGGACCGGTTGTCGATGAAGCGGGTGCGGGCGCTGATCGCCGAGGGCGCCATCGAGATCGCGCCGGTCGGCTACATGCGCGGCCGCACGCTCAACAACGCCTTCGTGGTCATCGACGAGGCCCAGAACTGCACCTACGGCCAGCTGAAGATGCTGCTCACCCGCCTGGGCTGGCACTCGACCATGGTGGTGACGGGCGACCCGCACCAGTCGGACCTGCTGCCGGGCCTTTCGGGCCTGGGCGACGTCGCCGACCGCTTCGAAGCGGTGCCCAACATCGCCGTCGTCCGCCTCGCCGAGCAGGACATTGTCCGCCACCCGCTGGTGGCCGAAATGCTGGGGGTGCTGTAGCGGCTCTTCTCCCTTCCTCCTCGATGGAGGAAGGGCCGGGGATGGTGGTGAGGCCGCTGGATCGCCGGATAGGCGCTGTTGGGCTCCGAGCCCACTGAGCTCTTCCACCGGCGCAGCGGCCACACCACCACCCAACCCTCCTCCATCGAGGAGGAGGGCTTCAGGAGGGCTCCAGCCAGCCGCGATACATCACGATCATGCCGGTCAGCGGGTGGCCGATCACGACGTCGAACCGGAAGCGGCCGTCCAGGACATCCTCGTGGGCGGCCGTTGTCGGTGACAGCCACAGCGGCAGCGGGATCCCGAAGGCGCTGAAGCGGCGGATCACCAGGCTCATCCGGCCGTCGTGGACGACGGGCGCCATGGCGATGGCCAGCGGGCCGAACCGTTCGACGACCAGCCGCACTGACCGCCCCTGCCCCGGCTCCTGCAGGCTGGAGAAGGCCTTGCCCGCGAAGGTGCGGGTCCAGAGCTCGGCCGCGCCCTGCCGCTCGAAGCGGACGCTGACCGGCACGTCCTCTCCGGGTTCCGGAAATCCGATGACGCCGCCGACGATCCTCGCCAGCAAACCCTTGCCGCGCTTCACCGAAGCCCGGCCCTCGAAGTTGGCGGACCCCGAGCGCAGGTCGTGCAATGCGCGCCAGGCCTCGGGCATCGCGTCGTAGGCCCCGGCCATGACCTGGCGATAGACCGGTTCGGCTCCGACGATCTCCTCGCGGCCCCCGGCGCGAATGGTCCGGCGGGCGAAGGCCGGTTCGAAGTCGGCGAGCTCCAGGTCGGAGGTCGAGGCCCGTGCGCCCGGACCCGGCCGCCGCCCGTCGAGCAGGCCGCGGATGACGGCCTCGGCCGCCATGGAGGGGATGAACGGCCCGTCGTCGCCCTCGGCGACCAGGTGCCACGAGCGTCGCGCGGGCCGGCCCTCGGCGTCCTCGCCCGTCACGCTGACGAACATGCCGCCGCGATGCTCGCCCCAGCGCAGGCGGTTGATCGCCCAGTGGAACAGCGGCGCGAGCGGCGTCAGCGTCGGCAAAAGTCCCTTACGGACCAGCCAGGCCATGCCGCCCAGCATCCTGTGCAGGATCTCCGGCGTCGGCGCGGCGCCGAACCAGACGTCACGCAGGCCCGGCAGCATGGCCGGCAGTGTCCGCAGGTCCGGCGTATCGACCAGCGAGAAACGCAGGTTGCGCAGCGGCATGACGCCCGGCGGCGCGATGGTCACCCGCCTCGCCTCGACCAGCGCCGGGGCCGAGGCCCAGCGGCCGCCGCGGGCCAGGATCACCGGCTTGCCGGCGTAGCCCGCGATCGCCTGGACCACGCTGAGGCCCAGCCCGGCCCAGGGCGTCGGCGCGATGCCGGCGGCGACCGTGCGGACCACGCGCCAGCCCTCCGACAGACGCCGCACGACCGCCGAGGTCAGGGCCGGACAGGTGCTGACGCCCGACAGCACGAAGACGCCCGCCGCCCTGGCCGAGGCGTCCAGCGCGGCGATGCCGCTGACGAATTCCGAGCCGTCGGCGAGGTCGATATAGGGCACGCCCGCCGCGATGCAGGCCTCCGCGACGCGGTAAGGGTCGGCGCCGTAGGCCTGGAACGGCCCGCTGGCGTCGACCACGAGGTCGGCCCTGGCCTCCGCCAGCTGCGCGGCGAGATCGCCGTCGCGGTCGAAGCGAAAGGGAATGAGCGCGGCGTCCGATCGGATCGACTGGATCAGCCTGAGCGCCTTCGCCTCCGACCGCCCCGCCAGCAGCAGCGTCACGCGCGGCTCATCGGCGAGCAGCCGCGCCAGCCGGCCGCCGAACGTGCCGTAGCCTCCGATGACGAGAACCTTCACGCACACCCTCCGACGCCATCCTCGCGCGAGGATGACGGAACAATGGAAGGCCTTCCGCTCCGCCTGAGGACTACGGCGAAGGCCCGAACGGCCGGATCCCCGAGATAGCTGCAGGGCGAAGGAGCGGCGTTCGGCATGAAGCGAACCTCTGCGCGGGCCGCGGTCCCGTCAAGGCGCCGGACGGTCCGCCCGGCGCGCCCGTGGTTCACGAAACGGGGTTCGTCGTGTTCACTCGCCGCAACCGAGTCCCGGAGCACCCCCATGCATGCCGTCGAAGCGTTCGAGCTGGTCCTGGTGCTGCTGGCGCTGATTGTGGCGCTGCACTGGCTGGCGCTGAAGCTGAGGCTGCCGCCCGCGGCCGCCCTGCTGGTCGGCGGCGGTGCGCTGGCCTTCATGCCGGGATTGCCGACCATCTCGCTCGACCCCGAACTGGCGCTTGTCCTGTTCCTGCCGCCGCTGCTGATGGACGGCGCCTACTCCACCGCGCTGGGCCGATTCCGACGCCAGTTGCCCGGCATCCTGTCGCTGGCGGTCGGCGCGGTGATCTTCACCACCCTGAGCATCGGCCTGGTCGCCAAATGGCTTGTGCCGGAGCTGCCGTGGGCCGCCTGTTTCGCGCTCGGGGCCATCGTCTCGCCGCCCGACGCGGTCTCGGCGCGGGCGGTGCTCAAGGGCGTTTCCCTGCCGCGCCGGCTCATAACCCTGCTCGAGGGCGAGAGTCTGCTGAATGACGCGACCGGCCTGATCCTGTTCCGGTTCGCGGTCGCCGCGACGCTGAGCGGCGTCTTCAATGCCGGAGAGGCGGTCCAGAACTTCGTCGTGGTCGCGGCCGGCGGCGTGGTGGTCGGCCTTGTCATGGGCGGCGTCTGGGCGCTGGCCGCGCGGAAGCTCCGCGACCGCACCCTGATCGTCGTCGTCACCGCCATGCTCGGCTGGGCCGCCTACCTGGCCGGCGAAGCGGTGCATGTATCGGGCGTCATCGCCACGGTGACCGCCGGTCTGGTGCTCGGCTGGTATCAGCATGTGCTGTTCCCGGGCGGCGTCCGGCTGGTCGGGACGTCGTTCAACCAGATCATGGTCTTCTGCCTGGAGGCGCTGGTCTTCATCCTGATCGGCTTCTCGCTGCGCGGCGTGATCGAGCGGATGGGCGGAATCGACGCCGTGCCGGCCTCGATGGTCTGGACTGTCCTGGCCGTCGTGCTGGCCGTGGTCGTCGTCCGCTTCTTCTGGATTTTCGGATCAGAGGCCCTGGTGACGGCCGCCCGGAGCCTGGGGATCAAACCCGCCCGGCCGCTGGGCTGGAAGCAGGCGACGGTGCTGGGCTGGGCCGGGATGCGGGGCGTCGTGACGCTGGCCGTGCCGCTGACGCTGCCGATGGACATGCCGGGCCGCGACCTGATGCTGGTCTGCGCCTTCGCCGTGATCTTCGCGACCGTCATCCTGCAGGGATCGAGCCTGGGCTGGCTGATCCGCAAGGTCGGCCTCGTCGACAACGATCCCCCGGCCCGCATGAGCATGCCGCAGGCCGAGGCGGCCATGGCGAGCGCGCGACTCGCCGCCGTCGAGCGGCTTGCCTACGCCGAGGACGGCACGCTGCTGCATCCGCAAATCCTTGGCGATCACCAGAAGCGGCAGGGCTACATGGAGCGTTACGCGGCCGAGCCGGTCGCCGCCATGGAGATCCTCCGCCCCCACTTCGACGTCCTGCTGCAGGCCATCGCCGCCTCCCGCGCCGAACTGATCCGGCTGCATCGCGAGGGGGCGATCGAGGACGAGGTGCTGCACGAACTGGAACGCGATCTCGACGTCGAGGAGATGGGCATCACCCTGCAGCGTGGGGAATAGCGGGCGACTTTCCGGAAAAATCTCCACGTCATGGCCCGATTTGTTCGGGCCACCCATGAACACCGCGCAAAACGAAAAGGGCGCGGCCTCACGGCAGCGCCCTTCAAAGTCTCCTCACCACGCATGGGTGGCCCGAACGCGTCGGGCCATGACGGATGAGGGGAAGCCCTACTCCAGGTCTTCCGCCAGGATCGCCATCTCGAACAGGAACGAGCCGGGCTCGTCCTCGTCTTCGTAGATGACGCCGATGAACTCGCTCTTCAGCTCGACCTCGGCCGAGTCCTTCTGCTTGCGCGCTTTCACCGAGAAGTGCGGATTGCCGAAGGTGCGCTTCAGATGCGCTTCGATCTGCTTGATGTGCTTGTCGTCCACGGCGTGGCTCCTGTGATGGCGCGCGCCGGGGCGCGTTCGGCGCGAACCTAGCGCCGCCCGCCGTCGAGGCAAGCCAAAAGGCTTCCCATTTCCGATCACCCCCGCGAAGGCGGGGGTCCAAGCTGACTCTGAAGTGGAAAGGCCCCGCGCAAAGCCATGCGCGGCTTGGGTCCCCGCCTTCGCGGGGACACACGGGCGATCAGATCACGTAGTCGTAGACCGCCTCGGCCAGGGTGTGGTCCATCGTCCGCGCCGGCTCTTCGCAGGTCGGGCAATTCACCAAACGAGCGGGCACGCCGGCGGCCGTGCAGTGCGGCGGAACCGGCTTCAGCACCACCGAGCCGGAGGCCACCTTGGCGTAGTCACCGACGGTGATGTTGCCGAGCACCTTGGCGCCGGCGCCCAGCAGGACGCCCTTGCCGATCTTGGGGTGGCGGTCGCCGCGCTCGGCGCCCGTGCCGCCCAGCGTCACGCCATGCAGCATCGAGACCTCGTCGCCGACGACGGCGGTCTCGCCGATGACGATGCCGGTGCCGTGGTCGAGGAACACGCCCGTCCCGATGCGGGCGTTGGGATGGATGTCGACCTGGTAGACCTCGCTGCCCTTGCTCTGCAGGTAAAAGGCCAGGGTCTCGCGGCTGTGGGTCCACAGCCAGTGGGCGATGCGGTGGTTCTGCAGCGCCAGGAAGCCCTTGAAGAACAGGAACGGCTGCACGTAGCCCTTGCAGGCGGGATCACGTTCGAACACGGCCTTCAGGTCGGCCTCGGCGGCGGCGACGAGCGAGGGATCGGCCTCGTAGGCCTCGTCGGCGATCTCGCGGGCGCTCATCGCGCGCAGCTCCTGGTCGCCGATCTTGCGGGCGAACTGGTAGCTCAGCGCATCGGCCATCGTGTCGTGCGACAGGATCACCGCGTTGAGCAGACTGCCCAGCGTCGGTTCGTCGCGCACCGCGCGTTCGGCCTCGTTCCGCAGCGCGGCCCAGACGGGCGGCGGCGCGGACGGATTCACGACTTCGAACTGCCTGGGCATACAAGCCCTCCCATGTCCTCCGCGGCCCTATAGCACAACTCGCGCTCGCCGAAGAGGTTCGCCCTTTCGGCGGATATGGTGGCGAGAACGGCGTTCGCCAACCCCTCGCCGGTTGCCGCAGCCGGCTATCCCCCATAGGTGTTGCGCATGCGTTTGCTTCCGGCCCTCGCCTTCGCCGCGCTCCTCGCGCCCCTCGCCGCATCCGCGCAGCCGTCGGCGGCGCTGTCCGGCGACGCCCTGACCCGGCTGATCAATGACGGGCAGGTCTGGTGCGCGGGCTGGCGCGACAGCGACCAGAGCTGCGACGAGGTGGTGTTCATGGAGGCCGCCGACGGAAAGGTCGCCCAGACCCGCCGCTATCGAATCTCCGACGAGGTCGATTTCGAGATGGTCATTCGCCAGACCCTCAAGGTCGACGGCTCGCGCCTTTGCTGGACGTACCGCTTCGAGGAGATGGATGTCGCGGTGCTGAACGACGGCGCCCGGGCTCCGGCGGCCCAGGCCACGGTCACTATCGCCATGATCCGCGAGCGGATGACCGATCTCGAGGGCAAGGTCGCCTGCGAGAGCTACACGCGGGATGCGGCGACCGGCGAACTGTCGATGACCGCGACGCTCGACGGAGAACGGGCCCCGGATCTGGACAACCGCTTCAAGCTATTGTCGCCCGACAGCCGCGTGAAACTTCGCGCCCTGCTCGAAACGACCGAAGACGCCATCGCCACCTGATCTCCAGAGACGTTCGTGACCCACGGCATCCCCACGCCTCCCGACTTCGGCGAGGCCCTGCCCATCTCACCCGCGCCGGAAGTGCTGGCTTTTCTCGCCCGACGTCGGTCGGCCTCGGCCCTGAGCCTGCGCGCCCCGGGGCCGGGCGACGCGGAGCTGGCCGACCTGCTGGCCCTGGCCGCGCGGGTGCCGGATCACGGCAAGCTGGCGCCCTGGCGGTTCGTGATCCTGGAGGGCGAGGGCAAGGCGGCCTACGCCGCCATGCTGGAGGCCATCGCGGCCGGGCGGCCGGACGCCGCCAGGCTCGCCGCCAAGCTCGGCAAGCTGAAGACTCCGCCGTTGGGCGTGGCGGTCGTCTCACGAATCGTTCCCGGGGAGATTCCGGAGTGGGAACAGCTGCTGTCGGCGGGCGCGGTCTGCACCACCCTGACCTACGCCGCGCTGGCTATGGGCTACGGCGCCAACTGGATCACCGACTGGTACGCCTATGACGCCGACGCCCGCGCGGCGCTCGGCCTGTCGTCGGATGAGCGGATCGCCGGGTTCGTGTTCATGGGGACGGCTTCCGAAGCGCCACAGGAACGGGCGCGCCCGGATCTGGCGGCGCTGACGACGCGGTTCGGCGGCTAACCCCGGCCGCGATAGGGCGCGACGCCCTGGTCGGGCAGCCACAGGCCGTCCGGCGCGGGGCCGCTCTGCCAGAAGACATCGATCGGAATGCCGCCGCGCGGATACCAGTAGCCGCCGATCCGCAGCCATTTCGGCTGGGCGACCTCGACGATCCTGCGGCCGATGGCGACCGTGCAGTCCTCGTGGAAGGCGCCGTGGTTGCGGAACGATCCGAGATAGAGCTTCAGCGACTTCGACTCGATCAGCCAGTCGCCCGGCGCGTAGTCGATGACCAGCTGCGCGAAGTCCGGCTGGCCGGTGACGGGGCACAGCGAGGTGAACTCCGGCGCCGTGAAGCGGGCCAGATACAGGGTGTCGGCCTGCGGGTTGGGCACGCGCTCGAGCACCGCGTCCTCGGGACGTTGCGGCGCGTCGACGGTCTGGCCCAGCTGGGTGACGTTGAGTTCGGTCATGGCGGCGATTTAGTCCCCCCTCCCCCTCGCGACAAGCGCGGCCGCCGGTGTAGGGAGAAGCAAAGCAAGGGAGAGACGCAATGGCGGGCAAGGATTTCGACGGCTTCGTGGTGGTGGTGACCGGCGGCTCGACGGGCCTGGGCCGGGCGATCGCGGTGGAGACCGCCGCGCGCGGCGCGGCCGTCGTGGTGATCAACTACGCCTCCAGCCAGGCCGAAGCCGGGGAAACCGGCCGCCAGGTCGAGGCGCTGGGCGCCAAGGCCGTCCTGGTCCAGGGCGACGTCGGAGAGGACGCCGACTGCCGCAGGATCGCCGCCGCCGCGGAGCCGTACGGCCGCATCGACGCCCTGTTCAACAACGCCGGCGTCACGAAGTTCGCGCCCAACCACGGCGATCTGGACGCTGTGAACGCCGACGACTTCCTGCGGCTCTACAAGGTCAATGTGGTCGGCGCCTTCCAGATGGTGCGAGCCGCCCGCGCGCTGCTGGAAGCGGCGCCCCAGCCCGGCGCGGTGGTCAACACCGCCTCGATCGCCGGCGTGACCGGCATCGGCTCGTCGGTGCCCTACGCCGCCTCCAAGGGGGCGATGACCACCCTGACCCTGTCGCTGGCTCGCGGCCTGGCGCCCAACATCCGCGTCAACGCCATCTGCCCGGGCTTCATCGACACGCCGTGGTTCGGCAAGGCGATGGCCGACGACACCGTGTCTCGCATGCGCGAAGGCGTTATCCGCTCCACGCCGCTGAAGGCCGCCTCCACGGCCGAGGATATCGCCGGCGCGGCGGTGTTTCTGGCCTCGCCCGCGTCACGGCACGTGACCGGCGAAACCCTTCTGGTGGACGCCGGAACGCACCTCGGCTTCGCCTCGATGTCGATGCGCTGACCGCCCCGGTGCAGCGGGGACACACCCCGCGCCAATGGTTCCGCAGCGCAACATTCCGCCGCGACAGGAGGCTGGAATCCGCCTAGAAACTGTGCAGTAGCCTCTCCGGTCGCCCAAATTGCAGCCAGCGTATCGCGCGGAGTTCGGTAAGCGCGCCACGTCGTTAGGGGCTTTCGGAGCCTTAACCCAATCTTCGACTCGCTCGACGTCGCACGACGGGGGCGACGCCGGGGCGGTGATCCCGTCCGGCGGCAACAACAAGGGGATAGCGATGAAAGCTTTTAAACTGGCCATCTGCGCCGCCACGGCGTCTCTCGCCCTGGCTGGCACGGCCTCCGCCGCCGAAGTCAGCTTCAATGTCGGCATTGCCAACGACTATGCGTTCCGCGGCGTCAGCCAGACGGATGAAGGCGTGCAGGTGTTCGGCGGCGTCGACGTCAGCGAAGGCATGTTCTACGCCGGCGCCTGGGCCTCGAACGTCGACTTCGGCGACGGCACGGACGGCGAAATCGACCTTTACGCCGGCATCAAGCCCTCGGCCGGTCCGGTGAGCCTGGACTTCGGCTTCCTCTACTACGGCTACATCAATGAGCCGAGCGGCGCTGACTGGTCGCAGTGGGAAGCCAAGGCCGCCGCTTCGGTTCCGGCTGGTCCGTTCACGCTCGGCGCGGCCGCCTACTATTCGCCGGACTACACGGGCGTGGGCACCGACGACAGCCTGTACCTCGAAGCCAACGCCTCGATCTCGCCGGCCGAGAAGTGGACCATCTCCGGCGCCATCGGCAACCAGTCGGTCGACATCGCCGGCGTCGACGTCGACTACTCGACCTGGAACCTCGGCGTCGGCTACGCGATCACCGACAACTTCGCCGCCGATCTGCGCTACCACGACACCGACATCGACGGCTGCAACCTCTGCGAAGGCCGCGTCATCCTGACGCTGAAGGCCATCCTGCCCTAACCGGCCGGACGCACACTGGACGACGAAAGCCCGCCGCGATCATCGCGGCGGGCTTTTTGTCGTCTTGAAGGGCCCAGGCGCCGTTTCCGGCGCGCGTAGGGACGGTGGGACTCGAACCCACACACCTCGCGGCTGCGGATTTTAAGTCCGCTGCGTCTACCATTCCGCCACGTCCCCAGGCCGCACCGTCGTAGCGCCCGGAAGGCGCCGACGGCAACAGCGGGTTGGCGCAGGAAGCTGCGGGAGGGTTAGCGGCCGACGCCTTCGCGCGGCGCGGTGGCGCCCCGCTGCTCGGTGACCAGGCGCGCCGCGGCGTCGCGCATACGGTCACGCTCGGCGACGGTCATGCAGACTTTCTGCGGCCGATTGCTGCCGACGACATGCTCGCGGATGCAGACGATCCGGTTCGGATCAACGGCGGGCTTCGGCTTGGCGGCCGGCGCGGTGGCCGTCGGGGCTTCGGTGGCGGTCTGGGTCTGCGTCGCCGCGAAGGCGGGAGCGGCAAAAGCCGCGGTGGCGGCGAGGGTAAGAACAAAAGAGACGCTACGCATACGGCATTCCTTCGCGAGGGCCGATTTCAGGTTGCCGTAGTGTGAAGCGTCACCTTCAGGCGGAGTCAAGATGCGTCACGGTCGCGACGCCGGCCGCGCGCAGCGCCGCTTCCAGTTCGGTCACCGTGGCGGCGACTTCGTCGGCATCGCGTCCACGAACCACGAGGTTTGACCCGTAACCGTCGGCGGAGAAGAACGGATAACTGCCCAGGGAGAGGGTCGGATGGGCCTTTGCAACCGCCTCGAGCGGCGCGGCGATCACCCCCTCGCCCGAGCCGTCGACCCGCACCGTCCGCGACAGGACGACCGCCCCGCCCTTCAGTCGGTGACCGACATCTTCGAGCATGCCGCGCATGATCACCGGTACGCCGGCCAGCACGAAGACGTTGCCGATCTGGAAGCCCGGCGGTCCCTGCACCGGGTTCTTCACCAGCGTGCCGCCCTCGGGCACCCGCGCCATCCGGCGGCGCGCGGCGTTCAGCTCGTCGCCCCAGCGCGCGGCCATCATGGCGATGATCTCGGGGTGCTCGTACAGCGCCACACCGAAGGCCTTGGCCACGCAGTCGGCGGTGATGTCGTCGTGGGTCGGGCCGATGCCGCCGGTCGTGACCAGGTAGTCGTACCGGTGACGCAGATGGTTCACCGTGGCGACGATCTCGTCCTCGACGTCGCCGACCACCCGCGCCTCGGCCACGTCGACGCCATGGACGCCGAGGTAGCGCGCGATGGCGTTGAGGTTGGTGTCCTGGGTGCGCCCGGAGAGGATCTCGTCGCCGATGATCAGGACGGCCGCCGTTACCCGTTCCTGGCTCGCCATCCGTTCCGTCCTTCCCTAATGCTCAGCTGCACTCCGGATTAGAGGTCGCATGGACTTCCCGCAACCGCTCAGCCACGGCGTGCTGGTCAGCCGCTACAAACGCTTCTTCGCCGATGTGGTGCTGGACGACGGGACGACGCTGACCGCCCATTGCCCGAACCCTGGCGCGATGCTCGGGCTGAACATGCCCGGCCTCGGCGTCTGGCTGTCGCGGTCGGACGATCCCAAGCGCAAACTGGCCTGGACGCTGGAGATGGTGGAAGACCGCGGCGCGCTGGCCGGCGTCAACACCATGCTCCCCAACCGCCTGGTGGCCGAGGCCCTGGCGGCAGGCGGGATCCCGGAACTGACCGGCTACGATCTCCATCGCCGCGAGGTGAAGTACGGCGAGGCGAGCCGGGTCGACTTCCTGCTGGAGACGGGCTCCGGAGAACGGTGCTGGCTGGAGGTCAAGAACTGCCACCTGCGTCGCGACGCTCCGCTGGCCGAGTTCCCGGACTGCGTCGCCGCGCGGTCGACGAAACACCTGAAGGAGCTCGAGGCGATGGTCGCGGCCGGCGACCGCGCGGTGGTGCTGTTCACGGTGCAGCGCGAGGACTGCGAGGCCTTCAGCGCCTGCGCCGAGCTCGACCCCGCTTTCGCGGCGGCGCTGGAGCGGGCAGCTGACGCCGGAGTCGAGGTGCTGGTCTACGCCTGCGCCATGAGCGCCTACCGCATCGGCATCGATCGCCGCCTTCCGTGGCTCAGGGCCGCGACCCGTTGAGTTCGCTCGCCTTTCGGGCACAGTAGCAGGCGTCTGGCGGCGCACTGTCGGCTCTCTGTCGCATCGCTGGCGGGCCAATGTCGGGTCGATGACGTGGCGAGGACGACGGGTCGTGGCGACGGTCCGGGCGATCGCCAAACAGGGAACGTGAACATGCTGATCCAGAAGCTGCGGCTGCAACGGGGCTGGTCCCAGGAGCAACTCGCCGAGGTGTCGGGGCTCAGCGTGCGCACCATCCAGCGCCTCGAGCGCGGCCAGCCCGGCAGCCTCGAGACCATGAACGCCCTGGCGGCGGTCCTTGAAACCGACCTCGACCGACTCAAGGAGCCCGACATGGACACGACGAGATCCACACTCCCGCCCGATGAAGCCCTCGCCCTCGCCCACGTGCGCAAAGTGAAGGCCTTCTACGTCCACCTGACCCAGTACCTGATCGTCATCCCCATCCTGGCGGCCATCAACCTGTTCAGCTTTCCAGGCTACCTGTGGTTCGTGTGGCCGGCGCTCGGCTGGGGCCTGGGGATCGCCGCCCATGGACTGCAGGTGTTCAGCGCCGTGCCGTTCCTGAACGGCGACTGGGAACGGCGGCAGGTCGAGAAGTATCTCGGCCGCAAGCTCTAGTCGCCGAGGCGCGCGGGCCGGCGTGACAGGCCGGCCCGGAGCGGCGATAAGGGCGTCATGATCCGCGCCGCCGCCGCCCTGTCGAATTCGTCCGGTCCCCTTGGGGACGCGCGGCTTCGCGTGGGCTGACGCCCGCAGGACCAGCCCGCAACCCCGCCGCTTCGGACGGGGTCGCGATGAAACCTCTCCGACGGCCCTCGCCCCCTCGGAGACGACCATGATCCCACCGCCCGACCAGCCCTGGTTTCCTGTCCGCACCGCGCGGCTGCTGCTGCGCGCGTTGCGCCCCGATGACCATGACGACATGCACGCCTACGCTTCGGATCCGGAGACGGTGCGGTTCATGGAGTGGGGCCCCAACACGCCTGAGGTCACGCGAGAGCGGATGGCCTTCGTGCTCGACCAGCAGACCCGCTGGCCGCGCGATACGGTCGACCTGGCGGTCGAGCTGGTCGCCGAGCGGCGGATGATCGGCGCGATCAGCCTGCGGCTCGATGGCCGGGCCGGCGCCGACTTCGGCTATTGCTACGGCCCGCGCTGGTGGCGGCAGGGCTACGGCTACGAGGCGGCGCACGCTCTGGCGTCCGTCGCGTTCGGCACGCTCGGCCTGCATCGCCTGCAGGCCACCTGCGACGTCCGCAACGCCGGCTCGATCGCGGTTCTGGAGAAGCTGGGCATGCGGCGCGAAGGCACCCTGTTGCGGAACCAGAAGGTCCGCGACGGCTGGCGGGACACCCACATCTATGGCCTGCTGGCCGAGGAATGGAGGGCGCGATGAGCGACGGCTGGGACGAGTCGGCGGAGGCCTGGGTGGCCAGCCAGGGCGACGAGGGCGACTTCGGCCGGCGCTTCGTGCTGGACGCGCCGATGAAGGCCCGCGTCGCGGCGTTCGCCCCGGCCAACGCGCTGGACGTCGGTTGCGGCGAGGGCCGGTTCTGTCGCGCTCTGAGGGCGATGGGCGTCGACGTGATCGGCGTCGATCCGACGGTCGCCCTGATCGAGACCGCCCGCCAGCGCGACCCCGGCGGCGACTACCGTGTCGGCCGCGCCGAGACGCTGGACTTCCCCGACGCATGGTTCGACCTCGTGATCAGCTATCTGAGCCTGATCGATATTCCCGACATCCGCACGGCGATCCCGGAGATGGCGCGAGTGCTGAAGCCAGGCGGCGCGCTGCTGATCGCGAACTCGACGAGCTTCAACACCGCCGGCCTCGGCGAGGGGCTGGGCAAGTCCTACGACGCGGCCGGCCGCTTCCGCTATGCGATCGACGCCTACCTCGAGGAGCGCGCGTACTGGACGGCGTGGAAAGGCATCCGCATCGTCAACCACCACCGGCCGCTGGAGACCTACATGCGCCTGCTGCTGGAGGCCGGCCTGACCCTGACCCACTTCGCCGAGCCCGCCCCGACCGGCGGCGATCCGGCCACGGTCGACCGCTACCGCCGCGCGCCGTGGTTCCATGTGATGGAGTGGCGGAAGGGGTGAAGCCGCTCAGGCGTCCCCCCAGTTCATCCGTCATGGCCCGACTTGTTCGGGCCACCCATGAACACGAACCATCGAGAAGAGGCGCGGCATTTCGGTCCGAGCCGGACCTGTCGGCTCATCACGCATGGGTGGCCCGAACAAGTCGGGCCATGACGGAAGTGGCAAGCGGCAACTGAAGCCTCGCCCAGCCCATTGAACTTCCGTGCTATAGACGCGACATGGATGCTTCGCCCGCCCTCCCCGGCGCGGCTGCAAGGACTTGAGTTGATGAGCACGATGGACAGCGTCTCGGACGCGGAATACCGCACCGGCGCGATCAGGATTCACGGCCCCGAGGGCTTCGAGGGCATGCGCAAGGCCGGCCGGCTCGCCGCCGAGTGCCTCGACATGCTGATCCCGCACGTTGTCCCCGGCGTGACCACCGAACACCTCGACCGGCTGGCCCGCGAATTCGTGCTCGACAACGGCGGCCTGCCCGCCTGCCTGTTCTACAAGGGCTACGGCCACACCGTCTGTATCAGCACCAACCACGTCGTCTGCCACGGCATTCCCAGCGACCGGCCGCTGCGCGAGGGCGACATCGCCAACATCGACGTCACCGTGATCGTCGACGGCTGGCACGGCGACACCAGCCGCATGTACGGCGTCGGCGAGGTCTCGCCCCGCGCCCGACGGCTGGTCGAGGTCACCTACGAGGGCCTCGCCCAGGGCCTTTCGGTGATCAAGCCCGGCGCGACCTTCGGCGACATCGGCCACGCCATCCAGAAGTATGTCGAGAGCCAGCGTTGCAGCGTCGTGCGCGACTTCTGCGGCCACGGCCTGGGCAAGATCTTCCACGACAGCCCCAACGTCCTGCACTTCGGCCGCCCCGGCGAAGGCCCGGTGCTGAAGGAAGGCATGTTCTTCACCGTCGAGCCGATGGTGAACCTGGGCAAGCCGCAGGTGAAGGTGCTGAGCGACGGCTGGACAGCCGTGACTCGCGACAAGTCCCTGTCGGCCCAGTGCGAACACAGCTGCGGCGTGACCAGGGACGGCGTCGAGCTGTTCACCGCCTCGCCGGCGGGGCTGTTCCAGCCTGCGATCGCGGGGGCGTAGGCCCTGCGTCCTTCGACACGCGCCTGCGGCGCTGCTCAGGATGACGTGGTGGGAAGGCGATTCTCCACGTCATGGTGAGCAGGCCCGCAGGGCCGTGTCGAACCACGCATTGCACAACCCCCGCGCGCACTTCATCATGGCCGCCGCTGACGACGCGGGGCAGTCATGCCGGACCAAACTCACCAGCTCGGCCATCGCGAGCGCCTGCGCGAACGGGCGCTGAAGACGCTCGACGCCGTGGCCGACTATGAGCTGCTGGAACTCTACCTTTTCCGCACGTTTCCGCGGGGCGACGTCAAGCCGCTGGCCAAGGCGCTGCTGGCGCGTTTCGGCTCGCTGGCCGGGGTGCTGACCGCGCCGCTGGAGGACCTGCGCACCGTCGCCGGGGTCGGGGAGCAGGCGGCTCTGGACCTGAAGCTGCTCGGCGAAGCCACCGTCCGCGTCGGCCGCGAGAGGCTCAGCAAGCGCACGGTCATCACCTCCTGGAGCGCCCTGCTCGCCTATGTGAAGGTCGCGCTCGCCAACGAGCCGCGCGAGCAGTTCCGGGTGCTGTTCCTGGATCGCAAGAACCAGCTGATCCTCGACGAGATCCAGAACCGCGGCACGGTCGACCATGCGCCGGTCTACGCCCGCGAGGTCATGCGCCGGGCGCTGGAGCTGTCGGCCAGCTCCGTGATCCTGGTCCACAACCACCCGAGCGGCGACCCGACGCCGAGCGGCGCCGACATCGACATGACCCGCCAGGTGGTCGAGGCGGGCCGGGCCCTGCAGATCAGCGTCCACGACCACCTGGTCGTCGGCCGCGAGGGCGTGGCCAGCTTCAAGGCGCTGGGGCTGTTCAGATGAGCCCGAGAAGCGCACAATCAGAACCAATCGTAATGATTGGAAATGCCATGAGCACGCGCGTCATGACCGCCCATGTCCCGACCGAACTGGCCGAACAGGTCGATGAAGCCGCCGAGCGGCTCGATCGCTCGCGGGCCTGGATCGTCAAGCAGGCGCTCGCCGCCTGGCTGGAGCGGGAAGAGTGGAAGCACCGCATGACCCTAGAAGGGCTCGCGGACATCGAGGCCGGACGGACGGTGGCGCATGAAGACATGAAGGCGTGGGCCGCGTCGCTGCTTTCCGACAAGCCGAAGCCCCGTCCGAGATGAGAATACGATGGAGCCAGCAGGCCTCCGACGACATCGGCAGGCTCCACGACTTTCTCGCGGCGTTCAGTCCCGAAACCGCGGCGCGTGTCGCGAAGATGCTCATTGAAGCGCCCGACGTGCTTCTGAATCATCCGAGGTTCGGCGAGCGCGTCGCGGTCGAGAACGACCTGGAAGTGCGTCGGCTGATCGTCGGCGACTACGAGCTTCGATACGCACTGGACGCCGACGTCATCCATATCGTGCGCATCTGGCACGGACGCGAGGACCGCTAGATTCGTTTCCGCGCCGCTTCCCACAGCCGCCAACCCAGCAGCGCCGCGACGATGCCGCCGTAGATCAGCGGCGAGCGGTGATCGGCCTTCACCAGCATGTAGTAGTGAAGCACCCCGAGCGGCACGATCACATACGTCAGCCGATGCAGGCCCCGCCAGCGCACCGGTCCCAGCTTGCGCAGCGCCCAGTCGGTCGAGGTCACGGCCAGCGGGACCAGCAGCACGAACGACAGCATGCCGACCGTGATGAAGGGCCGCTTGAGGATGTCCTTGCCGATCGCGGCCCAGTCGAACCACTGGTCGGTCACCACGTAGTTGGCCAGATGCAGGAACACATAGCTGAAGGCGAACAGGCCCACCGTGCGACGGAACCGGATCAGCCGCGGCTGCCTGAAGATCCGCGCCGCCGGCGTGATCGCCAGGCCCACGATCAGCAGCCGCAGCCCCCAGACGCCCAGTTCGCGGATCAGCTTGTCGATCGGGTTGGCGCCGAGGTCGTCGTTCAGCAGCCGCCAGGCGAGCCAGGGCAGCGGCGCGAAACAAGCCAGCCAGACGACCGCATAGATCAGGCGGTCCCGCAAGGAGCGCTGCATCAGTAGAACTTCTTGAGGTCCATGCCGCGATAGAGGCCGGCCACCTGGTCCGCGTAGCCATTGAACATCAGCGTGTCGCGGCGGCGGAACTCGCCGATGCGGCGCTCGGTGGCCTGCGACCAGCGCGGATGATCCACGGTCGGATTGACGTTCGAATAGAAGCCGTACTCCTCCGGCGCGGAGTCGTTCCAGGCGGTGCGCGGCTGCTTCTCGACGAAGCTGATGCGGGTGACGCTCTTGATGCTCTTGAAGCCGTACTTCCAGGGTACGACCAGCCGCATCGGCGCGCCGTTCTGGTTGGGCAGGGTCTCGCCGTACAGACCGACGGCCATGATGGTCAGCGGGTTCATCGCCTCGTCGATGCGCAGGCCCTCGCGGTAGGGCCAGTCGAGCACGGCGCGGCGCTGGCCGGGCATCTCGGCGGGGCGGTAGAGGGTCTCGAAGGCGACATACTTCGCGCGACTGGTCGGTCCGTAGCGCTTCAGCAGATCGGCCAGCGGCACGCCGAGCCACGGGATCACCATCGACCAGCCCTCGACGCAGCGCAGGCGATAGATCCGTTGCTGCAGGGGATGGCCGCGGAGGAAGTCCGTCAGGTCATAGGTTCCCGGCTTGTCGCAGTGGCCATCGATCTTCACCGTCCAGGGCCGGGTCTTGAGGCGTCCGGCGTTGCGGGCCGGATCTTCCTTGTCGAGGCCGAATTCGTAGAAGTTGTTGTAGCCGGTGATCTCCGCGCGGCTGTTGGGTGTCTCCTTGGTGGAATAGGGGCTGGCGATGCCCTTGAGCCCCGTCGCCGCCTGGGCCGGGACGGCGCCGGCCAGACCGGCGCCCGCGAGGCCGGCCATGAACTCGCGCCGCCTCAGGTAGACGCCGTGCGGCGTGACGTCGTTCTCGGTCAGATCGCCGCCGTGTCGGATCAGCATGTTCATCTCCAGACGCCCCGCGCCGTGTGGATCACGACCTTGCCTTCACGCACGAGTCAAATGGATGGCGCCGGGCCGTGATCCAAAAGCGTCGCCAACGACCTTAAGGGCGTCATGGCCCGGCTCGTCCGGGCCACCCATGCGTGGTGAGGCGGAAGGCCGGTTGCGGGCTTCGACACGCGCCTGCGGCGCTGCTCAGCAAGACTATGTGGATAGCCCTCTGACTCAGTCATCCTGAGCAGCCCGCATCGCGGGCATGTCGAAGGACGCACGGCATGGACGGTGATCATGGGTGGCCCGGACGAGCCGGGCCATGACGGAAAAGGAGAAAGGCTTAGCAGTCCGCCTCCCAGTCCAGGAACTCGGGCGCCGACAGCAGCACATCCCGGTACGCGGCCGCCGCGCCGGTGTCGCCATAGGCGGCCAGATCGATGGAGTAGCTGCGGAACCGCGTCGCGACCGGGGTGTAGAAGGCGTCGGCGATCGACCAGTCGCCGAACAGGAACGGACCTCCCGACCGCGCCAGGCATTCGCCCCACACCTGCACAATGCGGCGGACATTGGCCTGGACGCCCTCGGGCAGGTCCTTCGTGGTCACCAGGCCGAGATCCATCGGGCATTCGCGGCGCAGGTCGCCAAAGCCGCTGTGCATCTCAGCGGCCACCGACCGGGCCAGCGCCCGTCGCGCCGGGTCCGACGGCCACAGCTTCGCCTGGGGGAATCGCTCGGCCAGGTACTCGCAGATCGCCAGCGAATCCCAGATCGTCAGCCCGTCCGCCTTCAGCACCGGCACCAGCCCCGACGGCGAATGCTTCAGGATCTCGGCGGTCGAGGTCTCGACCTCGCGAAGCTGGACCAGGGTTTCGGTGAACGGCGCGCCGGTGCGCTTGAGCGCCAGCCACGGCCGCAGCGACCAGGTGGACCACTTCTTGGTGCCGACGACGATTTCCACGATCTACTCCCCGGTATGATGTGACGCCCTGTTGACGGCTCCCCCTAACCTGCACGTAAGGTGCGGCCAACAACTAGAACAAGCGTTTGACAGGGAGTGAGCAGGATGACCGACGCCACCGCGCCGGCCCAGGGTGTTGCGCCCGCCACGGGTGAACCCGCCGACGACGGCCCGGGCATCGAGCCCCTCAGCACAGGGTTCCGGCGCTACGCGCTGTGGACCCTGATGATCATCTACACGCTGAATTTCCTCGATCGGCAGATCGTCAACATCCTGGCCGAGCCGATCAAGAAAGAGCTCCATCTGGCCGACTGGCAGCTGGGCATGATGACCGGCCTCGCCTTCGCGCTCTTCTACACGGTGCTGGGCATCCCGATCGCCCGCAAGGCCGAGAAATCGAATCGCCCGGTCATCATCGGCACGGCGCTGGCGGTGTGGAGCGGTTTCACCATGCTGTGCGGCGTGGCGCAGAACTTCTGGCAGCTGGTCCTGGCCCGGATCGGCGTCGGCGTGGGGGAAGCCGGCTGCACGCCGCCCGCCCACTCGCTGATCACCGACTATGTGCCCAAGGAAAAGCGCGCCTCGGCGATCGCCTTCTACTCGATCGGCACGCCGCTCGGCAGCCTGATCGGCATGGCGATGGGCGGCCTCATCGCCGACGCCTACGGCTGGCGCGCGGCCTTCCTGGTGGCGGGCGCGCCCGGCCTGCTGTTCGCGCTGTTGACGTTCTTCACCCTGCCCGAGCCGCGCAAGAAGCTGACCGCCGTGATGGCCGCCAAGGCGACGGCGACGATCCCGCTGCGCGAGGCGATGAAGGTGCTGGCCTCGAAGAAGACCTTCTGGCTCATCGCCTTCGCCGCCGCCATCAAGGCTTTCATCGGCTACGGCCACGCGCCGTTCACGGCGAGCTTCTTCTTCCGCAGCCACGCCGACCAGATCGCCGAGCTTTCGGCCTGGATCACCGGCATCACGGGCTTCTCGATCGGACCGATCGGCACTGTGGCGGTGGCCCTGAGCGTCGTCAGCGGCACGGCCGGTGTCCTGGGCGTCTGGCTGGGCGGCGTCATCGCCGACAGACTGGGCGCTAAGGACCTGCGGGCCTATGTGGTTGTCCCCGCCATCGCCTCGCTGATCACCATCCCGATCTACGTCACGGCGGTCTCCGTCCCCAGCGCCACGGTCGCGCTGCTGCTGCTGGCCCTGCCCGCGATCATCGGTTCGCTCTGGTACGGGCCGGTTTACGCGACCGCCCAGAGCATCGTGCAGCCCCAGATCCGGGCCACCTGCGCGGCGGTCCTGCTGTTCATCATCAACCTGGTCGGGCTCGGTCTTGGACCGCTGTTCGTCGGCATCATCAGCGACCTGTGGGCGGCCAACATCCTGCAGCAGTCCGCCCTGACCGCCGCCGACTGCGGCAAGGCGATGCTGGACGTCAACAAGGCGGCCTGCGGCGTCGCCCAGGCCGAAGGCCTGCGCTGGGCGATGATCGTCTCGATGGGCTTCAACCTGCTCGCGTTCGCCTTCTTCTGGATGGCCCGCAAGACGATCCGTGAAGAGATGGTCAGCTAGCGGGCACGGCCCTTCGAAATCGCCGCTGGCGCAGCGCGCCGGCGGCTGCCTACAGTGCCGCCAATGATACGTCGGGGAAGGACGAGATCGGATGACTGACGCCACGGCCGCCGCGCCATTCGCGGGGTACGGCACCAAGGGCTATCGCGCCTGGGTGCTGTTCGCCCTTCTGGTGGTCTACACCTTCAACTTCATCGACCGGGTGGTGATCTCGATCATCCAGGAGCCGATCAAGCAGGAGTTCGGCCTCACCGACTTCCAGCTCGGCCTGCTCGGCGGTCCGGCCTTCGCGGTGCTCTACACCTTCCTCGGCATCCCGATCGCGCGACTCGCCGAGAAGCGCAGCCGCATGATCATCCTCTCCACCTGTCTGGCGCTGTGGAGCGTGATGACCGCGCTTTGCGGCGTGGCCAGTTCCTACGCCACCCTGCTGGCGGCGCGGATCGGCGTTTCGGTCGGCGAAGCGGGCTGCACCCCGCCGGCGCAGTCGGTGATCAGCGACTACTTCCCCGCCACCAGCCGCGCGACGGCCATCTCGATCTACGCGCTGGGCGTGCCGATCGGCTCGGCGCTGGCGGCCATCGGCGGCGGATACATCGCCCAGTACCTGGGCTGGCGGAACGCCTTCCTGATCCTGGGCATTCCCGGCGTTCTGCTGGCGCTCGTGGTGCTGCTGACGGTCAAGGAGCCGCCGCGATCGGGCGGGACCGACCTCAAGACGCCGACGTTCCTGGAGGCCTTCGGCGAGCTGTCGCGCAAGGCGACGTTCTGGCACGTGGCCCTCGGCTCGGCGATGGCCAGCTTCGTCGGCTACGGCGTGGGCCAGTACCTGAACTCGTTCCTGATGCGGACGCACGACCTGAACATCCTGCAGGCGTCGCAGCTGACCGGGGCGGTCCTGGGCGTCGCGGCGGCGCTGGGCACCTTCTTCGCCGGCTGGCTGGCCGACCGCATCGTCAAGCGGCACCCCAACGCCCTGGCCTGGCTGCCGGCCCTCGGCTTCGCGATCTGCACGCCGCTCTATCTGGTGGGCTACATGTCTCCCAGCCTGATGATCGGCATTCCGTTCATGGTCGTGGGCGCAATCACCCACTACTTCTACCTCGGCTGCATGTACGCCTCGGTGCAGGGCGTGTCCTCGCCGCGCATCCGCGCGACCTCGACCGCCGTGCTGCTGTTCATCGTCAATATCCTCGGCTACGGCCTGGGCCCGCCCGTCATCGGCGCGCTGAGCGACCTGCTGGCCAACTCCAACCTCGCGGCCGCGGGTCTGACCACGGCCGACTGCGGCAAGGCGATGCTCGAGGCCAACAAGGCCGCCTGCGCCGTCGGCCAGGAGTTCGGCCTGCGCTGGGCGATCTTCATCGGCCTGTTCGGCTACCTGTGGGCCGGCGCGCACTTCCTGTTCGCCTGGCGCACCCTGCGCAAGGACTGGGTCGGCTAGAACGCCCCGGAGCGGTTGACAGGATCATGCGCGGGCATCACTAGCCCGCGCATGATCCCCCGCTACGCACGCCCCGAAGCCGTCGCCATCTGGTCCAGCGAGACCAAGTACAAGATCTGGTTCGAGATCGAGGCCCACGCCGCCGACGCCATGGCGGAACTGGGCGTGATCCCGAAGCTGGCCGCCAAGGCCATCTGGGACGGCGGCCGCGACGCCGTCTGGGACAGCGACCGCATCGACGAGATCGAGCGCACCACCAAGCACGACGTCATCGCCTTCCTGACCCATGTGGCGGAAGTGGTCGGCCCCGAAGCCCGCTTCCTGCACCAGGGCATGACCAGCAGCGACGTGCTGGACACCTGCCTGTCGGTCCAGATGGCGCGCGCCACCGACCTGCTGCTCGAGGACGTCGACCTCGTTCTCGCCGCGCTGAAGCGCCGGGCGTTCGAGCACAGGCTGACTCCCTGCACCGGCCGCAGCCACGGCATCCATGCCGAGCCGACCACCTTCGGCCTCAAGCTGGCCGGCCACTACGCCGAGTTCCAGCGCGCCAAGGAGCGGCTGGCCATGGCCCGCTTCGAGATCGCCACCTGCGCCATCTCGGGCGCGGTCGGCACCTTCGCCAACGTCGATCCGCGCGTCGAAGAGCATGTCGCCGAAAAGATGGGTCTGGCTGTCGAGCCGGTGTCGACCCAGGTCATCCCGCGGGACCGCCATGCCGCCTGGTTCGCCGCCCTGGCCGTGGTGGCCTCGTCGATCGAGCGCCTGGCCGTCGAGATCCGCCACCTGCAGCGCACCGAGGTGCTCGAGGCCGAGGAACCGTTCGATCCGGGGCAGAAGGGCAGTTCGGCGATGCCGCACAAGCGCAACCCGATCCTGACCGAGAACCTGACGGGCCTGGCCCGCCTGGTCCGCTCGGCGGTCGTGCCGGCGCTGGAAAACGTCGCCCTCTGGCACGAGCGCGACATCAGCCACTCCTCGGTCGAGCGCGGCATCGCGCCGGACGCCAGCATCCACCTCGATTTCGCGCTGCGCCGCCTGGCCGGCGTCATCGAGCGGCTGGTGATCTATCCGGAGAACATGCTGAAGAACCTCGACCGGCTCGGCGGGCTGGTTCACAGCCAGCGCGTCATGCTGGCCCTGACCCAGAAGGATTCCAGCCGCGAGGAGGCCTATGCCGCCGTCCAGTCCAACGCCATGAAGGTGTGGCGCGGCGAAGGGCGCTTCATCGACTTCCTGAAGGCGGACCCATTCGTGTCCGCCAACCTGACCGACGCCGAGCTCGATGCGTTGTTCGACAATGGCTACCACTTCAAGCACGTCGACACGATCTTCCGCCGGGTGTTCGGGGAGCAGGCCGACGCGTAAGCGCTGCTTCCCGCCGGTTGTCGACGAGGGCGTCCGGCTGCTGGTGCTGGGCAGCCTGCCCGGCGAGGCCTCGCTTGCGGCCGGCCGCTACTACGCCCACCCCCGGAACGCCTTCTGGCGGCTGATGGGGACGGTGATCGGCGAGGACCTTCAGGCCCAGGACTACGACGCCCGTCTGGCGACGCTGCTGCGCCATCGCGTGGGCCTGTGGGATGTCGTCGGCGAGGCCGTGCGGCCCGGCAGCCTGGACGCCGCGATCCGCGACGCGGTCCACAACGACCTGGCGGCGCTCGTCGAGACGCTACCCAACCTCCGCGTCATCGCCTTCAATGGCGGCACGGCGGCGAAAAAGGGGATGAAGCTTCTCGCAGGCTATGAGGGGCGGCTGAAGCTGACCCCCGTGCCCTCAAGCAGCCCGGCGCTCGCGAGCCTGTCGCTCGAACAGAAGGCCCAGGCCTGGAGCAATCTGCGCAACTGGATCTGAACCTGCCGTCCCTCGCTTGTCGCCGGTCGATGGCTCGTGTCAGGCTCAACCCCTTGCGAGGAGCGGCGATGACCGTGCGGCAGAGGCTCGGCGACACGACCTGGACCTTCCCGTCCCTGGCCGATCTGCTGGCCAGGGCGGCGCCGCCGCGTTCGGGGGATCAGCTGGCCGGGATCGCCGCAGAGAGCGCCGAGCAGATGGTCGCCGCCCGCATGGCGCTGGCCGACCTGCCGCTGAAGACGTTCCTGCAGGAGCAGGTCGTTCCCTACGAGACCGACGAGGTCTCACGCCTGATCATCGACACCCACGACGCCGCGGCTTTCGCGCCGGTGGCCTCACTGACCATCGGCGAGTTCCGGGACTGGCTGCTCGGCGAGGCGACCACCGAGCGCCTGACCGCCCTCGCGCCCGGCCTGACGCCGGAGATGGTCGCGGCGGTCAGCAAGCTGATGCGCAACCAGGACCTGATCGCGGTGGCGAAGAAGGCATCGGTGGTCACGCGATTCCGGAGCACGATCGGCCTGCCCGGAACCATGGCCGTGCGGCTGCAGCCCAACCACCCGACCGACGATCCGGCCGGGATCATGGCCTCGATCCTCGACGGCCTGTTCTACGGCTGCGGCGACGCCGTGATCGGCATCAACCCGGCCGGCGACAGCCCTGCCGGAGTCGACGCCCTGCTGCGCATGCTCGACGGCCTGATCTCGCGCTACGAGATTCCCACCCAGTCCTGCGTTCTGACCCACATCACCACGACGATCGACCTCATCGGACGCGGCGCGCCGGTGGACCTGGTGTTCCAGTCGATCGCGGGGACCCAGGCCGCCAATGCGAGCTTCGGCGTCGACCTCGCCTTGCTGCGCGAAGGGCTCGACGCCGGCCGGTCGCTGAAGCGCGGCACGGTCGGCGACAACGTCATGTATTTCGAGACCGGACAGGGCTCGGCGCTGTCGGCAGGCGCCCATCACGGCGTCGACCAGCAGACGCTGGAAGCGAGAGCCTACGCCGTCGCCCGGGCGTTCGAGCCCCTGCTGGTAAACACCGTCGTCGGTTTCATTGGGCCGGAGTACCTCTACGACGGCAAGCAGATCGTCCGGGCCGGGCTGGAGGACCACTTCTGCGGCAAGCTGCTCGGCGTGCCGATGGGCTGCGACGTCTGCTACACCAACCACGCCGAAGCCGACCAGGACGATATGGACGTCCTGCTGACCCTGCTGGCCACGGCGGGGGTCAACTTCGTGATGGGCGTGCCCGGCGCCGACGACGTCATGCTCGGCTATCAGTCGACCAGCTTCCACGACGCCCTCTACGTGCGCGAGCTGCTGGGCCTGAAGCGGGCGCCGGAGTTCGCCGCCTGGCTGGAGCGCGTGGGTCTCGCCGCGCCGGACGGTCGTCTGCTACCCGCCACGCCGGGCCACCCGTTGCTGGCGGCCGTCGGATGAGCGCACCGGTTCGCCCCGATCCCTGGTCCGCCCTCGCTCGCCACACGCCGGCGCGCATCGCGCTCGGCCGGTCCGGCGCCGGCCTGCCGACCCGGGCGGTGCTCGGTTTCGCGCTCGGCCACGCCCGGGCTCGCGACGCGGTCCATGCAAGGTTCGATCCTGTGGCGACGGCGGCGGCGCTGGGCGCGTACGGACCCACCCTCAGCGTGGCCAGCGCCGCGCCGGACCGCGCGACCTACCTGCGGCGGCCGGACCTGGGGCGCCGACTCGACGATGCCGGCCGCGCGCTGCTGGGCGACCGGGCGCGGGGCTGCGACATCGCCCTGGTGGTCGCCGACGGGCTCTCCGGCGCCGCCGTCCAGCGCCACGCGCACGGCGTGCTGGGCGCGCTGGCGCCCCGGATCGACGCCGCCGGCTGGACGATGGCGCCGATCGTCATCGCAACCCAGGCCCGCGTGGCGCTGGGCGACGAGATCGGCGGCCTGCTCGGAGCGCGCCTGGTGATCATGCTGATCGGCGAGCGCCCCGGCCTCTCCTCGCCCGACAGCCTCGGCGCCTATCTCACCTTCGGCCCGACACCCGGCCGCACGGACGCCGAGCGCAACTGCATCTCCAACATCCGCCCCGACGGCTTGCCGCCGGCGGAGGCAGCGTTCCGCATCGCCTGGCTGGCGCGCGAGGCGCTGCGTCGGTCCCTGACCGGGGTCGAACTGAAGGACGAAAGCGCGCTGGAACGCCTCGAATCGCCCGCCGCGGCGTCACTCGCCTCGCCGGGCGCCTGAAAACTCCGCGACCGCGACCGGTTGCACGTCTCACAGTGGACATTCACTCGGGTTGTGCCACCCTTCCATTCGCGTGGGGGACCTGGACATGAGCGATCAGAAGCCTGCGGGCGTCGTCTACGACACGGTCGACGCAGGTTACTTCGAGAAGCGCGGGCTCCGGCGGCATGCCGGCCTGTTCTCGCTCTGGGCGCTCGGCGTCGGCGCGGTGATTTCGGGCCAGTTCTCCGGCTGGAACCTGGGACTGGCCTCGGGCGGCTGGGGCGGCCTGCTGATCGCCACCCTGATCATCACCGTCATGTACGTCGGCCTGACCTTCTCGATCGCCGAGATGGCCGCCGCCCAGCCCCACACCGGCGGCGCCTACAGCTTCGCCCGCGCGGCCATGGGGCCCTGGGGCGGGTTCGTCACCGGCCTGTGCGAGAACGTCGAGTACGTGCTGACGGCCGCGGTGGTCTGCTTCTTCATCGGGACCTACCTGTCGAGCATCTTCGGCACCCCGACGGCCCTGCAGCCCCTCTACTGGGTCGGGGCCTACATCGTGTTCGTGGGTCTGAACGCGGCCGGCGTGGCGGCGTCCTTCAGGGTGACCGTCGTGGTGACCTTGCTGGCCCTGGCCTGCCTGGGCGTGTTCTGGGCCAGCTCGGCGCCGCTGGTCGACTTCAACCGCTACGCGCTGAACGTCGGTCCCGGCGGCGTTGAGCTGCCGGAGGGCGGAGGTCCCTTCCTGCCCGCCGGCTTCCAGGGCGTGCTGCTGCAGCTGCCGTTCGCGGTCTGGCTGTTCCTGGCCATCGAGCAGCTCCCCCTCGCCGCCGAGGAATCACACGCCCCGCAGCGCGACCTGCCCAAGGGCATCCTGCTCGGCATGGCGACCCTGATCCTGTCGGCCCTGATGGTGATCTGGCTCAACGCCTCGATCCCCCCGGGCAGTTTCGCGCTGTCGAAGTCGGGCGAACCGATCCTCGACGGCTTCCGCTCCATCTTCGGCGAGGGCGCGGCCAGGGTGTTGGCCCTGATCGCCGTCGCCGGTCTGGTGGCCAGCTTCCACGCCGTGATCTTCGCCTACGGTCGCCAGGTCTATTCGCTGTCCCGCGCCGGCTACTTCCCGCGCGCACTGTCTGTGACCCACGGCACGCGCAAGACGCCGGAGGTGGCGCTGATCGCCGGGGCGGCGGTCGGGCTGGCGGTGATGCTGTTGGTCTGGTTCGGCCTCGGCGCCGAACGCGGAGCCCAGGTGATCGGCGGCGTGCTGCTGAACATGGCCGTGTTCGGCGCCATGTTCTCCTACGTGCTGCAGGGCCTGGCCTTCATCCTCCTGCGCCGACGCTTCCCGGACATGGAGCGGCCCTATCGCAGCCCGCTGGGCGTCGTCGGCGCGGCGCTGACCGTGCTGATCGCCCTGGTGACGATCTGCTTCCAGCTGCAGGACCCCGTCTACCGGGTCGGCGTGGTCGGGGTGGCGATCTGGTTCGCCATCGGCATCGCCTACTTCGCGCTGGTCGGGCGCAAGAAGCTCGTCCTCTCGCCGGAGGAGGAATTCGCGATGAAGGCGGGCGGGGCCGGCTGAACCGGCGCCCGGCCCTGCCGGCCTAGCCGGCCTAGCCGGAGTTCTTGATCGCTTCGCGGGCCTGGGCCAGCAGCTCGTCCATCTTCATGCGGACGTCGCTCTCGCGAATCTCGACGCCCGACCCCTTCAGATCCTCGAAAACCTTGCGCAGAACGTCGTCGTCGCCCGGCTGTTCGAAGTCGGACTTCACGACGGCGCGGACGTACTCTTCCGTGGACTCCAGGCCCATCAGACCCGCGGCCCATTCGCCCAGCATGCGGTTGCGGCGGGCCGCAGCCTTGAATTCCTGCTCGGCGTCGAGGGCGAACTTCTTCTCAAAGCCCTTCTCGCGGTCGTCGAACGTGCTCATGTAAACTCCGGTAGGTATTGGGCGACCTGATATCGTCTTGCGGACCTCGCCGCAATGAGGCGCGTCGCTTGACGGGCGTGTCTTGTTCGCCCGACACGCGCTTTGTTTGCGCCCAGGCCCCCGTTCCGCTAGGTTCCGCACCGACTTCAGCAACAGCCGCTCCGAGTCGATACGCGCGCAGGCAATCCCGCCCGCGCGCGATTTTCGTTCCCGGACCAGCTGTCAGCGACCCCCACGGGGAACCGAAACGACCATGACCACCCGCCGCAAGAAGATCTACGAGGGCAAGGCCAAGATCCTCTACGAGGGCCCCGAGCCCGGCACCCTGATCCAGTACTTCAAGGACGACGCGACCGCCTTCAACGCCCAGAAGAAGGCCGTGCTCGAGGGCAAGGGCGTGATCAACAACCGGATCAGCGAGTTCGTGATGACCCGGCTTGGCGCGATCGGCGTGCAGAACCACTTCATCAAGCGGCTGAACCTGCGCGAGCAGTTGATCAAGGAAGTCGAGATCGTCCCGCTCGAGGTGATCTGCCGCAACATCGCGGCCGGCAGCCTGTCGACGCGCCTGGGCCTCGAAGAAGGAACGCCCCTGCCCCGTTCGATCATCGAGTTCTGCTACAAGGACGACAAGCTGGGCGACCCGCTGGTCACCGAGGAACACATCACCGCGTTCAACTGGGCCTCGACCCAGGACATCGACGACATCATGGCGATGACCCTGCGCATCAACGACTTCCTGACCGGGATGTTCGGCGCGGTCGGCATCACGCTGGTCGACTTCAAGGTCGAGTTCGGCCGCATCTGGGAAGGCGACTTCGCGCGCATCATCCTGGCCGACGAGATCAGCCCGGACAGCTGCCGTCTGTGGGACAGCGCGACGAACGAGAAGCTGGACAAGGACCGCTTCCGCCGCGACCTGGGCGATGTCATCGAGAGCTACACCGAGGTGGCGCGCCGCCTCGGCATCATGAAGGAAATGCCGACCGTCATCAAAGGCGGCCTGCACTAGCGTTTGACGAGATCCGTCCCATGAAAGCCACCGTCCACGTCTTCCTGAAGCCCGGCGTCCTCGATGTGCAGGGCAAGGCCGTCGAAAGCGCCCTGCACGGCCTCGGCTGGCCCGAGGTCAAGGACGTCCGTGTCGGCCGCGTGCTGACCTTCGACGTCGGCGGGGCCGACAAGGCCGCCGCCGAGGCCGAGGTGAAGGCGATGTGCGAGAAGCTGCTCGCCAACACCGTGATCGAGAGCTACCGGATCGAGATCGCCTGACCTCGGCGAACACCGGTATTACATACCGCGATAGTTGAGTGTAGGCTCGCCGCCATTCACAGGTGGAGGGCGAGCCATGACCGTTTCCGACATCCAGAAAGCCCTGATGGCCAAGGGCTTCGACCCCGGCGTCATCGACGGGGTCTGGGGGCGCCGTACCGCGGCCGCCGTGCGCAACTTCCAGCGCAGCAAGGGCCTTCAGGTCGACGGCGTGGTCGGACCGATCACGGCCAAGGCGCTGTTCGGAGAGGCGCCGAAGGTCGCCAACCCGCTCGCCGACGTTTCGCTGGTCTGGTTCCAGGAGGCCTGGCGACTGATGGGCGTCAAGGAAGCGCCGGGCGCCGCGGACAATCCGGCCATCCTGCAATGGGCGACGGACCAGGGCATTCCCTACAGCGGCGACGATGTCGCCTGGTGCGGCCTGTTCGTCGCCCACTGCCTGGGCTCAACCCTTACCGAGGAACCCCTGCCGACCAGTCCGCTCGGGGCGCGGTCGTGGCTGAAGTTCGGCGGCCCCTGCACGGTTCGTCCGGGCGCCGTGGCGGTGTTCTGGCGCGGCGCGCCCGATGGATGGCAGGGTCACGTCGGCTTCTACGTCGGCGAGGACGACACGGCCTATCATATCCTCGGCGGCAACCAGTCAGATCAGGTCAGCGTGGCGCGCATCGCCAAGAGCCGGCTGCTGGCGTTTCGCTGGCCCGGCACCGTGCCGCTCAGCGCCGCCGGCAAGGTCAAGCTGACGGCCTCGGGGAAACTCTCGGGCAACGAGGCCTGATCCGCGGCGGCCCCCTCGCCCGCGCGGACGAACAATGCTAAGCGGCGCCCCCATGAAAGCCGCCGTCATCGTCTTCCCCGGTTCCAACTGCGACCGGGACTGCGCCGTCGCCGTCGAACGCTCCACCGGCGCCCAGGTCGAGATGGTCTGGCACAAGGAGACGGCCCTGCCGGACGGGCTGGACCTGATCGTCTTGCCAGGCGGTTTCTCCTATGGCGATTACCTGCGCTGCGGGGCCATGGCGGCGCTGTCGCCGGTGATGAAGGACGTGATCGCGGCGGCCAATCGCGGCGTGGCCACGGTCGGCATCTGCAACGGCTTCCAGATCCTGTGCGAGGCCGGCCTGCTGCCCGGCGCCCTGCTGCGCAACGAGGGCCTCAAGTACGTCTGCAAGCCGGTCGGCCTCGAGGTGACCAACGCCCAGACCCGTTTCACCGCCGGCTACCAGGGCCGTCGCGAGGTGACGATGACGGTGGGCAACGGCGAGGGCAACTTCTTCGCCGACAAGGAGACGCTGGCGCGGATCGAGGGCGAGGGTCAGGTGGTGTTCCGCTATCTCGACAACCCGAACGGCTCGGTCGCCGACATCGCCGGCATCATCAACGACGCGGGAAACGTCCTGGGCATGATGCCCCACCCCGACCGCGCCTTCGAGGCGGATCTCGGTTCGGCCGACGGGGCGATCCTGTTCCAGAGCGCACTCGCGAGCGCCTGACCTTTCACGCGTCGGGGGGCGCATGACGGACACCGGTACGAAGTCCACGCCAACGGCGCCGGTCTGGGCACTGATCATCGGCGCGGTCGTGGTCGGCGCGCTGGCGTTCCTGCTCGTGATGCTGCTGGATGAACAGGTGAGCGCCTTCGCGCTGGGCGCCGAGGGGGCCCGGCCCCGGCTGATGATGCCGCTCGCCTTCGGCAACCTTGCGATCGCGTTCGCGGTCTGGGGCGTGCTGCGGGTCCTGTTCCGCAAGGCCTGGCGGCGCAGCAACACCGGCGCCTACGTGTGGCTGGGGGTGCTGCTCTGGGCGACGCTGACGATTTCGGCGCTGGCGCTGGTCCGCGGCGTGAACCTCGCCCGCATCGCGGCTGAACAGGCCGTTGCGGCGGCGGAACGGACCGAGCAGGCGGCGATCGATGCGACGGTCGCGGCCTTTCCCGCTCCTGCGGACGCCCAACTCCTCGCGGCGGCGTTTCGCGAGATGCAGATGTGGGCCGATCCGATCAAAGGGCTGCGCCAGACGATCATCAGCCGCGACCCGAAGGGCCAGTGGCAAACGGTCTGCGGACAGGTGTCGTTCACGGACGGCCGGTGGGCCGGCTACGTCAGCCGGAGCGCCGAAGGCTATCTGCCCCGCGCAACGCTTCAGCAGGACGGCTTCGACGCCGCCAGGGCCCGAACCTGCAAACCCATCGTGGACAAGTACGTCGGGGTCGAAGGGATCGATATGAAGGCCTATGTCGCGGAATCGACCGCGCTCGGCTGCATGGACATCGACGTCGCCTACTGGGAGGCCTGGAAGGCCTATTGCCACGGCCGCACGGTCAAGCCGAAGGACTGACCGGGTCGGTCTCCTGCGTGGCGAATTCGCTGGCGGGCGAGAGGGCTTCGCAACAGATTGCGCCCGCCTGCGTGGGGAGGGCTGTAGCGTGGACGTTTCCAGCATCAACTGGGCGGTCGTCGCCGTCGGCGTCTTCGCGTTCCTGCTGCTGATCTGGACCTTGGTGGCGCGCCGGGCCAAGGCCGGGCTCGCCGCCGGCTTCGTCGCCCTCGCTCATCTGCTGGTCGCCGGCCTCAACTCAGCGGCGCCGGTGCGCGGTTATCTTGATCCCGAGTACGTCGGCTACGGGTTCGGCTTCGCCCAGGCTGACGCCGGACTGGCGGTGACGGTCGTCGCGGGCGCTGTATGGCTGCTTGCGGTCGCCGCGGCCTTCCTGGCGCTGGCGCGAAATCGCGTTGCGATGTTCATGGTGATGCTGGTCAGCGCCCTGTTCGCGCTGAACCTCGGCTACCCGATGGTCCGCGACCAGCTCGCGGGCGGCCAGGAACGCATCCAGCTCGGCGAATACCTGACGATCCCGGGTCTCGCGGCCACCGCGATCATCTTCGCGGTCCTGGTCGCACCGTTTCTGTTCGCCACGGCCTGGGCCGCCGTCCGGGTCGTGAGACCCCGCTGACAAGCGAAAGGGCCGGCGCTCGCGCACCGGCCCCAGCCTGGGCGGACGGCCGTCTCGGCCGCTCGCCGTCAGGTCGCCGCCTCAGCGGTCGCCGCGTTCCGAATCGCGCTCGGAGTCACGGTCCATCTGGCCGCCCGGATCTTTGCGGTCCTGATCGCCTTGCTCGCGATCACGTTGACCGCCCTGCTGCTGCTGGTCCGGGGTCTGGCGCTGCGGATTGTTCGGCTGCTGCTGCGGGTTATTGCGATTGTTGTCGGCCATGAGGCTCTCCCTTTCGTTACGCGCGCCGCCCGGCGGGGGACCGGCGGCGCAGAAGGAAAACGGGTCCGGTACTCGCCTGTTCCGGGAACGCCGATCACGCCTGCGGGAGGGGTGGGTCGACGATCCGACGATCAGCTCACGCGCGCGACCGCGCGGATCGGCAGGGTCGGGTCGAGCATCTGGCCCGCCATGCCGTAGTTCGCCCCCTTGGTCGGAGAGACCGGCGCGCGATGCAGCTTGCCGATGACGTCCATCCCCTCGACCACCTGACCGAACACCGCATAGCCGAGGTTGTCGCCGGGCAGGCGCGGGTCGGCGTCCAGGCCGTTGGACATGTCGCCCAGGCAGATGAAGAACTCGCAGGTGGCCGAGCCCGGCTCCTCGCGCGCCAGCGACACCGCGCCGTTCTTGTGCGTCAGGCCCGTCTGCCGCGTCGACTCGTGGGCGACCGGCGGCAGCGGCTTCTTGCCCGTGCCGTTCATGCCGCCCTGTAACAGGCCCATGCCGGGTAGCGCCGGGTAGCTGATCGCCCGATAGAAGTTGGCGCCCTCCAGGCGCTTTTCGTCGACGTAGCGCAGAAAGTTGGCCGCGGTCTGCGGCGCCCGGTCGGGGTAGACCTCGACGACGAAGGCGCCCTCGGCGGTCTCGAAGCGAATCCGCGGCCCCGGCGCCGGCGCGGCGGGCGGCGGCGTCTGGCCCAGCGCGCTCGAAGCGGCGCCGGCGAGCGGCAGACCGGCCAGTCCGCCCAGAACCTGTCTGCGATGCTGTGTCATGGCCGGAAGACTGCCTCGCCCGCTGTGACATTTCGAGCGGAATCCGCTAACAGCCCGCCATGACCGCCTCCCCCGCGAAGACCATGGCCGAAACGGCCGTCGAGTTCGGCCTCAAGCCGGACGAATACGCCGTGATCCTGAAGCGCCTGAACCGCGAGCCGAACCTCGTGGAACTGGGCGTGTTCTCGGTGATGTGGAGCGAGCACTGCTCCTACAAGTCCAGCCGCAAGCACCTCGGGAAGTTCCCGACCAAGGGGCCGAAGGTGATCTGCGGTCCCGGCGAGAACGCGGGCGTCATCGACATCGGCGACGGCCAGGCCTGCATCTTCAAGATGGAGAGCCACAACCACCCGTCCTACATCGAGCCCTACCAGGGCGCGGCGACGGGCGTCGGCGGCATCATGCGCGACGTCTTCACCATGGGCGCGCGGCCAGTGGCGCTGCTGAACGCCCTGCGCTTCGGCGACCCCTCGCACCCGAAGACGAAGCGCCTGGTCAGCGGCGTGGTCGCCGGCATCGCCGGCTACGGCAACTGCGTCGGCGTGCCGACCGTGGCGGGCGAGACCAACTTCCACCGCGGCTACGACGGCAACATCCTGGTCAACGCCATGTGCGTGGGCCTCGCCGACGCGGACAAGATCTTCTACTCGGCCGCCCCGGCCGCCGGCTTGCCGGTGGTCTACTTCGGCTCCAAGACCGGCCGTGACGGCATCCACGGCGCGACGATGGCCTCGGCGGAGTTCGACGAGGACAGCGAAGAGAAGCGCCCCACCGTCCAGGTCGGCGATCCCTTCGCCGAGAAGCTGCTGATCGAGGCGACGCTGGAGCTGATGAAGACCGGCGCGGTCGCGGCGATCCAGGACATGGGCGCCGCCGGCCTGACCTCCTCGTCGGTCGAGATGGCCGGCAAGGGCGGCGTCGGCATCGAGCTCGATCTCGACGCCGTGCCCCAGCGCGAAGAGGGCATGACGGCCTACGAGATGATGCTCTCGGAGAGCCAGGAGCGCATGCTGGCGATCCTGAAGCCGGGCCGCGAGCACGAAGGCCACGCCATCTTCGAGAAGTGGGGTCTGGACGCCGCCGTCATCGGCCACACCACCGACACCGGCCACATCGTGCTGAAGCACAAGGGCGAGGTGGTCTGCGACATCCCGCTGAGCCCGCTGTCGGACGACGCGCCCCTCTACGACCGCCCGTGGGTGGAGCCGGCGAAACAGCCGCGCCTCGATCCGGCGCGGGTCCCGGCCCCGACCGACTGGGAAGCGGCGGTGCTGAAGGTCATCGGCTGCCCGGACATGGCCTCCAAACGCTGGGTCTGGGAGCAGTACGACCGCCACGTCATGGCCGACACGCTGGAGGACAGCTCAACCGGCGCCGACGCCGGCATCGTTCGCGTCCACGGCACCCGCAAGGCTTTGGTGGTGACCAGCGACTGCACCCCGCGCTACGTCCAGAACGATCCCTACGAGGGCGGCAAGCAGTGCGTCGCCGAGGCCTGGCGCAACATCACCGCCGTCGGCGCCGAGCCGATCGCCATCACTGACAACCTGAACTTCGGCAACCCCGAGCGTCCCGAGATCATGGGCCAGATCGTCAAGGCGATCGAAGGCATGGCCGAGGCCTGCGGCGCGCTGGACTTCCCGGTCGTGAGCGGCAACGTCAGCCTCTACAACGAGACCAATGGCCAGGCCATTCCGCCGACCCCGACCGTGGGCGGCGTCGGCCTGCTGGCCGATTACGCGACGCGCGCCGACTTCGCGGCCATGAAGGCCGGCCAGACGCTGGTCGTCGTCGGCGTGAACCACGGCGAACTCGGCGCCTCGATCTATCTGCGCGAGGTCCTTGGCCGCGAGGACGGCGCCCCGCCGCCGGTCGATCTGGCGCTGGAGCGCAAGACCGGCGACTTCGTGCGCGGCCTGATCCAGTCCGGGCAAGTCACGGTCGTGCATGACCTTTCGGACGGTGGTCTGATCGTGGCGGCAGCCGACATGGCGCTGGCCAGCGAGGTCGGCGTGACGCTCGACGCCAGCAGCGAACAGAACGCCCACCCGTTCCTGTTCGGCGAAGACCAGGCCCGCTACCTGATCGCCGTCGACGACGCCGCGGCGCTCCTGGAGGCCGCTTCGGACGCCGGCCTCCACGCCAGCATCGTCGGCCAGGCCGGCGGCGACGCCTTCGCGTCCAAGGGCCTGTTCAGCATCCCGCTGACGAAGCTGCGCTCGGCCCACGAGGACTGGATGCCGGGGTTCATGGGGTAGCTCAGCGCCTCCCTCCCCGCATGGGGAGGGTGGACGGCCACAGGCCGGACGGGTGGGGAGCGGCCCGCGCGCGAACAGCGCCGACCTTCAATCACCTTTGCCCCACCCGCTCCCTTCGGGAGCACCCTCCCCATGCGGGGAGGGAGACTACGAAATAGCCGCTTCAAACCGCTCCAGCGCGAACCGCGCGAACAGCATCATGTTCCCCGGGCGGTCGCTCAGGCCCGTTTCCAGCGTGAAGCTGGCCTCGACCGGCCCGACGACGCCGACGCAGGTATGGCCCGCCGCGTCGCCGTAGGGATTGCCCTCCGGCCCCGCGGCCCCGGTCTCGCAAAGGCCCCAGGTTCCGCGCAGCTTCTCGCGGATGCGGGCGGCCATGAACTTCGCATAGGGCTCGGTCGAGGAGCGCATGCCCTCGGGCAGGTCGCCGCGCTGGAGGCCGAGCAGGCCGCGCGCCACGTTCGGCGTGTAGGTCACGCTGGCGCCCTGGTACCAGACGCTGGCCTTGGGCACCGCCAGCAGGGCGGCGGAGACGAGGCCGCCGGACGAGGACTCCGACACCGCGACGCTCTCGCCGCGCTCGACAAGCCGCGCAGCGATGCGCTCGGCGATCGGGATCAGGTCGGCAAAGCTCATGTCGCGCGCTCCGGCAGGCCGCCCAGCTGGTCGTCGAACCGCCGCGCCGCCAGCACGACCGTCTCGACGGCCTTGCGGAAGAAGTCCTGCGGGATGGTCGCGAAGTCGTCGGTGGGCTTGTGGTACTCGGGATGATCCTCGACGCCGAAATAGACCCAGAGGATGCCGGCCCTGGCGAAGACGCCGTGGTCGGACTGATAGGTCCAGTTGTCGGAGCTTTCGTACGGCCCGGTGTCGTGGCCCTGCTTCAGTGTCACCGGCGCGCCCGGCGCCAGGGCGTCGAGTTGGGCCTTGACCCAGGGCTGGGTCGATCCGCCGGCGGCGTACAGCTCGCCCTTGGTGTTCTTGGAGATCATGTCGAGGTTGATGTTCAGCGCGATCCGCTCGCGCGGGACCGGCGGCGACTCGACGAAGGCCCGGGCGCCGCGCAGACCGCCCTCCTCCGCGTCGAGGAATACGATCCAGATGTCATGCTTCGGCGCTTTCGCCTTGAACGCCTCGGCGATCGCCAGCAGTCCGGCGACGCCGGAGGCGTTGTCGTCCGCGCCGTTGTAGATCTGGCCGTTCTGGACTCCGAGGTGGTCGTAGTGCGCGGTGATCACGATGGCCCGGCCGCCGGGCTGTGTCCCCGCGATTCGGGCCACCAGGTTCACGCCGGTGACCTCGCTCCCGTCCTTCTTCTTGAAGGTGAACGCCTGGTCGGCCGGCGTCAGGCCGATCTCGCGCATCCGGCCCAGGATGAAGCGCCGGGCCTCGGCCGAGCCTTCGCTGCCGACCAGACGCCCCTGCATCGCGTCCGAGGACAGGAAACGGACGTCCTCGATCGCCCGGTCGCCGGGCGCGGCCCAGGCGGCCGACGCGGCCAGCGCCGCGACGGCGGCGGAAATCAGAAATCGACGCATGGAACTCCCCGGCTGCTGTCCTTCTCAATGAGCACTGTCCGGCGCCGGCGCAAGCGCGTCAGCCGCCGTTCAGCCTGACCCTGCGAGATTGCGGGCGAGAAAGGACCACATCATGAAGCCGCTCGCCGCCCTCCCGCTCGCCCTGTCGATGCTGATCCCCCTGCCGGCCCAGGCCGCCGTCGCTCCGGGCGACACCCTGCCGGACGGTCGTCCTTGCCCGGTCGTGGTGTCGTTCGGCAGCTACGCCATGGGCATCGACCAGGCGGCCTACCGCAAGGCGAAGGCCTACGCCGCCCGCAGCCGGTCGGTCCGGCTGGTGCGTGAAACGCCGTGGGGCCGCGAGGGCGAGCGCACGCTGTGCCTCGACGCCCGCTCGCGGAAGGACGCCGGCCGCGCCTTCGAGGATCTGCGCGCCATGATCCGCGTCAGCGCCCGGACCGGACCGACCACCGTGGCCACCGCGTCCGGACGGACCTGGACCTCGCAACCGCGACAGATGCCCTGACCGGCGGGCCGTACCGCTTTTTCGACTTCCCAAATTCTGGTGATACCGGCCATCATGCCGGCAACGAGAAAAGACGGGAGCGAAACATGGACGCGCAGTCCCAGTGGACCGGCCTCGACGCCGGGCGCCTTGAGCGCATTACGGACCACATCGAGCGGAACTACATCTCCACCGGGAAGATCGCGGGCTGCCAGGTGCAGGTCACGCGGCACGGCCATACGGCCTATGCGAAGAGCTTCGGCCTGCGCGACCGCGAGCGCGGCACGCCGTGGTCGGACGACACCATTGTCCGCATCTATTCGATGACCAAGCCGATCGTGTCCGTGGCGCTGATGACCCTGTTCGAGGAGGGGCGCTTCCAGCTCGACGATCCCGTCCACCGTTTCATTCCGGAATGGAAGAACCACCGCGTCTGGGTGTCCGGCGAGGGCGAGAGCATGGTCACCGAGGCGCCGAAACGCCCGGTCAGCTTCCGCGACGTGCTCAGCCACACCGCCGGCCTGACCTACGGCTCGATGCTGGCGCATCTGAGCGGCCTGCCGATCGAGCATCCGGTGGACAAGGCCTACGACACCGTCGGCGTACGCCGCGGCGACGGCGAGACGCTCGACCAGTTCCTCGCCAAGCTGGGCCAGGTGCCCCTGCGCTACCATCCGGGCGAACGCTGGCAGTACAGCCTGGCGACCGACGTCTGCGGCGGCCTGGTGGAGCGGGTCAGCGGCAAGCCGCTGGCCGACTGCCTGAAGGAACGCATCTTCGATCCGCTCGGCATGACCGACACCGCCTTCCAGGTCAGCGCCGACAAGGCCGACCGCTTCGCCGCCAACTACATGCGCGCGGCCGACAAGAGCCTGCGCCTCGCCGACGATCCGACCAAGAGCGCCTACCTCAAGGAGCCGGTGTTCAAGTCCGGCGGCGGCGGGCTGGCCGGCACGATGGCCGACTACGTCCGCTTCGCCGAGATGCTGTGCCGCGGCGGCGAGCTGGACGGCGCCCGGATCCTGGGCCCCCGCACGCTGGACCTGATGACCCAGAACCATCTGAAGGGCGGCGGCGACCTGACGGAAATGGCGATCGGCAGCTTCTCGGAGACCGAGAACGCCGGCATCGGCTTCGGCCTGGGCTTCGCCATGACCATCGACCAGACCCTGACCGGCGGCCTGTCGGCCGGCGACTACTACTGGGGCGGCGCGGCCTCGACGATCTTCTGGGTCGACCCGGTCGAGGATCTGACCGTGGTGTTCATGACCCAGCTGATGCCGTCGGCGACCTTCAACTTCCGCGGCCAGCTGAAGAGCATCGTCTACTCCTCGATCGTGGACTGACGCGCGGCGCGGCGTCCGCCGCGTCCCAACGCCCTTTCCCGACACCATGACGCGCCCGGAGCCGGCCGCCCTGGCCGGTTCCGCCGACCGGTCCGACCCGACCTGCGGCCGGGCCCGGCGGGATCGAGTTTCCGACGCCTCAGCCGTTGTTAAACTTTCTCGGGCATTCAGTCTGTTCAACCGTGGAGAACCCACCCCGTGCCGATGTCCGCCGACGATCTCGAAAGCCGCCTGCGCGCCGCTTTCCCGGACTCCGAGATCGTCATCACCGACCTCGCGGGCGACGGCGACCACTACAAGGCGCGCATCGTGTCTCCGGCCTTCAAGGGACTGCCGCGCGTGCGCCAGCACCAGCTGGTCAACAAGGCGCTGGCCGACGTGCTCGGCGGCGCGCTGCACGCGCTGGCCCTCGAAACCCTGGCGCCGGCGGACTGACGCCGGGATGCGCTATCGCTCCTTCGGAAAATCCGGACAGATCGTATCGGCGGTGTCGCTGCTGCTGGACGGCAGGTCGCGCCAGTCGGCCCGGGAATGGCGCAATCTGGTGCGCGTGGCGCTGGACTGCGGCATCAACGGCTTCGAAATCGCCGGCGACAGTCCGGCGGTGATCGAGGGCGCGGCCCAGGGGCTGTCTGAGGTCGAACGCGAGCTGCTGTTCGTAACCTGGCGGCCGTCGGCGCTCGCCGCCGATCCGTCGAACACGGTCGAGGCCTTCGTCGCCCGGACCGGGCTGGACTATCTGGACCTGATGGCCTTCGACGGCCCGCCGCCTTCGCTGGAAACCCTGAGAGGCACCCGCCGCGTTCGCGCCTACGGCCTGGCCGGCCAGGACGACGAGAGCGACCTGCTGCTGACGCGCGGCGCCTTCGACGCCCTGAGCGCGCCCTACAGTCCGGCCTCGGGCTGGAAGGAACGCAACCGCATCAAGGCCGCGGCCGCCCGCGACATGGCCGTGGTCGCCCACTCGATCTGCCCTGAAGCCGTGCTGCCCAGGCCCGAGGGCTTGCTCAAGAAGAGCGGCCTGTTCCGCGACAAGGCCAACCCGCTCGCCGGGGCCGGCGGCTACCGCTTCATGGACAGCACCCCGGGCTGGACGCCGGAGGAGATCTGCCTCGCCTACGTCCTGACCGAACCCTCGGTGACCACGGTGCGGCTGGAGATCGACCGGCCCGAGCGCCTCGAGCGGATCGCCGAGGTGACCGAGAAGGACCTGCCCACGGGGGTGGCCGCTCAGATCGAGATGGCGCGGTTCTCCGCCGCATGAGCTTGACCCGGCGGTCGCTGGTCCCTAGCTGATAGGTCTCTTTTCCAGACCCGAAGGCTCATCGCCGTGACCGAAGCCGCCACCGCCAATCCCGCCCACGACTGGATCGCCAATGCCGTGAGCGAGCATCCGGTCCTTCTGTTCATGAAGGGCGAGCCGGAGCAGCCGCGCTGCGGGTTCTCGGCCCAGGTCGTGCAGATCCTCGACCACCTGGGCGTGGACTTCGTCGGCGTGGACGTGCTGCAGAGCGATGTCCTGCGGGACGGCATCAAGGTCTACAGCGACTGGCCGACCATCCCGCAGCTCTATGTGAAGGGTGAGTTCGTCGGCGGCTGCGACATCGTCCGCGAGATGTTCCAGGCCGGCGAACTGAAGCCCTTCCTCGAACAGCAGGGCGTTCTGTCGGCCTGACCGGCCCGGAAGCATGAGCAAGCTTCTTGAACCGCCGGAGGGCCGTCAGGTCTTCACGCGCGACTTCACGCCCATCGACGCCGACATCGACGCCAACGGCCACGTCAACAATGTCGTCTACCTGGGCTGGGTGCAGGATATCGCAATCGCCCACTGGGACTCGCGCGCACCCGCCGAGGAAGCGACGAAGTGGGCCTGGATTGTGGTGCGCCACGAGGTCGACTACCGCCGCGCGCTGCTGCTCGGCGAAACCGCCCACGCCCGCACCTGGGTCGGCGAGCGCCGCGGTCCGCGCTTCGACCGGTTTGTCCGGATCGACGGCCCCGACGGCGAGATGTGCGCCCAGACCCGCTCCGAATGGGTGCTGATCGACGCCGCCACGCGACGCCCTGCCCGCGTGCCGGCGTGGATGGAAGAGATGTTCAGCTGAAGCCCTGTGCGGGGGCCTTGGCCTTCCAGCAATTGGCGCTTGCGAAAATCGGCGCGGCCGCCACAATGAGACCAAAGGGTAACATACAGGATTCCCGGAGGTCGGCATGAACCGGCGTGAACTGTTCGCGGCCCTCGCCGCGCTTGGGGCGACAGGCCTCACCGTGCGACCGGACGCGGCGCTGGCGGACGAGGCGACCGACGCGCGCGACCTCTGGCTCTACGGCCTGGCGATCATCGAGATGGCCGCCGCCCGGGACCGCCAGATCAAGGCCGGGCTGAAGCAGAACACCCTCCAGCACGCGCGCAAGCTGTCGGACCACACCTCGCGCTGGGTGACGAGCCCGAACAACGACACGCTCTATTCCATTGCCTGGCTCGACCTGACCCAGGGCCCGGTGACCTTCGTCGTCCCGCCGACCGGCGACCGCTACTGGTCGGCGGCGCTGATGGACATGTACTCGAACAACAACGCCGTCCTCGGCCTGCGCACGACCGGCGCGAGGGGCGGAACCTACACCATCGTCGGGCCCGGCCAGACGGGCAGCGGACCCGGTGTGGTCCGCAGCGAGACGCCGCACGCCTGGTTGCTGATCCGCACCCTGACCGACGGCGAGGCCGACCTGCCGGCGACCCATGCGGTGCAGGACGGCTTCCGGCTGAGCGGCCCCGCCGCCGCCCCTCCCCCGGCCTTCGCCACGCGCGAGGCCGCGCCGGCCGACTATTTCGCGAGCCTGAAGGCCCTTCTCAAGTCCGATCCGCCGCCGGCCACGGACGGCCGGATGCTGGCCCGGCTGGCGACCTTCGACCCGACGACGCCCGGCGCCGCCGCGGGCATCCAGCGCGCGCAGGCGATCGTCCGCATGGCCGGCGAGCGGCAGCAGTTCATCCAGGGCTGGAGCTACACCAAGCCGAACCTCGGCGTGTTCGGCCAGGACTACCTCTACCGGGCGCTGGTGGCGCTGAGCGGACTGGCCGCCCTGCCGGTGGTCGAGGCGATGTACCTGCGGTCGGAGGGCGAGAAGGACGGGGCCTACTGGGGCGATGACCTCTATCGCCTCGCCATTCCGGCCGCGATGCCGGTCGACGCCTTCTGGTCGCTGTCGATGTACGAGCACACGCCCGACGGCCAGCGATTCTTCACCGAGAACCCGATCAACCGCTTCGCGATCGGCGACCGCACCCGGGGCCTCAAGCGCAACGGGGACGGGTCGCTCGACGTCTGGATCGGCCGAACCGACCCGGGCGGAGACCGCAGCGCCAACTGGCTTCCGGCGCCGAAGGCCGGACCGTTCGGCATGACCATGCGCCTCTATCTGCCGAAGGCCGAGGTGCTCGACGGACGCTGGCGGCTGCCGGCCATTGTGAAGGCCTGACCCCGATGACCGATCTCCGCGCCGCCGCCCGCGAGGCCTGGCTCTACACCCTGCCGCTGATCGAGATCGCCAATCTGAGGTCGGTCTCCCAGGCCGTCGGCACGCCGCTGAACAGCTTCGGCATGATGCGGCGGCTGGCGGACCACAAGGCGCGCGCCGTCACCACGCCGAACAACGACACCCTCTACGCCACCTGCCAGATCGACCTGTCGAACGGCCCGGTGACCCTGACCATTCCGCCGTCGGGAGACCGCTATGTCTCCCTGCAGCTGATGGACGCCTGGTCCAACAGCTTCGCGGTGCTGGGCACGCGCACCACCGGCAACGACGGTGGGGTCTATCGACTGGTCGGCCCGACCGAGGCGGCGGAAGGCGCCAATGTGGTCCGCGCGCCGACACGGCACGTCTGGGCCCTGGCCCGGATCCTGGTCGACGGGCCGCACGATCTCGAGGCGGCGGCGGTCGTCCAGGGCGGCTTCTCGGCGCAGGGACCGCAGGCGGCGCCCGCGCCCGACCACGCCCGCCGCCGCGACGGCTGGGCCGAGTACTTCGCCAGCGCCGACCGCCTGATGGCGATCAACCCGCCGCCGGCCACCGACGGCGCGCTGCTGAAGCGCATCGCCCAGCTTGGGCTGGGGTCGGGCGCGTTCGACCCGGCGCGCTTCAGCCCCGCCGACCAGGCGCTGATCGAGGCCGGCGTCGAGGATGCGCGCAAGGCGGTGAAGGGCGGCGGCGGCCTGTCCGGGAACACCTTCATCGACGGCTGGGCCTATCCGGCCAGCAAGCTGGGCGACTTCGGCCAGGATTATCACTTCCGCGCCGTGGTCGCCCTGGGCGGCCTGGCCGCGCTGCCGCTGGTGGAGGCGACGTACCTGCGGGCCGGCGCGCCGGGCGGAGGCGGCGCCTTCGACGGAACCCGGAACTGGCGCCTGCACATTCCCGCCGACCGCAAGATCCCGGTCGACAGCTTCTGGTCGCTGTCGATGTACGAGATCACGCCCGAGGGGCAGTTCTACTTCACCGACAATCCGATCGGCCGCTACGCGATCGGCGACCGCACGCGCGGGCTGCGGTGGAACGACGACGGCTCGCTGGACCTGTGGATTGGCCACGCCGACCCCGGGCCCGACCGCGAGAGCAACTGGCTGCCGGCCCCGGCCGGACCCTTCGCGCTGTTCATGCGCGGCTATCTGCCAAGGCCGGAACTGCTTGACGGTCGGTACCGTCTGCCGGCGGTGGAAGAGGCGTAGGGCGCCCGACGCCTTGCGTGCTTTGACACGCGCCTTCGGCGCTGCTCAGCATGACGTGAGTGGATAGCCTTCTGAATACGTCATCCTGAGCAGCCGCGAAGCGGCGTGTCGAAGGACGCACGGCGATGACGCGTCACGCGGACTCACTATAGTCCCCCCGCCCAACACAGGAGTCGCCCCATGAAGACCCGCGCCGCCGTCGCTTTCGCCGCCAAGCAGCCGCTGGAGATCGTCGAGGTCGACCTGGAGGGGCCGCGGGCCGGCGAGGTGCTGGTCGAGATCAAGGCGACGGGGATCTGCCACACCGACGCCTATACGCTGGACGGCTTCGACAGCGAGGGCATCTTCCCCTCGATCCTCGGCCACGAGGGCGCGGGCGTGGTGTTGGAGGTCGGGCCGGGCGTCACCAGCGTAGTCCCCGGCGACCACGTGATCCCGCTCTACACGCCCGAATGCCGGCAGTGCAAAAGCTGCCTCTCGCGCAAGACCAACCTCTGCACGGCGATCCGCGCGACCCAGGGCAAGGGCCTGATGCCCGACGGCTCAAGCCGGTTCAGCTACAAGGGCCGGCAGATCGCCCACTACATGGGCTGCTCGACCTTCGCCAACCACACGGTGCTGCCGGAGATCGCGGTGGCGAAGATCCGCAAGGACGCTCCGTTCGAGAAGGCCTGCTACATTGGCTGCGGCGTGACCACGGGCGTCGGCGCGGTGACCAACACGGCCAAGGTCGAGCCGGGCGCCAACTGCATCGTCTTCGGACTGGGCGGCATCGGTCTGAACGTCATCCAGGGCCTGAAGCTGGTCGGCGCCAACATGATCGTCGGCGTCGACATCAACCCTGCCCGCGAAGAGTGGGGCCGCCGCTTCGGCATGACCCACTTCGTGAACCCCGGGAATATCGAGGGCGACATCGTTCCTCATCTGGTGGAGCTGACCGGCGGCGGCGCGGACTACACCTTCGACGCCACGGGCAATGTCACGGTCATGCGCCAGGCGCTGGAAGCCTGCCACCGCGGCTGGGGCGAGAGCATCATCATCGGCGTCGCCGAAGCCGGGAAGGAGATCGCCACCCGACCGTTCCAGCTGGTCACCGGCCGGGTCTGGAAGGGCACGGCCTTCGGCGGCGCCCGCGGCCGCACGGACGTGCCGGGCATCGTCGACTGGTACATGGACGGCAAGATCGAGATCGACCCGATGATCACCCATGTCATGCCGCTGGAGGACATCAACAAGGCCTTCGACCTGATGCATGCGGGCGAGAGCATCCGCAGCGTGGTGGTTTTCTAGGCGTCATGGCCTCCGTCGAAATCCTTTCCACCCACCGCACCTTCGGCGGTTCGCTCCACTACTGCCGGCACGCCAGCGCCGCGACGGGCACGCCGATGCGGTTCTCGCTGTTCCTGCCAGAGGGCGCGGGGCCGTTCCCGATGGTCACCTGGCTGTCGGGCCTGACCTGCACCGAGGACAACTTCACGACCAAGGCCGGCGCCTACGGCCCGGCCTCGGACCTCGGCCTGGCGATCCTGGCGCCCGACACCAGCCCGCGCGGGGACGGCGTGGCCGACGACGAGGCCTACGACCTGGGCCAGGGCGCGGGCTTCTACGTCGACGCCACCCGCAAGCCCTGGGCGCCGCACTTCCGGATGGAGAGCTATATCGTCC
Source organism: Caulobacter sp. (assembly GCA_041917095.1). Lineage (GTDB taxonomy): Bacteria > Pseudomonadota > Alphaproteobacteria > Caulobacterales > Caulobacteraceae > Caulobacter. The sequence goes on along the minus strand of JAYRYI010000008.1, from coordinate 43,307 downwards.
GCGACCTGCTCGAGGCCGTTGGGGCGCGTTTCCCGATCGACGCGGCCCGGCGCGGGATCAGCGGGCATTCGATGGGCGGCCACGGCGCCCTGACCCTGGCGCTGCGGCATCCGAACCTGTTCCGGACCGTGTCGGCCTTCTCGCCGATCGTGTCGCCGACCCGCTGTGACTGGGGCCGCAAGGCGTTCGCCGCCTATCTGGGCGACGACGAGAAGGCCTGGCGCGAGCATGACGCGGCGCTGCTGATCGAGGCCGGCGTCGCCCGCGGCCGCTTCGACGACATCCTGATCGAACAGGGCCTGGCCGACAGCTTCCTGGAAAACCAGCTCAAGCCCGAGCTGCTGGAGGAGGCCGCGAAGAAGGTCGGCCAGCGGGTGACGGTCCGCCGCCAGCCCGGCTACGACCACAGCTACTTCTTCATCTCGACCTTCATCGCCGACCACCTCGCCTGGCACGCGGCCAAGCTGCGGCGCTAGTTGGGGGCAGCCTCACCCCATTCAACGTCATGGCCCGAACTAATCGGGCCATGACGTTGAATGGGGGAGGCGTGGAGGGCTTCAGATCCCCGCGCCCATGTCGACGAACACATCGGCCAGCGCCGGGGCGTGGTCGATGTCCTGGGCCAGGGCGTGGACCAGGCCATCGACCTGGGCGGTGATCTCGGGGACGGCGGTGATTTCCCACCACGCGGGCCGTGTCAGCGGACCGAGCGCGTAGAGCCAGGTCGACGTCTCGCCGCGCGCGGTCAGCACCGCGCAGTCGCGGGTTTCGAGGCCCAGGCCCAGCGCGTCCGGCGCGATCAGTCCCTTACGGGCAAGATCGGCGAACAGCGGCTCCTCCAGTCCCTGCAGGTCGCTGCGCGGGCCGGTGCAGTTGAGGACGCGCGCGGCGCTGACCGCCTCGGGCGCGCCGCCGCCGCGCGGGTGCAGGACGGCGCGCAGCCGCTCGCCCTCGCGCCGCCAGTCGCGCAGGCGGCCGGCGCGGATGGTCAGAGCGCCTGACGCCAGCAGGGCGTCGATCCCTGCGGCGATGCGCGGCGCCATGCGGTGACGGTGGACGTCCCAGCGCGGCCGCAGGTGACGCAGGAACTGGCGGCGCTCGGCGGGCGTCCAGCTCGCCCAGATGCGGCCGATGACAGGGCGGACGGCGTCGATGACCCGCTGCCAGGGCTGGCCCTGCGCCCCGGCGCGTCGGACCTCGGCGCGGATCGCCCGGGACAGCGCCAGCGGGCTCGCCGGCAGCATGGGGGCCAGGAACGGCTCCCAGTGACCGCCGTAGCGGTGCGCGCCCGGCAGCAGGCCGCGGCGCGAGACGGCCGTCATCGGCCCGCGATGACCCCGCTCGGCGAGGCTCAGGGCGATGTCGACCATGGTCAGACCGGTTCCCAGCAACAGCACCGGCGCGTCGGTATCGATGTCGTCCAGCGCGTCGGCGGCCCACGGGTCGGCGGCGAACCCGGCGTCGTCGCGCAGCCAGTGGTCGGCCGGCAGCGGCGGATTGGGCGGCAGGTTGCCGGTCGCCAGCACCACGGTATCGGCCTCGACCTCACGGCCGTCGCGCAGCACCAGCCCGCGTCGGACGCCGTCCAGCAGCCGCACGGCCTCGCCGCGCAGCACGGTCACCGCATCGGCGGCGCGAGCTTCCGCGAGGCGTTCGGCGAGATAGACGCCCATGGCGGCGCGCGGCGCGAAGGCGGCGTGCAGGTCGCCGCCACTCTCGGCCAGCGCCTCGTCCATGCCGCCCCGCGCGCGCAGCCAGTCGTCAAAGCGCGGCGTCAGGCCGGTCTCCAGGCGCGACACCGGCACGTTGAGCAGGTGGGTCGGCGAGCAGGCGCCATAGGCCAGCCCCCGGCCGGCGACGCGCGACGGCTCGATCAGGGTCACGCGCCAGTCCGGTCGCGCCGCCACGAGTTTGAGCGCCAGCAAGGTTCCGCTGAAGCCGCCGCCGACGATGGCGACGGCGCGGCTGCCGCCTGAGGATTCGAATGCCATCGGCCCTGAGGATTCGAAGTGGATGTCGTTGCGGAAGCTACAGGGACTCGCGGCCGGGGGCAGTGAAGAGTTTTCACCCGGCCGATCCGCCGACTTCAGGCGGCCTCAAGGTCCGTCACGGCGAAACTGTCGCCGACATAGAGCAGCGGCGAAGCCGTCTCGCGCGCGAGGGCGTAGGCGAAACAGTCGCCGAAGTTCAGCGACGCTGCGTGAACGCCTTTTCCCCAGCGGGCGTAAGCCTCCGCCACCCTCGCCGCACCAGCCGGCGACACCGGGACGATCTCGACGCCGAGCCCCTCGACGAGCGCGCTCATCTCGGCGGCGATGTTGCGCCGGCCGGCGACCATGAGCGCCTCGGCGAGGGTTCCCGCCGACATCGCAACGTCTCCCTGCACGGCGAGGGCTTCGATGCAACGGTCGCCGTCCGGCTCGCCCAGCAGGATCGCCATCAGCGCCGAGGTGTCGACGACGATCATCCGGGCAACCCGTCCTCATCGTACAGGAAGTCCTGGCTCCGGGCGGCTCCGGCCCCCTGAACGGACTTGGCGGACGCCTTGGACCGCAGCGCTTCCATCAGGCGCCGGCGCGCGACCGCGTCGCCGACGGACCGGACCGGCGTGAGGCGCACCGCAGGCTGGCCGTGCCGGGTCAGCACGACATCATCGCCGGCCTCGGCACGCCGGACGAGATCAGTGAGTTGAGCCTTCGCGTCGCTGACAGAGATGCGCATTGTGCACAGACTAGAAATTCGTGCGGCAGCCCGAAAATGGACTATTCAATGGTCCATTTCAAGGTGGCTACAGCCGCTGGCCGAAGAAATCGCAAGCGACCAGCGCCGTCCGCATGCCGGTTACGGCGTCGTGATAGGCGCCAGGACCGATCGCCTCGTCCGCCCGAATGGCATCGGCGCTCACGCCATCCAGCACCGCGACCGCGCGGGTCGCAAGTGCGGTCATGGTCGCCGGATCGCGGGCCTTCAGCAGCGCCCGTTCGTCCTTCCGCACGCCCTTCATGGCCTCGGACACCGCGTAGGCGCTCACGCTGTTGAGCGGTCCGCCCTTCTTGCAGATGATCCCTGTGATCGCTTCGACAACCCCTGGATTGGCGTCCGGCCCGGCCACTCGACGGCCAAGGGCGATGTACTGATCGACCGTGAGGTTGCCGATGGTGGCCTTCTCGGACACCTCGAGCCTGCCGTCCGCGCCCTTCGCACTGGCCTCGACGGGCCGCCGGAGCCTGTCGGAAGATTGCGCATAGCCACTCGATGGGCAGGCGCCGGCGAGCAGGGAGGCAAGAAGGGCTACGCGGACGGTATGCGAGATCATCAGAGGTTCCTGGGTGGTTCAGGCGCCGGACCAAAACATGCAACGTCCTTTGCCGCCAGTTGAACTGGCATCCGACGCCGCGCTTCGGCGGAAGTCTAAACGTTGACTCCCCGCCCCCTCTCCATCATAAGCGCGCGTTCCAAACGCCGCCGGGCAACCGTCGGCGCGGAAATACATGACGGGTGATGCGTAGCCGCCGTTGAGATCGCGCCTCCATCCTGGAGGAGCCGGCCCGCGTCGAATTGAAAGTGACGACATGTCCAAGCGCCATAGCGCCAAGTACAAGATCGACCGCCGGATGGGCGAAAACATCTGGGGTCGCCCGAAGTCCCCGGTCAACTCGCGCTCCTACGGCCCCGGCCAGCACGGCCAGCGCCGCAAGTCCAAGGTCTCCGACTTCGGTCTGCAGCTCCGCGCCAAGCAGAAGCTGAAGGGCTACTACGGCAACCTGACCGAGAAGCAGTTCGCCCGCACCTACACCGAGGCCGCCCGTCGCAAGGGTAACACCTCGGAGAACCTGATCGGCCTGCTGGAAGCGCGTCTGGACGCGGTCGTGTACCGCGCCAAGTTCGTGCCGACCGTCTTCGCAGCGCGTCAGTTCGTGAACCACGGCCACGTGCTGGTGAACGGCAAGCGCGTCAACATCGCTTCCTACCGCGTGAAGGCCGGCGACGTGGTCACCGTCCGCGAGAAGTCCCGCAACATGGCCCTGGTGCTCGAGGCGCTGGGCTCGTCGGAGCGTGACACCCCGGACTACATCACCGTCGACGCCCGCGCGATGTCGGCGACCTTCGTCCGCGCGCCGGAACTGGCCGAAGTGCCGTACCCGGTGAAGATGGAACCGAACCTCGTGGTCGAATTCTACGCGTCGTAAGGCGCCGACCACCCGGACGGAAATGCGAAGGGCCCGGAGAGCGATCTCCGGGCCCTTTTGCGATCGGCCGGCCGGTCTCCAGGAGGGAGCTGTGGCTACCAGCCCGAACGGCGGTCTTCCAATCAGCTCGGCTTCATGGCCTGCTGGCGGGATGAACCGTCGCGCGCTGCTCATCGTCGCCGGAACCACGCTGCTGCTCGCCGGCTGCGCGACGACGGCGGTCTATTCCTCGCCGGACGCCGGGATGGTCGAGCTCGAACCCCTGATCGGCGCCAGCGTGGCCGCCGGCAGCCTGACCATCCGGGTGATCTCGACCGGCTGCACGGCGAAGGCGGACTTCGCCTGGTTCGTGGAGCGCAAGGCGGGCCGCGCCGCCGTCGCCTTCGGCCGCCGGACGCTGGACCGCTGCAAGGCGGCGCCGTCGCCGGTCGACCTGACCTGGACGTTCGAGGAACTGGGACTCCCGAAAGGCGCGGCGGTGGCGGTGGTCAATCCTCTGGCGGACGCCCGACGGTAGCCACGCGAGGGCCCGGTTCAGTCCTCGCCCTTCGGCGCCGCCTGTCGCGCCAGCCGCTCGAGCACACGCCCCCTGCCCTTCGACAGCGCGGTGACCACGCCGCGCCAGGTGCGGACCTCCTGGTCGGTGAGCCGGGCGCGGCCCAGCGAAACCCGCAGATTGCGGACCATGGACGGCTTCTTTTCAGGCGGATGGAAGAAGCCGGCTTCCTCGAGCTGGTTCTCCAGCTGCTCGTAGAGGCCGACGACGGTCTCCATGTCGGCCGGCTCGTCGATATTGTGGGCGAAGGCCTCGCGCGGCGTGTCCGCGACGCCCATCCGCCACTCGTAGCAGGTCAGCGCGACCGCCTGGGCGAGGTTCAGCGAGCGGAAGCGTTCGTCCACCGGAATGGTCACGATGGCGTGGCACAGGGCGATATCGCTCGTCTCCAGCCCTGCCCGCTCGCCGCCGAACAGCATGCCGACCCGCTGGCCGCGGCCCACCGCGTCATGGAGACGGCCGGAGGCTTCGCGCGGCGTGATCACCGGCAGCTGCGTCTCGCGAGGCCGCGCCGTGGTGGCGTAGACCAGCTTCAGGTCGGCGACCGCCGCTTCCAGCCGCTCGTAGACCCTGGCCCCGTCCAGCGGCCAGTTGGCCCCCGACGCGCTGGCCCAGGCGCGGTCCTGGGGCCAGCCGTCGCGCGGGCGCACGAGGCGAAGCTCCGACAGGCCGAAGTTGGCCATCACCCGCGCCACGGCGCCGATGTTCTCCGCCAGCTGCGGCTCGTTGAGGATGACGACGGGAGGACTGGTTTCCATCGCGGCTTGATAAGCCTTTCTCGCACCAAGGCGAAAGGGCGGTATGAAGGGTCATGCGCCGCCGTACGCTTCTGTCCCTCGTCGCTCTCGCGCCCCTCTCCGCCCTGGCGGCCTGCGAGCCGCCCATGCAGCGGACGCGCGGCCGTACGCCCGAACTCGACGCGGCGGTGCTGGACGCGGAAATCGCGGCCATCGCCGAGCGCGCCCAGCCGGGCATGCTCGAGGTCGCAGTCCAGAACCTCGAGGGCGGCGAGATGTGGGCCTGGAACGGCTCCCGGGCCTTCCCGATGCAGAGCGTCTTAAAGGCCCCGCTCGGCGCGGCGGTGCTGGCCGAGGTCGACGCGCGCCGGCTGGACCTGAACGAACAGATCACGCTCACCGAACAGGATATCTCGGCGCCCTTCAGCCCGATCGCCGAGGCCTGGCCGGAGACGGCGGTCTACAGCCTGGGCGATCTGCTGGTGCGGGCCGTCGGCGAGAGCGACAACACCGCCGCCGACGTGCTGATGAAGCGGATCGGCGGTCCCGGCGCGGTGGCGGCCTGGCTGCGCGACAAGGGCGTGCGCGAGATCAGCATCGACCGCTATGAGCGCGAGCTGCAGCCCGAGATCAGCGGCATGGCCTCGTTCCGTGTCGCCTGGAAGGACGGCCCGGCGTTCACGGCGGCGCGCGACGCCGTGCCGGAAGCCGAGCGACGCGCGGCCCTGGCCCGCCACCTCGCCGACCCGCGCGACACGGCGACGGCCATCGGGATGCTGAACTTCCTGCGCAAGCTGGCCGCCGGCGAGCTGCTGTCGCCCGCTTCGACGCGGCGGCTGCTGGCGATCATGACCGCGACGCCGCGCGGCGAGAACCGGCTGAAGGCGGGCCTGCCGCCGGGCGCGACCCTGGCCCACAAGCCGGGTACGTCAGGGTCGGACCTGGGCCTGACGGCCACCACCAACGACGTCGGCATCGTCACCCTGAAGGACGGCCGCCGCTACGCCGTCGTGGTGTTCCTCGCCGCCTCGCCGCAGGACGAGGCCGCGCGCGAGAAGACCATCGCCGACGCGATGCGGGTGATCGCCCGGGCGGCGGGCTAGGCGCTCAGCGCGGTCGCCGGTTCCTGGTCGTCCTCGGCCGCCGCGGCCAGGGCCGCGACCAGCTGGGCGGGCCGCAAGGGCTTGGCGATGTGGAGATCGGCGCCGGCGGCATGGGCGGCCTCGACATGCTCGTCCATGGCGTTGGCGGTCAGCATGATGATCAGGGCCCTGCGGCGGCCTTCAGCGGCTTCGCGTTCGCGGATCGCCCGGGTCGCCGTCAGGCCGTCCATGACCGGCATCTGCATGTCCATCAGCACCGCGTCGAAGCGGCCATCGCTCCACGCGGCCACGGCTTCCTCGCCATTGCCGACGATGGTCAGGTCGACGCCGAACGGATCGAGGATGATCTGCACGACCTTCTGGTTGGTCGGGTGATCCTCGGCCATCAGGACCTTCATGCCCTTCAGGGCCTGGACGTCGCCGACCGGCGCGGCGCGCTCCTCGCGAACGGCCCTGGCGCGGGTCAGCGGCAGCTGCACGGTGAAGGTGGCGCCCTCGCCCGGCGCGCCGACGGCGTCGATTTCGCCGCCCATCATGTCGGTCAGGGCCGCGCAGATGGAGAGCCCCAGCCCCGTGCCGCCGAAGCGGCGGGTGATCGAGTCGTCAGCCTGTTCGAAGCGGCGGAACAGGCGCTCGCGAGCGGCGGCGTCGAAGCCCACGCCGGTGTCGCTGACGGCGAACCGCAGGCGGTCGCCGGCGCGGTCGACGCGCAACGACACCTTGCCCGCCTCGGTGAACTTCACCGCATTGCCGAGCAGGTTCGACAGGATCTGGGCGATGCGGCCCGAGTCGCCCAGCCAGACGCCGCGGGCGGCCGCGGCCACGGTCCAGTCGAGGCTGAGCCCCTTGGCCTCGGCGGCGGCGCGGTGCAGGTCGGCCATGGCCGCCACCGTCTCGGTCAGGTCGAACGGCGCCGGCGACAGGCGGAACTCGCCGGCCTCGATCTTGGACACGTCGAGCACGTCGCTGAGCACCTGCTCCAGCAGGCGGCCGGAGGACGACACCAGGTTGGCCAGCTCGCGCCGGCGGTGCTGGTCGCTGGTCTCCGCCAGCTGGTCGGTCAGGGCGATGACCCCGTTCAGCGGCGTGCGCAGCTCGTGGCTCATGTTGGCCAGGAAGGTCGACTTGGCGCGGTTGGCGCGCTCCAGCTCGGCCGTCCGGGCGGCGACGCGGTCCTCCAGCGAGCGCAGCAGCTCGTCGTTGTGGGCCTTGTGGTCCGTAAGGATCCGGGCCAGCGCGCCGATCTCGTCGCGGCGCTCGCCGACCGCCGAGGCGGCGGTCGAGTCGGCCCCGGCGTGGACCCGCGTCAGCGTCTCCAGCGGCGCGATCACCTCGCGGCCGATGATCCGGTACAGCAGCGCCGCCTGGACCACGATGCCGAGCAGCCCGAACAGCAGCACCCAGGACGCCGTCTTGGCCGCCGTCCAGGCGATGTCGGACGAGGTCATGCTCATCACGAAGAACCAGTCGGGCTCCTTCAGGTGACCGTAGGCGATCACCCGGCCGTCGCGCTCGAAAGCGCCGGCGGAACCGCCCTGCCGGCGGATGTCGCGGACCAGTCCGGCGACGTCGCGCTTGTCCTCCTCGGCCTTGAGCTCGGCCGGCGTGACCACGCCGCGGGCGCCCATCTTCGGCGCGGCGATCAGCTCGCCGTCGCCGGAGACGATGATATTCTCGCCGCCCTGGAGCGACTCCTCGACGGCCTTCATCAGATAGCTGTCGAGGGTGATGGTCGTGCCCCAGGCGCCGACATGGCGGCCATCGATGTCGACCGGCGTCATGCAGGCGGTGGTCAGGGCCTTGCCGGTCGGGTCGCTAAGCAGCTTGCGCAGCTTGGTGCAGCGCATGGCGCGGCCGGGGTTCGCCGCCGGACGCGTGATCTCGGTCATCTCCTCCTTGCGGAAGTCGAACGTGGCCGGCGCATCCCTGCGGTAGTAGAGCAGCCTGTCGTCGCGGTCGGGCCCGAACATCACCAGGCGGTTGTCGGTGGTGAACAGGTAGAAGTTGTCGTAGCGCGAGTGCTGCGCCTCGCCGACCATGCCGGTGACCTGCAGCGCGGCCACGAAGAAGGCCTTCTGGTCCGCCGTCACCGCGCGGCCGTCGGCCAGGAAGGCGCCCATGCCGTAGACATAGTTGGCGCCGTCGTGGACATGGCCGTCGAACAGGGCGGGCGCCGAGCGGCGGGTGCCGTCCGGCTGCAGCGGGAACAGGCGATCGAAGTCGGCGTCGAGGCCGGGTCCCTTCACCAGGTCGATGCGCCGCATCAGCGCGTCGGTGGCGTCGGCATGAACCTTGACCAGGTCGGAGAACAGCCGGTCCTCGGCCGCCGTCCGTTCCTTGAGATAGATCTGCAGGCTGGCGACCTGGCGCTTCATCGCGGAGCGCTGGACGAAGGCGAAGGTGGCGATGCTGGCGATGCCGGTGACGACGATCGACAGGACCACGACGATGCTCAGCAGCTTTCGCGCAAGCGGCTTTTCGACGGACGTCATGGTGCGGGCGGCCCCTCCCCCAGAGCCGACAGCCTTAACGCCGATCCCTGAACAGGGCGTTGATATCGAGAACGGGCCGCCGCCATCGCGAAAACGGCCTTCTCCCCCTGACCGGCAGACGCTATAGCCGTCCCGCCCCCGCGCGCCCCGTCCGGCCCTGTGCGCCGCACGCCCCGAGCGCGCCCCAACGGAGACTTCGCCCCCATGGCCAAGATCAAGGTCGCCAATCCCGTCGTCGACATGGACGGAGACGAGATGACCCGCATCATCTGGAAGCTCATCAAGGACAAGCTGATCTTCCCGTACCTCGACCTCGAGATCGACTACTACGACCTGTCGGTCGAGAACCGCGATGCGACCGACGATCAGGTCACCATCGACGCCGCCAACGCGACCAAGAAGCATGGCGTGGCCGTGAAGTGCGCGACCATCACCCCCGACGAGCAGCGCGTCGAGGAGTTCGGCCTCAAGAAGATGTGGAAGTCGCCGAACGGCACCATCCGCAACATCCTGGGCGGCGTGATCTTCCGCGAGCCGATCATCTGCCAGAACGTGCCCCGCCTGGTGCCCGGCTGGACCCAGCCGATCATCGTCGGCCGCCACGCCTTCGGCGACCAGTACCGCGCCACCGACTTCCTGTTCCCGGGCAAGGGCACGCTGACCATCAAGTTCGTCGGCGAGGACGGCCAGACCATCGAGCATGAGGTCTTCCAGGCCCCAGGCTCGGGCGTCGCCATGGCGATGTACAACCTCGACGAGTCGATCCGCGAGTTCGCCCACGCCTCGTTCGCCTACGGCCTGGCCCGCAAGTACCCGGTCTACCTGTCGACCAAGAACACGATCCTCAAGGCCTATGACGGCCGCTTCAAGGACATCTTCCAGCAGGTCTTCGACGAGCACTACAAGGAGAAGTTCGCCGAGTTCGGCGGCGTCTACGAGCACCGCCTGATCGACGACATGGTCGCCTCGGCGCTGAAGTGGTCGGGCGGCTACGTCTGGGCCTGCAAGAACTACGACGGCGACGTGCAGTCCGACATCGTGGCCCAGGGCTTCGGCTCGCTCGGCCTGATGACCTCGGTGCTGATGACGCCGGACGGCAAGACCGTCGAGGCCGAGGCCGCCCACGGCACCGTCACCCGCCACTACCGCCAGCACCAGAAGGGCGAGTCGACCTCGACCAACTCGATCGCCTCGATCTTCGCCTGGACCCGGGGCCTCGCCCACCGGGCCAAGCTGGACGACAACGCCGAGCTGGCGAAGTTCGCCGCCACCCTGGAGAAGGTCTGCATCGACACCGTCGAGAGCGGCTTCATGACCAAGGACCTGGCGCTGCTGGTCGGCGACAAGCAGGGCTGGCTGACCACCGAAGGCTTCCTCGACAAGATCGACGAGAACCTGAAGATCGCCATGGCGGCGTGATCGGCTGGGGACATGCTCCGGCGTAGCCGGTGCGTGTCCCCATCGGCCTGAACCGACGAGGGCCACTAAAGGGGGACACACACTCGTTTGCCCGCAAACGCCTGTGCGACCCCCTTCAGGCAAATGAGTGTGTGTCCCCCTTTAGTGGCGGCCGCCCGCGCCGGGGCGCCGCCAGAGCGCGGCCGGTCGTCGCCTCCAGCGCCTTGATCCAGTCGCCGGCGCCGAGCGGTCGTCCGTCAAGACTGGCCTTGCGCAGCTTTCGCCGCCCCTCCTCGGCCAGGTCCACATCGAAGAAGGTCGCCGCCTCATCGCCCAGAAGCAGACCCACCGGGTCGGGGCTCAGAAGCCGGTCCGGCGCGCCGCCCAGATGGGCCCGCACGCTGGACCACGGCCAGTCGACGGCCCGCGCCACCAGCCCGGCCCGCACGGGGTTCAGGCCCACATAGCGCACGCATTGGCGCAGGTAGTCGTCATCCATCGGAAACGACGCGAACCGCCCCTGCCACAGATAGCCGGTCCAGCGCTCCCGCCCGTTGATCATCCGGGTGTAGCGCACATTGGTCGCCCCGAACGCCCGCGCGAGACCGTCCTCACCCTCGGGCGCGGCGATCACATGGATATGGTTGGGCATCAGGCAATAGGCCCACACCGACACCCGCGCCGCCGCGAACGCCTCCGCCGCCAGCGCCAGCCAGGCGAGATAGTCCCCTTCGCCGAAGAAAGTCTCCTGCCGGCGATTGCCGCGCTGGGTCACATGGTGCGGCGCGCCGGGCACGACCAGCCGGGCCATCCTGCCCATCGGTTCAGCCTCCGATTGAGTGTTGGATTGTTCGCGCTTTGTTCTCGTTGAGTCAAGGAGTTCTGCGCGCGAGCCTGGCTGGACGGGGTGCGCGGGCTTTATCGACAAGCAACCAATCGAATATCGATAAAGAGTGTGTGTCCCCGTTTCGAAGGGCACCTTCGCTGGGCAAGGGCCTGGCAGGACAAGAGGGGCCGTTGAGTTTCGCATTAAGGGAAATGATGTTGTAATGGTTAAACCTGGGGGTGAATTTATTTCCATTCTTAAGAATGGTGTCACCAACACCTCAGTGAGGACCGCTCTCGGCCAATGACCAACCTAGACGCGATCATAGGCTTTCTAGTGGATGCTATTGGCCTCCGTGTGGAACGGCTCGAAGCAGAATTGTATGTGAGTATCGCAGGGGAGCGAGACGAATTTCCGCTTGCGATCTGCATTGCGCTCTCTAGTGGAAAATGGATTCGCGTCACAACCGCTTCCGACGGAGAGTCCATCGAAATTGGAGACGCCCCTTGCGCAGGCGTGGAGATGCAGAACGATGGGCGCATTCTTGTAGAAGAGATCGTGGATCAATTCCCCCCGCTTGCAGGTGTTGTCGGCAAAATGCTACAGAAAATATCTCTGGTGGTTCAAAATGAGTACGGCATATGCGTCGGCCTCTCATTTGAATTTGATAACGGGCCCACGGTATTCTTAGTAGACGTGGGCGATGAACTTGAGGTTCTGAAAGATTTACCTATTGATGGGGATTTTATTCTTCAGAGTATTGGATATAGATTTTGACCGTTGAGTTGAAGCGATTGCGATTGGGCGCGGGACTTTCCTTGTCACTTCCGAAAACCCCTGTCCCTCCAAAAGACCCTTGCATCACACCTGTCCCTTCCGAAAACCCCTTTACGACGGCTTGCGCCCGTAGCGGTTGTGCAGTCCGCCCTGTCCCTTCCGAAAAACCCCTCCCGTCACGGCTCGCGCCTGTAGCGGTGGTGCAGTCCGCCCAGAACGGGGCGTGAGATGATCCTCCCCACAGCCTCCATGTGCCGCCCGTCCGGCGCGTCCTTGGCCAGCGCCAGGTGGGTGCGGCTTTCATTGTAGTATTCGGCATAGGCCCGCAGCACTCGGCGCAGATGGTCCGCGTCGAGGATGATCAGGTGGTCCAGGCATTCGCGGCGGATCGAGCCGATCAGCCGCTCCACATGCCCGTTCATCCAAGGGGAGTACGGCCGAATGGGGCGGTCCCGGATGCCCATCGCCCTGACGCGGCGGCGGAACCGCGCGCCATAGGCGCCATCGTTGTCGCGGATCAGGTGAAGCGGCGCCGCATCCCACGGGAAGGCTTCGGTGATCTGGCCGGCCAGTCCTTGCGCGGTGGGGACATGTTCCGGCGCAGCCGGTACGTGTCCCCGGGCGCGAGGGCGAGACTCCCGGGACGGATACTCTCGAGACAAGGCGGGACATTCCGCCCTTTCTGGAGACATCGGGCGGCGCGGCCGGGCGCGGGCTTATCCCCCTCGGCCGGATCGGCCGTAGACTGCGCCGATGACCCCCGCTCCATCCATCCCTGCCCCGGCCGCGCGCCCTTCCACCGGCGCTCGCCGGCGCCCCGCACGGGGCTTCTGTCCCCGCGACGGCATTGCCGGCGCGCTCCGGCGAACCACCCGCGAACGTGATGAAGACACCGGAGACAACCCGTTCGCGAAAAAGTTGCGTCGGCCAAAAGAGAACATATTGCGAACTGGAACAAACCGTGCACATCATGCCTGCGTTCGGCGAGGACGTCCTTTCGCAATCCGGCGGGGGCACGTGGGCGGGACCAGAATCGGAATAAGGATGCGCACTCCCATGAACCAGGCGGCTTTGAGACTCGTGACACGCGACGAAGGTGACAAGCAGCGCGCGCTTGAGGCGGCGCTCTCCCAGATCGACCGCGCCTTCGGCAAGGGCTCGGTGATGAAGCTGGGCAGCAAGAGCAAGATCGAGGTCGAGGCCGTTTCGACCGGCTCGCTCGGCCTGGACATCGCGCTCGGCATCGGCGGGCTGCCCAAGGGGCGGATCGTCGAGGTCTACGGCCCGGAAAGCTCGGGCAAGACGACCCTGGCGCTGCATGTGGTGGCCGAGGTGCAGAAGGCCGGCGGCACCGCCGCCTTCGTCGACGCCGAGCACGCGCTCGACCCCGCCTATGCCAAGAAGCTGGGCGTGAACCTCGACGACCTGCTGGTCGCCCAGCCGGACACCGGCGAGCAGGCGCTGGAGATCACCGACACCCTGGTGCGCTCCAACGCCGTCGACATCATCGTCATCGACTCGGTCGCCGCCCTGACGCCGCGCGCCGAAATCGAGGGCGAGATGGGCGACAGCCTGCCGGGCCTGCAGGCGCGTCTGATGAGCCAGGCGCTGCGCAAGCTGACCGCGTCGATCTCCAAGGCCGGCACCCTGGTGATCTTCATCAACCAGATCCGCATGAAGATCGGCGTGATGTACGGCAGCCCGGAGACGACCACCGGCGGCAACGCGCTGAAGTTCTACGCCTCGGTCCGCCTCGACATCCGCCGCACCGGCTCGATCAAGGTCCGCGACGAGATCATGGGCAACAACGTCCGTGTGAAGGTGGTCAAGAACAAGGTCGCCCCGCCGTTCCGCGAGGTCGAGTTCGACATCATGTACGGCGAGGGCATCTCCAAGCTCGGCGAGATCATCGACCTGGGCGTAAAGGCCGGCGTCATCGACAAGTCAGGGTCCTGGTTCTCCTGGGGCGACCAGCGCATCGGCCAGGGCCGCGACAACGTCCGTGAGTTCCTCAAGAAGAACCCGGACATCGCACAGGCCATCGAGGCCCAGGTGCGCGGCAAATCCGAGAAGATCGAGGAAGAGCTGCTGGTCGGCGGTCCCGAAGGGGACGAGGCCGACGAGGGCGAACCCTAGGATCCGGCGGGGATCCGGCGGGAACAGGATCCGCGAAGCGGCGCCTGTCCCCTCCCCCTTCCGCCCCCAGCCAAGCTCAAGAGATCCGTCGGGACGCCGCATTGCGCGGCCTCACCCGCCCACGCGAGATCGCGCGACCCCGCGCGGCGCCCTGACGGCGAGGACGTCCGGCTCCCCCACGGAGCGGGGCGTCCTCTTCGTTTGCGGCGATGCATCCCCGGCCAGACGCCGCGATGACGCTCACCCTCCGCCCTGGCCTGTCGACCCCTGCGGCGCCGGCGCCGCGCCGGTCGCCTCTCGCGCCTCGGGCGAGCCTTTTCCTTTGGGAATCCGGCGGTGCGCGGCTATGGAACCGGCTCTGTGAACGTTAACCGGCGCGGCCCTTGCGGCTCGCCCTGACAGCGACGATCTGACCGGACCATGAAGAGCCTCAACGATATCCGCAGCGCGTTCCTCGACTACTTCGGGAGCAACGGCCACGCCGTGACGCCGTCGGCGCCGCTGGTGCCGCAGAACGACCCGACGCTGCTGTTCGTCAACGCCGGCATGGTGCCGTTCAAGAACATGTTCACCGGCGCCGAGACGCCGCCGGCCGTGCGGGCGGCCTCATCCCAGAAGTGTGTGCGCGCCGGCGGCAAGCACAACGACCTCGACAACGTCGGCTACACCGCCCGCCACCACACCTTCTTCGAGATGCTGGGCAACTTCAGCTTCGGCGACTACTTCAAGGAACAGGCGATCGAGCATGCCTGGACCCTGCTGACCCGCGACTTCGGCCTGCCGAAGGAGAAGCTGCTGGTCACCGTCTACCACACCGACGACGAGGCGGCGGCGTTGTGGGGCCGCATCGCCGGCCTGCCGGACGAGCGCATCATCCGCATCGCGACCAACGACAACTTCTGGTCCATGGGCGACACCGGTCCGTGCGGACCGTGCTCGGAGATCTTCTACGATCACGGCGAGGGGATCCCCGGCGGCCCTCCGGGCAGCCCGGACGAGGACGGCGACCGGTTCATCGAGATCTGGAACCTGGTGTTCATGCAGTTCGAGCAGCACCAGGACGGATCGCGCACGAACCTGCCCAAGCCGTCGATCGACACCGGCATGGGGCTGGAACGGATCGCCGCCGTGCTGCAAGGTCAGCACGACAACTACGACGTCGATCTGTTCCGCACCCTGATCGCCGCCAGCGAAGCGGCCACCGGCGTGAAGGCCGTGGGCGATCGCGCGCCCTCGCACCGGGTGATCGCCGACCACCTGCGCACCTCCTCGTTCCTGATCGCCGACGGCGTGACGCCCAGCAATGAAGGCCGCGGCTATGTGCTGCGCCGGATCATGCGCCGGGCCATGCGCCACGCCCACCTGCTGGGCGCCGCCGATCCGCTGATGCACCGGCTGGTCCCGACCCTGGTCGGCGAGATGGGCGTCGCCTATCCGGAGCTGAAGCGCGCCCAGGCGACCATCGTCGAGACCCTGCGCCAGGAAGAGGTCCGCTTCCGCGAGACCCTCGGCCGCGGCATGGGTCTCCTCGATGAGGCGACCGCCGGGCTCGCCACCGGCGGCGTGCTGCCTGGCGACGTCGCCTTCAAGCTCTACGACACCTACGGCTTCCCGCTCGACCTGACCCAGGACGCCGTTCGCGCCAAGGGGCTGACCGTCGACACCGACGGCTTCGACGCCGCAATGGAAGAGCAGCGCGGCCGCTCGGGCGGCAAGCTCGGCGGCACCGGCCAACAGGTCGCCGCCGCCGCCTGGTTCAAGGTCCGCGACCGGGTCGGCGCCACCGACTTCACCGGCTATGACACGGTCGACTCGACCGGCGCCGTCGTCGCCCTGCTGAAGGATGGCGAGGAGGTCGCCCAGGCCTCGGCCGGCGACACGGTCCAGGCGGTGTTCGACACCACCCCCTTCTACGCCGAGAGCGGCGGCCAGGCGGGCGACACCGGCGCGATCGAATGGGACGGCGGCTCGGCCAGGGTCACCGACACCCAGAAGCAGGCCGGCGACCTGCACGTCCATGCGGTCGAGATCCTGTCCGGGACGCTGAAAGTCGGCGACCGCGCGGCGCTGCACGTCGATCCGGCCCTGCGCCTGACCACGCGCTCCAATCACTCGGCCGCGCACCTGGTGCACGCCGCCCTGCACCACGTTCTGGGCGCGCATGTCGCCCAGAAGGGCCAGATGGTCGACGGCGAGCGCATGCGCTTCGACTTCAGCCACGGCGGCCCACTGACCGCCGCCGAGCTCGAGGCGATCGAGGCCGAGGTCAATGCGGTGATCCGCCAGAACATCCCGGCCGAGACGAAGCTGATGAAGCCGCAGGAGGCGATCGACGCCGGCGCGGTGGCGCTGTTCGGCGAGAAGTATGGCGACGAAGTGCGCGTGCTGACGCTCGGCCGATCGCTGACCGACGAGGGCAAGGCCTATTCGGTCGAGCTGTGCGGCGGCACCCATGTCGGCCGCACCGGCGATATCGCGCTGTTCAAGATCGTGTCCGAACAGGGCATCGCCGCCGGCGTGCGCCGGATCGAGGCGCTGACCGGCGAGGCGGCGCGCCGCTTCCTGCTCGACCAGGCGGGCGTGGCCCGCGACCTGGCCGACCGCTTCAAGGTTCCCGTGGCCGAGGTGGCCGCGCGGGTCGAGGCGCTCGACGCCCAGCGCCGCACGCTCGAGAAGCAGCTGGCCGAGGCCAGGAAGCAGCTGGCGCTCGGCGGCGGCGGCGGCGCGGCGGCCGGCCCCGAGGATGTCGGCGGCGTGGCCTTCATCGGCCGCGTCATGGACGGCGTCGGCGGCAAGGACCTGCGCGGCCTGATCGAGGAATTCCGCAAGCAGGCCGGCGTCGTGGCGCTGGTCGGGACGAGCGAGGGCAAGGCCGCCGTGGCCGTCGCCGTCGCACCCGACCTGGTCGGCCGCTTCAGCGCCGCCGACCTGGCCAAGGCGGCCGTGATCGCCATGGGCGGCCAGGGCGCGGGCGGCAAGCCGGACTTCGCCCAGGGCGGGGCCCCCGACGACAGCAAGGCCGCCGAAGGCGTCGCGGCAGTGAAGGCGGCGCTGGCGGGGTAGCGGCGACCGCTTCCCTCTTTCCTCTCCCTCCTGCGAGAGGGGGACCATGCGGAGCATGGGTGGAGCGGGAAGCGCCGGTATCAAAGAGCCTGCCGAGACCCTGGGCGAAGCGGGACGCTGCGGCCGACCGGTTGACGATCGCGCCTCCCTCTCCGCCCCCCTTCGGGCGGACCCCACTCCCAATAGGGAGAGGCTTAGCGGCGCAAACATGATACCGGTGTCACATTCTGCCCGGAGCGCCGTCATGACCGACCTGACCCGCCGCAACACCTTGGCCGCTCTGCTCGGCGGGAGCGCCGCAGCGACCGCTCCAGCCAGCGCGCCGGCCGCCGAAGCCGCTGCGCCGCGACGATGGCCCCGCGGTCCGGATGGCCAGCGCAAGGCCGACCTCGGGGATGGGACCTTCCTCAACCCAATCTTCCCAGGTGACCACCCCGATCCCACGGTGCTGAAGGACGGCGACGACTACTACGTCACCTTTTCCAGCTTCGAATCCTATCCGGGTCTGGTGATCTGGCATTCGCGCGATCTGGTGAACTGGCGCCCGGTCACCGCCGCGCTGAAGACGCCGATCGGTTCGGTCTGGGCGCCGGAGCTGGCGAAGCACGACGGCCGCTACTTCCTTTACATTCCCGCCCGCAATGCGACCTGGCGCTCGACCTGGGTCATCTGGTCCGATCGCATCGAAGGGCCGTGGAGCGAGCCGATCGACCTCAAGCTGCCCGATCACATCGATCCGGGCCACGCGGTCGGCGAGGATGGACGGCGCTACCTCTACCTGAGCGGCGGCGACCGCGTCCGTCTGACCGACGACGGCCTGGCGACCGATGGGCCGGTCGAACACGTCTATGATCCTTGGCGCTATCCAGCCGACTGGGACGTGGAGAGCTTCTCGCCGGAGGGGCCCAAGATCACGCGGCGCGGCGGCTGGTTCTACATGGTCACGGCCGTGGGCGGCACGGCCGGGCCTCCGACCGGCCACATGGTCATCGTCGCGCGCTCGCGATCGATCCACGGCCCGTGGGAGAACCATCCCGGCAACCCGATCGTGCGCACCGCCTCGACGGCCGAGGCCTGGTGGTCGCGCGGCCATGCGACGCTGGTCGAGGGACCCGATGGACGCTGGTGGCTGATCTACCATGGCTACGAGAACAGCTTCTGGACGCTCGGGCGCCAGGCACTGCTGGAGCCCATCGACTGGACAGCCGACGGTTGGCCGCGGGCGACCGGCGGCGACCTCTCCAGACCCCTGCCCCTGCCTCGCCGGAATGCCGCCGTGCCGCACGGGCTGGCGCTGTCCGACGACTTCAGTGTCAATCGACTCGGCCTGCCCTGGGCCTTCCAGAATCCAGGGCCCGAAGAAGCCGCGCGCCTGACCTGGCGGTCTGATGGCCTCGTCCTTAAGGCCCGTGGAAGTTCGCCGAAGGACTCGCCACCGCTGGGCTTTCCGGCCTCCGATACGGCCTACCGCATTGAGGCGGAGATCGAGATCGACGAAGGCGTCCGCGCCGGGCTGCTGCTGTTCTACGATCGCCAACTGTACTGCGGGCTGTCGTTCGACGGTGCGACCTTCCAGGCGCACCAGTATGGCCAGGACCGGGGCCGTACGGCCCAGGCCTTTGGCCGCAGGTTGCACCTGCGGCTGACCAACGAGCGCCACATTGTGACCTTCCACCACAGCGTCGACGGCAAGGTCTGGACCAAGTTCGACCGCCAGATGGAGGTGTCAGGCTACCACCACAATGTGCGCGGCGGCTTCCTTGCGCTGCGCCCTGCCCTGTTCGCGTCGGGCCAGGGCGAGGCGCGCTTCCGCCGGTTCCGCTACCAGGCGCTGTGAGCCGGGCGCGGTCGTCAGCCCGCCGCGTGCTCGGCCGCCAGCATCGCGGCGTACTGGTCGATCATCGCCGACTGCTCGGGCGCCGCCAGCCGCAGAACGGCGACCGAAAAACTGCCCGGCGCCGATCCGGGCGCGGTCACCACACGCCCGCCGGTCACCGCGCGTGGCGTGTCGACGTAGGCCGCCGAACCTCCGTAGCCGGCCGCCTTCCCGCGCAGGAACTCCAGCGCGTTGCTTGTATGCGGCCGGTCCCGCAGCAGCCCGGCTCGCGCCGCCGCCAGCGTGCCGGCGCAGATGGCGCCGACGACCTTGCCGGCCGCCGCCGCGCGCTGCAGCAGCGCGACGACCTCCGGGTTGTCGCCGTCAATCCAGCTTTCGCTGCCGATCACCAGCAGGACATCCACTCCGGCCGGATCGACCGCTGCGAAGGCCAGGTCAGCGGCCGCGCGGACGCCGCCGATCGAGGTCGCCTCGACGCCGCCCGGGGTGGCGATCAGAACCTCGAAGCCGAAGTACTCGCGCAGGGCGGCCAGCACGAAGCCGGCCTCCCAGTCGGCCCAGCCGTGATGAAACAGAGCGACGCAGCGCTTCATGATCGAACTCCTGCCCGGTTGAGGCCACCGCCTCGCCTGTTCACCAACGCAGTCCGCGCCCGTCAGGGTCGATAGAAGGCAGAAAGCTTGTTGCCCGTGGGATCCCGCACGTAGGCGAGATAGTACCCCTCGCCGTAGGTCTCGCGCGGTCCCGGCGGTCCCTCGCAGACGCCGCCGTTGGCCAGGGCGGCGGCGTGGAAGGCTTCCACCTGCGCCGGGCTTTCGGCGTGCAGCCCGACCATCATGCCGTTCCCGGCCCGCGCCGGCTGCTCGTCGAACGGAGAGCAGATCAGGATCACGCCGTGATCGTCTCCCTCCGGTCCATAGCCGGCCCAGGTTCCCTGCTGCCAGACCCGCCGATGCCCCAGCGCGCCGAGCACCGCGTCGTAGAAGGCCGTCGCCCGGTCGATATCGTCGGCGCCGATTGTGATGTAGCTGACCATCGGCTTCATGGACCCCGCCATCTCAGGCCGCTCCCGGCTTGCAGTAGAGGCAGATCTTGTTGCCGGTCGGATCGCGCAGATAGGCGCCGTAGAAGTCCCTGGAGCCCTCAGGCCGTCCGCCGGGTCCGCCTTCGTCGAGCCCCCCGGCCGCAAGACCGGCGGCATGGGCGGCCTGCACCGCAGCCTCAGACGGCGCCTTGAAAGCGATCATGACGCCATTGCCGCCGCGCGCGGCCTGACCGTCGTACGGCGGGCAGATGTAGACCGTCGAATCCTGGCCCGCCGCCCCGTACCCCGCCCAGCCGCTCTTCGGATCGAAGAAACCGCGCGTGTAGCCGATCGGGTCGAACACCGCGTCCCAGAAGGGCAGCGACGCCTCGACGTCCAGCGCGCCGATGGTGACGTAACCGATCATTGAAACCTCCCTAAATTGATCGACCGACGGTATTCACCGAACGAGAACAAAGCAAGAACTATTGCCGCGCTCCACGACCGGTCTATCCTCCGATGGTGACAGTAGGCGTCAGCAGCGCGCCTCCGGCGGGGAGGATGAACGCGTGGACGCTCACCCTCCCGCGCCGCGCGCCGGCGACCACGAGGCTCCCCTTGAGGGGGCAGGAGCCCCGCCTGGCGCGTCGCCGGTCGCGTCTCCGGGCGGTGGGTCGGAGGGGACCGCTCGGAAAGCACAAGCCCTCAGTCGAAGGTCATGCTGAACGTCGCCCGGACCGTCGGCGGATTGATGGGCCACAGGAAGGTCGAGGATGAGGCCCACCAGCCCTCGGCGTCGGTGACGTTGGAGGCGACCATCCGGAACTGCGCCGCGCGTCCGGCGACCTCGAATCGTCGGCGAACTCCGATGTCGAGGGTCGTGACGGCCGGCGCCTGGAAGGTGTTGAGGCTGTCGACCCAACGCTCGCCCCAGTAGCTGACGCGGGCGTCGATCGACCAGCCGTCGCCGAGCCGGCGGTCGATGCTGGCGTTGATCACCGTCTCGGAGATGCCGGCCGGCCGCGCGCCGACGAGACCGGCGTCGACCAGCGCGCCGGAAACTTCCGGCGTGAACACCACCCCGCCCAGCACGATGTCGGTCCGGTCGTTGAGCGCGCCGGCGAGCGAGAGCTCCGCGCCCCGGTGCGCCACTTCGCCGACCAGCCCGTACGAGCCATCGGCGCGGAAGCCGGTCGTCGGCTTGCTGACGTCGAACACCGCCGTGATCAGCGTCAGGCGGTCGCCGAGCGCCTTGCGCAGGCCGAACTCCCGCTGCTCGGCTTCGACCGGCGGCAGCACCTCGTTGCGGTTGGTGGCCGCCTGGGGCGCGACGCCGGACTCTTCCAGGCCGGTGACCCAGCTGGCGAACAGGCTGGTGCGCGGCGTCAGGTTCCAGACCGCCGAGGCGTTGTAGAGCGTGGTTTCCTCCATGCCCTGGGTCCGCACGCCTGCCAGGGTGTCGACGGTCTTCTCGTAGCGGGTCCGGTGGACGCCGAGGCGGAGCTGCAGCCGGTCGCTCCACAGCAGGCCGTAGCCGAGGCTGGCGGTGGTCTGGTCGACCCGATCGGCGCCGCGCTGGCCCGACCAGACGAACGGCAGCGAGGCCGGCGGCCGGTCGCGGATGTTGAACGCGCCCAGGCTGGTCACCGAGGCGCTGGCCAGGTCGACGTCACTGCGTCGGAAGCGGAGCGAGCCGCTGACCAGATGACTGACATCGCCGCCCCCGCCCAGCACGCGGGAGACGCGCAGCTCGCCGGAGTCGGAGCGATTCATGCGCCCGGGATCCTGGAAGATGGTCGCGGTCGCGTCTCCGTCCCGGTCCACCGCGATGACGGTGAAGTCCTGGCGGTCTGCGTCATAGATCGAGCGGAAGATGGCGGCGTCCACCGACCAGCCGGCGATCTCGGCGTCATAGAGCAGGCCGATGTTCCAGTTCCGCGCTTCCACCCGCGCGCCGTCGGGGGTGTAGCTCCGCAGCGCCGGCACGGTCGGCGGCAGGGCCGGGTCGGTGGCCTTCATCGCGTAGTCCCCGTTGTACTGCCGCGCATAGGTGGTGATGAAGCCGGTCAGGATCTGGCCTTCCGCCGGCCGCCAGCGCGCCACCGCGCCGATATCCACCGCGCGACCGTTGGTGCCCGCGCCCCAGGTGACCTCGGGCCGATAGACCGCGCCGCCGGTCAACGAGAAGACTCCGTCCCGCGACTTCCACGATCCGTTGGCCTCAAGCGTCGGCGTCCCGAAGTCGCGGTAGCCGCCGCCGAGGGTCAGCTGGTTGGTCGCCGCCGGTTCGCGCAGACGATAGTTCACCACCCCCGACGGCGCCGGATACGGCAGTCGTGCGGCATTGACGCCGACCCGAACGCCGACCCCGGCCAGCACCGGGTCGTTCAGCGGCGCGGCGCGCACGAAGTAGGCGTCGTTGATCCGATAGGCGCCGCTGGCCTCCAGGCTCAGGCCGCGCACCTGGCCCTCGCCGTAGAGACCGGACTGTTCGATGCCGACCCGCTCGCCGAACGCGTCGGCGGCAGAGGCGACAGCGTTCTCCTGGGCTGCGGCCCCGCCGGCGGAGAGGACGATGGCCGCGAAAGGCGCGGCGGCGGCGTAACGTTGCATGTTTGTAATCCCGGTCGAACTAGCTGTTCAGAGACCGGCGATTGATGGATGTTGCGTCCGGGGACGGCGTGGCTGCGGGCGTGATTTATTCGTGATGGATTCACGATGACCGAACATGTCGCGATCGATAGGGACGAACTGATCCTTGCGCGCGAGGCTCCGTTCAGCCTTGCGGGAACACAGGTTCGACCGGCGGCCCTGGAAGTCGAGCACGGCGGCCTGGTGACGCCGCTGGAGCCGCGCGTGATGAAGGTGCTCGTCGCCCTGCATCGCTCGCGCGGGCAGCCGGTAAGTCGGGACGAGCTTATCGAGCTCTGCTGGGGCGGGCGGATCGTCACCGAAGGCGCGCTGAACCGCTGCGCCGCGCAGCTGCGCAAGGCGCTGGGAAGCAACCCGCGTATCCGGATCGATACGATCGCCACCGTCGGCTATCGGCTGCAGGCGACGGCCGAGGTGCATCCCCTCGGAACGGCCGCCGCGACCCTGGCTCAGCCGGTTCTGGAGGCGGTGCGCCCGCGCATCCAGCCGAGATGGCTGGCCGCCGCGGCGGTCGGCGTCCTGGCGCTGGCGACCGGCGGCGCGCTGTGGGCCGCCATGCCCAGGCCCGTGACCTGGACGGCCGCCGCCTATCACCCCGTGACCTCCGAGCTGGGACTGGAGACCCACCCCGCCCTGTCGCCCGATGGCGGCCAGCTGATCTATGCCCAGCGCGATGACGTCACACAGCAGCGCGATCTCTACCTTCGCAGCGTCGCGTCGGGCACGCCGGTGCGCCTGACGACCGATCCGGGAGACGACTACGCGCCGGTCTGGTCCCCGGCCGGCGATCGCGTCGCCTTCGTGCGCAACACGCCCTCTCAGCCCTGCCGCCTGGTCGTCATTCCGATCCCGCTGGGGCCCGAGCGGGTTGTCGGCCGGTGCCAGTCAGCCATCTACACAAAGGTCAGCTGGCTCGACGCCGACACCCTCGTGTTCTCCGACCGGCCCACCCATGACGGCATCCGTCGCGTGCGGGCGGTGGACATCCGGTCCGGCGCGACGCGCGACCTGACCGCGCCTCCCGCCTCGACGCTGGGAGACGGCGACCCGGTCGTGTCGCCGGACGGCCGCTCCATCGTCTATCGCCGCAGCCTGATGCACGGCGCGGACGATCTCTTTCTGATGGACGTCCGGACCGGCAAGGAGCGGGCCCTGACCAACGACGGCTGGAAGGCGGTCGGCTATGTCTGGTCGGCCGACAGCCGGCACATCTTCTACTCGTCCAACCGGGGCGGCGAGTTCGGCCTGTGGACGGTGGACACGAAGATCGCGGGCGAGCCGCGCCGTGTCAGCCTGGGCCTTGGGCAGGTCAGCTTCAGCCGGATGTCGGCCGACAGCCAGAACCGCCTGGCCGTCGAGACCTCAAGCGGACGCACGAACCTCGCCCGGTTCACGCCCTCCGGCCAGACCATCGCGGTGACCAACACCGCCTCGGGCTCCGACTGGGATCCGCGGGTCGCGGCGGACGGCGGCGTCGTCTTCGTCTCCGATCGCAGCGGCGCCTCGGAGATCTGGGTCGCCGAGCCGGACGGCAGGGCCGTACAGCTAACCTCGATCGTCGGCAGCTATGTCAACTCGCCGGCCTGGTCGCCGGATGGCCGCACCATCGCCTTCGTCGCGGTGAAAGGCCGCCGCTCGGATATCAACCTCGTCGATCGCGACGGCTCCAGGCTGCGGACCATCACGCACGATGGCCACGACAAGCTGAGCCCTGTCTTCTCCCCCGACGGCCGCAGCGTGACCTATGTGCGCCGCGACGGCGAGGGCTACCGACTGGTCGAGGTGAACCTGGCGGACGGCCGGTCGCGGGAGCTTCCCGGCGGCGCTGGCTGGCGCGAAATCCGTCGCGCGCCGGACGGGCGGCTGTTCGGCATCCGCAACGACGGGTTCGTCCGCGCGGTGGCTGACGGCGCACCGACCGCCGTTTCGCTGCGCGCCGACGACACCTGGACCGTCGGTTCGCAGGGCGTCTATGTCCTGCGCGCCCGGACCACGATCGCGCCGGCTGTATGGATCTATCCCTGGACCGGCGAGCCGCGCCGGATCGTCGAGCTGCCCTACACCTCGGGCAGGATCGGCATCGGGGCAGACGGCTCGGTGGTGTTCAGCCGCGACCTGGACGACCAGGTCGACCTTGGCATCCTCGACCTGAAGTCCTGAGACCTCAGCGTTCGTCCTGCGGCAGCTGGATGTGCGTCAGTTTCCAGGTGAACAGGGCGCGGCGTTCAAAGGTGAAGGTCGTGACCTTCTCCGGCTGGCCCGGCCGCTTCATGGCGATCCGCGTATGGTCGACGCCGAAGTAGGCGTAGGTGGGATGTGGCCCCTTCACCACCTTCTCGACGCGACTGGAAAAGGTCGGCTTTTCCTTCGAGACGCCCGGCGCCTGGCCCGGCCGGTAGCCGCGCGACAGCGCCGAGAGGCCGGCCAGCGTCATGTACTTGTCCACACGCGGCGGAGGGGGCGCGATCGGCTCGATGGCCTTCTTGAATGCCCCGATCGGGTCGCGCCAGATCGACGGCGCTTCGGCCGTCGGCGCCGGCTGCGGCACGAGCTGCGAGGACAGGCTCTTCCGCAGGGCGGGGAAGTCGACGAGGTCGGCGGTGGCCTGGATATCCTCGGCCGCCGTTGCGGCCTGCAGCGCCCTGAAGGCGAACCACGGCGCGCTCGTGAACGCGATCACGAACGCGAGGACTGAGACCAGGAAGATCTTGAAAAGGTCGAACCGCATGGGCCCCGCCCGTTGACTCTGGGATGCCATCAAGACCGGAAGGCCGCGGCGGGTGCAAGGTTTCTCGCCTGAGGCGAGCAATCCATCGGCATGGCCCACTTTGGCGCGGCGGATCGTCGCACCATGCCGAAATCTCCCCTTAAGCGGCCTTGGTGCACGCTCGTCCCGCATTATGGGAGCACCGTCTTGAGCATCGACCCGCGCCGGCTTCTGGGCTTGGCCTTTGCGAGCGCCGACCTCCTGCTGGAGATCGACAGGAACGACCGCGTCACCCTGATGCTCGGCGCCGCCCAGAGCGTGCTCGGGCCGGCGGCCGCGGATCCCGTGGGCACTGACTGGCGGGCCCTGGTCCATCCCGATGATCAACCCCTGCTGGAGGCCATGCTGATCTGCGTGGAGGACGGGGTTCGACGTAGTTTCGCTCCGGTCAGGCTGGCCGATGGGGAGCGCGCCGTGGACTGGCGCGCGCGCGGGCTGCCGGAGAACAAGGGGCGCGTATCCTGCGCCCTGACGCCATGCGCCATTCCCGCTGTCGCCGATGCGCCCGGGGCGCTTCATGACCGATCCGGTTTCGAGAAGCTCGCGCAAGACCTGGTCGAAGCCGCCCGGGCGACGGGGGCCCAGCTCGAGCTGGCCATGGTCGACATCGCCGGCCTCGCCGATGCGGACCCGCTCCTGGGGGCGCGGGCGGCAGGCGCGCTTCGTCTCGAGGCCGAAGGCGGCACGGCCGCGGCGAGGCTCACGGCCGAACGCTTCGCACTGCTGCGCCGTCAGGGCGAGGATGTGACGACGCTGGTCAGGCGTCTGAGCCGTGCGATCGTTCGCGACGGCGCCGCCGGCAATGTGCCGATCGTTGCTCAATCCGTGCCGCTGGAGGCCATTTCACCGGCCCGCCTCTCACGCGCGCTGGGCATGGCGCTCGACGATTTCGTCGCCGACGGCCTCAAGAGCACAGCACCGCTGACCCTGTCCGAAGCCATGAACCGGTCGGTGCGACGCACGCTGGCCCGCGCGGGCGAACTCGGCGCGGCCGTCAGCCAGCGGCGCTTCACCCTGGCATTCCAGCCCGTGGTCGCGCTGAGCGACGGAACCCTGCACCACCACGAAGTGCTCGTCCGGTTCGAGAACGCCCACAGCCCCGAAGCCCTCGTGCGGATGGCAGAGCAGTTCGACCTGATCGAGGAGCTCGATCGCGCCGTGCTGGAGCAGGCCGTGCGCCGGCTGAAGGCTGATCGCATCGGCGGCGAGCGTCTCGCGGTCAATGTGTCCGGCATGACGATCACCAGCCCCACCTTCATCGCCGGCGTCGAGGACATGCTGCGACGCGACGCGCGCCTGAAGGGTCGGCTCCTGTTCGAGATCACCGAGAGCGCGGCCATCGACGACCTGAACCTGGCCGACCGTCATATCCAGCGCCTGAGGGCGCTG
Organism: Caulobacter sp.; assembly: GCA_041917095.1. Taxonomy (GTDB): domain Bacteria; phylum Pseudomonadota; class Alphaproteobacteria; order Caulobacterales; family Caulobacteraceae; genus Caulobacter. Next base: position 16,360 of record JAYRYI010000008.1, on the reverse strand, counting down.
GGTTCGAAGGTGTGCCTCGATGATTTCGGAGCGGGCTCCGCGTCGTTGTCCTACCTGCAGCGCCTGTCGGTCGACATCGTCAAGATCGACGGGCGCTATGTGCGGGAGCTGGTCGCCGGCGGCCGCGACGCGGCGCTTGTGGCCCATGTGGTCAACCTTTGTCGCGAGCTCAATGTGCGGACGGTTGCGGAGATGGTCGAGACCGTCGAGGTCGAGGACGCCGTCCGGGCGGCGGGCGTCGATTTCGGCCAGGGCTGGCTCTATGGCCGCCCCGCGGACCGCCCGGAAGCTCCCGCTGAACGGACCCTGGCGATCCCCGCCCTCGCCCGACGCCGGACCGGCACAAACGACGAGTGGCGATAAGGTATCGCGCGACAGGCGCCGGTCCGACAGGCTAGTCGGGCAGTTCAGTCGCGGGGACATCGCCAGTGAGTCGCAACGCCGTCATCCTCCTGTGGGCCTGGATCACCAGCGGCGCCGCCCTGGTGTTGCTCGACCAGCCGCCGGCCTTCGCGACCTTCATCTTCGTGGTGCTGGGCTGGGTGGTCTCGCTGGTCGTGCACGAGTTCGGCCACGCGGTTGTGGCCTGGAAAGCCGGGGATCACACGGTGGCGACGCGCGGCTACCTGACGCTGGATCCGCTGAAGTACGCCGACCCGTTCACCAGTCTGGCGCTGCCGGTCTTCGTGCTGCTGGTCGGCGGTCTCGCCCTGCCCGGCAGCGCGGTCTATCTGCGCGAGGATCTGATGCGGGGCCGCCTGGCGCGGTCGCTGGCCTCGCTGGCCGGCCCCCTGGGCACCCTGGCCGTGCTCATCACGATCGCCATCACCCTGGCGATCGGCGCGGCGATGGGCTGGCAGGGCGCGCTGTGGCCGGCGCTGTCGCTGCTGGCGCTGTTCCAGGCCATGGCGTTCGTCTTCAACCTGCTTCCCGTTCCCGGGCTGGACGGCTGGGGCGTGTTGCGACCGTTCCTGCCCGAAGGCGTGCGCAGGGCGATCCAGCCGATCGAGCCCTTCGCGATCTTCGGCCTGATCGCGGTGATCCTGTTCCTTCCCGAGGTTTCGAGGGTGATCTTCGCGCCCGCCTACATCGTGGCCTTGCTGGCCGGCGTCGATGGCCAGCTGCTGGCGGCCGGCTACGACGCCTTCCGCTTCTGGGAGTAGCGGCCATACGAAAAGGGCGGCGCCCGCAGGCGCCGCCCCCTCCTGTCATTCCGGCTCGAAGACCTACTTCGCCGAGGCGATGTAGCCGTCGATGACCTTCTCCAGCACCGTCAGCGGCACGCCGCCCGACAGCAGGCCGGTGTCGTGGAACTTGCGGATGTCGAACTTCCTGCCGAGCGCCTTCTGGGCCTTGGCGCGCAGACGCATCCAGTCGATCTTGCCGACCATGTAGCTGCAGGCCTGGCCCGGCCACACGACGTAGCGCTCGATCTCGGTGATGGCCGAGGCTTCCTGATCGCCGATGGTGTCGACGTAGTACTTCACCGCCTGTTCTCGGCTCCACTTCTTGTCGTGCATGCCGCTGTCGACGACCAGGCGGACGGCGCGGAACATGGCGTCGTGGATCATGCCGATGTGGCCATCCACGTCGTCCTCGTACATGCCCATCTCCACCGCGAGTTCCTCGGCGTAGAGCGCCCAGCCTTCGCTGTAGCCCGAGAAGCCGATCATCTTGCGGATCAGCGGCAGGTCGCCCGCCTCGTTGTTCAGCGCCAGCTGCAGATGGTGGCCCGGAATCGCCTCGTGATAGGTCAGGGTCGGTAGTGTGAAGCGCGGCTGTTCGCCGCTGTCCCGAAGATTGATCCAGTAGATGCCCGGGCGCGACCCATCGAGGGTCGGCGAGTTGTAGTAGCCGCCCGGCGCGCCGGCCTCGATGGCCTTGGGCACGCGGCGGATTTCCAGCGGCGCCTTGGGCAGCTGGCCGAAGTACTTGGGCAGCTTGGGCGTGATGGCGGCGACCTTCTTGTTCAGGTCGGCGATCAGCTGCTCCTTGCCCTCGTCGGTGTTCGGGTAGTGCTGCTTCGGGTCGGCGTACATCTGGCGGAAGCGTTCGCCGACCGTGCCCGAGGTGTAGCCGGCCTTGCGCATCAGCTTGTCGGCCTGGGCGCCCAGGCTGGCGACCATGTCGAGACCGATCTTGTGAACCTCGGCCGGCGTGATCTTGGAGGTCGTGTAGCTCTCGAGCGCCGTGCGGTAGTACTCCTCGCCCTTGGGCAGGCGCCAGACGCCGGCGTCGTGGACGGCCTTGGCGCGCCAGCCGGTCAGCAGGTCGGCCTGACGCTGGAGCGCCGGGCGCACCTTCTCGGCGTAGAGCTTGGCGGCTTCCTTGGCGTAGTCGCCCTCGATCTTCTTTTCCTTGGCGCGGCGGGCGACCGAGGTCACCAGCGGCGAGGCGTCGTCAGCGACGCTCAGCATCGCCTTGAACTGGGTCAGGGCCTTGTCGATCGTGAAATCGGCCGGGATGACGCCGAGGGCGGCGTCATGGAGGGCGATTTCGGTCTCCTGGTCCAGCACGCGGGCGAAGGCGTCGAGGCGCGCCATGTAAGCGTCGCAGTCGGCCTTGGTCTCGATCGTGTGCTGGGTGTCCAGGAAGTCAGGCGCCTGCTGGTAGGAGCCCGTCAGCTGCGAGATCACATAGGGGGCGCCGCCGTAGGCGCCGTTGTACTCGAACTTCGTGGCGAACTCGTCGCCGATGGCGAGCACGAACTCGACCGTGTCGTAGTTCACGCCGTCGAGGCCCGCGAGCTTGCTGCGATCGATCTTGCGCAGCTCTGCCAGCGCCTGGGCGCCGAGCCTGGCGCTTTCCTTCTGGAAGGTCAGCGAGACGTCGGACAGCGCGGCCTTGGTCCAGGCCTTCTCACCCTTGTCGATGCCGAGCGCGGTGGCGGTCTCGGGCGAGCGGTAGAGCTGGCGCTCGACCAGTTGGGCGAACAGCGCGTTCTGCTTGGCCAGCTCGGCCGGATCACTCGCCGTGGCGGCGGCGAACACGTCCTTGGGCGAAACGGCGGTCGCGACAGCCGCGGCGGCCGAGGCAGCGAACAGGAATTCGCGGCGGTTTTGCATGGGTAGATCCTTCCCCGGGGAATAGCCCTGGCGGAAGGCGTATGCGCGACAAGCCGGTCGCGGGAGTTAATTCCATGTAATTCGGGCCGATTGGCAGAAACGCGGCCAGAAGGGCGGAAGGAAAATCCTACGCCGCCGCCTGCAGCTGCTGCTTCACGCGCTCGGCCAGAGTCTTGATATCCAGCGGCTTGGGCAGGAAGGAGACTCCCGTTTCGCCTTCGAGCAGATCGGAGAACTCCGCCTCGGCATAGCCGCTGATGAACATCACCGGCGCGTCGCCAAGGTGATGGCGCGCCTTCTTCAGCAGGGTCGGGCCGTCCATGCCGGGCATCATGACGTCGCTGATCAGCAGGTCGATCTTGCCGGCGTGTTCCTCGGCCAGGATCAGGGCTTCTTCCCCGTCGCCCGCCTCGATGACCTCGTAGCCCCTCTTGCGCAGCAGGCTGGCGGCGATGCCGCGCACCGACTCCTCGTCCTCGACGAACAGGATGCGGCCGACGCCCGACAGGTCGCGGGCGGCGCGCGGCTTGGCCAGGGTCGCGACCGGGGCGACCGGGGCCTTGACGGCGGCGGCGGCCTGGACCGGCAGGAAGATGCGGAAGGTCGCGCCCTCGCCCGGCGGGCTCTCGACGTGGATCCAGCCGTCCGACTGCTTCACGATGCCGTAGACCTGCGCGAGGCCCAGGCCCGTGCCCTCGCCCACCGCCTTGGTGGTGAAGAACGGGTCGAAGATCTTGCCGAGCACGTCGGCGGGAATGCCGGGGCCGTCGTCGCGGACCTCGATCATCGCCATGTCGCCCATCGGCACGCCAGCATAGCCCAGCGTCGCGGCCTCATGGCTGGCGACACGCGCGGTGCGCAGGCGGATCCGGCCGCCGCCCTTGGCCGAAATCAACGCGTCCTGGGCGTTCAGCGTCAGGTTCATCACCGCGATTTCGAGCTGGCCCTTGTCGACCTTCACCAGCGGCAGGTTGCGGCCGTAGTCGGTGTCCAGCTTGACGTTCTCGCGCAGCAGTCGGCGCAGCAGCACCTCGAAGTCGCTGATCGTCTCGCCGAGGTCGAGGATCTCGCGCTGGAGGGTCTCCTGACGGCTGTAGGTCTTCAGCTTGCGGACCAGATCGGCGGCGCGGGCGGCGGTGCCCTTGATCGACTGCAGGTCGCCGTAGCTGGGGTCGCCGAGCGGATGGCGCTCGAGCAGCTCGTCCAGTCGCAGCTGGATGGCGGTCAGCAGGTTGTTGAAGTCGTGCGCGATGCCGGCGGCCAGCTGGCCGATGGCCTGCATCTTCTGGCTCTGGGCCAGCTGCAGCTCGATCTGCTTCTGCTCGGTGACGTCGACGAGGTAGGCGGTCAGCCGGACGTCGGCGCGCGCCAGGTACAGGTGGGCGATGCGCGACGGATCGTGCGCCAGGCGCACCTCGATCGGACCGGCGCGGCCCTCAGCTGCGCCGAACCCGGCGTCGATGCGCGAGCCCGCGTCAATGAGGTCGCCGAACGTCATGCCCGCGGCGGCCTTGCCGGCGGTCATCTCGGTGAGCGCGGGGTTGGCCTCGACGATGACGGCGCCGAACACCTCCTCGCCCTCCAGCATGGCGGCGCCGAACGGCGAGGACGAGGCCATGGCGTCCAGCCCCATCGGCCCGCGAGTCGCAGGCGACGACTCCTTTGCGGCGATGGGCGCAGGCGCGAGTTCGGCGGTCAGCCGCAGCGGCTCATGAGCGGCAGGGACAAGCCGCAGCAGGAAGCGACCCGATCCCAGGGGGGCGACGCTGACCGGCCATTCCTCGAGCGCCACCTTTACCGAGGCTCGGGCGATCTCGCCCTTGCGAGCCTTGGCGAGGGCGGCGAACAGCCCCGGGGCGACGTGGCCGTTGCGCGGCAGCCGGCGCATGTCGCCCAGCGCCGCCCGCCAGGCTCCGTTCGCGGCGATGACGCGGCCGTCGGCGCCGGCGATAGCAGCGGCCTCGGGCAGAGCCTCGATGAACGAGTCGACGGTGTCGTCCTCGACCTCGATCGGAGCGGTCGCGCCCCGGAACGCCATCAGGCCCAGCAGGGCGACGCCGGCCAGGCCGATGAGCAGCAGAAGACCCGCAAGCGTGTCGGGGCCGGCGCGCCAGGCCGGCGCGCTGCCAAAAGCGATGGCGAGCAGAAACAGGGCGCCGGCCGCCCAGACGAGCGGGTCGAAGCGCCGCTCCCGCGGCTCGGTCGGCGTCTGTTCAGCCATCAGGCCTGCCGGTGTTCCGGACGAATCACACATTTGATCTTACTCGCTAAAGCGGCCGCGCGCGCGGGGCGGCGGCGCGGCGCTGGGCCGCGCCCATGACGAAGCCGATGATCCTGGCGACGGCCTCGAAATGAGCTTCCGGAATCTGCTCGTCGACCTCGACGGCGGCGTAGAGGGCGCGGGCCAGCGGCGGGTCCTCGATGACCGGCACATCGCTGTCCTCCGCCAGCGCGCGGATGCGCAGGGCGAGGTCGTCCAGACCCTTGGCCACGCACTCCGGCGCGGCCGTCTCGCCCGGCTCGTAGCGAAGCGCCACAGCGTAGTGGGTCGGGTTCATGATCACGACCGTGGCGTTGGGCACGTTCTGCATCATGCGGCGCCGCGACCGCTCGATACGGATTTGCCGCTGCTTGGCCTTCACATGCGGATCGCCGTCCGACTGCTTGAACTCTTCCTTGAGCTCCTCGCGGGTCATCCGCATGCGGGCGATGAAGCGCTGCCGTTGCCAGAACCAGTCCAGACCCGCCGTCAGTCCCAGGAAGACCATCACGGCGTAGAACAACGCCTTCATCAGGTCGCCGCTCAGCGGCAGGATTGCGGCCGGCTCCATGGTCGCCAGCGCGCTGAGCTCGTCGGCGCGGGGCCTCAGCACCAGCCAGGCGACCCAGCCGGTGACGAGAATCTTGATCACCGACTTGAGGAACTGCACCAGCCCGTCGATGCCGAAGATCCGGTTGAAGCCTTCCAGCGGCGAGATCTTCTTCAGTTCGGGCTTCATCTTCTCGCCGGTGAAGACCAGCCCGGACTGCGCCAGGAAGCCTGTGACGCCCGCAAGGCCAGCCGCCGCAAGCACCGTCAGAACCAGCGGCGCGCCGGCGAGGCTGGCGTGGCCGGCGACGACCATCGCGCCCTGCCCCGACAGTTCAATCGACTCCGGATGGGCCACGAACGGCAGCAGCGCCATGGCCATGTCGCGCAGGAACCAACCCCCGCCGATCGCCAGGGCGGCGAAGGCGCCGGCCAGCGAGGCCAGCTGTGGAATGTCCAGGGAGCGCGCGACATCGCCCTTGCGGCGCGCATCCTCGAGCTTCTTGGGTGTCGGCTCTTCTGTTTTCGAAGCGGCGTCTTCGGCCATCTAGGTGAAGGCCCCCAGCGTTTCGCGGTAGCGGGAGACCCAGACCATGCCGATCAGCCCCAGGCTGAGCGCGAAGATGGACAGGCCGAAGATCACGGCCAGGGGCGAGGCGACGAAGAAGATCTGGAACTGCGGCATCACCCGGCCGATCAGGCCGGTGGCGATGTTGAAGACGATCGAGAACACGATCACCGGCGCCGACAGCTGGATGCCCAGCGCGAATGAGCCGGCGAAGGTCTGCACGGCCATGCTGACCGCGTCGTTGACCGGCGGCGTTCGGGTGAAGGGGAACAACTCGAACGAGTTTACCATCGCGGCGAAGAACAGGTGGTGCAGGTCGGTGGTCATCACCAGGGTGACGCCGATCAGGTTCAGGAAGGTCGACAGCGTCGCGCTGGGCTGGGCCTGACTGGGGCTGGCGGTCTGGGCGAAGCCCAGCGTGGTCTGGATGGCGACGACTTCGCCCGCGACAGCCAGGGCGTTCAGCGTCATGCGCAGGATGGCGCCGATCATCAGCCCGATCAGCGTCTCGCGGATGACCTCCCCGGCGACGCCGCTGACCTGGGCCGGCACTACCACGTTCGGCGCGACCAGCGGGGTCAGCACCATGGCCATGAGCAGCGCGAACGACAGGCGGATGCGGGGCGGCACGCTGGCGTCGCCGAGGCCCGGCACGAGCATGACCATGGCCCCGACGCGTGCGAACACGAGGCCGGCGGCATAGACCTGGGCTGCGGTGGCGTAGGCCTCCACCCCGCCCTCACATGGCCGAGATGCGGGCGGCGATCTGGTTCATGAACCCGCCCATCAGGGCGCCCATGAGCGGCAGGAACACCAGAAGGGCGATGAAGATCGCGACGATCTTCGGTGCATAGACCAGCGTGGCCTCCTGGATCTGGGTCAGCGCCTGCACCAGGCCGATACCGACGCCTACGATCAGGCCGACGATGAGCACCGGCGCGCTGAGCTGCAGCGTCAGCCAGATCGCGTCGCGGCCGATGTCGAGCACTTCGGCGCCGTTCATGGGAAAGCCTCACAGGGAATCGCGGAAAGCACCCGCGAAACTGGCCCGAACATGGTTAATGCCGGTTTACGAACAGCCCAGGTCGGGCAAGGCTGGGACATGATCGACGCCGCCCTTGTGGACCTGATCGAGAGCCTGGCGGCGGGAGATCGCCCGCGTCTGATCGGCGTCGCGGGGGCGCAGGGTTCCGGCAAGACGACCCTGGCGAAGGCGGCGGCGGAGCGGCTCGGCGGCGTCGCGCTGTCGCTGGACGATGTCTACCTGACCCGGGCCGAGCGCACGGCGCTGGCGCGTTCGGAGCATCCGTTGCTTGCGGTGCGGGGCCCGCCGGGCACGCACGACCTGGATCTGGCCCACCGGGTGATCGACGACCTATTGGCCGGACGATCGACGGCCCTGCCGCGCTTCGACAAGCTGCGCGATGATCGCGGGCGGCCTGAGGCCTTCGAAGGGACGCCGCGGGTCGTTCTGATCGACGGCTGGTGCCTTGGCGCGACGCCGCAGGCCTCCGCCGCGCTCGTCGAGCCCATCAACGCGCTGGAGCATGACCACGACCCGGACGGCCGTTGGCGCCGGCGGGCCAACGTCATGCTGGCGGGGCCGTACGCGGACTTCTTCAGGCGCTTCGACACGATCATTCACCTGGCCGCCCCGGACTTCAGCGCGGTGCTGGAGTGGCGCTGCGAACAGGAGGCCGGACTGCTCGGCGTCTCGCCGGACGCCCTGCCCTGTGGCCGAAGGGACGACCTGGCGGTCTTCATCCAGCATTTCGAGCGGGTCACCCGGCACATGCTGGCGGGCGGCGTGATGGCCGCGACGACGGTCAGACTCGACGCCGCGCGGCGGGTGCTGGCCATCGAACAGCCCTAGGGTCCGTACTCAATACCGCTCATCCCGGCGAATGCCGGGACCCGGATGGAAGCGCTCAGAAACGGTTCCCAGGAGCTCGGAGCTGCTCCAATCAGCATCTGCGCCTTGGGATCTGGGTCCCGGCATTCGCCGGGATGAGCGGAAGTTATTGTATTTGTTGCGCTCGAATTGAGTCCGGACCCTAACGAAGGAGGGTGCGACTCGCGTCGCCCCCTCCCCGTTCAGGTCAGCCGTGGGCGTTACCAGCGGCGGTCGCCATAGCCGTAGCCATAGCGACGTCCATCGCTGACCTCGAGCGCGACCCGGCGCTCAATGCCGTCGAGACGACGGTCCAGGGTCGCGACCTCGCGGCCGTTCAGGCCGTTCAGCCGATAGCGACGCTCCAGGGTCTCGACCGTACGCAGCTCGGTCTGCAGAACCTTGGCTTCACGGGGTGTGATGGCGCCCATGCGGGCGGCGCGGTCGATCTGGATCCACAGCGCGGACTGTCGCTGGTTGATGCCGCGCGCGTCGGCCCGGCGGTCATAGCGATCGTAGCGATCGTAGCGATCGTAGCGATCACCGCGATCGTAGCCATAGCCGGGGCCGTAGTAGTTCTGGGCGGAGGCGGCGCCGGCGGCGCCGGCCATCGTGGCGAGGGCGGCGGCGGCGATGAGAATCTTCTTCATGGTCTTCACTCCTTTCGGATGTCCCGGCCCGGAGACTTTCGGGGGGCGGGATCGAACGAAGGCAGGCATGCCGTGACACGCCTGAGCCGAACCTGAGCGGTTCGTTGTGCGGCGTTCATGCCCGGAGCGCCTCGCCGACTCTCGTTATTGATGCGTGTGCGGGCGCCGCAATCGCGCTAGAGTTGCTCGCCGAAACAGGGAGGTGGGCGTATGGACATGATCCAGACCGCTATCGCGTCGATCATCGCCGTGGGGGCCCTGGGCACCGCCGCGTACGGCGTCGTCTAGGCGTTCGGAAAGGCGCTGGTGGTGGGCCGATGGGGGCTGCCCTTCGTCGGATATCCCTGCGTTCGGGCCGTGGCGACGCAGTTCAGGGAGGCTCTGACCTTCGTCCACGGCCCCCAGTTCGACCTCATCCTCGCCCAGCAGTACCGGAACGGCCGCTCGTCGGGGCAGGCGCCCGACACCATCCGCCAGGCCGTGCGTCTGGCCCTGCCGCTCATGCCGGCCGACGCGGCCGCCCAGGTCGTGAACTCGGTCTGGGGCATGGGCGAGGAGAGCAGCCGCAAGCTCGTCGCCGCGCTACAGGCCGAGAAGTCCGGCGCTGAGGCGCCGGTGGGCGAAGACGAAGCGGTGACCCTGGCCCAGCGGTTCGCGTTGGCGCTCGACAACCGCGTCAGCGCCGCCTTCAGCCTGGCCGAGGAGCGGTATCAAGCCGTTGCAAAGCTGTCGGCCGGCATCGCCGCGGTCGTTTTGGCGGTGGTGTTCAACGCCGGAATGGAGGCCAATGGGGACGGCTACCCGTTGTTTCTGGCGCTCATTATCGGCGCGGCGGCCGTTCCGCTGGCGCCGATCGCCAAGGATCTCGCCTCGGCCCTGACCGACGCTCTGAAGGCCTGGAAACAGGTCGGCGTCGCGCCGAAGGCCTAGCCGATGCTGATCCTCAGCTTCCGTGATCTGGCGGCGGCCTCGGCCGGCGCGGTGACGCCCGCCGTCATGGTCGAGTTGCACGGCGTCCGCGACGGCTTCGACTGGAACGCACCGGGCTCGCTGCGCCGCCGCCTCGCCGACGGCGGCGCGCGCTACCTGGACTGGGAGACCGTCAGGCAACGGCTGGCCGACCGGAGCGTCTGCTTCGTGGTCCATGGCTTCAACGTGAACCGCGACCGCGGCTACCCCGGCTACGGCGCCATGGCGCAGCAGCTCAGCGGACTTGGCCCCTTGCTGCCGGGGCTACCGGCCAGGCTGGGCGCGATCGCCGAATGCGACCTCGTCATTCCCGTGCTCTGGCCGGGGGACTGGCATCTGCCGGGCGTCAACTATCCGTTCGAGATGGGCGATGTGTACAAGACCGGCGAACAGTTCGCCGTCTTCCTCGTCAGCGACGCCGCCAGACTTTCGTCGGTCTCGTTCGCCAGCCACAGCCTGGGGGCCCGGGTAGTGCTCGAGACCATGTCCCGCGCTCTGGCGCACAGGCGCGCCGACGCCGCGCCCCGCTTCGATGCGGCGATCCTGATGGCGGCGGCCGCCGACGAGGACATCCTCGATGATCCCCGGTACGCCAGGGCGGTCCAGGCGCTCGGCCGGATCATCGTGGTCAGCTCGGCGAAGGACAGCGTTCTCGGCGACATCTTCCCCACCGGCGATGCGGTCGAGGCGGCGCTCTGGTCACAGGAGAAGGCCTCGAAACGGGCGCTGGGCTTTTTCGGCCCGAAGGCCCTGAAGCCCGGTTCAGCCGCGACCGGAAAGGTCCAGTGGTTCGCAATCGATCGCGGGGAAGACTGCGGTCACGACGGCTATTTTCCCTGGCCGTGGAAGACCGACATCAAGCCTGACGGCTGGACCGCGCAGCGGGCGAAAGTCGCAGGCTTCCTGCACAAGGCCTTCGCGGGCGGCCCGCCGCCGTTCACGCCCGGCTGGCCCGTCGATATGCGCTTTGGAGGCTAGATCGGCATCCTCATGATCTCCTGATAGGCGGAGATCACCTGGTCGCGGACCGCCATCACCGTCTCGAGACTGGCCTCGGCCGACGAGATGGCCGTAACCACATCGATCAGCTCGGCCTTGCCCGCGACCTGGTTGGCGATCTGGACTTCGGCCGTCTTCGAGGCCTGCATGGCGTCGGACATCACCGACTTCAGCAGATCGCCGAAGTCCTGGCCGGTGGACGCGACCGCGCCGCCGCCGAGACCGCCGGCGGCGGTTCCCTGGGTGGCGGCGTAGGCCTTGGCGGCGGCGAGCGGGGTCATCATGGCTTATGGCCTCAGCGCTTCAGCAGCTCGAGAGTACGCATCTCCATGGAGCGCGCGGTCTCGATGACGTTCAGGTTGGCCTCGTAGGCACGCTGCGCCTCCTTCATGTCGAGCGCCTCGATCAGCGAATCGACGTTCGGCAGCGACACATAGCCCTCGGCATTCGCCGCGGGATGACCTGGATCGTAGGTGGTGCGGAAGGCCTTCCGGTCCGCTTCCACACGGCTCATCCGCACGCCTTCGCCGCCGCCGACGGCCTTGGGCTCGAAGATCGGGACCTGCCTGCGGTAGGGGTCGCCCCCGGCTTCGCGCGCGGTCGAGTTGGCGTTGGCCAGGTTCTCGGCGATGATCCGCATCCGCGCCTGCTGGGCGCGCATGCCGGACGCCGCGACCATCATGGCGGTGTCGGCCTGGGACTTGATCTCGGCCATTCAGCGTTCTCCTACCGGCCCGGCGGCCGCGCAGCCATGCGGAGCAGGGCCATGGATTTCTGGTAGAAGCCGATGGCGGCGTCGTATTGCATCCGCGCCTCCGACATCTTGATCATCTGGTCCTCGAGGACCACCGAGTTGCCGTCGAGCGTGGTCTCGGTGTCGAGGCCCTTCACCGGCTTGTAGCTTCCCGACGCCGACCCGGGACGCCGCCCGCCGCCCGGCATGTGGCCGGCGCTGGTCTGCGACGGCTGCATCGCCAGACCGGCCTGCGACTGCAGCTGGGCCGAGAAGCCGAACGCCTTCAGGTCTCGCGGCGCGTAGCCGGGAGTGTCGGCGTTCGCCACGTTCTCGGCGATCACGCGCTGCCGCTCGCTCAGGTAGCCGAGGCGCTGGCGCAGCATCGCGAACAGGGGAATCTGCGACGTATCCATCACCGAACATGGTGAAGAAACAGGGTTAATCGCGCCTTAAGGGTTCGGGGGCACAAGCGGTCAGGAACGCTTACCCGGTGCGCCTTCCATGGACCTCTTCGCGAGCGCGCTGCGCGCCGTCTTCGCCCTGGCGGTCACGCTCGGCCTCATCGGGCTGGCGGCCGTGGCGATGCGCAAGTTCGGGCCCGAGGCCCTGTCCCGCATCCAGTCCAGCCGCAAGCAGCGCAGGCTGGTTCTCGTCGAGAGCCTGATGCTCGACCCGGCCCGTCGGCTGGTTCTCATCCGCCTGGACGACGAGGAGCGCCTGATCCTGCTCGGCGAGGGCCGCACGCTGGAAACCGTGAAGAAGCCGGCCCGTCGCAAGGCCCCGGAGATCGCCGCCTGATGCGCGCCCTGCCCGCCAAAGCCTGGAAAGCCGTCTTCGATATCCGCCGCGAGGATCTGAAGAAGGCCCTGCTGATTTCGCTGTTGACCTTCGTCGCCAGCCTGGTCGTGCCCGCCGTCGCCCTGGCGCAGGCGGTGAACATCGACCTCGGCACCGGCGCGGGCCTGACCGAGCGCGTCGTGCAGCTTATCGGCCTGCTCACGGTCCTGTCGCTGGCCCCCTCAATTGTCATCATGACGACGAGCTTCGTGCGGATCGTGGTCGTGCTGAGCCTGCTGCGCACGGCGCTCGGCCTGCAGCAAAGTCCTCCCAACGCGGTGATCATCAGCCTGTCGCTGTTCCTGACCGCGATCGTCATGGGCCCCACGCTGCAGCGGTCCTACGACGAGGGCGTCAAGCCGCTGATGGATCAGCAGGTCGAGCTGCCGCAGGCGTTCGAGGCCGCCGGCGAGCCGGTGAAGGCCTTCATGCTCAGCCAGGTCGACCGCGACGACCTCGCCCTGTTCATCCGCCTGTCGAAGATCGAGCGGCCCGCGACGATCCAGGACACGCCGATCCGGGTCGTCACCCCGGCCTTCATGATCAGCGAACTGAAGCGCGCCTTCGAGATCGGCTTCCTGCTGTTCGTGCCCTTCCTGGTCATCGACCTGGTCGTGGCCAGCGTACTGATGAGCATGGGTATGATGATGCTGCCGCCGGTTGTGGTCAGCCTGCCGTTCAAGCTGATCTTCTTCGTGCTGGTCGACGGCTGGAGACTGGTCGCGGGCAGTCTGGTGGAAAGCTTCCAGCGCGGGGCTCCGGCGGGGTAGCGCTTCCCTACCCTTCACATGGCGGGAAAATCGGCCTAGCCGCCCCGGGGCGCGCTGGTCGCCGCGGCGGTCCGCACGGGCGCCAGCCCGGTCGGCGAAGGCTTGTCGCGGAACTTCTGCTTCATGCGCGCGACCCAGCCGGTGAAACCCTCGTTGTCCGCGACGGCGCGGCTGAAGTCGTTGGCGGTCAGCGTCCCGCCATCAGCCTGCGCGAAGGCGACGCGCAGGGCTTCGGGATTGCGGCTCTGGTCGATGAAGCCGTCAAAGCGGTCGCGCAGGCGGTTCAGGGCCGCATCATCCCCGGCAAGGCTGTAGGCGACGCCGGCGCGCAGCAAGCGAGCCTCCTCGTCCGGCTTGAGCGGCAGCGGTGACTTCCAGCGGTCGCCGAGCCCGGCCTCGAACAGCGGGCCGGCCACGGTCCAGTTCCGGCCCTTCCAGGCGATCTCGGCCTTCACCTCACGCGCCTCGGCGCTGCTGTCGGGCTCGAGAATCTCCTCGGCCGCGTCGAGCCGGCCAAGCGACATCAGAGCGCGGGCGGTGATCACGCGACGCTCGGCGTTCAGCGCCGTCGGCAGGAGCGTGGTGCGTGAATTGTTGATTGCGCTCAGCGCCTGCTCGGGCTTGCGGTCCATCAGCTGGATCAGCGCCAGGTCGGTGGCGACCTGCGCCTTGGGCACGCCGTCGAGGCGATTGTCCACCTGGTACTGCAGCAACTCGGCGGCCTGGCCCAGCAGATCGACATCGACCAGCCGCCGCACCAGCTTGCGCACCATCAGGTCGCCGTCCGCGCCGATCGGGGTCAGGTCCTTGAAGTCATAGAACAGCGCCAGCGCCTGGACAGGCTCCAGCCCGTCGGCCAGGCCGTCGAGGAACAGCGACCGAAAGGCCGCGCTGAGGTCAGCCTGGAGCTGCACCGCCTGGGGCAGATCGGGCAGACGCGTACCCGCCGAGCGCAGCGCCTCAAGCGCCTCGCGGTAACGGCCTTGGCTCAGATAGAGCTGCCCGAGTGCCCGGATAGTCTCCAGTTCCGTAGCCCCGCCGCGCCAGCGATACCGCAGGCCGTCATATGAAGCAGCGGCCTGCACCGGACTGATCTGGCCCAGCTCGAGTTTCAGCGCGGTGGCGCGCAGAAGGGCCGGCGTCGCGATCTGGTCGAGCGGCGCCGTGCCGATCGCGTTGTAGATGGCCAGCGCGCCCTTCTTGTTGCCCTGTCGCTCGAAAAGCCGGGCCTGGATCAGCCGGATCGAGAGTTGCTCGGCGGCCGGCAGGGTTTCCTGCAGCGCCTCGTTGATGCGCTCCCTTGCCGCAGCGAAGTCGCCCAGCTCAAGCGCGGCCTCGGCGTCGGCGCGCAGGAAGCGGGCCTTCCAGATCGGCGAGAACTGGGCGATGGCGATAGCGCCCTGCTGGAACTTGCCGCGCGCGTCCGCCCACTGGCCGGCCCGCGCCGCCAGATAGCCGCGCCAGACCGCGATCGACGGATCGTCAGCGAGCACAGGACTGGCGAAGTCCGTCTCCGCCTCCTTGTCTCGACCGGCCATGACCCGCGCGATGCCGCGCAGTCCGCGGAACTCGGCTTCGCCGGCGATGGTCTCGCGCTCGCGGGCGGCGGCGTTGAGGACGCCGATGGCCTCGTAGCTCAGTTCAGCGCCGATCAGGAACCGCGCCAGCGCCAGCCGCGGCTCGATCGAGGCGTCCTTGCCCTTCAGGCTCTCGGCGGCCGCCGCGTCGGTCAGGGCGGCGTAGCGCGGCATGAAACCGCCGGGTCCGGTCTTCGCCCAGGTCTCGTCGATCAGGCCGGGCATTCCCGCCTTCTTCGGCGCGCCGTCGGCGGCGTCGGCGGTGGCGGCGGTCACAGACGCAGGGGACAGGGCCAGACCTGCGGGTCGGCCGATGCGGACGAGGTCGCCCTCGGCCTGGATCTGGAGGTCGGTGGCGTAGGGCTCGATCGCCAGACCCTGGATGGTCGGCAGCAGCGCCATTTCGACATAGTCGCGACGCGCGGCCAGTCCCTTGGCGGGCGCCAGCGCCGTGACCACGCCGATGCGGTCGCCGACGGCGGGATCGTCCAGCCAGATCGAAGCGGTCGCACCGGCCAACACGGCGCTCAGCGCGGCCTGCGCCGACTCGTTGTCGCGGGTGACCGAGACGCGGCCGGGCTCGCTGCGCGGGCCGGGGCCGAGCTGCAGGGTCCAGCTGGTTCCCTCTCCCACCATCGCCACAGCCATGTTGCGCGGCGCAACGAGGCGAATGGCGGAATAGTCGCGGCCCTTGAAGGCCTGCAGTTTCGCGTACTGCGAAACGCCGCGCGGCGCCCTGGAGACGTCGAGCGTCGCCGGAGCGTCGAACACGATCCACACCGCTTCCCCGCGCCGGAAGACGGCCGCGCCGGCCGGGTTGGCCCAGTCGAAGCGCAGCTTGACCTGCGGCCCGGCGATTTCGGCGTTCATGCGAACGACGCCGCCGGCGGGGATCGGGTTGGGTCGCGGCGCCCGAGGCGCCGGCTCGGTTGCGGCGGCCGGGGTCGCCTCGGCGACCGGAGGCGCCTCGGGTGTTTCCGGGCGCTTGAACAGGTTGACGTAGATGGCGCCGTCAGCCGAACCGACCTTGGCGTCGGCGTCGTCGGCCAGGCGCAGGTCGATCTCCAGCCCGCCGGCTGTATGCCGCGCCTCGGCGCCCTTCAGCCATTTGGGCGGCATGATGCGAAGCGTCGACAGGTCGGGCTTGGCGTCGCGGCTGAACCGCAGGGTCAGGGTCTGGCCGTCCCGGCGCTGGGACACCCGCGCGCCGCCGGCCCAGCGGAACTCGATCCGCGTGAACTCACGGGACTGGGCGGTGCGCACCTCGAGCGGCGCCGCCGCCGCGTAGGCGACGGCGGGCAGGCTGGCGGGCGCCGCGACCGAGACGATGCAGGCCGCGGCGACGCCGGAACGCAGGAGGGTGCGGAGCGCCGCCACCCGTTATCCGGCCTTGGCCGGCGGAGGCGTTGCGGCGGCGGGGGCCGGCGTGGCCGCGGGCGCCTTTGCCGGCCCGGCGGCGGCCTGCGGACGCGGCGCCGGGGGACGCGCC
>JAYRYI010000007.1:0-215899 GCA_041917095.1 Caulobacter sp. | reverse complement strand
CCCCGCGGCCGGCCGGCTGCGCAACATCGAAGGCTGCGCCGGCCGACCGCTACCGCCGACGCCACAGATCAACTATCAACCCCAAGGACTCTCACAATGATCGAGGGACCAGAGGGGGGCAGGTCACGGGTGATCTCGTCGGCCGTTCCTACCGCGACAATGCGGGTAAGGCCGAGACCCATGGGATTGATCTCGAGTGGACTGGCACGGCCGCCTTCCTCCCTGAGGAGCTTGGACGACTTGACCTCACCGGTGCGGTCAACTGGCTGGATGGCGAGATCCAGGATGGGCCCTACAAGGGCCGGACCGTCGAAGGCTCGCCGGAGTACACCTACACAGCGACGGCCATCTACACGAAGCGAATCCGTGATGGATGGAGGTTCTCTGCGTCTGCGTCATATCGCGGCCAGCGCGGCGGCTTCACAAATACCACACAAATCAACAACCTAGTGCCCCTGGATGACTTGGATCTTTGGGATGCTCGGGTTGCCGTCGATGTCGGCAATCTTCAAGTTGCCCTGTCAGCAGAGAATCTGTTCGACGAGACCTACGTGGCGCTCAAGGATCCCAATAGGTCCGTCTATGGCGATCCCCGTGAAATCACCGTGAAGCTTACGTATCGCTTCGGCTCTGAAGCTCCCTCCCGCAGATGAGGTCTCCGCCCGCGGCGCGTCCGCGGGCGTCTTTTTTAGGCAGGTAGCTATGATCTCTCGCCGATTGCTGTTGTCTTGTCTGCCGAGCTGTACCTTGGCTATGCCCGCGTTGGCCGCGGCGGGCTTTGGCGAAGAGCTGTATCGTGACGTCGTGCGCTACGCTGATTTGGGTCCGAAGCGGACAGGTTCCGATGCTGACCACGCGGTTTCTGACTGGCTTGAGCATGAAGCCAGAAAGCTCGGTGCTCAGGTAGATCGACAGCCGTACGGGCTTTCGCAGTTCGTGCTGGATGAGTGCTCGGTGACTGTCGCTGAGCGCAGGGTTTCATCCTTCCCACTTTGGTTCCCTGTCGCTTCAAGTGGGCCTATCGAGGGCGTGCCGGCTCGGCTGGGTGGCGCCGCGCAGAACTCAATCGCTGTTGAGCTCCTTGGCGATGGAATTGGCGGGCTCCGCCAGATGCCGAGCCTGGTTCGCGCGGCCGCTGAGCGAAAGTGTTCAGCACTTCTTCTGGTAACGCAAACGCCTTCGGGCCTGCCCTTCGCGCACGGGCTAGGCGGCAGATTGCCAGTTCCGACCGTCATTGTCGGAAGCAAGGAGTGGCCGGCGCTTCAAGCAGCGATTGAAAATCGGTCCCTCGTTAGGGTGACTCTACGAGGGACTGAGAAGCAAAAGCAGTCGCAGAACATCATTGCTAGGTTCGGCGCACCAGGTCGGCCCATCATAGGCGTTTCGACGCCCACCACTGCATGGCTATCAGCGGGGGGCGAGCGAGGGGGCGGGGTTGCGATGTGGCTGGCGCTCATGCGGCGCGCTGCTATGCGGCCAGGAAAATGTTCATATGTCTTTGCCGCCGTTTCCGGTCACGAGCTTGATGCGATGGGCGGCAGAAAGTTCGCGGCCAGCGCTTATGCTCCAGATCCAAAGGAAACACTGGTGTGGTGCCATCTTGGCGCTGCCATCGGTGCCCGAGAGGTCGTGTTTCCACCCGGTGGCTCCCCCCAACTGAAAGACAAGATCTCCCGGCAGACGAGAATCATTGCTTCAGACAGCAAAGTTGCTGAACAGATCCGACGGATTCAAATAAATGGTCCGTATAACACTGTGGAGGCGACATCGTACCCCCCGAGGGGTGAGATGAAGCTGTATGTAGACGGTGGCTATAGAGCTTTCGGGTATGAGGGATCCAATGCGTATTTTCATACGGAAGGCGACAGTCAGGCATCAACGACGCCGGATATACTAGAAATAGTCTATTTGTCTCTTGTGAAAACCATCGAGTACTTTGAGGGGGTAGGTTATGAAGCTTGACTCACGTCGAGCCCTGCTGCTTACGCTGATGGCCGGCGCTTGCTCGCTGTCGTCGGTCGACGTCGTCGAAGCTCGCGGTCAGCGCGATGCGATAGACGGCAAGGTCATCGCATTGCAGTCGTCTGCCCAAATCGACGGGATCGGGATCGTAGTATTCGATAACGATGGCCTTTTATATGAAAAGTATTCTGGAAATATTTCCCAGAACTCGGCAGTTCCAGTCGCATCAGCGACGAAATGGTTGACGTCGTCAGTTATTATGTCGTTGGTAGACGATGGGACTCTTTCTCTAGACGGCCACATTTCGGATTACTTGCCGAACGCGCCGGAATCATACCGCGACATTACTATTCGGCAGCTTATGAGTCATACGTCGGGTATCGAGCCCCAGACGGTTCTGAAGCTGCGCGGCGCCAGCACCTCTAAGGAAGTTGCGGATGCCATCCTTGCGACGAGCCTAATGGGAAAGCCGGGAGAGATTTTCGCCTACGGCGGGTCGTCAATGCAACTTGCGGCCTACATTGCTGAAGTTCGCACAGGAAAGGCGTGGGATCAGCTTTTCAGTGAGAGAGTTGCGAAGCCGCTGGGTCTTCGCACGGCATCGTGGGTGCATCCGATGGCCGCCGCTGGTGGCGGCTCTCTCGGAGGACAGGGTGTAGGTCGCCAGGCCGCTGCAGGGGGATCGCACGGCGCGTTGCCTTACGTGGCTGGCGGCCTCTCCATCTCTCCCGGTGACTTGGCGACCTTCATGCGAATGATCTTGGGCTACGGCGAGTTGAATGGGGTGCGGGTGCTGTCCAAGGCTTCTGTGGTCGAGATGGAGCGCCTCCAGACGGGCAGTGTAAGCGATTTTCGCCGGCTCCCTGTGGCTAAGCCGGATTGGAAATACGGCCTAGGTCTCTGGTGTGAGCGGATTGAAGCTGATGGCGCCTGTACCCTCACCAACAGTGCAGGCGCATTTGGCACAGTACCTTGGATTGATCGCAGGCTCGGCCGGGCAGGTGTGTTCGTCACCAAGACCCAGCTTCCGAAAGTTCTAGATGGCATGATCGATCTGCGGACGATGACCAATGGCCTCGCGCGCTAATCAGAGTGGTTCAATGCTGCATCGACGGCAGGCGGTTGGAGCGCTTTTGGGCGGTGGGCTGGCGATGATGGGTGGCGCACCCAGCCCGGCGAGAGAGAACAGTCACTTCCTCTCGACACCAGAAACTGCGTTTGCCGTGCTTCCTGAGTACGGCTTTCGCCCGAACTACATCCGCGTCGACGATCCCCAGCTTGGGGCGCTGAGGATTCACTATGCGGATGAAGGTCCTAAGAGCGGCCAAGCCGTAATCTTGCTCCACGGGCAGCCTACCTGGTCTTATATCTATAGGCGCCAGATCAGATTTCTATCCAACCAAGGATACAGGGTGATTGCGCCGGACCTGCCTGGATTTGGCAAGTCAGATAAGCCTCGCCGCATCGACGACCATACCTACGCACGTCACGTGCAATGGATGTCCTCGTTCCTCGACAGCTTGGCGGTGGAAACGCCGGTATTGGTTGTCCATGATTGGGGCGGCCTAATCGGCCTGCCAATCGCTGCGGCGAAGCCAGAGGCCTTCTCTGGGTTGGTAGTCCTCAATACGAGCCTTCCTGACGGAACCGACGCCATGACCCCGAGCTATGAAAGGGCGTGGGATGCGTGGATCAAATTGCTTCGAACAACTCCCAAGCTCGAATTGGGCAGAGTCATCGCCGCGCAGACTTATCGGCGTCCCGCAGACGCGGTTCTTGCCGCGTATGACGCACCGTACCCGTCAAATGATCTAACTAGTGGACCGCGGGCGCTTAGTGCCCTGGTCCCCCGCCACCCAGGGGATCCGATGGCCGATGCAAATGGGATTGCGAGAGAACGGCTGCGCGGCTGGCAGAAGCCAGTTCTGATTGCATTCTCTGAAGATTCAGACCGCGTCCACCCCGGTCAACGCGCATTGTTCGACGACCTGTTTCCCAGGTCCAGTATTTGGAAGAGCGCTTCAATCAAAGATGCGAAGCACTTTCTGATGGAAGATGCACCTGATGAACTAAATGATCTTCTCTTGGGTTTCCTGAAGGTTGTGCGGAAGCGCTCCCAGGAGAGTCTATAGTATCGTGAATTTCTTAGAGGGTGCAGCTTGCCGACCAGGAGAGAGATTGTTGCTTCTGCTGCTTTGACCGCTCTGCCCACCTACGCTTGGACAGCGGATCACCCGGCAACCGAGGCGCTTCAACTTCTTGATGCACAATCCCATATCCGGACCGGCAGTTCCGGCGAACAGGTCGTTGCGAAGCATGTCCGCTCGGTGTTGGCCACCGCTGGTTTTGTCGTCGCCGAACAGAAAATCACGGTGCGTAGGTTTAGTGTCGAAACTCGCGAACTGTCCTGGGAAGGTGGCTCAACCAGTGTACACGTCCAATCATTCCCCGACCATATTGCGGACCGGGTGATCCGGGCCGATGCAGCCCTCCTGAGGCCAGGCGATCCTGCCAGCGCGGCCTCTGGCCGGCTCGCCGTCCAAGTCCTGCCCTACAAGCGGCATTCGCAATTGCTTGCAAGAGATTTAGCTCCCGTCGTCCGAGGTGCAATAGAAGCGAAGGTGGCAGCCTTGGTCTTCGTGACCGATGGCCCATCAGGTGAATCTGTTCTGCTGAATTTACCAGCGGACGGCTCTGTTCTTCCGCAGTTTCCAGTTGCTGTCGTCGGACCTCGCTTCGCAGGCAAGCTGTTAGAGGCCGCTCGGTCAACAAGCCCGATGACGTTGTCGGTAGCCGGAATGCCGTCGCCAGTTACAAGCGTCAACCTCATCGGCGAGATGCAACGCTACTCGCGATATCTCGTTGTGACGACGCCGCGAACAGCATGGACGCCGGCCGTTGCAGAACGAGGGCCAGGGCTCGCGACTTTTCTTGAGCTGGCGCGATGGGCTCCGGTGGCGCTCCCCCGAACCAGCCTCATGTTCGTATCGACCACCGCGCATGAGTATGACAACGCCGGAAGCGGGGCCTTTCTGGATGCGTTAGCTCCCTCTCATGAAGACGTAGGTCTCTGGGTGCATCTCGGAGCGGGCTTCGGGGCGCGCGACTTTCATGAGTTTGGACAATGGCGCCTACAACCGCTGTCCAGCGTCGACCCTCAGCGGTTTCTGGTTGCAAGCCCGGACCTCATTCCCTCCCTCAAGTCGGTGTTTCGTGGGCAGCCCGGGCTAGAGAATCCATACCCCGCTGCTGGGGGCGCTGCGGGTGAGCTCGAGGAAATCCTCAAGAAGGGCTACCCGCGGGCCGTTGGCCTGTTTGGGGCTCATCGCTTTCACCACACGATGGCGGATCGCTTGGATAAGGTTTCGCCAAGCGCGATCGTCGACGTAGCGGCCGCCCTGAAGAAGATGATCCACAAGGCCTTCGCCGGGGATGCGGGGCGACGCAACTAGCGCCGTCGTCGGAGCAGCCGAAAGGGGAAGGGACTTCCATGAACGGCGCCGACGCCCTGATCACCACGCTCGCCGACAACGGCGTCACCGCCTGCTTCGCCAACCCGGGCACCAGCGAGATGCAGTTCGTCTCGGCCCTGGACCGCGAGCCGCGCATGCGCTCGGTGCTGTGCCTGTTCGAGGGTGTGGCGACCGGCGCGGCCGACGGCTACGGCCGCATGGCGGGCGTCCCGGCCTGCACCCTGCTGCACCTCGGCGCCGGCTACGCCAACGGCGGCGCCAACCTGCACAACGCCCGCCGGGCGGGAACGCCGGTCGTCAACGTCATCGGCGACCACGCCACCTATCACCGCCAGTTCGACGCGCCGCTGAACAGCGACATCGCCGGCTGGGCCGCGCCCAACTCGCTTTGGGTGAAGTCGGCCGACACGCCCGACAGCGTCGGCCCGTTCACCTCCGAGGCCATCCGCGCCAGCTACGGCGCGCCGGGCGGCTGCGCCAGCCTGATCCTGCCGGCCGACAGCGCCTGGTCGGAGACGACCGTGAAGGGGCCGGTGCTCGAGAAGCCCGCGCGGGTGAAGGCCCAGGCCTCGGTGGTCGAGGCGACCGCCGCCCGCATCCGCGCCGCGAAGAAGCCGGTGGTCCTGATGGGCGGCTCGACCTGCCTCGACGCCGGCGTACGCCAGGCGGGCCGGGTGGCCGCAGCTGGCGTCCGCGTGCTGACCGACACCTTCGTCTCACGCATCTCGCGCGGCGCCGGCCGGTTCGCGCCGGACAAGATGATGTACTTCGGCGAGATGGCCCTGGCCGACCTCGAAGGCGTCGACCTGATGGTGCTGGTCGAGACGGTCGAGCCCGCCGCCTTCTTCGCCTACCCGGATCGCCCGAGCCTGCTGGTGCCCGAGGGCTGCCAGGTCGCCAGCCTGTGCGGCCGAGAGGCGGACGGCGTCGGCGCGCTGCAGGCTCTGGCCGACGCGCTCGGCGCGCCCGAGGCGCCGCCGGTCGAGGGGCTGGAGCTGCCGGCGATGCCGCAGGGGCCGTTCAACCCCTACAGCATCGGCGCCTCGATCGCCCGACACATGCCGGACAACGCCATCGTCAGCGACGACGCGGTGACCGCCGGGCTGCCGGTCTGGCAATCGACGAAGACCGCCCGGCCGCACGACTGGCTGTGCCTGACCGGCGGCGCCATCGGCCAGGGCATCCCCGTCGCCATCGGCGCGGCCGTGGCCTGTCCGGACCGGAAGGTGCTGAGCCTCAACGGCGACGGCGCGGCGATGTACACCGTCCAGGGCCTCTGGACGATCGCCCGCGAGCAGCTGGATGTGACGACCGTGGTCTTCGCCAACCACGCCTACCGCATCCTCAACATCGAGATGGGCCGAACCGGCGCGGGCAACCCCGGTCCCGCCGCGCGCAAGCTGCTCGACCTCGGCGAGCCGCGCATCGACTGGGTGGCCCTGGCCGGCGGCCTCGGCCTCCCCGCCGAGCGCGCCTCGACGCCGGCGGAGTTCGACGCCGCCTTCGAGCGCGCCATGAACCAGAAGGGCCCGCGCTTCATCGAGGCGGCGCTGTAGGACCATTGGGGTTCAAGGCTCGATCCCACCAAGGCAAAAGGATGGCGGACGTGGCTGATGAGTATTTAGGACAAGCGAACCTTTGTCGATGCTGCGCCGCTACCAATATTGACTTGGCCGCACCCTGTCATTTTGCCGCAACCCTCGCTCGAGCAATATCCCTCCTTCCGGAAGGGAAACCAGTTCTAGCAGCCGCTCTTGCCGAGCTGGAGGTCATTGCTTGCGTTGCAGGTGGCGATTTGCCGATGGCCTGCCCCTTCGAGATGATCCGTTTGCAACTGCTAAGTGCGAACGAGTATTTCAACGAACGGCGAACATTCGGGATCGAGGCGGGCCTGAGATTCTGACGTTATGCCGATCGTCGCGAAATCACGGGTTGCACTTCTGGCTATTGGCGCGCTCTGTCTGGGCTTGGCGGCAGGCGTTCTTCATGCGCGCCATCAGGTCCTCTCGCCCTCGTCGACCTCGCATCTGAAGCGCGATATCGGGCCATGGTCCATGCAGCGCGCGCTCACTCCGGAGCGTGATCCACTCTACGTTGCTCAAGTCGCGGCATTCGGACCTTACGCCCTTGCGCCTTCGGAGGCCGTCTATCTTTCCGCCCTGACCGACAGTGAAGGAGCCGGGCTGCGGGCCGACCTGAGCTACGACATCTGCGGTCGACAGCCGCCTTCCCGGTTCTGGAGCATAAGTGCCTATTCCGACGACGGTATGTTCTTCGAGACCCCGACGCGGCGGTCGAGCTTCAGCGGCGACACGATTGCGCTAACACCGAACAAAACCTTCTGCATCCGGATGTCGCCGAACCCTGCGCCCGGCAACTGGCTTCCGTCCACAGGTCACACCGGCGCGATCCTGGTCATGCGCCTCTATCAGGCCGACCCTGCTTTCATTGCCGCGCTGGGAGCGGGCGATCTACCGACCATCAGGAGGGTTCGATGAAGCGTGAACTGCTCGTTGCCGGCAGCTTCGCCGCCTTTGGCGGCCTGATCGGCTATTTCGGCTTTCTGTTCGCTGTCCCGTGGTCCATCACGCAGCGCGCCTACAAGATGTGGACCCCTGTCAATCAGTGGCACCATTCCGGGCTAGAAGCCGGACGCCGAGGAAGCTGGGTCAAGATCGGCAACCCGGACTTCATTGTGAGCCGCGCCGTGTTCGACTTGTCCGGTGGGCCTCTGCGTTTCACGGGGCGTGTGCCCAATGACAGCTATTGGTCACTCGCATTCTATGACGAGAAGACGATGAATTTCGCCGTGATCAACGACACGGGCCTCAGTGGCAAAAACTACGAAATCATCGTGACGGGATCCAAGCGGCAGCCAGTTGCCGGAGCCGATCACATCCAGTCTCCGGTGACGAAGGGCTACGTCGTTGTTCGGATACTTGCCCGCCAGAATCGGCCAATCGAGTATTGGCGCGACATACAACGTCAGGCCCGAATTGGCCGTCTCGGGAGGTCGTCATGAAGCGCCTTATGCTGCTCGCCATCCTTTTGAGCTGCGTTTTCGGACTACAGTCTGCGAGCATCGCGCAACCCGTTCGGGAAGTCGTTCAGGTTGGAGACCGATCTCGTGAGTTTCTCGCTTTGTCTCCTCCGGCTTCCACCAAGCCCCTGCCCGTCATCATCGTGTTCCACGGTGGCTCGCGAACGGCAGAGAAGACGCTACGAGTGGACACCGCAGGGGCATGGGATGCGGTTGCAGATTCTGGCAGGGCGATCGTCCTCGTGCCGGAAGGGCGCCCCCAAGGCGGCAATGCTGACCGTCGCTCCTGGAACGGCTGCCGCGCGGACATCTCGACTGATGACCCGGCGACTTCGGACTGGGACGACGTGGCGTTCTTCGATGCTCTGGTCGACTGGGCAACGAAGAAACGCGGAGCTGACCCCCGCAGGGTCTATATCACGGGTGCGTCGAACGGCGGACTCATGGTCTATCGAATTCTGAAGGAGCGCCCTGGCAAGGTCGCCGCAGCCGCAGTGCAGATCGCGAACCTTCCGCTGAAGAACAAATGCGGCGGCGGACCGATCAGAACGCCGGTTATCTTGACCACAGGAACGTTGGATCGTCTGATGCCGGCGGCTGGAGGATGCATTGCATTCGACTGTGCGAAAGGAAGCGTGGTCAGTGTCGCCCAGACAGTTGCCGACCTCCGATCGGGGATAGGGGCCACTCGCGCCGATCCTCCCGCCCCGTTACCTGATAAAGACCTCGAGGATCGGAGCAGCGTGGTCCGGCATGTCTACCGGACGGGTGCAGGTCGCACCGTATTGATCCATGACGAGATCATCGGCGGCGGTCACTCAGCCCCGGGCGGTCCGCAATGGCCAGCGATCGTCCGTGACCGCATGGCTATCGGATGGCGGAACCGAGACATTTCCAGTGTCGATGAATCCCTGAGGTTCTTCGGCCAGTTCGAGGCCGAAAGATGACCAACACGGCAACGCTAGGCGAGCTTTTTGTCGAGGCCGCTCGCGCCTACCCAACCCATGATGCGGTCATCGCCGAGGGATTGCGGTGGAGCTACGCAGACCTGAGCGAGCCTCGGCAATGGTCCAAGCACTGAAGGATCGCGGAATCGCTGCGGGGCATGGTGTCGCCGTTGGCCTGACCCCCTTGAAGTGGTCCATCCCTTATGTTGGTCCGATGACCATTTTGGATGGATGGAACGATGGCAAGGAAGCGCCACAAGCCCGAAGAGATCGTCGCCAAGCTGCGGCAGGTTGATGTCCTGACCGGTCAGGGCAAGTCGATCGCCGAGGCGGTGAAGACGATCGCGGTGACGGAGACAACGTATTTCCGCTGGAGGGCGGAGTACGGCGAGAGCTGTCACGTTAAGTTCGCCTGCCGAGGGACAGCCGTCACGTGGCAAAGGCCCGATCCCAGTCTTCATGCGCCTGCCCGCGCAGTGTTCTCAAAGGCCTACGACTCGTCAGATGGCGCTGCGTGGCAAACGTGTTGTGGACGGCAGCGAGCGTCGTCAGGAAGTGCTGCGCCGAGGCTTCGGACTTGAAGCCCCGCATCTTTCGCTCACGCCGCGAGCTCATCAGGTGGCTGTTGTCGACCCGGTTGTTGTCGCGCAAACGGCCAGGCCTGTGGATGGCCTCAAGGCCAAACTGAGCCAGCGCAGCGCGGTAGGATCTGAGGCCGTCGGTCGTGATCGAGGTGGGCGCAACACGTTGATTTCGCAGCAGCCGGCCTAGCAGCTTGGACGCGGCAGCGGTGTCTCGTTCCTTCTGGACGACGTGATCGAGCACCTCGCCTTCGTCGTCGACCGCCCGCCAGATGTAGAAGCGCTTCCCTTTGATGTTGGAGACCATCTCGTCGAGATGCCACCGCGGCGAAGGCGCGGGCCGGCGACGCTTCAGGTTCCTGGCCACCTGCGGCCCGAACTTCGTCGTCCACCGTCTGATCGTCTCGTAGCTGACGTCGACGCCGCGCTCGGCGAGCAGTTCCTCGACGTCACGAAAGCTAAGCGTGAAGCGAAAGTAGAGCCACAACGCATACTGAATCACCTCCGCCGGGAAGCGGTGGCGCTTGAACGATATCGCCTTCATAAACCCCTGAAATCCCTCAGTTCCCAAGACTGAGGTGGAGACGAGTTGTCGTTAGACTGACAGCACCGCCACGCGGTCACGCGCTGAATCCCGTTTCAGGGAAGCTCCCGAAAAAGCCCCGCCTTTACCGTCGCTTGCACGGGATCGGAGACAAGAACTGCGTCTCCGATCGCCCGAATGAGGCGCGCGCACGCCCTCAAATCCCCGCCCGTCTCCGCCACGCCGTGGTGGGTGTTGTTTCCCGGTCTGAGGCGGGCCGATAGACGGCTACAGGGAAGATACAGGGATAATCGCCGGAATCACGACCAAGCGGGGTTTCGGCAGACTCATACAATCGCCATCACAGCAAGGGATTGCGCGGACCGCGCCCTCGAAATTCCCGCGCTCGGAACAGGGAATTATTTCCGCCTGAACAGGAAAAGACGCCGCCGATCAGGGACCGGGGACGCCGTATCAGGGAATACCAGGAAACGTCAGTTTAGCTGCGGAAGTGCGTTCGCTGGGCGTCCCAGGCCAGGGGCAGGTCGCGGGTCATAATAGCCTGAAGGTTCATCGCCGCCGGCTGCCGCCCCTCGAGAATGGCGCGCTTCAAATCAGGCGCCAGGAACGCCACCCGCAACAGCCGGCTGGCGTAGTAGGCGTTCAGGTTTTCGGCCTTGGCGATGGAGCCGACGCTGACCGCTTCGCCGGAGATTATCGGAACTTTCTGCGCGATCGGAGCTCTGAGACGAGCGCTCTGAACAGGCGGGACGAAGCGCAAACGCATAGCCCCGGGTTTCTTCGTCGGAACCACTGAGCCAGACGGGCGCGAACCCTTCGCGCCCGATCCGGCCATCAGTGACCTCTGAACCCCGGCAGCGCAGGCGAGTCCCGCGCCAGTACAGATTTTCAGAAGAGGAAACCCCTGATCGCCGCGAGGTAGGCGGCAAAGTTCTCCCGCCTCAGATTATGGCCAGAGCCCGGGATAACCTGGGTCTGCACGAGGGCGTTGATGCGCGAGGCGTCGACGGCGGCAGCGTCGGACACCATGGACCCGCGCTCCGCTTCCCCCCGAAGCAGCAGCACCGGGACCGCGACCTTTTCCAGCGCACCCTGCCAGCGGCCTTCAAACCAGGGAAGCGATGCCGGGTCGACTTGCCGCTTTGCTTCCGTCCACGCGTTGAACTCATCGGCCGGCCAGTCCGGCGTCGCCGCTTCGCCACGGCGACGGATGTCGTCGTCACCGAGACGCTGGAGATCGCGGATGTCGGCGGCGATCCGGTCCCGGCGCGCCGCGTGGGTCGCGGCGTCGGTCGGCGGCCCGAGCGGAGGGTCCTCCAGAACGATCCGCGAAAACAGCTCCGGGCGTCGCCCCGCAAGCTCCAGCGTGGCGCGGGCCCCGACGGAATGGCCGATCGCCGCCGGCCGGTTCAGGTCGAGGGCGGCGCAGACCCGGGCAAGGTCATCGGCGGGATCGAAGCCTGCCGATGGATCCACCCGCGAACTCTCGCCATGACCCCGAGCGTCGATCAGGATCAGGTCGAAGTCTTCCTCCAGGGCCAAGGCGAGCCGCGACCAGCAGAGACCGTTGTCGGTGAAGCCGTGTGACAGCACGATTGGCGGCTTGGTCCCGCCAGTGCGCCAGTAGGTCAGACGCCCCCCGCAGACGTCGACCGCGCCCCGCTCCCACCAGGATCCCGGCGCCAGGGCGCTCCACCCCACGTCCATCACCAAGCGTAGGCCTCCGGCGCCGGCCCGACCGGGGGGAAGACGCTGTCGAGGGCCGTCAGGACATCGGGCGTCAGGACGACATCGACGACCGCTGTGGCCGCGCGCAGGTGATCGCGTGTGCGCGGACCGGCGATCGCCGCGGCGACACCCGGCCGCCCCAGCACCCAGGCGAGCGCCAGACCGGCCGGAGAAAGCCCGACATCGCGGCTGATCACCGCCAATGCCGCGAGCCGTTCGCGATGTTGCGCGGCCCCTGCCCTCACGCTGTCCGACTGACGCCGGCCTGCGGCATCCCCGGCCGCTCCCGCCAGAAGGCCGCCGGCCAGCGGGCTCCAGGCGATCAGGCCCAGACCATAGGCCTCGCACGCAGGAAGCACCTCCAGCTCCGTGCGCCGCTCGATCAGGTTGTACAGGCTCTGCTCGCTGACCAGGCCGAGCCGCCCCCGGCCCACAGACCGCTCGTTCATCTGGGCGATCTTCCAGCCGGGGAAGTTACTTGAACCGACGTAGAGAATCTTTCCCTGCGCGATCAGGCGATCCATCGCCTGCCAGATTTCTTCCGGCGGCGCGGCGCGATCGACGTGGTGCATCTGGTAGAGGTCGATGCAGTCAGTCCGCAGACGGCGCAGGCTCGCCTCGCAGGCCGCCACGATGTGACGCGCCGAAAGGCCGCGGTCGTTCACGTCAGCGGACATCGGCTCGTAGACCTTTGTCGCGACAACAAGGCGATCGCGTCTGGCCCGGTTCGCCGCAAGCCATTCGCCGACGATGCTCTCTGTGGCGCCGACGCCAAGGGCTCCCCCGTACTGGTCGGCGGTATCGAAGACGTTCACCCCGAGGTCGACGGCGTCGTCCATGATCGCGAAGGCGTCTTCCCGAGGGATCACCGAACCGAAGTTCATGGTGCCGAGGATGATCTCGCTGACCTTCAGCGCCGACCGGCCGAGCGTTCGATACTTCATTCCTGCGCGAGCCCCACGTGCCTAGGGCGCCCGCAGCGTGGCGCCGGTGACCAGCGTCTCACTGGAATCGGCGACGCAGAAGCGGGCGAGACGCTGACCGGTCTCCGAAAGCTTCCTGTAGTCGGCATAGGTGATCCCCGGGACGACCGGCTCGCGGAACCAGGGCGCGTAGAACTCGAGGTTGGGGATCGAGCGGATGGCGTCCGACACGTTCGGCGTGCCGCCGTGCCAGGCCCTCACATCCCGCACCATGATGGCGCCGGCGGGCGCAGGGCAGACGGTGCTGAGGCGCATCCATTCCGGCTCGTCATCGAGCGAGGGAATGCGCGCGCGCGATTTCTGGGTCCCGGGAATCTGGCGCGTGGGCCCGTTCAGCCGGGTGACCTCTTGCGGCAGAAAGTTCACGCAGACGTACGGACACGGCAGGTCACGGATCGTCATCTCGCCAGTGGGGTCGAAGAAGGCGCTGAATGGCGTCCTCTCCCGACTTTGCCAGTCCCGGATGTCCGAATGCAGCGGCTGGTACTCCACCGCGCCCGGCAGGCAGAAATCCCCGCTCGCCGCGCGCAGCGCGTAGTCCGGCGAGCCGAAGATCGCGGTCACCACCTGGTCGACCAAGGGGACGTCCAGCAACATCTGCCACTCCGGCCGGTGCAGCTGGCTGCGCGTCAGGCTGGAACCGCCGAACGAGTAGCGATGCGACCCGCGATTGCCGGCGCGGCCCTCGTCCAGCGCCAGGATGTCGGCGGCGACCTCGGCGCACCCCTGGGCCAGGAAATCCGTCTGTTCCGCCGTCAGGGCGTCGGCGATGACCACGAAGCCGTCGCGGCGGAAGAGCTCGGCGGCGTGGGCGACATCCGCAGGGTTGAGGATCTCGAGACCCTTCATGCCGTTGTTCGCCTCAAGGTACGCCCGGAGACGTGCGATCTCCATGCTCTCCCCGGTCGCCCGGGACTTTGCGGTGAGGGTGTTCATCGGCAGGCCTCCTGTGACGGGCTAGACGGGATCTGTAACTGCGCCGCCCTCGACGCGGCGGCGTTCGGCCAGTTCAGCAGCGATCTCCGCCTGGCGGGCGCGGGTGATTGAATACCGGGAAAAGACGAAGAGCGAGATCACGGCCACCACGGCGGCGCCCGGCCCCCAGATGAAGACGATGCGGCTCTGCATTTCGGGCGAGATTTGCGCGCCGACGACCTGCCCGACGTTGCTCGGAAACCTTGCGAGATCAAGGGCGAGGCCTGCAAGCATGACCCCGAGTCCTGTCGCGGCCTTGTTGGCGAACCCCAGGCCGGCGAAGTAGAGCCCCTCGCGTCGTGTCCGGTACAGGCTCTGATGTTCGTCGCAGGCGTCCGCCATCATCGACGGGTAGACAACCGAGACCATGCCCGTGCCGATGCCGGCGACGAAGGAGTTGATCTGCATCGGCAGGAGGGCGGCGTCGCCCTGAGGCAGGTACAGCTGGAAGAGCATCGCGCCCTGCAACACCAGCCAGTTGGCGATCAGCAGCCCGAATCCGACGATGACGAGCGGCTTCTTCTCGAACAGATCCTGAAGCCGTGGAGTGGCCAGAACGCCCAGCAGGATGCCGACGAGATAGGCGTAGCCGATGAACTGGATCAGCTCGCTCTTGATCTTCCAGACGAAGACGAAGGCGTGGCTGTTCAGGCTGGCGTTCAGTCCGGTGGCCGAGAACAGTATGACCGCCGAGATGAACAGAGTCCGGAAGGAGCGGTTGGAGAACACCTCCCGGACTTCCCCGGGAAGGCGCCTGAGCATGCCGCTCGCCCCCTCGGACGGCGTGGAAATCGCCCTGGCGTAGCGGAACACGCCCGCGCAGCAGACAGCCGTGCAGACGAGGATGATCAGCGCCACCGACCAGCCGAAACCCGGATAGCTGCCGGCCCGTTGCAGGCCGCCGTCCGCGAAGAACAACGAGTAGCCGATCGCGGTGATGGCCACGGCCGTGAGGATGCCGACAAAGGCGCGATACATCACGATGTCGGTCCGTCCCCGGTAGTCGCTCGTCATCTCGGCGCCCAGCGCGCTGTAGGGCACGTTGAAGAGCGAAACCGCCCCCCTCGCCAGGACGGAGAAGGCAAGCAGCCAGGCGAACAGCGCGCTTTCGTCCACCCCGGCCGGCGGCGCGAAAAGCATGCCGACCGCGAGCGCCACAAGCGGCGTCGCGATGATCATTGGCGGCAGCCGTCGGCCAAGTCGTGAGCGAAGGGCGTCCGACCAGGATCCGATGAACGGATCGACGATGGCGTCGACGGCGAGGCTGACCCCCAGCGCCACGCCCACCAGCGTTCCGGAGAGCCCGAGCACCGCCGAGTAGTAGAAAAAAATGAAGCCAAGGGCCGTATCGAAGCCGCCGTTCTGGGCGACCTGGCCGAGACTGTACGACAGCTTGACCAGAAACGACGGCTCCTGGGGCGATGCCGCGACCGGCGATGCAGCGTCAGTGGTCAATGGATCCGCTCCGGACGACCGGCCCCCGCCTGCAATGCGCGAGTCAGCCGATGCGCCCCCAGTGTTGCAGACCCGGCAGCTTCGAAAAGAGGCGTCAGCGCCCACCCGGGACGCCGACGCCAGTCGGGTCGGAGGAATTGCCGGCCTAGAAGGACTTGGAGAGGATCACACCATAGGTGCGCGGCTCCAGAAGGCGGGCATTGCGGTACCGGCCGATGAGCGCGTCCTCGATGATGATGTTGGTGATGTTGTCCTCGTCGGTGATGTTCTTGACGAAGAGCCGGACCTCCATTTCCGCTGAGTCATTGCGGAACCGGGCCTGCAGGTCGATCACACCCCACGCATCGATCTTGTCGGTCGGCGTGTTGTACTCGCGGGCGAAATACGAGTCCTGCCAGACTGCGTCGACACGCCAGGTGGACGTCCACTCACCCCAGAGGGCGCCGGTGGTGTACTGCGCGCCGACCTTGATCTTGGCGCTGGGCGCATGCGGGAGCTCGTTTCCGGCGAGATTGACCTGGACCGTCGGGGTCGTCGCCGTCAGGCTCTGGGCCGGGTTGGCGGCGTCTTCGCTGAAGAAGGTGCCGATCTCGGTGTTCAGGTAGGAGAGATTGGCGTCGAAGAGCCACGCCTCGGACGGCGCATACTGGAACTCCCCTTCAAGACCCCAGATCGTCGCATCGGCGTTGCGGGTGAGTACGCCGCCATTGATGCGCTGGCCGAGCTGGAGACCCGAGTAGTCGTAGTAGAAGGCGGCCACATTGGCCTGCACACGGCCGCCGGCCAGCGTGTTCTTTGCACCCACCTCGTAGGCGGCCACAGTCTCCGGTCCGTAGGTTGGAACCGAGTTGCTGTTGTTGAGACCACCGCCTTTGTAGCCGGTCGAAAGCGAGCCGTAGATCAGGGTGTCATCCGTAAAGGACAGATCAGGCGTCCAATCGAAGACCGCCTTGTAGGTGAGGCGGTTGCCCGAGTACTCCGAGTAGGACCACGGCAGCAGCGCCGAAAGAACGAGCGAACGCGACTCACCCGATCGCTCCTCGTCCGTGTACCGCGCGCCCAGCGTCAGGCGAGCCGTGTCGGAAAGCGTGAAGTAGGTCTCGCCGAACAGCGCCCAGGTCTGGTTCTTGCCGTTCCGCGACAGCGACGACACGTGCCAGGTCTCCTGCGGCCGCCCCAGCGCCTTCTGGTAGGCCTCGATCGCGGGGTGCCAGGTCTCGAATCCGCCGGAGCTTGTACCCTTCAGCCCGAAGAGCCCAATCAGGAAGTCGAAGCCGCCATCGAAGTCAGACGCCAGCCGGAGTTCGGCGGTCTTCGTAGTCGAACGCGTCGTGAAGCTGTCGGTCGTCAGGAGCCGGTTGGTGGTCACCGTGGTGTCGCGGTCGACGTTGTAGGTGATCGGCGCGGTGAAGCGGAACGGCAGGTCGGCGTTGTCCCAGTCCGTATTCTGTTCACTGCTGCCCTCTGCGTAGGCGAGGATGGCCGAGAACGTCAGGGCGCCGAAGTCGTGCTCCAGGTTGAAGGTCGCGAAGTCCTGGTCGAGCCGGTAGGTTGGATCCGTATCGGCCTGGACCTTGCGAAGGTCGCGGGGATTGGGCGCGCCGGCGTAGATGTTGCCGCCGACCGGGAAGGGCGTGAAGAAGCGCGACAGCGTCTGCAGAATTGTCGTGTTCGCATCGGGCGAGTCAAAGCCCAGGGTGTTGGGGTCACACCCGAGAACGGGGTGGGCCTTGCAGAGACGCTTGCCTTCGCGAGCGCGTGAACTGTCTTCCTCGTAGCGCCCCGCGATGAGTGTGGCGCTGGTGTTGTCGCCCAGCTCGAAGGTCATCGTCCCCCGGAAGGCCCACTGGTCGCGCCCGTCGACATCGTTCCCGGTGCCGAGGTTCTCCGTGTAGCCGTCTCGATCAAGGCTGTAGCCGGCAAGACGCAGCTTCACGCGATCACCCAGCGGCAGGTCGACGGCCCCGCCGATGCGCACGTTGCTGAAATTGCCGAGCTGGACACTGAAGTCGCCGCCGAATGAATCCCCGGGACGCCTGGTCACGAGGTTGATGGCCCCGCCGGTAGTGTTGCGGCCGTAGAGTGTGCCCTGCGGTCCGCGCAACACCTCGATGCGCGCCATGTCGAAGAATTCGTTCTGCGGCAGATAGCCGATGGCTGCGCCGTTCACGAACGACTGCACGCCAAGGTCCGACGAGCCGAGCGCGTTGGTGCCAATTCCGCGCAGCGTGAAGCGGTCATTGCCCGTCAGCACGGCGTTCGGAATAGAGAACTGAATATCGGTCGCATCTTCGATCTGCGCCCGATCCAGAGCCGCCTCGGAGAAGGCGCTGACGGCGATCGGCACATCCTGAAGCGCCTGCTCGCGCTTCTGCGCCGTGACGATGATCTCCTCGACGCCGACAACCTCTCCGGCCTCCTGCGCCAGACCGGGCGTGGCCAAGCCACAGATGACCAAGGCCGATGCCGTCGCCAAGAGGACACTCGAACGCGAACCCCGGGTGATCATGATTTCCCTCCTATGTCGCCCCTGCCCCGCCTGTTCGGTCGCGGCTTATTATATTACTAGTCAATAGTGCTAGCGGGGGCTCATGCGCGACGTCAAGCGCTATTATATGGATCGTCAATATCGTGACTTCGGCGCCACATTCGACCGATCGCAGCGCGGCATGGCCACGCCTGGAACAGGGTCATGTTGACCCGGCCGGGCTGACCCGCACTATTGACGATCAATTTAATAACGGGACCTTTGGGGTGAGTTCGTTCTTCGTCGAGACCAGTGACGGTCGCCGCCTGCACGGCATGGAGTTCGGCGATGGTCCGCCGATTGTCTTCCTGCACGGCTTTCCGGACTTCTGGAGGGGATGGCGTCGCCAGCTCGAGGCGCTGGCCGGCGCGTTCACCGTGATTGCTCCCGACGGTCGCGGCTACAACCTGTCTGACCGGCCGGCCGACGTTGGAAGCTACCGGCTTGAGCAACTGGAGTGCGACGTCGGCCGGGTCATTGAGGCCCGCGCGGGGAACGTGAAGCCACTGCTTGTGGGGCATGACTGGGGCGGCGCGGTGGCATGGTCGTATGCCTGCAACAATCCCGACAGTCTCGCCGGGCTGGCGATCCTGTGCGCTCCGCATCCGGCAGTGCTCCAGCGCGCCCTCACCGATGATGCAGCCCAGCGCGCAGCGTCGGCCTACATGGCACGGCTCAGAGGTCCCGAGGCCGAGGGCCTCCTGCTCGACGAAAACGCTGCGCGCCTGCGGGGAATGCTGGACCGGCTCAAGCGCCTGGGTCTCTCAGACGACGAAGATGAAGCGGCCTATATGGCGGCGTGGACGCAGCAGGGCGCGTTGACCGGGGCCCTTAACTGGTATCGCGCCAACCCCATGGACGGGGACCCGCAGCCTTACCCGTCGCCGCTGGAGAATCTGCCGGTCATGGTTTTATGGGGCGCCGACGACGGCGCCTTGCTGCCCGCCCTCGCCGAACGCCATCGGCCGCTGGCGCCCCGCATGACGCTGGAGATCTTCGAGGGCGCCGGACACTGGCTGCAGCGCGAGCGGCCGGACGCGGTCAGCGACCGGATCGCAGCTTTCGCCGCGCGCGTGTTCAGCGCGCCGGCGCTTCGTGGCGCAGGGTGAAGCCGAGCGCCCAGCGACGCTCAAAGCCCTTCGGGACCTCACCGGCGGTCACCGGCTTCAGATAGCCGCCTCCGCCCTCGCCAAACGTTTTGTCGAGGAAGGCGAGAACGTAGTGGCGCGTGATCGACCGAAGCCGGTCCTTTCGCCACACCGGCTCATCGAAGCGCTCGACGATGTCGAAGCTGGAGCGCAAGGCCTCGGGAACATCCGCGCCAACCACGTTGTGGCGGGCATTCTGGTATGTCAGCAGGTAGCGATCCGACCCTTTCAGGCCCTCGAAGATGCCAAGGACGCCGTCCTCGTAGCCTGACACGTCATCATGGTCTCCGACCACCATCAGCGTCGGCGTCGTCACAGACGAGAGCGCCGCGGCGCTCCAGCCCTGCTTGTCTGATTGGCCGCCCCAGGGCGCGATGAGGACAAGCGCCCTGAGGCCCTGCACCGGCGTGACCTGCCCCTCCGCGCCGGGGCCGAGGAGTTCGGCGGGAATCTGACGGTAGAACCCGCCTTCTCGATTGTAGCCTGCGCCCGCCGTCGCCAAGGCGCCGAAGCCGCCCATCGAGTAGCCGATAACCGCGAGGCGGTCAGGATCGTAGGTGTTCGCGAGCCGGAAGTCCTGCGAGGACGCCAGCATCCGCAATCGCGCGATCACGGCCCGCTGATCGGCCGACCGGTGCACGGCCGTGGAGCCAAAGGAGAGAGCAAAGCCTGCCGCGTCGTTGAACGATAGGTCGTTATGATCGATCGACGCCACGACATAGCCGCGCGACGCGAGCGTCTCGGCCAGGTCCGACAGGTAGGTCGCCCAGCCGCCGTAGCCGTGGGAAAGGACCACGAGCGGCGCGCGCCTGGCGGCGGGCTCTGCGTCGGGAACGGCGCAGCCTGGCAGTGTCAGGACACTGTCAGCCCGCCCGGGGTGGCGAAGCGTCACCACATAGGGTGCACGCGGCTGCGCCGACGCGCGCGCAGGGTACCAGAGCGTGACAGAGAGTGTTCTGTCAGCCACGGCGGGACGCCGGCCGGCGGCGAGGTCGGGTCTGGCCGGGTCGACGACCGAAATCGTCGTGACGCCAATCGGCGCCGGGCCGCGTCGCGCCAGAGCCGGCATGTCGACGGCCTCCGCGCACGCCATCGCGGAGGTCGCGGAGGCAAGGACCACGCCAGCAGACGCCAGCGCCGCTATCGACGAGTTCATGGGACTCTCCGAAGAGTGGCCCCGACCTGGCGGCCGGGGCCCAGTCAGATGCGCGAGGAGATCAGCGCCGGCGAGAGGGCCGGGACAATGCTCAGACCGACCCAAGGGTCGAAGCGGAACCTATCCTTTATTATATAAGTCGTCAATAGTTGGCGGCGGTGTTTTGGCCTTGAGCGCCCTCACGCATTGCGCTGCACGCACCGCGACTTCGCGGGTGTCGAGGCCGGGTGTGTACAGTTCCGAGCCGAGGCCAAACCCCGAAGCCCCGGCGGCCAGCCAGTGCCCAAAATCCTGCGGCCCGACGCCGCCGACCGGGAAGACCAGCACCGATGTTGGAAGCACCGCTCTGAGCGCCTTGAGATGGCTCGGCCCCGCTGTGGAGGCCGGAAACAGCTTCAGCATCCTGGCCCCCGAACGAACTGCGCCGAAGGCCTCGGTCGCGGTCAATACTCCAGGCAGAGGCTCTAGACCCAGCGTCCGCGCCCGCTGGATGACGTCCGGCTGCATATCTGGCGATACGACGAACGAGCCTCCAGCGTTACGAACATCATCAACGTCCTCGACGGACAGTACGGTCCCGGCGCCGATCGCCATCTCGGGGCCGTACCGACCGGCGAGGAGCCGAATACTGACGAGGGCGTCGGGGGAATTCAGAGGCACCTCCATGGCACGTACACCGCTCACCCGGAGCGCCTCGCCAACGGCCAGCGATTGTTCCGGATGAACGCCTCGGACAATGGCGACCAGTGGGAGGGCGTTGATCGCTTCTGTGAGTTTCATGCCCGTAGCTGCCTCCAGATCGCCGAGAGCCCGGCAAGGGACATTTCGTCTCCTGATGCCTGCCTCGCCGGACGGCCGGCGACGGCGAGCGCCCTGACATACAGGGCGGCGAGCACAGGCTCGCCGATGACCACGACTTCCTCTCCCGGCTGCGCGCCCAGCCGGTAAGGTCCCGCCGCGACTTCCGCCCCGACAAGGAGTCCGGACAGGAAGTCCGCTTCCTCCCCCGGCGCAGTCGTGCCGGTGAGACGGCGCGCCCGGGCGCCGAAGAGCCGGAAGGCCAAGGCGCCGCCATCGCCCGCGGCGGCGAGGCCGGCGTCGAAGCCGTCCTTTCCGCGAGGATCGCTGTCCGTCGCCAAAAGTCCGCGCGACCGCAATGACGCGAACAGTTCTCCGGTCATGGCTGTCGCGAAATCAACAATCCGGCCCGCCTCGACCCGAGCCCATTTCGAATGAGTGCCAGGCAGACAGAAAAGGCCGCCGCCGCGGTCCATCGTCAGCCATCCGAGCAACTGGGTCTCCTCCCCGCGCATCACGTCGGGTTCGGAGGCGGTCGGCGCGAGGCGCAGGCCGGGCGCGAGCCAGATGCCTGGTTCGACGTTCAGCGCACCCGCGGCGACGGCGTCGAGATCGGCGGGACAGGCGACATAGGGCACCGGCGTCCAGCCGAGGCTGGAGCCAGCCATGCCGCAGATGACAGCCGGCAGGCTGCCAGCCCCAAGCGCCGGTCGCACCCTGTCCCTGAACAGCGCGGCGACAGATCCTCCATCGAGGCGTGATACGCCAAACGGGAACCGAGCCTCGGCCACAGCCACGCCGCATTCCACGCGCCAGGCTCTGACAGTCGTCGTTCCCCAGTCACAGGCCAGCCACGCGGTCATGTGCGGCCGCCATCCACGATCAGGTTCTGGCCGGTGATCATCGCGCTGTCGTCAGCCGCCAGAAACAGGACCGCCCTGGCGACGTCTTCGGGCAGGATTCTCTTCCGAAGCGCGACCTGCTTCATCCAGTCGGCCTCTGCTTCCGGCGTAAGCCAAAGCGCCAACTGCCGTTCGGTGACGACCCAGCCGGGCGACAGGGCGTTGACCCTGACGCCTTCCGCGCCCCACTCGCGGGCCAGAGACTTGGTAAGTCCCAGGATCGCAGCCTTCGCCGCCGTGTAGGCGCTGAGGTCGGCGGGACCCAGGAGGGCGTTGATGGAACTGATGTTGACGATGGAGCCGGTCCCGCGCCGGCGCATCTGCGGCGCCACGGCCCTCGCTGCGAGGTAGGCAGGCTCCAGGTTGATCGCCATGCTGGAGCGCCAGGCCGCAAGGTCGACAGCGTCGGCGGGCGACCGCTGGTCATTGGCTACATTGTTGACCAGAACCCCGATCTCGCCGAACCGCTCGCGGGATGCCGAGATGGCGGCTACGAGCGCTCCCTCCGAGGTCACGTCACACCGCAGAAAGCTGACACACTCGCCGATGTCTCGCGCCAGGGCTTCACCCTCGGCGACGGCGATGTCGATGAAGGTCACCTGGGCGGCCTGGGCGGCGAACTCGCGCACGATCGCCGAGCCGATGCCTGTCGCCCCGCCGGTCACGAAGACGTGGCGTCCCGAGAGACTTGGATAGCTGGCGTAGGTCATCAGTGAGACTCCCGGTCCACGGCGTCGCCGCTGCCGCCGACGAGGAAATCAAGGTCGCAGCCGCGGTCAGCCTGCAGCACCGTGTCCACGTAGAGCCTGGCCCAGCCCCGCACGTAGGGCGAAGCCGGGCGCTCGAACGCGGGATCGGACCGTCGACGTGCAAGTTCCTCGTCGTCGACCAGCAAACTCAGCCGGCGCGCCGGAGCGTCGAGCGTGATCAGGTCGCCGTCTCGGACGAGGGCGAGCGGACCTCCCGCGTCGGCCTCCGGATTGACGTGCAGCACGACCGTGCCGAAGGCCGTACCGCTCATGCGGGCGTCCGAGATCCGCACCATGTCCCGCACGCCCTGCGCGAGGAGCTTGGCGGGCAGAGCCATGTTGCCGACTTCCGGCATGCCGGGGTACCCGCGGGGACCGCACCCCTTCAAGACCAGGACGCTGTCCGAGGTGACCTCCAGCGCTGGATCATCGATGCGCGACTTGTAGTCTTCGATGGACTCGAAGACGACGGCGGGCCCGGTGTGCCTGAGGAGCTCCGGTGAGGCTGCGTTCGGCTTCAGGATCGCGCCGGCCGGGGCGAGGTTACCCTTGAGGACCCAAAGGCCAGAACTCCGGGTGACGGGCGCGTCCATGGTCCGTATGACCTCCTCGCCATGTCGCTGGGCCAGCGCGGCGATGTCGGCCTGACGTGCGCCGCCGACGGTGATCGCTTCTCCTCTGAGGTGATGGCCCAGCACGCTCAGCAACGCCGGCACCCCGCCCGCGTAGCAGAAATCCTCCATCAGGAACCGGCCGGACGGCATCAAGTCGACGAGCAGAGGGATATCGCGGCCGAGCCGGTCGAAGTCGTCCTGGTCGAGGGGGACGCCAAGTCGCCCCGCCAGGGCGAGAAGGTGCAGGACCGCGTTCGTGGAACCGCCGATGGCTGCATGCACCAGAATCGCGTTTTCGAACGCCGCGCGCGTGGCGATTGCGGACATCCGCACGTCTTCCCGCACCAGCTGGACGATCCGGCGCCCGGTCAGATGCGCCAGCGTGGCCCGACGGGCGTCCACGGCGGGCAGCGCCGCGTTCTCAGGCAGGCTCAGGCCAAGGGCCTCGACAAGGCTGGCCATTGTCGAGGCGGTGCCCATGGTCATGCAGACGCCGTGACTGCGCGACATGCCGCTTTCCGCGGCCATGAAATCAGACAGCGTCATCTCGCCGGCGCGCACGGCTTCGGAAAATTTCCAGACGTCGGTTCCTGAACCGATGTCCCTGCCCCGGAACTTGCCGTTGAGCATCGGCCCCGCCGAAACAACGATGGTCGGCAGATCGACGCTCGCCGCGCCCATCAGCTGGCCGGGCGTGGTCTTGTCGCAACCTCCGAGCAGCACCACGCCGTCGATCGGATTGCCCCGGATCGACTCCTCGACCTCCATCGCAAGAAGGTTGCGGAACAGCATCGCCGTCGGCCGCATCTGGGTTTCCCCGAGCGACATCGCCGGAAACTCAAGCGGAAGTCCGCCCGCCTCCCAGACGCCGCGCTTCACGTGCTCGGCCAGATCCCGAAGTCCCGCGTTGCAGGGGGTCAGTTCGGACCACGTGTTGCAGATGCCAATGACCGGGCGGCCATCGAAAGCGTCATCCGGCAATCCCTGGCTTTTCATCCAGCTGCGGTGGATAAACCCGTCGCGATCGAGCTTCCCGTACGATCGCGCGCTGCGAAACGGCTTCGATGGCATAGCGACGGCCCCTGGTCCGGCGGGCAGGATTCGCCCGTCCACAGGTCAGGCAGACCACCTTATTGTATTATTCGTCAATAGGCGAGGGCCAGAGTTCGGCCAGGCGCCTTCCACCCGCCGTGATGATCTGAACACACATCTCTTCGGCGGTCGGGATGTCGACCATTCCCTCGGCGACAAGCTTTCCCGCGCGATCCGTCATCGACATCAAAAGCTGCACTGCGACCACCGCCGTCTCGAGACTGAGGCCATACTCGCGTCTGGTCTCCTTGACGAAGTACCGGACTGTGCGGTCGAGCCCGGCAGCGTTGTCGACCTCCATCAGCCGGGCGACGGACGGGTCGGCGAGCAGAGCCTGGATCAGGGCGCCGCGCTCGCTCGTGTGTTCGAGATACAACCGCGTCGTCTGGCGGATGAGATCTTCGAAGCTCCTTGCCTGAAGCGCCTTTTCGATGCCTCGATTGTTGAGGTCGTCCTGCTCGCGTTTGAGCAGGTTCGCCAGAAGCGCCTCCCGGCTTGGAAAGTAGTTGTAGACGAGCGCCTTGCTGACGCCGGTTTCACGTCCGAGCCGTTCCATCGTCACAGCCGTGAGCCCCTCCTCGAGAACGATGCGCGCCGTCTCGTCGAGAATCTGGGTCCGCCGCGCCTCCGGCGAGAGCCGTGTTCTCTTCCTTTGCTGAGCCAGGGTCATGCGAGTCCTTCGGGGAAGGCTCATCTTCCCGCTTTCGTCGCACCGCGCAACGACCTCAGACAGGAATCGCGTCTTCAGGGCTCACGCCATGCCGCCACCCCGGCCGCCGGAAGCTCTGGTCCGCCGATCAGGAACCGGGCGTCAGGTCCGGCAGGGACCGTGACCATAGCGGTCGAGTAATTGACGGCGAAGGAGACGCCATCCCGGCGTCGTACCCGCAGCCCCTCCGGGAGGGTCAGTCCCTTTAGGCCGGCGCGCTCCGCAGCGTCCCGCAGAATTGTGCGCAGCGCATCCGGCGCCGGGGAGAAGCCGAGGTAGTCGAAGCGTCCGGCCCGGACCCAGGCCGGGCCGTCATCGTCCTCGAACCGGCCCACGACCCCACCGTCTGACTGCAGCGCTTCACGCCAGCGCTCGCCGATCAGCGACCCGGCGTCCGTCTCCACCGCGAAGCGCGCGCCAGGCCGCAGGCTTTCGACCCGGAGAACGCGCAGGGGGACGAAGTCCGCGAGCAGGCCCGGCGGGAGTGCGCCAGGGATCTGAAGTTCGGGTGTCTTGGAGCCGGCGCGCGCGCCGAGGATCACCAGCGCCTCGGTCGCGGCCAGGTTCCGGCACAGGCGCTCGTCGGCGATCGGAAGACACGGCGCGACGACGAGCCGGTAGTCCGACAGGTCATGGATGGGCTCGACGATATCGACATCGAGACCCAGCTGGCGGAGAGCGGAGTACCAGGCGAACGCCTCCTGCAAGGCGCGGAACCCCCGGCCCTGC
Organism: Caulobacter sp.; assembly: GCA_041917095.1. Classification (GTDB taxonomy): domain Bacteria; phylum Pseudomonadota; class Alphaproteobacteria; order Caulobacterales; family Caulobacteraceae; genus Caulobacter. Next base: position 189,787 of record JAYRYI010000007.1, on the reverse strand, counting down.
GGCTGGATTTGCGTGAGCCAGTCCGCCTCGTAGTCGAACAGCAACGCGACGGGCGCCGGGCGACAGGCCGCCAGTGCGCCGATCTGTTTCAGTTCGACCGCAACCTGCCGCGCTTCCGCGCCGCCGATGTCTACCGACCGGTCAGGCCGATTGAGACCGGCATGCATCTGCTCCTGCGCGAAGGGAGCCTGTCGCCACCGGAAATAGGAAACCACCTCCGCGCCATGCGCGAAGGCCTCCCAGGTCCAGGCCCTGACCATCCCCGCAAGCGGCGCGGGATTGTAGTCGGCCCAGTTCACCGGCCCCGGCTGCTGCTCCATAACCCACCAGCGTCCTCGGCCGCAGCCCCGGTAGAGGTCGTGGTGGAAGGCGGCGATGTCGGGATGCCCCTGGCGCAGATAGTTCGCCTTGTCCTCGTCGCTGAACCAGAACTGCTCGAGGAATCCGAGCGGGTAGCTGTCCCAGGTCGCCACATCGAGATCACGCGCCACTCTGAAATGGTCGAACTCGGTGTAGAAGCCCATGAAGTTGTGAACCACGTCCCTGCCCGGCGAATGCTGTCGCAAGAGGTCGGCCTGGAGGCGATTGAAGCTGGCCACCTCGTCGGACGCGAAGCGATTGTAATCCAGCCGGTGTGAGGGGTTGGCCTCCGTCACTGTCAGGTTTGGCGGATCGATTTCCGAGAAGGTGCGATAGCGCTGCGACCAGAACACCGAGCCCCAGGCGCGATTGAGCGCCTCGATGTCCCCGTAGCGGTCCGCCAGCCAGACGCGGAACCGGCCGGCCGCGGAGTCAGAGTAGCTGATCGTCGTGTCGTGACAGCCGTACTCGTTGTCGGTCTGCCAGGCGACGACAGCTGGATGTCGGCCATAGCGGCGCGCCAGCGCCTCGACAACTCCGGCGCAGGCCTCACGGTATTCCTTGTGGGAAAAGCAGTAGTGGCGGCGCGACCCGAAGCGTCTGGGCCGCCCCTGCTCGTCGACGGCCAGCATGTCGGGATGGCGATCGACCAGCCACTTGGGCGGGGTCGCCGTCGGGGTGCCCAGGACGATCTGAAGACCGGCGCGATGCAGGACCTCTACCGCCTCGTCGAGCCAGGCCCAGTCGAACTGGCCAGGTTCCGGCTCTATGCAACTCCAGGCGAACTCGCCGACCCGGACCAGCGAGAGGCCCATCTCGACCATCTGCCGGGCGTCCTCGGCCCACCAGTCGCGAGGCCACTGTTCGGGGTAGTAGCAAACGCCCAGGCGCATGCGGTTCATCCTTCAAAGAACAGGGGCGCAGCGCCGACGACGCCGGACCGGAACGCGAAGAGGCCGCCCGCGAGCGGCTGCCGTCGCAGGTCCGGCGGCCCCAGGCCGTCCCGGGCGCTGGTGATGAAAAGGGTCGAAAGGTCCTCGCCGCCGAACGCACAGCTCGTCGGTCGATGGACCGGCAGATCGATGACCCGGTCCACGCGCCCGTCCGGGGCGTACCGGACCACCCGCGCGCCATCCCACTGCGCGTTCCAGAGGTGGTCTTCGGCATCGATCGCGGAACCGTCCGGCGTAGCCGGAGAACCGGTTGTCGAGGCGAACGGAACGGGGCGAACAGACTCCTCCGCCAGGTCGCAGGTGAACAGGCGCTGGTCGGCGGAGTCGGCGACATAGAGGCGGCGGCCGCCGCAGTCGGTCCGCAGGGTATTCGGGATGCCCCACGCGCTCAGCACCCGTTCACCCGACCAGTCCGGGCGCACACGATAGATGGCTCCGGAGCGCCCCTCGGCGCGCCGGTCCATGGTGCCGAACCAGAAAGCGCCGTCCGCGCAGACACCGCCGTCGTTGCTGCGGTTGCTCTCGGGTTCATCAGGAACAGCGAACCTGAGTTCGAACCGGCCTGTCTCCGGATCGAGCACGCCGGCTCCTCGCGGGGTCGCCGCGACGAGTCCGCCCGCCCGGCGCAGCCCGAGCGCCGTGATCTCAAGGCCAGGCTCGAACCACCCGGTCTCTCCCGACCCCGGCTCGAACCAGTGGACCCGGGCCTTGAGAATATCCACCCACCAGAGGCGATTGCCTCTGGGATCCCAGCACGGCCCCTCTCCCAGCGCGCAAGCCGCATCCACGACGCAGACCGCACTCATGGTTCGCGGCGCGCCCGGCGTGAATCTGCTGCGGCTCGGGGGAACAGGGGCGTCCGGTTCGCCATCATTTTCTCCGTCGCTTACCCGCCCCCATCAGCGGGGGGCTCTTGTTGACGAATTGAATAATAACGAGCGCGCACCTATTGACTAGTTATATAATAAGACCCTAGTGGATGAACCCGAGGGGAGTCTTATGATCCGCGGCGTCCACCACATCGGCCTTTGCGTTACCGACCTTGAGGCCGCAGTTCGCGGCTACGGAGGCGTCGCTGGCTTCTCCGAAGTCCTCAGAACCCAAGCTGTGAATGGCGCGCCCTGCTCAGTCTTGCTGCGCGGCGCAAACGGGTTTCTGGAGCTCAGCCCGTCATCCCAGAACCAGGACAAGCTGGCTGAACCGCCTGCGGTGAATGACGCGGGGATCACCCACTTCTGCGGGCAGGGCCAGTCGATCGAGACGGTCATCGACGCCCTCGCCGCAGCCGGATTCTCGTTCCCGCAGCGGCCGGTCGATCTGGGCACAGGGTTCCTCTACGCCTACGGGCGCTCGCCCGATGGAGCCGTCATCGAGGCCGAGGGCGCCCCGTTCGCGCGGCAGCCCTGCGCCAGCTGGATCGGCCACGCAGCCTTCGCGACACCCGACCTGAAGCGATTGTGCGGCTTCTATGCAGAGCTTCTCGGCTGGACCGAAAGCTACAGTCCAAGACTCCGAAACAACCTCAAGTACGACCTGGTCACGGGACTGCGCGACGTAGACGTCCTCGCGGGCTGGGCCCGGGGCGGAAACATCTCGCTCGAGTTCTGGCAGTACCTCCATCCGGCGACCACGCCGCAGACTGCGCCTAGACCGCCTGGCCGCGTCGGCTATTCGCACATCGGCTTCGAGGTCGAGTCGCTCGAAGAGACCGTCCTGCGCGCCGTGGGGCTGGGCGCGTCGGTCGTGGCCGATGCGAAGGCGGAAGAGCATGCGCGCGTCAGCTGGCTTCGTGATCCGGACGGCAATGCGATCAAGCTGATCGAGTGGACCGACCGGCAAGCCCCGTGGGCGCTCAGCGCGCTCGCCTACCCCGACATTCTCGCGGCGGTCTCGGCGGATTTCGACCGACACCGGCCCCCGACACCGGAACGCAACCGTGACTGACGCCGCCAGAAAAGTCGCTCTCGTCACCGGCGCCGCGCGCGGGATCGGCCGCGCCACAGCCGTGGCGCTCGGCGCGGCGGGATATGACCTGGTGCTGTTCGACCTGCCGGACACGCCGCTTGACGAGGTCGCACTGCAGCTCCGCGCGCTGTGCAGCCACGCTGTCACGATCCCGGGCGACGTCTCGGTCGAGGCCGACTGGGAGCGAGCGATCGAACAGTGTGTCGCCGCGTTCGGTCGCCTCGATGTCCTGGTCAACAACGCAGGCATTTCCGGCCCCATCGGCCCACTCGTCGACTGCCTTGTGGAGGCGTTCGACCGGGTACATGCCGTCAACACACGCGGCGTGTTTCTGGGCCTCAAGCACTCCGTCGAAGCCTTGTCGGTTCATCGGGGAAGCGTGGTGAACGTCTCTTCGATTTCGGGGCTCGGCGGCGGACGCAACACCGTGGCCTATACCGCCAGCAAGCATGCGGTGGTCGGCATGACCAAACTGGCCGCAATGGAGTTTTCCGCGCGCGGCGTGCGCGTCAACGCGGTCTGCCCCGCTCCGACGAGCACTGACATGACCTTGGCGCTCGCACGCCAGATGCGACCGGACGACCCCGACAGCTTCGCGGGCGAGTTCGCCAGGTTCATCCCTCTGGGCCGCTACGGCGAGCCCCCGGAAATCGCCGCGACCATCGTCTTCCTCGCCAGCGACGCGGCGAGCTTCATCACAGGGGTGGCGCTGCCAGTCGATGGCGGCGCTTGCGCCCGTTAGCCAGGAGAAATCCCCATGGATCTGAACATGACGGGCATGCGCGCCCTGGTCACCGGCGGCACGCGAGGCATCGGACTCGAGATTGTCCGCATCTTGCTGCGCGAAGGCTGCGCCGTCGCGACCTGCGCCCGGGGCGAGGACGGTCTCGCGCGGTTGAAGGCCGAAGCGGACGCGATTGGCGGCAAAGTGTACGGCGAGGCCCTCGACGTGCGGGAACCGGACGCGTTCTCGGCCTGGTTCGCCCGCGCCGCATCTGACCTTGGCGGCATCGACGTCGTTGTCAGCAACGTTACGACCCGTCCGACGCTGACCGGCGAGGCCATGTGGCGCGAGACGTTCGACACCGACCTTCTGCAGCACGTGCGAGTCGCCGAACTGGCGATGCCGCACCTGCTGGACAACAGCCGCGCGTCGCTGACCTTCGTGTCTTCGATCGCCAGCGTCCTGACCCAGCTCCCGCCGGGCGAAGAAGCCTATGGCACCATGAAGGCGGCGCTGATCAACTACGCCGGTCAGTTGGCGAACCGCCATGGCCATCGAGGGGTCCGGGTCAATTGCGTCTCACCCGGCCCGATCCACTTCGAGGGCGGCTTCTGGGATCAGGTCCGCATCCATCAGCCGGCGCTGTTTCAATCCGCCGCGTCCCGTTCGATCCTGAACCGTCACGGGACGCCGCAGGAAGTGGCGGACGCTGTGGCGTTTCTGGTCAGCCCGCGCGCCGGCTACATCACCGGCGCGAACCTGCGGATCGACGGCGGAATGGTGAAGACCGCCAACTTCTAGCAAGGTCTTCCGGGCGAACCTGGCGTGATGGAGCCGTCACGCCGGGATCGCTGATCGACAACTCACCATCTCGTGGCGAGGCTCCCAGAGCCGGCAGCGCTTCAGTCCATTAGCCGCCGTCGGCTCGAGCCTGGTGGCCCACCGTCGGATCATTTCGCAGCGGACGGCGACGCCGCGTTCGGAGGACACCTCCTCGATCTCGCGAAAGCAGAGCCACAATGCAGAGTGAGTCACCTCCGCTGGGAATAGGCTGCGCTGGAACCACCCCGCCCCAATGAGCTCTTGAAATCCCCCGGTCCCAAAGACGGATGCGGAGACGAGTTATCCTACCGACAGCACCCGGGCAGTCAGTCGCGAACCGGGGGTACCTTTCGGAGGTCGCTCGCCTCTGAGTCCTCGTACCTGAAACACTGTCTCCAACCGCCATGGATGATTGCGCCCTCGGTGCGCCCATGGCGATGCCGCACGATCCTGCAGCGCCGCACTATTGGAGCGGTCGCGTTGCGGGCGATCCCCGAGAAATCAGGACCGCATCGCTCCAAAACCCGCCCGGCGCCGTCGCTGGATCGATCGAAAACGGCTGCATCTGTCCCAATCGGCCGCCAACTCGGGTCAAAGCATCCGAGTTTCGGAACGGAGAATCTTCGCCATCCAACGTGAACAGCGTCAGGGGCGCTTGCGCTTCCGCTACGAACGGCTCGATTCCATTCACCAGGACGGCATCTGCGCTGTCGACAGTGTAACCCATTGTGCCATAAGCAATTTTTCCGTCTGCAGCTTGCATGGGCATCATCATCTCGCCGCCCAAATTCAGGAGCGCGATGCTACGTACACGAATGCCCTTTTGCACAAGTCGGAGCGCCATCGGCTCGGTTCCATTCACTTCAGCTTTAACGACATGGGACAATCCCCAAAGGCCATAGAACCGACCACGATGTAGGCCGAGTTGACGAGCGATGTTGGCGGCGATGCGCTCCTCGCGATCGTCTGTCGACGCATCCGTTGCTAGGGCGGCGATTCCATCAGCGGTAACGGGATCGAGTTCACGCGCGTCCGCCAAGGCCGCTTGCGCGAGCGCGCCCGCAGAGCTGCAGCGCGCCGGGTCTTCGAGAGCCGCTCGCAGCGAGTTCAGTGCGACGCTCTGGCGCCCTGCGCGCATTCGCTGGCGCAGCCAATCGCAGTACGCGGGGCGGTCTTGGATCTCATCAACTCCGAGAAAGCGAATTCGCTCCCGTTCAGGCAGCGCCGCATTCCAAACGGCGATCGCAAGCAGTTTATCTCGGAAGTCTGCATTGGCCCATTGCAGACCACGCTCTCGCCAAGCGATGAAGACAGAATCAATACGATTTGGATCGCCGCTTTCGAGCAGCTGGTTGAACGCGTCCGCTTGAGCAGCGTCAAACTCGCCCAAGTAATAGCGCACCCCTGCTTGCCCATGTAGAGCCTTCAAAAGGGCTAGGTCGGCGATTTGTCCATGTGCGAGTCCGTGGATCTCCCCGAGCAGAATGACGTCTGCATCACGCAGCGTTTCGGGTACCTGCGGCGGCTCGGATTCCGGTCCGGATGCGACAACCAGCGCATGCTTGCGCAGCCATTGGGCATGATCGACGACCGAGGCTTGAACAGGATGGGCCAAGGCGCAAAAGGCGAAAGCCAACGCCGAGACAATGTTCCTCATTTCAAGGCTCTCCCCACCGCGTAACGATTGGCCTACTCAATTCCGGAGCTCTTCGCCGGTAGACAAAACAGGCGCCAGCCAAACTCTCTGCAAGCCATAGTCAAGGGCGAATTGCTTGTCCGCCAGCCAGTCTATGCCAAGGACCGCAATCGGCCGATCGGGATCGCCCAACCTCTGGAATAGAGGCAGGTCGCCGACGCGAATGGTGCGTCCATGAAATACCCAAGGTCCGATCGATGCGGTACGCGCTGTCGCGCTGTGCAGAGGGAGCGACCTGCCATCGATTCCTGCAATTTCGTCGACGACCGGCATTCCGGAAACGTCCATGCCAATGCGCTGCGCGTAAACAGAGTTCAAAACAGTATACTGCGCGCCTGTATCCAAAAGCGCCTCGCCCGCAACGCCGTTTATGGTGATGGGCACCATGACCTTCCAGGGTCGCAACCAGATTGAGGACACTTCACTCCAGGCTGGTTGACTACGCCCGCTGGGCAATACCCTTACCTGCATCGCGCGCATGTCCCACAAAGCGAGCCGATCCGCAAAAAGCGAAACCCCCGCGATGCCGGCAATGCTGTGACTTTCAAAGCTCGGGCCAGGAAAGTTTGGCATCAATTCACCCTCCGCGCTCAGCGGACCTGCAGTGAATGCGCGCAAACGATAGAGTGGAACCTCGAGCGAACCGCCCATGCCGAGCCCCTGATCCTTGTTGGGCTCGCTTTCAAGACCCAACCGAGCCACAGCCGCATCGTTTAGGCTCGTATTGCTTGCCCCAGTGTCGAGTACAAAGAAGAACGGCGCGTCGCCGTTAAGCGTTGCGCGAATGACAGGCGAGCCGCCATCGCCACGCTCAAGTTGCAAGCAGCCCTCCACGGGATTGCAGCTTGCGCTTGATACTTCCTGCCGCGGTGGCGCGACGCCTGCACATGCTGCCAAGCCAAGCACAATCGCCAAAGCCAAGCGCTTCATGAATACTCCACTCGCGGGCACCAGATGCCGGCACGATAGCTACTAAGCGCTCGCCCGCATAATTTTCTTTCGTTCCGCCAGGTCGGTACCGAGCCGGAAGTCTCGGATTTGTTTTCGCTGCCCGTTGCGACAACAAGTTGTCAGTGACGATAGTCTCACGCCCTGATTCCCTGCTTCCTGGCAGTTGTGACGAACCGCCGAACCTTTACCCAGAGCCGCCGCCCGACGGAGGCCAACATCCCAATGACTGCGCCCACCGGCGCCACGCCTTGGCCTGTCAGTGGAGACGGGTTGGCGTTTACCTGACAGCACCGCCACCCACCCTGCTCTTCGGTCTCTGACCGGCAGGGGCGCCGGCAAAGTCCGGTAGTTCCCTTTACGATCCGCGCTACTTCCCCGGCCGACGCCTCGGGTTCGGCCTCGGGAGCAGCCAGATCGCGCGCGCCGGGCCCCGGAGTCTCCGGCGGTCAGCGACCTGGATACGATTCCCCGCTGAACGGGACATCCAAAGGGCGTGCAGGGTCGCGGGGCGCCGGTCGATTCCGCCAGACTCCGCTCGTGCTGATCGACAGGGGGCTTCCCGCGCGCGCCGTCCTGCCTGACTGCCGGCGCCACGACCGGCCAAGCGCCCCTCCATTCGCAGGAGGGCGCTGTCCCTGTACCTTCAATGCGGTTGAGGGATGCCAGCTGGGTTCGGCGGTGAACTCAGTACGCGCGCGACCCCTTCCCTCCGCGAGTCGGCGGCGCCGATGAACAGGCCGTCGACCATCAGCACGCCGTGGATTCCGCTCTCCTCTCCGGCGCCGCGTTTCACCTCGACCCCCCGGGCCCTGAGGCCGGCGAGAATCTCGGGCGAGAACCTGTGCGCCTCGCCGCTGAAGTCTCCGCCGCGGGCGACGAGATTGGGCAGGTCCGCCGCCTCCTGCATCGGCAAGCCCCAGTCGAGAACGCCGACAAGGGTCTTGGCGACGTAGGCGGGTATGGCGTTTCCGCCCGGCGAGCCGACCGCGCCCCGGAAGCGGCCTTGCCCGTCAAGGATGATCACGGGCGTCATCGACGAGCGCGGGCGCTTGCCGCCAGCGACGGCATTGGCGGCCGGAGCGCCATCCTTGTCCAGCGGACTGAACGAGAAATCGGTCATCTGGTTGTTGAGGAAGAAGCCCTCCACGACCCGGCCAGAGCCGAAGTAGGACTCTACGGTCGTGGTCATGGAGACCGCGTCGCCCTCGGCGTCGACAATCACGAAGTGGGTGGTGCCCGCCGGTTCTTCCGTCCGGTCGATCCCGGTCATGCTCGAGCCGATGGGAACTCCGGCCGGCGGCGGCGCGGCGGCGGCGACGGCGCCGATGAGCCGCGCACGCTGGTCCAGATAGGAGGGGTCGAGCAGGCCGGCGACCGGCACCTGCACATAGCGAGGGTCGCCAACATAGCGGTCCCGGTCGGCGTACATCACCCGGCTGGCTTCGGCGAAGAGGTACCAGGCCTGTGGGTCGGTCGGCCCGCGTTTATCGATGTCCGTCCGCTCGAGCAGTCCCATCAGTTCCAGCAGGCCGACGCCGCTGGCGGGCGGCGACGGCGCACAGAGGATGTAGGCGCGGTACGGCTTGCAGATCGGTGGGATCTGCTGGGGTCGATAGTCCGCGAGGTCTGCGAGAGTCATGGTCCCGGCGTAGGGCGCCGCGGTCGTCCGGGCGACGATCCCTTCGGCGATGGGGCCCGTGTAGAGCACTTGGACTCCCTCGGCGGCCATCCGCCGCATGACGGCCGCATAGGCGGGGTTGCGATAGAGGTCGCCTTCCTGAAGGAGCAAGCCGTCAGGATTGGCGAAGAGCGCCTTCACATCCAGCGCCGAGGCATCGGTCGCGTATCTTGCGATGTAGCCGGCCAGCCGCGGCGATACCGGAAACCCGCCATCGGCCGCCCTGGCGGCGTCTTCGAACAGGGTGTTCCAGGGCAAGCGGCCGTACCGCTTGTGGACTGCGTCAAGCATGGCCATGGCCCCGGGCACGCCTGTGGCGCGGCCGCTGCGTATGGCTTCAGGACGCTTCAGCGGCGCCCCGTCCTCGCCGAGGAACATTGTCGCGGCTGCAGCGGACGGCGCCGTCTCGCGACCGTTCCACGCTGTCACCTCGCCGGTCTGGGCGTCGTAGTGCATCAGAAAGCCGCCGCCGCCGATGCCGCTAGACTGCGGCTCGACCAGACCGAGCATGACCTGCACAGCGACGGCGGCATCGGCGGCGCTTCCGCCCCTGCGCAGGACCGCAAGCCCAGCCTCGACAGCCATCGGATTGGCGGCGGCAATGAAGCCGGCCTGCTTCTGCGACGGAAGCGCCGCAGGGACAGGCGCGGCGACGACAGGCCCGGAGGCCAGAGTCGCGAGGATGGCGACCCCCGCGACGATCCGGCGAAGCCAACCGGTCACGGCGCTACCGCCAGGGCTCCGGGGCGGCGGGGGTCCGCGGCCCCCAGAAACAGGCCCTTGTCGATCATGATGGACTGGGCGCTGCCCATGGTCTCGGCGGTCTTCACCGGATGCCCCTTCGCGCGCAGCGCCGCGACCGTATCGGGGTTGAAGTTGGGCTCTACCTCAAGCGTATCGGTCGCTGCCTGGAAGATGCGCGGCTGGTGGGTCGCCTCGGCGATGTTCAGATTGAAATCGATCACCCCCACGATCACCTGCAGCACAGTGTCGATGATCGTGCTGCCGCCCGGCGTGCCGGTGACAAGCCAGGGTTTGCCGTCCTTGAAGACGATCGTCGGCATCATCGTCGACAGCATACGCTTGCCTGGCTGCATGCCGTTGAGCGGCGCGGGTTCGCCCTTCTCCACGGCGTCGAACGCCTGCTCGTGACTGTAGTTGTTCATCTGGTTGTTGAGAACGAATCCCGTCCCGGCGACCATGACCCCCGAGCCGAAGTCCGCGCCAAGGGTGTAGGTGGTGGAGACGACGTTCCCGGCCGCGTCCGCGACGCTGAAGTGGGTCGTGCTGGGGCTTTCGTACGCCCAAGGGTCGCCTGCGCCGAGCGCCTTCGCCGGCTTCGCCTTGCTTGCGTCAATCAGCCGGGCCCGATCGGCCGCGTAGGCCTTGGATGTGAAACCTTTCAGGGGCGCTTTCACGAAGTCCGTATCGCCCAGGAAGCGGTAGCGGTCGGCGTAGGCCAGCTTCATGGCCTCGGCCATGACATGCAACGCGCCGGACGAGCCCGCGCCGCCAAGCGCTTTCAGGTCGAAGTGCTCGAGGATGTTGAGCATCTGAAGCAGCGTCGCACCGCCGGCGCTGGCCGGCGGGGTCGTGGCCACGGTGTAGCCGCGATAGTTTCCGATCAGCGGCTCCCGGACCACCGGTCGGTAGGCCGCCAGGTCCTCGAGCGTGATGAGACCGTTGTTGGCCTTCATGTCTGCGGCGAAACGTCTGGCGATCTCGCCATTGTAGAAGGCGTCGGCCCCGTGGTCGGATATCTGCTGAAGCGACCAGGCCAGATCAGGTTGCCGCATCACCTCGCCGGCTTTGTAGAGCTGGCCGCCCTCCTTGTAGAACGCCTTCTGGCCGGCGACGCTTTCGGTCATCCGTTCCTGCGCCCAGCCGAACACGAAGGCCTCGTCCGGGGTCAGGGCGATGCCGTCCGCCGCGAGCCGGATCGCGGGAGCCAGAACGTCCTTCCAGGGCAGCCGGCCGTAGCGCCCATGGGCCAGCGCCAGTCCCGCGACCGTGCCGGGCACCGCCGAGGCGCGGTAGCCGCGCGAAGCCCGCGCCGTCTCTTCGCCTTCGCTGTCCACGAACATGTCAAGCGTCGCGGCCTTCGGGGCCACCGATCGGAAGTCGATGACGATCGTCTTCCCGCCGGCGGCGTCGTGAACCAGCATGAACCCATCGCCGCCGATGTTGCCGGCCCGCGGCAGGGTGACCGCCAGCGCGAAGCCTACGGCGACCGCGGCATCCACGGCGTTGCCGCCCTTGCGCAGGATTTCCGCGCCGACCTGACTGGCGATCTCGTTCTGGCTGACCACCATGCCCCGGGCGCCGACGACCGGATGGTGGATCGAGGGATACTCGAGCAGCTGCTTTCGCTGGGCCTGGGCCAGGACAGGCGACGCCGGAGCCAGGCCGATCGAGACGGCGACGACGACCGAGATGAAGGCGGAAAGGTACTTGCGCACGGATCAGACGTCCTTGGCTGATTTGTATTCGTCGATGTCGATCTCGTTCTCCCAGCGCGCTACCGCAGTGGCGATGGAGAGATCACAGGTGACGTTCGGCACCGTGCGGATCATGTCGAGGATACGGTCGAAGGGCAGGATGAAGCCGACGACAATTGCGGTCTGCGCGGGCCCGATGTTGATGGCGGCGAGCACGGCGGCGAGCACGAACAGCGAGCCGGAGGGCACCGGCGCGACCCCCATGGCAACTATGGTGATGATCACCGCCACCATGGCGTACTGCGCCAGGTCCAGGTGCATGCCGAAGGCCTGCACGGCGAACATGGTCAGCATGCCGATGTACATCGCCGTGCCGTCCATGCCGATGGTCGCGCCGAGGGGCAGGACCGTGGAGGACACGGCCGGCCTGATGCCGAGATTGTCCTCGGCGACCCGGATCGCCACCGGCAGGGCGGCGGAGCTGGAGGACGTGGAGAACCCGACCATGATCGCGTCGGCCACGCCGCGATAGAACGGCGCCAGGGGAAGCCAGGCCAGCAACCGCACGACGGCGCCGTGGGTCACGAACGTCTGGAGGAGCGCACCGGTCAGAACGCACAGGGCCAGCTTGAAGACATGGATGAAGGTCTCCGGCCCGTTCTTGCCCATGACCACTGCGATCAGGGCGAAGACACCGAATGGCGCGGTCTCCATCACGAAGCCGACGACCCGCAGCATCACTTCGGAGCCGGAGCGCAGCACATTGGCGACCGGCTCGCCGTCCTTGCCCGCGACAATAGTGGCGGCGCCGATGATGAAGGCGAAGAAAATGATGGCCAGCGTCTCGCCTTCCGCCATCGCCTTGACGGGGTTGAGCGGGACGATGCCGAGGAACAGTTCAGCGGGCGCCTTGGGAGTCGCAACGGCCTGCGGGGCGACGTCCTGGAAGTCCGCTCCGACGCCCGGCGCGAACAGGGTCCCGAGAGCCAGGCCGATCGTCACGGCGACCAGCGTGGTCAACAGATACATGCCGATGGTCTTGGCGCCGATGCTGCCGAGACGTCGGGTGTCGCCAAGCTGGGCCACCCCCGAGGCGATGATCATGAAGATCAGCGGCACGACCGCCATGCGGATGAGCCGGACGAAGATATCCCCGATCCACTTGATGGACTCCGCGCCGGGGCCCCAGACGTAGCCTGCCAGCCCGCCGAGGACGAGCGCGCCGAGAATCCTCTGCCACAGCGGGATGGCGAACCACCAACCCAGCGGCCCGTTGCGGCGGGGCTGCTCCTTCTGCGGCGACTCAGGGTTCCGTATCGTGTCGGTCAAAGAACGCACTCCGGGTGGGCAGGCAGGCGAGCAGTCATGCCGGCGCGGCGGCTAAGTCGAAAATCGCGCCCTTCCACGACCAAGCGCGTCTGGCCGGGAGTCAGCGCGCGACAAGGACGCGGCCGGTTCCCGACGGATGGAACCCCCCGCTCCTCGACAGGCGGGCCGGGTCAGAAGAGCCCTGCCCGCCCTGGACCGCCCCTAGAAGCGCTTGCTCAGCGACGCGTACCAGTAGCGACCCGTCGAGCTGTGCAACGACCCGAGGTAGCCGAAGTTGTTTGACGCGAGCGGCGGATCCTTGTCCTCGAGGTTCCGCACGCCGAGCCGGACGGTCGATCCGTCGAACGCGCCGTCGCGGAATGCATACTGTCCGTAGAGATTGACGGTCGTCCAGGACTCGATCTCGTAGTAGCGACCAGCGACCTGGGCCGGGCCGGTGTCGAAGACCGAGCCCACATGGTTGACGAACAGGCCCGCGCCCCAGCCGTCCTTGCGCCAGGTCAGGGTGGCGGTGGCCCGGAACTCGGGATAGCCGTCCATCTGCACCCGGTCGCCGGCGCTTGCGACGGTCGGCCCGATCAGCACGCCGTCCGCGATCGCCTTGATGAGGATGGACTCGATTTCACCCGGGCTCTGATCGTAGGTCAGCAACTGGGCCGCGTTGATCTTGAGGTTGAAGTCGCCGAACCGCGTATCGTCGAGATCGTACTCGACCGTCACATCGAGGCCTTCGATCATCCGCGGCTGAAGGTTCATATAGACGTCGTTCACGTAGTCGATTGTGCCAACGAGGTTGAGCCCCGTGGGCGCGTTCCGGACCACATTGGGATTGGAGCCGCCGCTCAGCCGCAGCAGGTAGTCATAGGAGATCTGATTGGCCGCGCCGAGCACGCCGATGACGTTCTTCTCGCGGATCTGCCAGTAGTCGGCGGTGATCAGCAGGCGGCCATACTGCGGCGGGATGAAGGTCGGCTCATAGACCAGGCCGACGGTGGCGTTGTCGGCTTCTTCCGGCGTCAGCTGGTCATTGCCGCTTCGGACTTCGAGCGTACTGGAAGACGTACAGGTCGGCGGCAGCGCGGGCGGCGGAGCCGGCGGATTGTTGATCCGGCAAGCGGCCCAGTCCGTGCGCGTGTTCGAGACCGTCGTTCCGTCGCTGTAGAACTGCGGAAGATTCGGCGCACGGAAGCTCTGCGAGACAGACCCGCGCAGCGCGAAGCCGCCACCGACCTTCCAGAGCAGCGCCGCTTTCGGCTTCAGCACATTGCCGAAGTCCGAATAGTACTCGTCCCGCGCAGCCAGCTGGAGGCTGATTTCCTCCACGAACGGAATGTTCATGTCGGGCGAAATCACCGGCACCGCGAACTCGACGTAGGCCGAGGAGGTGTTCCGGTCGCCTTCGACATCGGGCGAGCCGCTGGCGCCCATGACGTCGGTGCCATAGGTGATGCCCGAAATCGGGTTGGTGTAGGTGATCGTGCCGTCGAGCCGGTCGTCACGATCGTCGAGGAAGGTCTCGCGGCGGAATTCGACGCCGGCGGCGACACCCACCGGCCCCGCCGGCAACTCGAACACCTCGGCGTTCGAGACCTTGAAGTCCCAGAGCGCCAGCGACGTCTCGCTGATCCGGTAGACGTTGATCAGGAACGAGTTGATGGTCGCCTGGCTGTTCGGAGTGCCGTCGCCTACCGAGAAGTTGCCCTGCGACCCTCCATTGAAGGGGTTGTAGGCGTCGGAGGTGGTCCGCGAAACCGCCTGCTGGAACAGGGTATTGCTGATCGCGTTGCGGGTCTGGTCCTTGGTCCGGGCCTCCGAATAGATCACGGCCGTATCCCAGTCCCAGCCGTTCCAGCTTCCGCGAAGGCCGCCAAGCAGCCGGATGCTGTCATCGGTGACCGTGTAGCTGCGCGGGCCGGTATCGACCGGGCGGTAGGTCGTCATGTTCAGCGCCAGGCCGCCGACCGGCACATTGGTCAGGTTGGCCAGGCGGTTGGGGCTGCCGACCGGACCGAACGGGTTCCAGTAGGCTCCGGCCGCGATGCTGATCGGGGCCGAGGACAGCGGCGCGGACTGCTCACGGCTGCCGTTGAACAGGGCGTGATAGTAGCCGAACTCCCCGTAGAACAGCACGTCGTCCGTGAGGTCGCGCTCGATGGTGCTGAAGAGGTTTGTCCGCTCCGTGCTTCCCCGCAGCGTCCGGTCCGGGTTCTGGTCGTAGCGAAGCGGGCGTTGCGCCGCACCGGTCGTGACGCCGGAACGGATGCAGATGTCGCCCGCGCCGAACAGGGTGCTGTTGCAGCCGCCCGTCTGGGTCAAGGCGTTGGCGAGGGGTTCGATATGGAACACCCCGGTGGCCGTCAGGTTCACGCCGCTCTGCTTCACCTGGAGCGCGGAGCTGCTTGAGGTCAGGCCGACAACGCTGAACGACCCCCAGGGGCTGGACGTCGAACGGTTGTCAAAGGCGGTGCTGCCGTCCCAGGGCGTCCCTGCGACGCCGGGACGGTGATCCTCGCTGGCGGCATAGTCACGTTCGGTCGCGTTGAGCCGCGTGCGGCCCGAGTAGCTGCCGAAGAAAGTCAGACGGGTGCCGTCTGTCAGCTCGGTGCCGGCCTTCACCGAAAACAGGCCTTCATGATAGCCGGTGCCTTCGGAACCGCCGCCCTGCAGCTCAATGCGAAGGCCCTCGAAGCGTGTGTCCAGCACGGTGTTGACCACGCCGGCGACGGCGTCGGCGCCATAGATCGCCGCGGCGCCGTCGCGAAGTACTTCAACCCGCTTCACGCCCGAGACCGGGACCGCGTTGGTGTTCGGCGTCGTGACCGGCACGAAGTTTTCTGTCTGGGTGCCGGGGTGCATGACGGACCGGCGGCCGTTCAGCAGCATCAGCGTGTTGCCGGTCCCGAGGCTTCGAAGGTTCAGGGAGGCGACGTCGCCCCGCGCATCGTTGAGGTTGCCCGTCGTCCGGGCTTCCTGGAACTGGACATCGCCAGCCTGAGGAATGGCCCGGAAGAGCTCATCGCCGGAAACGGCGCCGGTCGCGACAACGTCGTCCTCGCTCACCAGAGTGACAGGAAGCGCGGTGTCGACCTTGGCCCCCTTGATCTGGCTCCCGATGACGGTGATGGCTTCGACCTCGGCGCCGTCAGCGGGCGCGGCGTCCTGGGCCCATGCGCTGGTCGACGCAAAGGATGCGCCCGCAAGCAGCGCGTACTTCAACGTCTTGATGATCCTGTAGGACATGTCCCGAAACCCCCTCTGTGCGCGACGCCCGGCATTCCGCCCTGTTCACCGCCATCTCGTGGAGGATCGTCGTTCGTCGGATCGCCGCCAATAACCGATACCTTTCCGACGCTTCGGAAAGGTATAACCAATGTCTATATGAACTATCCCCGTTCGCCCCAGAAGCCTCGCTCCGGCGGCGACAGCCAGCCGTTCTCGATGGCGACGCCGCCGGGCCAGTCGCCGGCAAGCCACCAGGGTCCGTCGAGGTCAGCGAAATCGCTCGCGCCAGCGATGTGGAGCGCGGGCGCGATGCCAAGCGAAGAGCACACCATGCAGCCTGTCATGATCGTGAAACCCAGTTCGCGCCCCTTGTGCAGCAAGGCGATGGCGTTCGTCAGGCCGCCCGTCTTGTCGAGCTTGATGTTGATCGCCTGATAGCGGGACCTTAGGGCTTCCAGCTGATCGACCGTATGGACCGACTCGTCAGCACAGACAGGGGCCGGTGGAACGAAGCCCGCAAGCCCGTCGTCCTCGTCGGCCGGCAAGGGCTGCTCGATCAGCGCGATGTTCATGCGGGACAGCAGCGGCGACACCTCGCGCAGGGTGTCGAGGGTCCAGCCTTCGTTGGGGTCGATGATCAGCCTGGCATTCGGCGCCGCCTGCCCCACCGCGGTCAACCGCTGCTCGATCAGGTCGCGATCGAGCTTCACCTTGATCAGGGTCGCATCCGCCAGGGCCCGGGCCGCCGCGCCCATGGCCTCCGGTTCATCAAGGCTGACGGTCACCGCGCAAGCCAGGCGCGGAGGGAGGGCCAGACCCGTGACCTCCGCCACCGACCGGCCACTCTCACGCGCCCGAAGATCCCAGAAGGCGCAGTCGAGCGCATTGCTCGCCGCGCCCGGCGGAAGCAGGGTGCGCAGGGGCTCGTCTGCCAGACCGGCCTCGAAGGCGGCCCCGACGCGCTCCAGCTGGGCGACCACCCCGTCGATGCTCTCGCCGTAGCGGGCATAGGGGACCGACTCGCCCCGGCCGATCGCGTCGCCGCAGCGCAGTTCGATCACCACGGTCTCAGCGACGGTCTTGACGCCCCGCGAGATCCGGAAGGGCGCCTTCAGCGGCCAGCGGCGAGGTGAGACGGCGAAGCTTCGAAGCATGACAACAGATTGTCCACGATCTGATCGACGCCCGTCCGGATCGGATCCTGGCAGGGCAGATTGAACTCGGCGGCCGCGTCGCTGCAAAGCCTTGCGGCCGCATCATCGTCGTAGGCCGAGGTATTGAAGGCGATCCCCACGGCGATGACCGACGGGTTGGTCAGGCGCGCGGCCTCGAGATTGCGCTCCAGTGTCTCCTTCAGGTCCGGCACGGGATGGCCCGGCACGCCGCGCATGTGCGGCCGACCCGGTTCGTGGCAGAGCACCAGCGCGTCCGGCTGGCTGCCGTGCAGCAGGCCAAGCGAGACGCCGGCGTAGGACGGGTGGAAGAGTGAGCCCTGCCCTTCGATGATGTCCCAGCCGCCGCCGTGCCGGGCCGGCGAGACCCGTTCGGCGCCGCCCGATATGAAGTCGGCGACGACGGCATCAACCGCCACGCCCTCGCCCGCGATCAGGATGCCGGTCTGCCCCGTCGCCCGGAAGTCGGCCTTCATCCCCCTCGCCCGCATCTCTTTTTCGAGCGCCAGGGACGTGTACATCTTGCCCACGGAGCAGTCGGTGCCGACGGTGAGCAGCCGCAGGCCGGCGCGCGGGACGCCCTTGCCGACGCCCAGATCCGCCGGCGGCTGCCGCACGTCGAACAGCTTGCGCCCATGACGATGGGCCGCATCGCGTATGGCCGGAACATCGCCCAGACGCTGATGGAGACCGCTTGCGACATCGAGGCCGGCCTCGAGCGCGGCGATGATCTCCGGAACGGCGGCATCGGGAAGAACGCCACCGGCATTGGCTTCGCCGACGATCATCGTCCTCGCGCCGCGCCGCGCGGCCTCCTCGACGGTCATGTCCTGGAGCCCGAGACTCACCTCGCAACCGGATAGCCGCCGCTGTCCTACACAATGCTGGGGCCGCCACTCGGCCACGCCACGCGCGGTCTTCACCGCCAACGGGTCGGTCGCGGCCCCAAGGTACAGGAGGTAGGGAGACTGGATCATTGGACGCTCATCGCGGGGTTCGGTCGATGGCGGCGACCATCAAGCCGGGCGGCGTAGACGTCGAATTCCGTTGAGAGCCTATCCTGGAATGAAAAGCTATGGGCCGGCTGCGCCGCCGCCGTCAGCGCCCGTCTTCTCCCGAAGCACCTGGCTCATTGTCCTGATGAAGCTCTGCGACAGATGCGACAGCGGCCGATCCTCGAGGTGCATGCAATGGACGCCGAACCTCAGAGGCGGTTCCAAAGGCCTGAACTCCACCTTGTCGGAGGGCTCGGCGCGAGCGG
This sequence comes from Caulobacter sp., assembly GCA_041917095.1. GTDB lineage: Bacteria > Pseudomonadota > Alphaproteobacteria > Caulobacterales > Caulobacteraceae > Caulobacter. The sequence continues at coordinate 171,216 of JAYRYI010000007.1, read as the reverse complement.
TGAATTCGTCCACCACCGCGATGCCGACACCGTGCCGGACCAACGATGCAGCCATGTAGAAGGTCGAGCAGGTGATCGGTTCGTTGATCGTCAGCCCGCGCTCCTCGACCTCGGATGTAAAGATCTCGCTGACCGGACCGGTCGCGCCCGAGCCTATGTACTCGCGGCTTTCCAGCTCTCGCAGATCCAGGCGCGCAGGCGCGTTCTTGCCAAACTCTCCCTGCGGAAACATCAGCATCAGTTCGCCCTGACCGATCTGGAAGTTGGCGATCCGCGGATGCGGTATGGCGTCGTAGGCCAGCGCCATGTCCACTTCATGCTCGTACAGTCCGCGCAGCACCTCGTCGTAGTGCAGGGTCCGGAAGTCGAAGGTCACGGAAGGGTGCGCGGCCCGAAAGCGAGCCACAGCCTCCGGCGCGGCGCCAAGTCCCAGCGCCGGCAGGACAGCGGCCCGGATATGCCCCCCTTCGCCGAGCTTCAGGTTGCGGGCGGCCTGCTTCAGAGAGTCCAGCCGCTCGAAGACCTCCTTCACCTCCCGGAAGAGAGCGTGCGCCTCGTCGGTCGGCGCGAGTCGGCCCTTCACCCGCCGAAACAGCTTGAAGCCAAGCTGATCCTCGGCGTGCTTCAGCACCTTCGAGACCGAAGGCTGCGAGACGTTGAGGGCCCGCGCGGCGGTGGAGATGGAGCCGTGCGCATACACAGCGTGAAAGACTTCGATATGCCTCAGGCGCATGCGTCGGGATAAGGACGCAGGGCGGCCCGGGATGCAAGGTTCATGAGACCCCGCCGGAGCGACATTGTCGCCAGCGGGGGCCAGGGAGCGTTGGCAATTCCTCGACGTCGCGGATGCTCAGCGTGAACTGAAGTACAGCCAAACGGCGCGCCGGATCACGTCCGGCGGGAAACGGTGCCGCTTGAATGAGCGGCCGCATGGTCCCTCCCCGCTTGGCCGCACCGTAGGGGGCCAAAGTGGAGAAAGTTTAGCGTCAGCCTGCCAGCACCCGCGCGGGGCCACCCTGACAGTTTTTCGGGGCTTGGCTTCCGGCGGGGGAGCCAACTAGGAGTCCGGAAATCGCGCCGCTGACGTGGCGGCCATCTCTCATGCGGACGACCTGACATGCAGACCAAACGCCTGGGGCGCAGCGCCATCTATGTCTCCAAGATCTGCATGGGGACCATGACCTTCGGCGGCCAGGCCGACGAGAAGATGGCTCACCGGGTCCTCGACCGGTCGCTCGAGGCGGGGATCAACTTCTTCGACACCGCCGAGAACTACCCCGTGCCGCCGAAGGAGGAATGGGCCGGCACCTGCGAGGAGATCGTCGGCCGCTGGATGAAGACCAAGCGCCGCGACGAGATCCTGATGGCCACCAAGGTCTGCGGTCCGAGCCACGGCTGGATCAAGGGCAGCCAGCGGGCCGGCATGACCGCGCTGGACCGGCACAACATCGTCCGCGCCGTCGAGGGCAGCCTCAAGCGGCTGCAGACCGACTACATCGACCTTTACCAGACCCACTGGCCCGACCACGACGGCCCCTATGAGGAGGTCATGCGCGCGCTCGACGATCTGGTGACGTCGGGCAAGGTGCGGGTGCTGGGCTGCAGCAACGAGACCGCCTGGGGCCTGATGAAGAGCCTCGGCGTCTCTGCCCGCGAGGGCCTGGCCCGCTACGAAACGATCCAGAACAACTTCAGCATGAACAACCGCCGGTTCGAGGACGCGCTGGCGCAGGTCTGCCTGCAGGAGGGGGTCAGCCTGATCCCCTATTCGCCGCTGGCCGGCGGGGTGCTGTCGGGCAAGTACCTGAACGACGCCCGGCCGGAAGGCGCCCGCTTCTCCAGCTATCTGAACCTCGGCGGTCGGCAGGCGGTGATGGCCAAACGGTTCGTCAACGACAAGACGCTCAGCTCGACCGAGCGGTTCATGGCCATCGCCGCCGAGGCCGGCATGGCGCCGGTGACCCTCGCCACCGCCTGGAGCAAGCAGCACGACTTCGTCGCCTCGACCATCGTCGGCGTGACCCACGAGGACCAGCTGCCCGACATCCTGGCCGCCGCCGACCTGACCCTCAGCGACGAGGTGATGAAGGCCGTTGACGCCGTGACCAAGGACATCCTCTACCCGATGGGGTGAGCGCCATGACCCGTCACGCCAAACTCGCCGGGCCCACGTCCCACAGCTTCATGTCCCAGAGACTGAAACTGCACTACGCCGCCTGGGGCGATCCTGACGCCCCGCCCCTGCTGCTGCTGCATGGCGGACGCGACCACTGCCGCAGCTGGGACTGGGTGGCCCAGCGGCTGGCCGACCGCTATCGCGTCATCTGCCCGGACCTGCGCGGCCATGGGGACAGCGCCTGGTCGCCGGACGGCGACTATTCGATGTCGTCCTACCTCTACGATCTGGCGCAGCTCATCCATCAGCTGAAGCTGGCCCCGCTGACCCTGATCGCCCATTCGTTGGGCGGCAATATCGCCCTGCGCTATACGGGCCTCTATCCGGAAAACGTCCGCAGGCTGGTGGCCATCGAGGGCCTCGGCCCCTCCCCCCGGATGATCGCGGAACGGGAGAAGACGCCCGTCTCCGAACGGCTGCGCGGCTGGATCGACGAGAAGCGCCAGGCCGCCGGCCGCCAACCCAGGCGTTATGCGACGCTGGAAGAGGCGTTCGAGCGCATGAAGGCGGAGAACACCTACCTCACCGACGACCAGGCGCGGCACCTGACCGTTCACGGCGTCAGCCAGAACGAGGACGGGACCTACAGCTGGAAGTTCGACAACTACCTGCGCGTCTGGTCGGCGCCCGACCTGACCCACCACCAGGTCGCCGAGCTGTGGGAAGCCATTACCTGCCCGACCCTGCTCTGCTACGGCGAAAAGAGCTGGGCCTCGAACCCCGAGAAGGACGGCCGGGCCAGGCACTTCAGCAACGCCCGCACCGTGAGTTTCCCGGACGCCGGCCACTGGCTGCACCACGACCGGTTCGAGATGTTCATGGACGAAGTGGAGGGGTTTCTGCGCGGCGCCTGAGCGCGGCGCGGGCCCGGAGCAGGCGCCCGGAATCGAATCCGGGCGAAAAGCCTGGCAAGCCTCCAGGCCTCCGGAAGGCGCCGCCATCCCGGCATTCCAGGGGCCGGCAAGCGCCAGAACCGGACACTCGCGCACTGCCCGGAACCGGACGCGTCCAACGCCCGACACGAGTCAGAAGCGGGAACTGGCGAGGTTGAGAATTCGCTTCGACTGAGCCAGACGGGCGCGAACACTTCGCGCCCAATCCGGCCATTGGTGACCTCTGAACCCCGGCAGCGCAGGCGAGTCCCGCGCCAGTACAGTCTTTCAGAAGAGGAAGCCCCTGATCGCCGCGAGGTAGGCGGCAAAGTTCTCCCGCCTCAGATTATGGCCAGAGCCCGGGATAACCTGGGTCTGCACGAGGGCGTTGATGCGCGAGGCCTCGACGGCGGCGGCGTCGGACACCATGGACCCGCGCGCCGCTTCCCCCCGAAGCAGCAGCACCGGGACTGCGACCTTTTCCAGCGCGCCCTTTTTCCCCCGCCTGCCCGAGCGGCGTCATGTCCTGTCCCGCACCCGCTGACAGCATCCCATGTCAGAACCCTGGACCGCGCTGGTCGTTCCCGAAAATCGCCGATCAGACCTCGACGATCAGTTCGCGGTAGCGGTCATGGCGTTTGGGGTCCTTGACCGGCTCGGTGGTGACCAGCGCGATCCCTGGCCAGCGGTCGGCGACCGCCTCGAACGCCAGCTTCGCCTCGTAGCGCGCGAGGGCCGAGCCGATGCAGAAGTGCGGACCGGCGCCGAAGGACAGCACCGGCGCCGGCATCCTGCGCCGGATGTCGAAGCGGTCTCCGTCAACGAACACATCGGGGTCGCGATTAGCGGCGCCCAGGCCGACCCGGACGGTGTCGCCGGCCTTCAGCACCTTTCCGCCGAGCTCGACATCCTCGGTGCAGCGGCGATTGGTCGAGGTCGACTGGGTGGGATGGTGGAAGCGCAGGATCTCCTCGACGGCGCCGTTCAGCAGCGACCGGTCGACGACGAGGTCGCGCCACTGGTCCGGATGCGACAGCAGCAGGTAGAGGCCGCTGGAGATGAACCGCTCCGTCGTCGTCCCGGCCGCCGTGTAGATGGTGCTGATCGCCGACGACAACTCGCGCTCGGTCAGCCGGTCGCCGGCCTCCTCGAGCGCGAGCAGCTCGCTGATCAGGTCCTCGCGGGGATCGGCCCGGCGTTCGGCGATCAGGTCTCGCATGAAGCCGCCGACCCAGCGGCCCGCCTCGAGGGCCTCGGCCCAGCTTTCTTCCGACTGTTTGGGCTGCATCAGCGCGGCGGTGCGCTCGAAGGCGGTGCGGAACTGGTCGCGCGCCTCGGTCGGGATGCCGATGATTTCGCTGGCGACGATGATCGGCACATGGAAGGCGAAGTCCGTGATCAGGTCGAAGCGGCCCATTCTGCCGGCCTCGTCGAGCAACCCGTCGATCACCTCGCGGATGCGGCCCTGGCGCTCCTCGATGTTGCGCCGGGAGAAGGCCGAGACCACGAGCTGGCGGATGCGGGTGTGGTCCGGCGCGTCCATCTGGTTGAACGACTGGGCAAGGGACTTCGACAGCCCCTGCTCGGTCCTCGACCGGCCGCCCTCGCCGCCCGTCGTCGCCAGCGGGTTCGTTCCGCCCCAGCCGGCCGCCATGCTCGAGAACCGCACCGAATCCTTCAGCACCATCGCGCAATCGGCGTAGCGGGTCAGGTACCAGAAGCCGTGCCGCGACCAGTGGACCGGATCTTCCGACCGCAGCCGGTTCAGGACAGCGACCGGGTCGTTCTCGAAATCGTAGGCGTAGAGATCAGGCCGGAAGGCCCCGTCCGGATCGGTGTTCGCAACCATGGTCTCTCCCCTGTCGGCCGGATCATCCGCCAGGGGAGCCGCGACGCCAAGCCGGCTACGTAGAGTCCCTTAGGGGGCACACCCGGATTTCGCTGATTCGTCGTCTCGCTAGGGTCGACACGACTGAGGGGGAGACCGTCGTGAGCGCCAGCATCATTTCCATAGATCGGGACATTCCGCGCCGTTCGTCTGATTGCCAGACATTGCCCGGCGCACGTCGGCGCATCGCGGCCGGCAAGGAAATCTACGCCCAGGACGACTCCACGACCGAGGTCTATCAGCTGGTCTCCGGAGCCGTGCGGACCACCCACCTGACCGGGGACGGCCGTCGCCAGGTCGGCGCCTTTCACTATCCCGGCGACATCTTCGGCCTCGAGTACGCGGACGCCCGCCGCTTTTCGGCCGAGGCGCTGACGGACTGCGAGATCGTCGTTGCGGCGCGCTCGTCGCTGCAGGGTCTGGACGACAGTGTCGCGACGCTGAACGGCCCGGTCTGGACCGCAACGCTGCGCCAGCTGGAGTACGCCCAGGACCATCTGATGCTGCTGGGCCGCAAGACCGCCTGCGAGAAGGTGGCTGCGTTCCTAGTCGATCTCGCGGGGCGGCTCGGCGGTGAGACAGCCGAACTGCCGATGAGCCGCCAGGATATCGCTGACTATCTGGGACTGACCATCGAGACCGTGTCGCGGATGGTCAGCCACCTCCAGGCGAAGGGTTTCGTCGAGTTCCTCGGTTCGCGCCGCTTCCGTCTGCGCAACCACGAGGGCCTTCGCCGCCTGGCCGCGGCCTGAACGGTTCATCCGCCGCGCGCGCGTGGTAGAACCCGGGACAGGATTCTCCGCGGCGGGTCATGTCCGAACCATCCAGTCACCCAGACGGCGTCGCGCCCGGCGGCGCCCAGGCCGATGCCCCGCTGGCCTACGCCGCGGCGCTGGGGGGCGCGGTCGCGGCCGGTCTGGTGCAGTGGTTTGCGCATCAGGCCGGCGCGGACCTGGGCCCGATCGTGCATGTTCCGGCGCTGATGCTCGTGGCGTTGCTCGGCGGCATGGGCGCGGTGCTGACCTCGACGGCGCTGGCGATTGTCGCGACCGCGCTGGTTCTTGGCGCGGGCGCGCTCGAGGCGACTGTGCTGGTCGAGCTCGCGGTCATCGCCGTGACCGGCCCGCTGCTCGGGTTCGCCGGAGGTCGACGCCGCACGGACGCCGCCGAAGCGCAATCCCGGCAGGCCCACCTGCAATCGATCCTCGACACCGTCCCGGAGGCGATGATCGTCATCGACGGCCGGGGTGCGATCCGGTCCTTCAGCGTCGCCGCCGAGCGACTGTTCGGCTGGACCTCCGAGGAGGCGATCGGACGAAACGTCAACATGCTGATGCCGGCGCCTTTCCGGGAAGAACACGACTCCTATCTCGACCGCTACATGACAGCCCGCGAACGCCGGATCATCGGCATCGGCCGCATCGTCGTGGGCGAGCGCAAGGACGGCTCGACCTTTCCGATGGAGCTCGCGGTCGGTGAGGCGACGGCGGGGCGCGAACAGTTCTTCACCGGCTTTGTCCGCGATCTGACGGAGCGCCGGGACCAGGAACGGCGGCTCCAGGAGCTCCAGTCCGAGCTGGTCCATGTCTCGCGGCTGACAGCCATGGGCGAGATGGCCTCGTCCCTGGCGCACGAGCTCAACCAGCCGCTTTCGGCGATCAGCAACTACATGCGCGGCTCTGCGACGCTGCTTGAGGCGAAGCAGATTGATCGCGACCGACTGCAACAGGCGCTTGAGCGCGCCGGCGAACAGGCGATCCGGGCGGGCGACATCATCAAGCGGCTTCGGGAGTTCGTCGCGAAGGGGGAGACCGATCGCGCGGTCGAGGATCCCGCGCGGCTCATGGAGGAAGCCAGCGCGCTGGCGCTCCTGGGCGCGCGCGAGCAGGGCGTCCGCGTGACCCTGCGCTTCTCGCGCCGCGCCGGCGCCGTGATCGTGGACAGGATCCAGATCCAACAGGTCGCGCTGAACCTGATCCGCAACGCCATCGACGCCATGCAGGACTGGCCCCGGAAGGATCTGGCCATTTCGGTTGATCGCGACGATGACGACATGGTGCTGATCCGGGTGGCCGACTCCGGCCCGGGCGTGAACCCGGATGTCGCCGACAGGCTGTTCCAGCCGTTCGTGACGTCCAAGGCCCAGGGCATGGGCGTCGGGCTGTCGATCTGCCGCACCATCGTCGAGGCCCACGGAGGCCGTATCTGGGTCGAACCCAACAGTGGCGGGGGGGCGGTCTTCTCGTTCACATTGCCGCTGGCCGAAGCCGAGGCCGCGCATGTCGAGTGAAGCCACTGTCATCCACATCGTCGACGACGACGCGGCGATGCGGGATTCGCTGAGCTTTCTGCTCGATGTCTCGGGGTTCCGGACCCGCGCCTACGCCTCGGCCGAAGCCCTGCTCGAGCAGGCGGGCGACCTGCAATCGGGCTGTATCCTGACGGACGTGCGGATGCCGGGGATGAACGGTCTGGAACTGGTGCGGAAGGTCCGCGAACTCGGCCTGCCGCATCCCGTGGTGGTGATGACCGGGCACGGCGACGTTCCGCTGGCGGTCGAGGCCATGAAGGCCGGCGCACGCGACTTCATCGAGAAGCCGTTCAGCGACGAGTTCCTGCTCCGGGCCCTGCGCTCGGCCTGCGAGACCCCGGCCGAGAGCGAGGCCGTCGAAGCCGCCAGGCAGGAAGCCCAGAGCAAGATCGCGGCCCTGTCGCCGCGTGAACGGGACGTGCTGCTCGGCGTGGTCGCAGGCAAGGCCAACAAGGTCATCGCCTTCGAACTGGATATCAGTCCCCGGACCGTGGAGGTTTACCGCGCCAACCTGATGTCGAAGACCGGGGCGCGGAACATGTCGGACCTGATGCGCCTGGCGCTCGCCGCCGGCCTCTAGGGTCCGCCTTCAGACGGCCCTGGCGCCGAGCGCCTCGACCTTGCCAAGCCAGGACTTGCGTCGCGCGTTCGACTGTTCCACCGAGCCGATCACGGTGCTCCTTACGCGCAGGCCCGCCATCTGAAGCAGGCCTCGGGTCAGGCACTTCAGACCCGCTCCATCGAAGATGACGCTGAAGAACGGCGCCGGCATCCCCATTGTCACGATAACGCGCGCTGTCCGGCCGCCGAGCAGGCCTGCCTTGCCTGAGCCGGGCAATCCCACCGCGAAGCCATAGCGGAAGACCTGTTCGAGAAACGCCTTCAGCGCGGCGGGCGGCGCGCCGAGCCACAGCGGATAGAGGATCACGACATGCTGCGCCCAGCCGATCGCATCCTGCGCCGCCCGGGCGGCGTCCCCTGCCGCGCCCAGGAATTCGGACTGGCTGCCGACGGGCGGGAGCCTGAGCGCGCCGACGTCGATGCGACGGATCTGGTGCCCGGCGAGGTTGGCGCCGCGCAGATACGCCGCCGCCAGGGCCGTGCAGTATCGATCGCCGCACGGGTCGGGATGGCCGTTGATGACCAGCACCCGCCGCCCCATCAGACGCTCCTCGAATGGCGCAGGGCGGCCGGATCGAGATAGGCGTCGAAGGTCGCCGCGATCGAGCGCACCAGCGGCCGTCCGGCCTCGGTCACGCGGATCCGATCGCCGTCCACGACCGCGAGCCCGTCCTCGACGAAGGGCGCCAGCCGCGCGACCGCGTCATCGAGGTCGGGCATATGTGTTGTCGTCTGTCCGTGTCGCGCCCGCACCTGCGCCATGTCGACGGACAGGTCGCACATAAGCTGTTCGATGATGTCTCCCCGGAAGCGGTCCTCCGCCGTCAGGGCGACGCCCCGCGCGGTCGGCAGCCGTCCGGCCGCGATGGCGTCCCGCCACAGCCGCTCCTGCGCGTGGTTCTGGACGAAACCCTGCGGGAGCTTGCTGATCGACGACGCCCCCAGGCCGATCAGCACGGCGTTGGCGTCGGTCGTGTAGCCCTGGAAATTCCGGTGCAGGCGGTGTTCCGCCAGGGCCACCGCCAGCTCGTCGTCCGGCAGGGCGTAGTGGTCGAGGCCGATGCGAACGTACCCTTCGGCCGCAAGCATCGCGGCGGCGGCCTCGCTCTGTTCGAAACGCTCTTCCGCCCCCGGCAGATCGACGTCTCGGATGAGCTGCTGGTTGGCCTTCATCCAGGGCACATGGGCGTAGCCGAACAGCGCCAGGCGTTCGGGCCGCAGGGTCAGCACCTGGTCGAGCGTCGACAGCACGTCCACCGTCCGCTGGCGCGGCAGCCCGTACATGAGGTCGAGGTTTATCGACAGGACGCCGGCTTTACGCAGCCAGCCGACGGCGGTCCTGATGACGTCGAAGGACTCGATCCGGTTGACCGCCCTCTGCACGCGTGGCGACAGGTCCTGGACCCCGAGGCTGGCGCGGCTGAGGCCATGGGCGGCGGCGGCCTGCACCCAGTCGCGCGTCAGGACAGCCGGGTCGAGCTCTGCGGCTATGGCCGCTCCGGTCGAAACCGTGAACACACGGCTGACGGCGTCGAACAGGCGCTTCAGATCCTCGGGCGACAGCATATTGGGCGTGCCGCCGCCGAGGTGGATTTCCCGCACCGGCAGGCTTGCAGGAGTCGCCGCCTCGATCAGCGCCAGCTCGTCGATCAGCCAGCCTACGTACTCCGACACCGGCTCCGCGCGGGTCGTCGCCCGCGTGTGGCAACCGCAGTACCAGCAGAGGCGCGAACAGAACGGGATGTGGGCGTAGAGCGAAACCGCATTCGCCGGATCCAGCTCGCCAAGCCACCCCTGATGGACCGCGGCGTCCACCGAGGGGGTGAACTGCACGGCGGTCGGATAGCTGGTGTAGCGCGGCGCGCGGCCGTCATAGCGGGCGATCAGGTGATCGCGTGATGGGGCGGAAGTCGGGCTTGCGGACACGGGTCTTTCCAGGATCACGGGCGCGGTTGTCGGCCAGTGCTACCGCGCGCGCGCGATCAGAACCTTGATACCGATCAAATCCGGCGACGCGGTCTTGATCCAGGTCAACGACCCGCGCCCCTCATCGGGCTCACAAAAGATGACGCCAGCGTCATCTTTAAACCGGCGCGGAGTGAGGAAAGGAAACGCCATGCTGAAGGTGCATCAGGTCGATGGACCGCCGCGCGAGGTCCAGGCCTTCGACAACGAGCTGACCGACGTGCTGACGCCCGGCGATGTCGAGGTCATCCGCGAGATTTTCCGGACGCCGCTGACCGGGTCCTACAATTGGGACTACGCCGACGCCAACGCCCGGATCCGAAAGCTGTACGAGCTGGGCAAGCGCTTCAACTGGGACGCCCAGATGGACGTCGACTGGGACACGCGCTTTCCGAAGACGGAGATGCCCAACGATCCGACCCAGAACGCTTTCGCCGGACATCCGAAGTACGAGGCTCTCACCGAGGCGCAGAAGCTTGAGTTCGCCTGGCGCAGCCACGCCCAGACCCTGTCGCAGTTCCTGCACGGCGAGCAGGGCGCGATGCTGGTCGCCAGCCAGCTGGTCAGTTGCGCCCCGACCTATGACGCGAAGCTCTATGCCTCGTCGCAGACCTTCGATGAAGCGCGCCATGTCGAGGTGTTCCACAAGTACCTCAGCGAACGTTGCAAGCTGGTCTATCCGATCAACCCGAACCTCAAGCTTCTGCTCGACAAGGTGCTGACCGACGAGCGCTGGGACCTGAAGTTCATCGGCATGCAGGTGCTGATCGAGGGGCTGGCCCTCGCCGCCTTCCAGGCGATGACCCAGACCACCCGCGACCCCCTCCTGCGGCAGATCCTCCAGCTGGTGATGCGCGACGAGGGCCGGCACGTGGCCTTCGGCGTGAACTACCTCGAGGACTGGATCCGGGCCCTGCCCCGCCACGAGATCGAGGAACGCGCCCAGTTCGCCTACGAGGCCTGCGTGATCATGCGCGAACGCCTGTTCAGCGTGGACGTGCCTCAGGAGTACGGCTTCACCCTCGATGAAGCGCGCGAGATCAACCACAAGGCCCAGGCCGGCGGCGCGTTCCGCGACTTCCTGTTCGCCCGGATGATCCCGAACCTGAAGCGGATCGGCCTTCTGACGGACGCCGTACGACCCAAGTTCGAGGCGCTGGGCGTCCTCCGCTTCGAGGACGAGGTGCACGACGGCCTGATCGACTGGGCGACTCTCGAAAAGCCCCTGCCGGTGACGCCGCGCGCCATGGCCGCCGAATAGTTCTCCCGCTGCTGCACACTCCGGCCTGCCCCCGGTCAGCTCCGCTGTCCGGGGGCCTTTTTTTGGGTGCGCGACGTCACGATTGATTCAGGTCAGCGATTCCGCGCCACAGGAGGCGCAGTAAGTCCTTGTGAGGGCGGAAAACCGCCGAAAGAACAAGGGGATAGACATGAAGACTCTGTTTGCCGCCGCCGCCGCGATCGCGCTGCTGGCGGGCGCCTCGGCGGCCTCCGCCGAAGATTTCCAACCCAAGGCCGCCGGCGACTGGATGGTCAATTTCCGCGTCACCTCGGTTTCGCCGGACGACGCGTCACCGATCCTGACGGCCGCCGGCGCCGCCACCGGTCTCTCTGCCGAAGCCAGCGATGACACCATCCCGAGCCTGGGCATCTCCTACTTCTTCACCGACAAGGTCGCCGTGGAGCTCATCCTTGGAACCTCCAAGCACGAAGTGGACGCCATCGGCGGCGTCGCGCCGGTGCGGGTCCACGAGACCTGGGTGCTGCCGCCCACGCTTTCGGTGCAGTACCATCCGCTGCCGGCGGCGCGGGTCAGCCCCTATGTCGGCGCGGGCCTGAACTACATGCTGTTCTACAACGGCAGCGACAAGAACGGCTTCACGGTCGATCTGGACGATGGCTTCGGCTACGCGCTGCAGGCCGGGGTCGATATCGCCGTCCAGGGTCCCTGGTCCGTCAACATCGACGCCAAGAAGATCTTCTTCGAGACGGACGCCAGCATCAACGGCGGCGCCCTGAAGTCGGACGTCCAGCTTGACCCCTGGGTCGTCTCGGTCGGCCTCGGGCGGAAGTTCTAGTCGCCCTCACCCGCCTCGGGGTCGAGCCCGGCGAGCCGCCAAAGCTCGCCGGGCTTCTCGACTCTGAGGCTGTGCATCGACAAGAGCCGAATGACCCCGCGTGTCTTGAGCCGGGTGGTGTTGCGGCTCACCGTCTCGGTCGTCAGGCCGAGGTAGTCGGCGATCTCCGCCCGTGTCATCGGCAGGGCGACGAGGCGACCGTCGCCGCCGCTCCGGCGGGCCTTCTCCGACAGATCGACCAGAAACGACGCCAGCCGCTCCATCGCGGTCTTGCGCCCGAGCAGAAGCATCTGGTCGTGAGCGGCCTTCAGCTCGTGAGCCGCCCGATCCAGCAGCGCGTGCTCGAGCTCCGGCATCTCGGCGAGCAGCCGCCTGTAGTCGGTCTTCCGGAAGCGGCAGGCCGAGCCGGCCGTCAGGGCCTCGGCCGAGAAGGCGTAGCGGTCGCCGCTGGCCAGGCCCAGAAAATCCCCCGCCGACAGGAAGCCCACGATCTGACGCCGGCCGTCGGCCAGCAGCTTGTGGACGCGAACATCGCCGCCCGTGATGTTGTAGAGCTGGGACGCCGGATCGCCCTCGCGGACCAGCACCTCTCCCGCCCTGAACTCGACAGCATCAGAGGCGGCGTTCAGACGCTTCAGGCCGTCTTCACGAAGCACAGAGCAGACGCTGAGGCGGCGCGCGGCGCAGGTTCCGCACAGGTCCGCGCTCGCGGCCTGGGCGCAGGGCATGGTGGAATCCAGCGAGATCATGTCCGGGCCTCGATGCGGTCTTGACGCAGGTCAACGATCCGGGCGACGCGGCCCGGCAGGATGAACGCCATGAGCGATACGGCGTCCAGGATTTCGGTGTCAGTCTTCGAGGCGCAGGACGCGGACAGCGCCCTGGGGCTCGCGAAGCTGGCGTTGCCAGACCTGACGCCTTCGCGCTGGCGGCAGCTGGTGAAGCGCTGGACGAGCCCGGGCGGACCGGGTTCAGGCGCACTGCTCGCGCGCGACGCCGCCGGTCGGATCGCCGGCTTCGCTCCGTATGAGGTGCGGGCCGACCTGTGTCCCGGCCGGACGCTGTGGGTCGAAAAGGTCGTCGCCGTCTCGCTGGTGGACAGCGGACCGGTGGTGCGAGCCCTGGCGAACGCCCTGTCGCATCGCGCGCAACAGCTGGGCTGCCGCAGGCTCAAGGTCGAGACCTGTCCCGCCGACGGCGCGTTGCGGCGTGCGCTGGCCCGCGGCGGCGGCGTCCGGTCCACGCTCGTGCAAGCCACCGTCTAGGCGCGCAGCCGCAGCTGAAACAGCCGCGCCGCCCCGAACAGACTCACCAGCGTGAGCGCCGCGGCCGGATAGCAAAGCGGACAATGGCCCAGGAGGCCGACCGACTCACCGCAGATGGGCCCGTAAGCCCACTTCGGAGCCTCGTTCCAAAGAACCGTCGCCCAGAGCGCAAGGGCTCCGCCCGCGCTGTGCAGCGTGATCGTTTCCAGCGGGGATCCAAGGGTCAACGCTTTGATGTGCATAACGGACTCCATCGTGTCGCCGGCACCATCGCGCTCCCGCCCGAGGCCGGCCTTGATATGGATCAAGGCGACCGCTCGTCCGGGGGTCTAGCCCAGCCCTGACAACCAGGGGCTTGGACGGGCCAATGAGCCAGTTTTCAAAATCATCGGGCGCGACGCCGGGAGGATCAGCGCTGCTGATCACGACCGTCTGCGGCGGGCTTCTCTTCTTCTTCGCCGCCATGTTCAGCGACGATCCGCTGTTTCGCTTTCAGGCGCTGATCTTCACTGCGGCCGCCGTGCTCGCGAGCTTTGCGCTGACCGCAGGCGTCAGCGGCGACCTCTTCCGCGACGAACCCGACCGATACATGGACGGCGTCGTGAAGGCCGGTGTGATCGCCACTATGTTCTGGGGCGCCGTCGGGATGCTGGTCGGCGTCGTGATCGCCGCGCAGCTGTCCTGGCCGGCGCTGCTCTATTTCCCGGAAGTGGGCTGGCTGAACTTCGGCCGGTTGCGGCCGCTGCACACCTCGGGCGTGATCTTCGCCTTCGGGGGCAACGCGCTGATCTGCACGTCCTTCTACGTGGTCCAGCGCACCTGCCGGGCGCGGCTGTTCGGCGGCATGCTGCCGTGGTTCGTGTTCTGGGGCTACCAGCTGTTCATCGTGCTGGCCGCCACCGGCTACCTGGCCGGGATCACCCAGTCGAAGGAGTACGCCGAGCCGGAATGGCTCGTCGACCTGTGGCTGACCATCGTCTGGGTCGCCTATCTGCTGACGTTCCTCGGCACGATCTGGAAGCGCCGCGAGCCTCACATCTATGTGGCCAACTGGTTCTACCTGGCCTTCATCGTGACCGTCGCGCTGCTGCACGTGGTCAACAACCTGGCCCTCCCCGTGAGCCTCCTGCACCACCGCAGCTACTCGCTGTTCTCCGGGGTCCAGGATGCGCTGACCCAGTGGTGGTACGGGCACAACGCCGTCGGCTTCTTCCTGACCGCCGGCTTCCTGGCCATGATGTACTACTTCGTGCCCAAGCGCGTTGAGCGGCCGGTCTACAGCTACCGCCTGTCGATCGTGCACTTCTGGGCGCTGATCTTCATCTACATCTGGGCCGGTCCGCACCACCTGCACTACACGGCGCTGCCGCAGTGGGCGCAGACGCTGGGCATGACCTTCTCGATCATGCTGTGGATGCCCAGCTGGGGCGGCATGATCAACGGCCTGATGACGCTGTCAGGCGCGTGGGACAAGCTGCGCACCGATCCGGTCGTCCGGATGATGGTCGTCGCCATCGCCTTCTACGGCATGTCGACCTTCGAAGGTCCGGTGATGTCGATCCGGGCGGTCAACGCGCTGAGCCACTACACCGACTGGACCATCGGCCACGTGCACTCCGGCGCGCTGGGCTGGGTCGGCTTCATCAGCTTCGGCGCGATCTACTGCCTGGTGCCCTGGCTGTGGAAGAAGGAGGGCCTGTACTCCAACCGCCTGGTCGAGTGGCACTTCTGGATCGCGACCACCGGCATCCTTCTCTACATCTGCGCGATGTGGGTCTCCGGCATCATGGAAGGCCTGATGTGGCGGGAATACACGCCCGAAGGCTTCCTGGCCTGGAGCTTCATCGAGACCGTCTCGGCCAAGCACATCGAGAACATCATCCGCACCCTCGGCGGCGCGATGTTCCTGACGGGCACGCTGATCATGATCTTCAATCTGTGGCGCACGGTGAAACTGCCGTCCGTCGACCGCACCGACGCGCTCGCCGCGCCGCTGCCGGCAGCCGCGTGAGGTCGGCGAAATGAGTGTCTGGAAACATCACGCCAGGTTCGAGAAGCACTCGCTGCTCCTCATCATCGGCATCGTGCTGGTCGTCTCGATCGGCGGCCTCGTCGAGATCGCCCCGCTGTTCTGGCTGCAGAGCACGGTCGAGAAGGTGGAGGGCGTCCGCCCGTACACCCCCCTCGAGCTGGCGGGGCGCGACATCTACATCCGCGAGGGCTGCTACACCTGCCATTCGCAGATGATCCGCCCGCTGCGCGACGAGGTCGAGCGCTACGGCCATTACAGCCTCGCCGCCGAGAGCATGTACGACCACCCCTTCCAGTGGGGCTCCAAGCGGACCGGCCCGGATCTCGCGCGGGTCGGCGGCAAGTACTCGGACAGCTGGCACCGCGATCACCTGATCGACCCGCGCTCGGTGGTCCCTGAGTCGGTGATGCCGCCCTATGCCTTCCTGGCCAGCAAGGAGCTGTCGGTCAGCGACATCCGCGACAAGATGCGGACCATGACGGCGCTGGGCGTGCCCTACACCCAGGACAGCCTCGACAACGCCGTCACCGACCTGCAGGCCCAGGCCGACCCCTTCTCGACGGACGCGGTGGCGCTGCGCAAGCGGTACGGCGGCAAGGTCGTCAACCGCGACTTCGACGGCGATCCCGACCGCATCACCGAGATGGATGCGCTGATCGCCTACCTCCAGATGCTCGGCACGCTGGTCGACTTCAACACCTACGAGGCGGCAGAGCCCGCCAACCAGCGATAGGGGGCGGACGATGACCTACGAGACCGTCGCCCGCATCGCCCAGCAAGGCGGCCTGATCTACTTCGGCCTGATCTTCCTGGCCGGCTGCGCCTACGCCTTCTGGCCGGGTAACCGCGAAGCCTTTTCGCGGGCCAAGCACCTCCCCCTCCAGGACGACGACCAATGAGCGACCATCATCGCGAGAAGGACGCCGTCACCGGCGTCGAAACGACCGGCCACGAATGGGACGGCATCCGCGAACTGGACAATCCCCTGCCCCGCTGGTGGCTCTGGGTGTTCTGGGCCTGCGTGCTGTTCAGCATCGGCTACTGGGTCGCCATGCCGGCGTGGCCCGGGCTGACCGGACATACCGAAGGGCTGCTGGGCAAGTCTGACCGCCGGGCCGTCGCCTCGGCCCTGGCGGACCTGAAGGCCCAGCGCGGCGCCAACGCCCTGAAGCTGCGCGACGCTACCCTGGCGCAGATCGAGAGCGACCCTGCCCTGCAGGCCTACGCCCTCTCGGTCGGACAGTCGGTGTTCGGCGACAACTGCGCCACCTGCCATGGACCGGGCGGCGCGGGAGCAAAGGGCTATCCCAACCTCCGCGACGACGTCTGGCTGTGGGGCGGCTCGCTGGAGGACATCTCCACGACGCTGAAGCACGGCATCCGCTCGGGTGATCCGCAGGCGCGCATCTCCCAGATGCCGGCCTTCGGCCGTGACGGTCTGCTCGACGAACGGCAGGTGTCTGACCTCACCGACTATGTGCTGACGCTGTCCGGCCGTCCGGCCGATCGCGCCGCCGCCGGTCGCGCCGGCCAGCTCTTCGTGGACCAATGCTCCAGCTGTCATGGCCCCGCAGGCAAGGGATCGCCGGCCGTCGGCGCCCCGGACCTGACCGACGGCGAGTGGCTGTACGGCTCTGACCGTCAGTCGATCCACGACCAGATCTACTACGGCCGCAACGGCGTCATGCCGGCCTGGGGCCAACGCTTCGACGCCGAAACCATCAAGGCCATCGCGGTCTACATCCACGCCAACTCGGGACAGTAGCCGCCGTGACCGTCGTCATAGATCGGACCTCGCCCCCCAGCTCGGCCGGCAACGGCCAAGGTCCGGTCTCCGTCGCCGCTTCCGTTCGTCGCAAGGCGGGCGGAGGTGGCGGCGGTCTCTACCAACCGCGCATCCCGATCTACCCCAAGCTGGTCCATGGCCGCTGGCGGATGATCAAATGGGCGCTGCTGATCGCCATGCTGGCGATCTACTACGTCGTTCCCTGGCTCCGCTGGGACCGGCCGGGGACCCTGCCGGACCAGGCGGTGCTCATCGACTTCGACGGCCGCCGCTTCTACTTCTTCTTTATCCAGCTGTGGCCGCAGGAGGTCTATTTCATCACCGGACTGCTGGTGATGGCGGCCCTCGCCCTGTTCCTGACCACGGCGCTCTTCGGCCGGCTCTGGTGCGGCTACGCCTGTCCGCAGACGGTGTGGACCGACCTCTACATCGCCGTCGAGCGACTGTTCGAGGGCGACCGCAACGCCCGCATGAAGCTCGACGCCGCCCCGATGAGCTTTGACAAGCTTTGGCGCAAGACCGGCAAGCATCTGGTCTGGCTCGGCATCGCATTCGGCACCGGGGGCGCCTGGATCTTCTACTTCCATGACGCGCCGACCCTGATCCGCACCTTCTGGATCGGCCAGGGTCCGATGACGGCCTATGTTTCCTGCGCCCTGCTGACCGCCACCACCTACGTCTTCGCCGGCACGATGCGCGAACAGGTCTGCACCTACATGTGCCCCTGGCCGCGGATCCAGGGCGCGATGCTCGACAAGCATTCGCTTCAGGTCACCTATCGCCGCGACCGCGGCGAGCCGCGCGGTCCCCACAAGAAGAACCAGTCCTGGGAAGGTCGCGGAGACTGCATCGACTGCAACCAGTGCGTCGTGGTCTGCCCGATGGGCATCGACATCCGGGACGGCCCGCAGCTGGAGTGCATCAACTGCGGCCTGTGCATCGACGCCTGCGACGAGATCATGGCCCGCGTCGAGCGGCCGAAGGGCCTCATCTCCTACGACACAGACCACGCGGTCGCGTCCCGCGAGGTCGGGGAGCGGAAAGGCCTGTACCGTTTCGTCCGTGCACGGACCATCTTCTACGCCGTCGCGCTGACCCTCGTGAGCGGCCTCATGATCTGGGGTCTGACACAGCGCCAGAGCGCCGAGCTCCACGTGCTGCGCGACCGCAATCCGACCTTCGTCCGCCTGCACGACGGCGCCATCCGCAATGGCTACACGCTGAAGATCGCCAACCGCTCCTTCGAAGCCCGCACCTATCGCATCACGACCCATGGCTTGCGTGAGGCGGTCCTCAAGACGCCCGGCGAGACCGCTTCCCGCGAAGCGCTGAGCGTGGTCGTGCAGCCGGACCAGGTGCGGGCGGTGCGGGTCTTCGTGACCGTCCCCCGCGAGGCCGTCACGGCGCCCAACCTTCCGGTCCGCTTTGAGATCGCTTCCGCCGACGAAGTGCAGGACGCGCGCTCCATCTTCCTGTCAGGGGAGGCCAACGCCCGATGACCGACGCCACAGAGAAGCCAGGCTTCACCATCAAGGGCTGGCATGTGCTGACCGGCCTGATCCTCTTCTTCGGGATCATCATCGCCACCGATGCGCTGTTCATGGTGCTGGCCTACCGCACCTTCTCCGGCCAGGTGGCGTCCAATCCCTACGAGGCGGGGTTGGCCTACAACGCCACGCTGGAACGCAAGGCCCGGCAGGACGCCCTCGGCTGGACCGCCACGCTGGCGGACGCCGGCGACCGGCTGGAGGTGACGATCACCGATCGCGATGGCCGGCCCGTGGACGGCCTGAAGGTGACGGCGACCCTCGCCCGCCCCGCCACCGTCAAGGGAGCCCGGGCGCTGACCCTGGCGTCGGTCGCCCCCGGCGCCTACGGGGCGCCCCTGGCGCTTGACGGCGCCTGGGACGTGGTCGTCGTCGCCGAAGGGCCGGACGGCGCCCGGTTCGAAGCCCGTCGCCGGCTGGTGCGGCCATGACCGTCGCCGCGGCCCGGGATCTTTCGGCCTTCGTCGCCCGTGGAGATGATGAGCACGGCCGGCTCGAGCTTCTGGTGCGCGGCGCCCGCTGCGGCGCCTGCCTGGCGAAGATCGAGAAGACCGCGCGCGAGGTGGCCGGAGTCGCCGGCGCCCGCTTCAACCTGACGACGGGAAAACTGGCGGTCACCTTCGACAGCGTGACCGGTGATCCGGCCGCGGTCGTCGATGCGCTGGATCGCGCCGGCTATCCCGCCACGCCGTTCGACCCCGCCCAGTCCATCCGGGAGGAGGACCGGGAGGGCCGCGCCCTCGCCCTCGCCCTCGGCGTCGCCGGCTTCGGCGCCGGCAACGTGATGATGTTCACCGTGCCCGTCTGGGCCGGTCTCTTCGGACAGGAGCTGACCCCGGCGACCCGCGAGGTCATGTACTGGTTCGCCGCGGCCGTCGCGACGCCGTGCGCCCTGTTCGCGGGGATGCCGTTCTTCCGGTCGGCCTGGGCCTCGCTGCGCCGCCGGCGGGCCAACATGGACGTTCCGATCTCGATCGGCGTGATTCTCACCCTGATCGTCAGCTTCTCCGAGACGCTGCAGAACGGCGCGCACGCCTATTTCGACGCAGCGGTGACGTTGCTGTTCCTGCTGCTGATCGGCCGGTATCTGGACCACAAACTCCGCGTCCGCGCGCGCGGCGCGGCGCGCGATCTGCTCGCGCTGCAGGCCCCCGTCGCGACCCGTATCGACGCGGACGGGATCGAACGGATCGTTCCGGTCGGAGAGGTCGAGGTCGGCGACGCCCTGGCCGTCGCGCCGGGCGACCGTGTCCCGGTCAACGCCCTTGTGGAGGGCGGCGCCTCGGAACTGGACAACGCCCTGATCAGCGGCGAGACGGCGCCGGTCGCCGTGCGGGCCGGCTCGGTCGTTCACGCCGGGGCGCTCAACCTGTCGGGTCGGCTGGTGCTGCGGGCGCAGGCCCGCTCAGAGAACTCGGCGGTGGCCGAAATCGCCCGCCTGATGGAGGCGGGCGCCCAGAGCAAATCGACCTATGTGCGCCTCGCCGACCGGGCGGCCGCGCTTTATGTGCCGGTCGTCCACACGCTGGCCCTGCTGACGTTCGCGGGAGTCTGGGCGATCGGCCTGGGCCCGCGCGAAGCGCTTCTGCGGGCGGCGGCGGTGCTGATCGTGACCTGCCCCTGCGCGCTGGGACTCGCGGTGCCTGCCGTACAGATCGTCGCCAGCGGCCGACTGTTCCGTCGCGGCGTGCTGGTCAAATCCGGGGCCGCGCTCGAACGCCTGTCGGAGATCGACCATGTCGTCTTCGACAAGACCGGTGTCCTGACCGAGGGACGCCCGCGCCTCATGGACGCGCCCGAGGCGGTCGTGCGTCTCGCCGCGCCGCTGGCCCGCGCCTCGCGGCATCCGCTGGCGCGCGCGCTGGCGGAGGCCGCCGGCTGCGGCGAGGCGGCGACGGAGGTCCGGGAAGTCGCCGGCATGGGCGTGGAGGGCCTGATCGGCGGCCGCCGGGCCCGGCTGGGCCGCGCCGGATTTGTCGGCGTGACCTCGCGCGGTGCGGGCGAGACGGAACTGTGGTTCGGCTTCGACGATGACGTGCGGGTGCGGTTCACTTTCGAGGACGCTGTGCGCGCGGACGCCGCCGAGGCTCTCACGGCGCTGAGGGCTTTGGGCGTAACGGCCGAGGTGGTGTCCGGCGATGTCGCTGGCCCTGTCGAGCGGGCGGCGTCGGCGGTCGGCGTCGAGCGCTGGACCAGCGGCGTCACGCCGTTCGAGAAGGTCGCCCGTGTCGAGACGCTGCAGGCCGAAGGCCGCAAGGTCCTGATGGTCGGCGACGGCCTGAACGACGCCGCCGCGCTGGCCAGGGCGCATGCCTCGATTGCGCCGGGTTCGGCGGTCGACGCCAGTCAGAACGCCGCCGATCTGGTGTTCTCGCGAGGAACGCTCTGCTCGATCCCCGAGAGCATCCGCATCGCCCGGTCCGCTCGCCGGCGGGTGATGGAGAACTTCGCGTTCTCGGCGCTCTACAACCTGGTCGCCGCACCGGCGGCCATCCTGGGCCTGGTCAATCCCTTCGTCGCGGCGATCGCGATGTCGGGCTCCTCGCTGGTGGTGATCCTCAACGCACTGCGGCTTCGGGGCGGCGAGGTGCGCGGATGACGATCCTGTACCTTCTCGCCCCGCTTTCCGTGATGCTCGGCTTCCTGGGCCTGGTGGCCTTCTGGTGGACCCTGAAGGCCGGTCAGTACGAGGACCCGATGGGCGACGCCGCCCGGATCCTCGACGATCATCTCAGCGATGGTCCGACCGCCGACTGAGATCCCCGGCTTGACCCAGGTCAAGGCTCGCTCTGTTATCGTCGATAACCTGACGACAAGAACAACAGGGAGGAGCCGACGATGACCACTGCGGAACTGATGGACCGCCCCGCCGCGACGGCGGTCGAACATTTCGATGTGCTGATCGTCGGCGCCGGCATTTCGGGGATCGGCGCCGCGTGGCGCCTGCAGAAGAAGCGCCCGAACGACAGCTTCGTGGTTCTCGAGACGCTCGAAAGCTTCGGCGGCACCTGGCTGACGCACAAGTATCCGGGCATCCGTTCCGACAGCGACCTCTACACCTTCGGTTACGAGTTCAAGCCCTGGGTCGGCCCGCCGATCGCGACGGCGCAGGAAATCCTGACCTACATGGGCGAGGTTATCGAGGAGAACGACCTCGGCCGGCACATCCGCTACGGTCACAAGATCCTGAAGGCGACGTGGTCGAGCGCGGACAACCGCTGGACTATCGAGGCGGTGAAGAACGCCACCGGCGAGCGGGTCTCGATCACCGCCAACTTCCTCTGGATGTGCCAGGGCTACTACCGCCACGACCAGGGCTACACACCCGAGTGGGAGGGGATGGAGGACTACAGGGGCAAGATCATCCACCCGCAGACCTGGCCCCAGGATCTCGACTACAAGGACAAGACCGTCGTCATCATCGGATCCGGCGCGACCGCCGCGACCGTGTTGCCGGCCATCGCCGACGAGGTGAAGCACGTCACCCTGCTGCAGCGGTCGCCGACCTATTTCATACCCGGCCGCAACGCCGACGAACTCGCCGACATCCTGCGCACCCTGAAGGTCGACGAGACCTGGATCCACGAGATCGTCCGCCGCAAGCGGCTGTACGACCAGGCGCTGTTCACCGAGCGCGCCTTCAACGAGTCGGACGCTGTTCGCGACGAACTGCTGGCCGGCGTCCGCGCCTTCCTGGGCGACGAGGCGGTGGCCGAGCATTTCACGCCCAAGTACCGGCCCTGGCGGCAGCGCATCGCCTTTGTGCCGGACGGGGACCTGTTCCAGGCCGTGATCAAGGGCCAGGCCAGCGTCGTCACCGACGAGATCGACCGCTTCACGCCGGACGGCATCCGCCTGAAGTCCGGCCGCGAGCTGAAGGCCGACATCATCGTCACCGCGACGGGCTTCAACCTGAGCGCCATGGGCGACATCGCGTTCGAGGTCGACCGCAAGCCCCTGGACTTCCACGACACCGTGACCTGGCGCGGCATGATGTTCACCGGCGTGCCGAACATGGTCTGGGTCATGGGCTACTTCCGCGCCAGCTGGACGCTGCGGTCTGATCTGGTCGCCGAGTTCGTCTGCCGCCTGCGCGACCACATGGACGCCCGCCAGGCGCGCAAGGTCGAGGTCGCCCTGCGGCCGGAGGACCGGGACATGAAGCTGCTCGACTGGATCGACGAGGAGAACTTCAATCCCGGCTACCTGCTGCGCGGCGTTCACCTCTGGCCGCGCCGGGGCGACAAGCCGGAATGGCAGCACAGCCAGGACTACTGGACCGAGAAGGATGTCTTCCCGACGCTCGACCTCGACGACCCGCTGTTCCGCTACAGCTAGGCGGGATATCGCGCGGCCAGCTCGGCACGGTCAGGCGGTGCGGCGCCAGCACGCTCGCACGACAGGGCGGCGGCGCGGACGGCGAAGGCCGTGGCGTCGCCCACCTGGTTCCCGTCAGCCAGGTCTCCGCCCGCCTCCAGCCAGCGGACGAGCCAGGCCCCGCTGAAGGCGTCGCCGGCCCCGATGGTGTCCACGACCGTCACTTGCGGCGCCTTGACCAACCGTCGTCCGAAGGCGCCGTACGCGATGGCGCCCCGCTCGCCCAACGTCAGCAGGACCAGCCGGGGACCCGCGTCGAGCAGGGCCGGCGCCGCCGCCTCGGCCGCCCTGTCCGGCGCGAGAACGGCGAGATCCGCGTCCGAGACCTTCACGACGTCGGTCCGCGACAGCACCCGATCGAGCCGTTCGCGCCAGGCGGTCATGTCGGGGATAGCAGTGGGGCGGACGTTCGGATCGATGAAGACGAGCGTGCGACCGTGCCGGTCGTTCACGAGAGCCTCACTGGCGGCGGCCAGCGGCTCGAGAACCAGGCCAAGGCCGCCGGCATAGAGCGCACCGGCCTTCGGTGGCGCGATGGCCAGCGCCTCTGCCGGCGTCAGGGCTTCCGTCGCCGAGCCCGCGATCTCGAACCGGTAGGTGGCCTGACCCCGCGCATCGAGTTCCGCCAACGCAAGGGCCGTAGGGCGCGGATCGCGCAGATTGGGATGCAGCTCGACGCCGTCCGCCGATAGCGCCGCGGCGAGGTCGTCGCCGTAGGCATCCGTCGAGATCCGACCGACGAAACTCGCCCTTCCCCCAAGGCGGCCGATGGCCCGGGAGACATTGAAGGGCGCGCCGCCGGGATGGTGTCGCATCCCTCCGCAGCCATCCGCCGCCAGATCGACGAGGGCTTCTCCGATGACCGTAACGCGGCGGTTCAAGGCCGAATTCTCCACAGGGGCACACCGGTGCACGCTCTCAGCCCGTTGCTCGCGCCGATCTACCTCGCGTGCGGCCTGCTGGGCGTCGATGTGGCAGACGCCCAGCGGTTCGCGCTGAAGTGGGCTGCGCTCACCTGCCTGCTGGTGCTCGGCGTGGCGATGCTGACCGGAGCGGTTCCGTTGTCCAGCTCGGCGCCCGGGCGGTCACTTCATCGTCGGAATGACGAAGCTCGAATCCCCGACCTCGCCCTCGGGCCAGCGTGCAGTGACGGTCTTCACCTTGGTCCAGAACTTCACGCCTTCCATGCCGTGCTGGTTGGTGTCGCCGAAGGCCGAGCGCTTCCAGCCGCCGAAGGTGTGATAGGCGACCGGCACCGGGATCGGCACGTTGATGCCGACCATCCCGACATTGACCCGCGCGGCGAATTCCCGGGCGGCGCGGCCGTTGCGGGTGAAGATGGCGACGCCGTTGCCGTACTGGTGCTTGCTCGGCAGCTCAACCGCCTCCTCGAAGCTCTCGGCGCGGACCATCTGCAGCACCGGGCCGAAGATCTCCTCGTGATAGGTCTTCATGCCGGGCTTCACGCCGTCGAAGAAGCTCGGGCCGATGAAGAAGCCCTTCTCGTAGCCCTGCAGGCTGAAATCGCGGCCGTCGACGACCAGCTCGGCGCCCTCGTCCTTCCCGATCTGGATGTAGTCGGCGATCTTCTGGCGATGGGCGGCGGAGACGACCGGGCCGTACTGGGCGCCGGCGTCATGGCTGAGCCCGACCTTCAGGGTCTCGATCTCGGCGACCATGCGCTCGCGCAGCTCGTCGGCGGTCCGCTTGCCGACCGGCACCACCACCGGCAGCGCCATGCAGCGCTCGCCGGCCGACCCGAAGGCGGCCCCCGACAGGTCCTTGACCACCTGGTCGAGGTCGGCGTCCGGCAGCACGATGCCATGGTTCTTGGCGCCGCCCATCGCCTGGACGCGCTTGTTGTGCAGCGTGCCCTGCGAATAGACGTAGTGGGCGATATCGGAGCTGCCGACGAAGCTGACAGCCTTGATCTCAGGGTGCTGGAGGATGGCGTCGACGGCGGTCTTGTCGCCATGCACCACGTTCAGCACGCCTTCCGGCGCGCCGGCCTCCATCATCAGCTCAGCCAGGCGGACCGGAACGGTCGGGTCCTTCTCGGAGGGCTTCAGGATGAAGGTGTTGCCCACCGCGATGGCCACACC
This sequence comes from Caulobacter sp., assembly GCA_041917095.1. Classification (GTDB taxonomy): domain Bacteria; phylum Pseudomonadota; class Alphaproteobacteria; order Caulobacterales; family Caulobacteraceae; genus Caulobacter. The sequence goes on along the minus strand of JAYRYI010000007.1, from coordinate 146,196 downwards.
GAACATCCACATCGGGATCATGGCCGGGAAGTTGAACGGGGTGATGCCGGCGACGACGCCCAGCGGCTGGCGCATCGAATAGACGTCGATGCCGGGACCCGCGCCCTCGGTGTATTCGCCCTTCAGTGCATGCGGGATGCCGCAGGCGAACTCGATGACCTCGAGGCCGCGCTGGATGTCGCCTTTGGAGTCGGCGATGACCTTGCCGTGCTCGGACGACAGGATCTCGGCCAGCTCGTTCATGTTGGCTTCGACGAGGCGCTTGAACTCGAACATCACCCGCGCGCGGCGCTGGGGGTTGGTCGAGGCCCAGGCCGGGAAGGCGGCGGCGGCGGCCTGGACCGCGCGATCCAGCTCGCCCTCGGTCGCCAGCTGGACACGCGCCTGCACCTCGCCGGTGTTGGGATTGAAGACGTCGCCGAAGCGGCCGGACGCACCTTCGAAGGCCGAACCGTTCACGAAGTGGCGGATATCCCGCATGGCGATCTCCCGGATACTGGTTGAAGCGGGCCTTCTATGCCTTTCAGACGCGGACGACTAGGCGCTCTGAACGACTGTCCGGCCCGCTCCGCGCGTCAGCCGCGCGCGACGTAGACGGCCTGCGGGACCATGTACTCGAGCAGGCCCTCCATGCCGTTCTCGACGCCCGATCCGCTCTGCTTGTGACCGGCGAAGGGCGTGTCGGGACGCAGGTTGAGGTTCTGGTTGATCCAGACCGTGCCGGTCTCGAGCTTGCGGGCGATGTCGACCGCCTTGTCGACATCCTTCGACCAGACGGCGCCGGCGAGGCCGTAGTCGCTGGCATTGGCGCGATCAATCACGTCGTCGACATCCTTGAACTTCAGCATCGGCAGGATCGGGCCGAAGGCCTCTTCCTGGACCACACGCTCGTCCTCGGGCGGATTGTCGACGATGGTCACGGGCACGAAGTAACCCTTGCCCTCGGGGATGTCGGCGCCGTGAAGCAGGGTCAGGTTCTTCGCCCTGGCGTCATTCAGCAGATCCATGACGCGGTCGTACTGGCGCCGGTTCTGGATCGGTCCGAGCACCGTGCCCTGCTCGCCGCCGTCGCCGACCTTCACCGCCCTGGCGATGCCCAGCAGCCGGTCGCGGAGGCCGTCGTAGACGTCCTCGTGAACATAGAGCCGCTTGGTCGCGACGCAGATCTGGGCGCTGTTGAAGAAGGCTCCGAAGAAGATCTTCTGGGCGACCTCGTCGAGATCGACGTCCGGCAGGACGATCGCCGCGTCGTTGCCGCCGAGCTCCAGGGTGACCCGCTTAAGGTCCTTGGCCGCGCTCTCCATGACCCGCTTGCCCGTGGCCGTCGAGCCGGTGAAGGAGATCTTCGCGAAGCCTGGATGGCTGGTCATCATCGGCCCCAGATCGTCGCCGCCGCTGACCACGTTGAAGACCCCCGGCGGGAAGATGTCGCGGAACAGCTCGCCGATCTTCAGCGTGCAGAGCGGCGTGAACGGAGAGGGCTTCAGCACCATGGTGTTGCCGGCGACGAGGGCCGGACCGACCTTCCACATCGCCAGCGTCACCGGGAAGTTCCAGGGCGCGATCGCGCAGACCACGCCGAGCGGCACGTAGCGCGTCTCGATCAGCTGGGTCGGAGAATCCTCCGAAACATGGACCGGCGGCGTCATGCCCGAGACGGCCTGGAGCCAGGCGCCCGCGCCCATCACCTCCTGCTTGGCGGCGTCGACCGGACGGCCCTGCTCGCGGGTGAACAGTCGGGCGAGCTCTTCATGGTGCGCGATCAGCGTCTCTCCCGCTTTGCGGACCAGCGCCTGGCGTTCCTCGATCGGCGTGTTGCGCCAGGTCTTGAAGGCGCGCCTGGCGGCGTCCACGGCGGCGTCGAGCTCGGCCGCCGTACAGTCGGGCGCGCTGGCGAAGGCCTCGCCGGTGGCCGGGTTGAAGACCTCGATGGTCGCGCTGCCCGCGACGGCCTTGCCGTCGATGGTCATGGCGTAGTCGGCGTTGAAGTCCATCGTGCGTCTCCCTTGGGTCATAGCCCCAGCACGGCCTTGGCCATGATGTTGCGCTGGATCTCGTTGGTCCCGGCGTAGATCGAGCCGGCCCGGTCATTCAGATACTTGGCGGCGACCGTCATGGCGTACTCGGGGCCGACGCCGTCGTTGCGGCCGGGCGCGACAAAACCGGGCGTCGGCCCGCCGGGCGAAACCATATGCGGCTGATAGACCGTCGCGTAGTGGCCGGCGGCCGCCAGCGCGATCTCGGTCAGGCGCTGGCTCAGCTCGGTGCCGACCGTCTTCATCATCGACGACTCCGGCCCCGGCGCGGACCCGACGGACAGCGCCGACATGACGCGCAGCTCGACGGCCTCGAGCGCGTCGACCTGGATTTCCGCCTCCCCGAGCTGGCGGCGCAGCGCCGCGCCCTCGCCGGTCGGATCGCCCGCCGCGTACTCGGCCGACAGGATTTTGCGGATCTTCGCGATGCGGGCCCGGAAGCCCGGCGTCGAGGCGTTGCCGCCCCGTTCGAACTGCATCAGGTGCTTGGCGACCGTCCAGCCCTGGCCGATCGGGCCGACGGCGTTGGCCTTGGGCACACGGACATCAGTGAAGAAGACATGGTTCTGGATGTGCTCGCCCGACAGCGACACGATCGGGGTCACCTCGACGCCCGGGCTGGTCATGTCGATCAGCAGGAAGGTGATGCCCTTCTGCGGGATGTCCTCGCGAGAGGTGCGGACCAGGCAGAAGATCCAGTTCGCCTCGTGCGCGTGGGTGGTCCACAGCTTGTGGCCGTTGCAGATCAGGTGGCCCTCGCCGTCGTCCTCGGCGCTCATCTGCAGGGTCGCCAGGTCCGAACCGGACTGGGGCTCGGAGTAGCCCTGGCACCAGAAGTCGTCGCCCGCCAGCATCCGCGGCAGGAAGTAGTCCTTCTGCGCCTGCGTCCCGTGTCCGATCAGGACGGGGCCGCACATGCCGACGCCCATCGGCGAGACCGGCGGCGCGCCCGCCGCGGCCAGCTCGGTGGCGAAGATGTAGCGCTGCGTGACCGACCAGCCGCAGCCGCCGTACTCGACCGGCCAGGCCGGGGCGACCCAACCCCGCCGGTGGAGGATCTTCTGCCAGGCCATCCCGGTTTCGTAGTCGGCGTAGACGCTGGTCAGGGTGGAGCCTGCGCGCCGCAGGTCCGGCGTCAGCTCCGCGTCGAGAAAGCCTCGAACCTCGTCACGGAACCGCTGGTCCTCCGCGCTCCATTCGATCTTCATCCGCGCGCTCCTGCCCGCCTGTGATGCCCACGGGGGACTTTGACGCCTTGCCGCTGCGTCCGGCCAGCCCCTTTCCCGCCGCGTCGGCCGATCCTTGTGGAACGGTGTTCGAAGGTCTTTCCTGTGCGGAAAGAGCCTTGGGAGGACGAAATGGCTGATGGCGCGATGGATCTTCGCGGGATGCGGGACGCTGTCTATGCGGCGCCGCTGGACAGTCTCGACCCGGCCCAGCCGGCGCTCTTCCAGTCCGACACGGTGTGGCCGATCTTCGAACGACTGCGCCGCGAGAGCCCTGTCCACTACACCGAGGGCGGCGAGTTCGGGCCCTACTGGTCGATCACCCGCTACAACGACATCATGGCGGTCGACACCAACCACCAGGTGTTTTCGTCGGACTTCCTGAAGGGCGGCATCACCATCGGCGGCGGCCAGGCGCGGATCGACCCGCTGCCGATGTTCATCGCCATGGACCCTCCCAAGCACGACGTGCAGCGCAAGGCCGTCAGCCCGGCGGTGTCCCCCGGCAACCTGCAGATCCTGGGCCCCCAGATCCGCCAGCGGGCCGGCGCCATTCTCGATGGCCTCCCGATCGGCGAGGAGTTCGACTGGGTCGACCTGGTGTCGAAGGAACTGACGGCGATGACCCTCGCCACCCTGTTCGACGTGCCCCAGGAAGACCGCCGCAAGCTGACCTACTGGTCGGACGTCGTCACCGCGGTCCCGATGCCGGGCGGCCTGGTCGAGACGCTCGAACAGAAGCTGGAGATCTTCGTCGAGTACCAGGCCTACTTCGCCAACCTGTGGAACCAGAAGGTCAACGTCGCGCCGACCGGCGACCTCATCTCGATGCTGGCTCACCATCCCGAAACCCGGAACATGGAGCCGCGTGAGTTCTTCGGAAACGTCGTCCTGTTGACCGTCGGCGGCAATGACACGACGCGGAACACCATTTCCGGGTCTGTCTACGAGCTGAACCGCAATCCCGACCAGTACGCCAAACTGCGCGCGAATCCGGCGCTGATCCCCTCGATGGTGTCGGAGACGATCCGCTATCAGACCCCGCTGGCGCACATGCGGCGAACAGCGGTCGAGGACATCGAGTTCGGCGGAAAGACCATCCGGGCCGGCGACAAGGTCGTCATGTGGTACGCCTCCGGCAACCGCGACGACAGCGTGATCGAACGGCCCGACGACTACATCATCGACCGCGAGCGGCCGCGCCAGCACATCTCGTTCGGCTTCGGCATCCACCGCTGCGTCGGCAATCGCCTCGCGGAGCTGCAGCTTCAGATCATCTGGGAAGAGATCCTGGCGCGCTTCCCGGAGATCAACGTCGTGCGCGAGCCGAAGCGGACCTATTCGACCTTTGTCCGGGGCTACGAGACATTGCCGGTGATCATTCCCCGGCGGCTCTGATGCCGTCAGTCAGGGTGGTTGATGAGGTAGGCCCCGCCCGCGAACAGCCTCTGCAGCAGCTCCGGCGGCGCCTGGCCTCCGGGGTGCGAGGCGATGATCGCCGCCATGCCGCGCCCCAGCGCCCAGAGCGCGTAGGCGGCGTCCTCCTGGTGGCGCGGCGGGATGCGGTCGTCGGCCTTCACGGCGGCGATGTAGACCTGCAACGCCTCGCGCTCCGCCTCGCGGAGCCCGCGATGGCGGGTCATCAGCCGTTCGCTGAACATCAGCGAGAACAGCGCCGGCCGGGACTGGGCGAAGGCAAAGAAGGCCCGGGCCGACCCGCGCATCGGCGAGCCGATCTCCGGATCCGACTGACCCGATTCGATGTCGCGGCGCAGATCCTCGAAGCCCATCAGCGCGAGGCTGAGCAGGAGCTCGTCCTTGTTCTCGAAGTAGTGGTAGATCGAGGCCAGCCCGATGCCCGCCGCCTCGGCGATCGCGCGCAGGCTGAGATCGTCCGCCCCGTGCTCAGCCAGCAGGCGGGCCGCCGCCGCCAGCGCCCTGGCCTTCACGCCGCCCGCCTCGATCCCTGCCCGCTTCGTCGCCTGTGTCATGGGCGGAGTCTTCCGTCACGGGCCGGCAAGTCAAGGACGGTACCCGCCCCTCCAAGACCTTCCGCGCGCGTCATCGGCGAAGCGTTTTCGGCGTACTTGTTGTTCGAAACTGGCTGGAGACCGGTTGCGGAACGGCCTGCCGATGTTCCAGACTTGGCGGGCCGCCCGTTCGGACGGATTTCCCGGAGCCCGAGATGATACCCGCCGTGACCGACCCCGACTTCGTGCAGCGCCTGGATCAGGCGGCGCTGTCGGGGATGTCGTTCGCGGTCTGGGCGGCGCGCCAGCCCGAGAGGACGGCGGTCATCGACCCGGACGGAACGGTCCACAGCTTCGGCGCCGTCAACGCCGACGCCAACCGGCTGGTCCGCCTGCTGTGGTCGCGCGGGCTTGAGGCGGGGGATTCGGTCGCGCTGATCTGCTCCAACCGGGTCGAGTTCGTCGAGGTGCTGGCCGCCTGCCTGCGCGCCGGCTTCCGGCTGACGCCGGTGAACTGGCATCTGACCGCCGACGAGATCGGCTACATCGTCCGCGATTGCGAGGCAAAGGCCGTGATCGCAGAGGCGCGCGTCGCAACCGTGCCGGAAGCGGTCGCCGCCTGCCCGGAGCTGGCGCTCAAGCTCGCTGTCGGCGGCGCCATCGACGGTTTCGACGACTATCGCGCCGCGATCGCCGGTTTCAGCGGCGAAGACATCGCCGAGCCGACGCTCGGCAACACGATGATGTACACCTCCGGCACCACCGGCCGGCCCAAGGGCGTGCATCGCCCGAACCCCGCCGTGACGCCGTATGTGACCTACCAGGTGCGCGGCTACGACCCCGAGACCTCGATGCAGATGTGCGCAGGCCCGGCCTACCACGCCGCGCCACTGGTCTTCGATGTCCGCGCGGCGATGAACAGCGGCGTGCCGCTGGTCTTCATCGACAAGTGGGACTCCGAACATGTCCTGAGAACAATCGCCGACCGCAAGGTGACCCACTTCCACCTTGTGCCGATCATGTTCCAGCGTCTGCTCGGCCTGCCCGCAGAGGTCAGGGCCGCACATTCGGTCGACCATGTGAAGTTCATCATCCACGGCGCCGCGCCCTGTCCGCCAGAGGTGAAGCGCGCGATGATCGACTGGTTCGGGCCCGTGCTGACCGAGTACTACGCCGGCTCGGAGGGCGGCGCGGGCTTCCTGATCGACTCGCATGAATGGCTGGCCAAGCCCGGGAGCGTCGGCAAGCGCCCCGCCCTGCTCGGCGTCCGGATCCTGGACGAGCAGGGCAACGACCTGCCCAACGGACAGGCCGGGACCATATACCAGCAGATGCCGCCCGGCGGGGCGTTCACCTACTTCAAGGACAGCGCCAAGACCCAGGCCTCCCGCGTCGACGACTACTTCACCATGGGCGACGTCGGCTACTTCGACGAGGACGACTACCTGTTCCTGACCGGCCGCAGCGCCGAGACGATCATCTCCGGCGGCGTGAACATCTACCCGCAGGAGATCGACAACGAGCTGGTCAAGCACGAGGCGGTGGCGGACTCGGCCACGATCGGCGCGCCGCACGACGAGTGGGGCGAACAGGTGAAGGCGGTCATCCTGCTGAAGCCTGGGCACGCGCCGTCCGAAACCCTCGCCGAGGAGATCCTGGCCTTCGCCCGCGCAGCGTTGCCCGGCTTCAAGGTGCCGCGCAGCCTCGACTTCGTGACGGAGCTGCCGAGGTCCGAGGCCGGCAAGATCCAGCGCAACAAGGTGCGCGCGCCCTACTGGGAAGGCCGCGCGCGCCAGATCTGAAGCCCATCCACTGAACGACGACACGAACAAGAACAACGGGACGACCAGGAGCATCGAGATGGCCGATTTTGGCGCCGCGGACGCGGAGGCCTTCCGCGCGGAAGTGAAGGACTGGCTCGCCGCCAACTTCCCGCCCTCGCTGGCGGGCGTGGAGGTGGCGATGATCAACGCCACCGGCCCGGTCGAGGGCGACGCCCTGCTGTGGAAGCAGCGGATGGGCGAGAAGGGCTGGGGCACGCCCACCTGGCCGAAGGAGTACGGCGGCGGCGGCCTGAGCCGCGAGCAGGCGAGAATCCTCCAGCAGGAGATGAACCGCATCAACGCCCGGAACCCGATCGGCGGCATGGGCATCATGATGTTCGGCCCGACCCTGCTCGAGTACGGCAGCGAAGAGCAGAAGCAGCGGCACATCCCGCCGATCTGCCGGGGCGAGATCCGCTGGTGCCAGGGCTATTCCGAGCCCGGCGCCGGCTCCGACCTGGCGGCCCTGCAAACCCGCTGCGACGACATGGGCGACCACTTCCTGGTCAACGGCCAGAAGATCTGGACATCCGGCGCCCAGTACGCCGACTGGTGCTTCTGTCTGGTGCGCACCGATTTCACGACCAAGCATGAAGGCATCAGCTTCATCCTGTTCGACATGAAGACGCCGGGCGTCGAGGTGCGGCCGATCATGCTGATCAGCGGCGCCTCGCCCTTCTGCGAGACCTTCCTCACCGATGTGAAGGTTCCCAAGGAGAACCTGGTCGGGGAACTGAACAAGGGCTGGACGATCGGCAAGCGCCTGCTCCAGCACGAGCGCAACAGCCTGTCGGGCGGTGGCGGTTCGGCCGGCCGCTTCGCGGCGGGTACGCCGCTGGAGCAGCTGGCCAAGGACTATGTCGGCGTCGACGAGACCGGCCGCATCGCCGATCCTGATCTGCGATCGCGGATCATCCGTCATCAGATGGAATCCCGCGCCTTCATGCTGACCCTGATGCGGGCCCAGGCGGAATCGAAGGCCGGCGCCGGCCCGTCGAACGCGACCTCGATCATGAAGAACGTCGGCTCGAAGGTTGGCCAGGAGCGCGCTGAGCTGGCCATCGAGATCATGGGCCTGGCCGGCCTCGGCTGGGAAGGCGACGGCTACTCGAAGAAGGAACTGGAGCAGACCCGCAACTGGCTCGGCGGCAAGGCCACGACGATCTACGGCGGCTCGGCCGAGATCCAGAACAACATCATCGCCAAGCGCATCCTTGGCCTTCTCGATCACCAATAGGGAGCGCGCATCATGGCTGTCCTGACCGAAGAACAATCGATGCTGCGCGACGCCGCCAAGGCGTGGGTGCAGGAAAAGGCGCCGGTCGCCGCGCTGCGCAAGGCGCGTGACGGCGGAAACCTCAGGGGATACGCCCCCGAGGCCTTCGCCGAGATGGCGGGGATGGGCTGGGCGGGCGTTGTCGTGCCCGAAGCGCACGGCGGCTCGGAGTTCGGATACCTGAGCCTGGGGCTGGTGCTCGAGGAGCTCGGCCGCACCCTGGCCGCCTCGCCGCTGGCCGTGTCGTCCATGGCCGCCGCGGGCGCGCTGGCCCGCGCCGGCACGGACGCCCAGAAGGACGCCTGGCTGCCCGGTATCGCGTCCGGCGAGGCCATCGTCGCCCTGGCCGTCGACGAGGGCCCGCGGCACGACCCCGTCCGGACGGGCCTGAAGGCCGAGACCTCCGGCGGCGGCTACCGGCTGACCGGCGCCAAGACCTTCGTCGCCGAGGGCATGGCCGCCACCGCCTTCCTCGTCGCAGCCCGCACAAGCGGCGCGCCCGGCGAAGCGGCCGGGATCACCCTGTTCCTGGTTCCCGCCGAAGCGAAGGGCCTGAGCCGCGCCGCCCGGCATTCGGCCGACAGCCGCGACTACGCCGGACTGACCTTCGACGGTGTCGAGGTGGGCGCGGACGCGGTCCTGGGCGAAGCCGGCGACGGCTACGGTCTGCTGGAACGCACCCTCGACGTCGCCCGGATCGGCCTGTCGGCGGAGATGCTCGGCATGTCGGTCCAGGCCTTCGAGACCACGCTCGACTACCTGAAGACCCGCGTGCAGTTCGGCCAGACCATCGGCAGCTTCCAGGCGCTGCAGCACCGTGCGGCGAAGATGTTCAGCGAGCTGGAACTGGCCCGCTCCTGCGTCGAAGCGGCGCTGTCCGCGATCGATCAGGACGCCTCTAACCTGGCCGAGCAGGCCGCGCTGGCGAAGGCGGTGGCGGGCGACACCCTGAACCTGATCTCGAGGGAGATGGTGCAGATGCACGGCGGCATCGGCATGACCGACGCCCACGACTCAGGGCTCTATCTCAAGCGCGCCCGCGCGCTGGAGGCCCTGTTCGGGACCACCGCCTGGCATCGCGATCGCTGGGGACGGATGCAGGGATACTAGGCCAGATGCATGAGTGAGTCAGAACGGGCGGAGGCCGCCGAGGCCTCCGCCCCCGACGATCCGGCGGCCCGGGAGGCCGCCTTCGAGTCTTTCGTCTGGGACAATCTTCGCCGGAACTACATCGGCAATTTCGTGCACGGCATGCTGGGCATGACGGGCTTCCGCCTGATCAACGCCCCGACCTTCATGCCGGCCTACCTGCACCTGATCTCGGGATCGAACACCGTCGTCGGGCTGGGCCTGGCGCTGCAGCAGATGGGCGGAATCATCTCGCCGCTGGTGGCCGGCGCGAACCTGGAGCATCGGCGCAAGATCATGCCGGCGGCCGTGCTGCTGGGCAGCCTGGGACGGCTAGCGATCCTCGGCATGGCCCTGTCCGGCTGGTTCCTCGTCGGCACGGCGCAGACGGCCAGCCTGCTGATCATGCTGTTCCTGTTCGGCATCTTCATGGGCGCCCAGCGGGTGGCCTTCAACCTGCTGATGTCGAAGGTCATCCCGATCAGCCTGAGGGGCCGGCTGCAGGCGTGGCGCAACGCCATCGGGGGCCTGATCGCGGCGCTTCTGGCCTATGGCTCGGGCAAGTGGCTGATCGGCCAGAACGTGCTCGGCAACGGCTATGCGACGACGTTCATCCTCGCCTTCCTGCTGACCAGCGCCGGCCTCTGGTTCCTGCAGTATCAGATCCGCGAGCCGGAGCCGCCGACCCTCAGGGCCCAGACGCGCCTGCGCGACCGGCTGCGCGACGTGCCCGCGCTGATCGCCGCCGATCCCGGCTACGGCTGGTTCCTGCTGGTCCAGATGCTGGCCACCTCGGCCCGGATCGCCACCCCGTTCTACATTCTGCATGTCGGCCAGCAGATGCATCTGGATGGACCGACGCTCGGCCTGCTGTCCCTGGCCTTCCTGGGGGCGGACACGGTCGCGAATCTCGGCTGGGGCTACCTGGGCGACAAGGCGGGGTTCCGGCCCGTGCTGTTGCTGGCCCTGGCCGGCTGGATCCTGGCCACCCTCCTGCTGATGACCCTGCATGTGCCGGCCCTGGTCTTCCTGGCCTTCATGATCCTGGGGGCCTCGCAGGCGGGCTACATGATGGCCGCCAACACCATGATCCTGGAGTTCGGCCACCGCGATGACCTGTCGATGCGGATCGGCATTTCGGCCACCGCCGAGGGCATCACGGCGACGGTCAGTCCGCTGATCGGCGGCGCCGTGGCGGACCTGCTCGGCTACAACGCCGTATTCGGCGCCTCGCTCGGCCTGCTGGCCGCCGCCCTGGTCATGCTGTTCGCGGCGGTTCCGGATCCCCGGGCGAAGGCGCGCTGACCCGGCATCAGCGCGCCGACAGCCTGCGAACCAGAAAGTCCGCCAGCGCCTCGACCCGCGCCGGCCTCGGGCCGCCGGGCGGCATGACGAGGTGCAGCGCGATCGGCGGCGGCGTCCAGTCTTCGAGCACCGCCACCAGATCGCCTTCGGCGAGCGCGGGTCCGCAGATGAAATCCGGTTGCAGGGCCACTCCCCGCCCCGCCCGCAATGCCGGAAGCAGGGCGCTCGCGTTGTTCGCCTTCAGCGGACCTTCGATGCGGATCGAGGCCTCCTCGCCCGAGGCGTGGGTGAACCGCCAGGTCTCGGGCGAAGGCACATAGGCGTAGGCGAGGCAGCAGTGGTCGACGAGCTGGCTTGGATGGGTCGGCGTGCCCCGGCGCGCGAAGTAATCGGGCGATCCGACCAGATGCCGCTTCACCGACCGCAGCCGGCGCGCCATCAGCGAGGAGTCCGGCAGCGCCGCGATCCGCAGCGCCATGTCGAAACCTTCGCCGATCAGGTCGACCATGGCGTCGCTGAGGTGCAGGTCGACGAAGACATCCGGATAGGCCTCCAGGAACGCCGGCAGGATCGGCGCGACGTCGCTGAGGCCAAACGACATGGGAACCGCCAGTCGCACGGCGCCGCGCGGCGCCGCCGACTGCTCCAGGGCCTGGGCCTCGGCGGCCTCGGCGTCGGCCAGCACGCGCGCAGCCGGTTCCGCCAGCGCCCTGCCCGCGTCGGTCAGAGCCAGCCGGCGAGAGGTGCGGTTGAACAGCCGCGCCCCGAGGCGGGCCTCGAGCCGGGTCACCGCCTTCGAAACCGTCGCCTTGGAAAGGTTCAGGTCTTCCGCGGCCGCCGCGAAGGAGCGGAGTTCCACGACTTTGGCGAAGATGGCGAGGGCTTCCAGGTCGGGCAGTCTGGACATGCAGGTTTTGGAAACGATAAGTTTCAGTTGTTTCTATTTATGTGCCGATCCTGACGCCTATCTTGTCCTCAAGCAAGCGCGCCGGCCATCCGGCGCTGAGGAACAAGACGATGATCGTGCGTAAACCCTTCGACTCGCTCGGCGGCGCCGACCATGGCTGGCTCAAGGCCCGCCACCACTTCTCGTTCTCGAGCTACTACGACCCCAAGAACATGAACTGGGGCTCGCTGCGGGTCTGGAACGACGACGAGATCGCCGCCAACTCGGGCTTCCCGCCCCATCCGCACTCGGACATGGAGATCATCACCTACGTCCGTCAGGGCGCGATCACCCACCAGGACAGCCTTGGCAACCAGGGCCGTACCGAGGCGGGCGACGTGCAGGTGATGAGCGCCGGCAGCGGCATCCGCCACGCCGAGTACAATCTGGAACCGACGACCACCACCCTGTTCCAGATCTGGATCGAGCCGACCCGCACCGGCGGCGCGCCGTCCTGGGGCGCCAAGCCCTTTCCGAAGGGCGACCGGTCCGGGAAGTTCGTGACCCTGGCCAGCGGCTTCGAGAACGACAACGACGCCCTGCCGATCCGCACAGACGCCCGGGTTCTCGGCGCCACGCTGAAGGCCGGCGAGACCACGGAGTATCCGCTCGACCCGTCGCGCCACGCCTATCTGGTGCCCGCGGCCGGCCGGGTCGAGGTCAACGGCGTCGCGCTCGAGACCCGCGACGGCGCGGCCATCACGGACGAAACCGTCCTGAAGATCACCGCTCTCGAGGACGCCGAACTGGTCCTTGTCGACGCGGCCTAGCCCCGACTGACACCTACCCCGACGGCAGCCCGGAACGCCCCAAGGCGTTCCGGGACTGACCGCCCATGCCCGATCCAGACAGGAGTATCGCGATGCCCAGGATCCTCGTTCTCTACCATTCGGCCTACGGCCACATCGAAACCATGGCCGAGGCCATCGCCGAGGGCGCCCGCGAGACTGGCGCTCATGTGGATATCAAGCGTGTTCCCGAGACCGTGCCGGAAGAGGTCGCCAGGGCCTCGCACTTCAAGCTCGACCAGGCCGCGCCGATCGCCACCGTGGCCGAACTGGCGGACTACGACGCCATCATCGTCGGCGCCGGCACCCGCTTCGGCCGTCTGCCCTCTCAGATGGCCGCATTCCTCGACCAGGCCGGCGGCCTTTGGGCCAGGGGCGCGCTCAACGGCAAGGTCGGCGGCGCCTTCACCTCGACCGCGACCCAGCACGGCGGTCAGGAGACCACGCTGTTCTCGATCATCACCAATCTGATGCATTTCGGCATGGTGATCGTCGGTCTCGACTACGGGCATGCCGGCCAGATGACGCTCGACGAGATCACCGGCGGCAGCCCGTACGGCGCCTCGACGATCGCCGGCGGCGACGGCTCGCGCAGGCCGACCGAGAACGAGCTGGTCGGCGCCCGCTACCAGGGCCGCAAGATCGCCGAGACAGCCGCCAAGCTGCACGGCTAGCCGACGTCACCTTCCTCCTCGACACACACAGCCTGGCCCCGCCTCTTCACGAGGCGGGGTCTTTTCTCGTCAGGTCCTCGCGAGAAACTCACGCTTGATCCGCTTGGCCATCGACCAGCGGTGGACCTCCGACGGGCCGTCGTAGATCCGGAAGGCGCGGATATCCCGGAAAATCTGGTGAACCGGCGTGTCGTCGCTGACCCCGACGCCGCCGAGGATCTGGACGCAGCGATCGGCGATGCGGAACAGGGCCTCGGACACCGCGACCTTGGCCAGGCTGGATTCCGCCGTGCCGGAGCCATGCCCGCCCGCATCGAGCACGCCGGCGCACCAGTCGATGGTCAGTTCGGCCTGCTTCAGGTCGATCTCGTTGTCGGCCAGCATAAAGCCGACGCCCTCATGGTCGATGAGTGGCTTGCCGAACGCGTGGCGGCGGCAGGCGTACGCGGTGGCGATGTCGTGCGCCCGCCGTGCCGCCCCCCACCAGCGCATGCAATGGGTCAGACGGGCAGGCGCGAGGCGGACCTGGGCATACTTGAAGCCCTCATGCGCCTCGCCCAGGATCTGGTCGGCGGAGACCCGGACGTTGTCGAGCCGGACCGTCGAGTGCCCGCCCGGCATGGTGCGATCGATGGTGTCGAGAACGCGCTCGATGGAGATGCCGGGAGAGTTCATCGGGGCCAGGAACATGGTCGCGCCGTGCCCGGTCCTCGCCATGATGATCGCCCAAGACGCGCCGTCGGCGCCGGTGATGAAGGTCTTGGCGCCATCGATGACCCAGTGATTGCCGTCCTGGACGGCGGTGGTCTTCATCATCGATGGGTCCGAGCCGGCGCCGCCGTCCGGCTCGGTCATCAGGAAGGCGCTGCGGGTCTCGCCGGCCGCCAGCGGTCGCAGGACGACATCCTTCTGTTCCGGACTGCCGATCTTCTCGATGAGGCACATGTTGCCTTCGTCCGGGGCCATCAGGTTCAGCGCGATCGGGCCGAGCAGGGAGTAGCCGGCGGCGCGGAAGACGATGGCGATCTCGCGGTGGTTCAGTCCGTGGCCGCCGTAGTCGACGCCCACATGCGGCGCCAGCAGGCCCGCCGCCCGGGCCTTGGCCTTCAGCTCAAGGCTCAGCGCGTCCGACGGACCGTGCTTGCCGATGCGCGGATCCTGTTCGAACGGGATGACGTGTTCCTTGAGGAAGGCGTCCACCCTGCGGGCGAGATCGTGGGCGCGGTCGGTCATGGCTTGGGCCTCGTTCGGTTGGCGCCGCGAGAGGACAAGACGCCTTCGCGCGCAGTGGGTTTAGACCAGTCGTCGGCCGCGGGTCACGCGACCATTCTGTCAACTTTCATGACGATTGACCTAGATCAATGCGGCGCTGCCGCGACAGCGGCATCAACGCTGGAAGGAGAACGACCGATGCTGCAAAACCTGTCTGAACTGCCGCCGGCGCACGTCGCCTACCTGATCGCCGTGATCGCCGCCTTCTCGGCGTTCGGCCTGAGTCTCGGCGTCACGCACATCGTCAGCAATCTTCCCGACCGGCGCTGATAGACCGGGTCCTGTCGGGGATCGCCTCCGGAACGTCCCCGCGGTTCCGGAGGCGCCCTCGCCTCAGTTCACCCGCCGCTCGCGACCGGCCCAGTAGGGCTCGCGCAATTCGCGTCGGAGGATCTTGCCCGACGCGTTGCGCGGCAGCGCGTCGATGAAGTCCACGCTCTTGGGCGCCTTGAAGGCCGCGATGCGGGAGCGGGCGAAAGCGATGATCTCGTCCGGCGTCGCGGTCTGGCCCGGCTTGAGCGCGACAACCGCCTTCACGGCCTCGCCCCACTTCTCGTCCGGGATGCCGATGACGGCGACCTCGGCCACGGCGGGGTGGCCGTAGACCGCGCTTTCGACCTCGGCCGGATAGATGTTCTCGGCGCCCGAGATGATCATGTCCTTCACCCGGTCGTGGATGAAGAGGTAGCCGTCCTCGTCGAGGTAACCGGCGTCGCCCGTGCGCAGCCAGCCATCCTCGCCGATGGTGGCCCGGGTCGCCTCGTCGAGGTTCCAGTAGCCGGCCATGTTGGCGACCGAGCGCGACGCGACCTCGCCCACCGTGTTCGGCGGCAGGGTCTGGCCCTTCTCGTCGATGATCTTCAGTTCGACGCCGGGCATCGGCAGACCCGCCGCGCGCATGCGGGGGTTGCCGGCCGGATCGTGGTCCTCGGGCGGCAGGTAGACGATCGTGCCGCAGGTCTCGGTCATGCCGTACTGCTGGCAGAAGCCGCAGCCGAACACCTCCATGCACTCGCGCAGCAGATCCAGCGGGATCGGGCTGGCTCCGTAGAGGAAGTACTTCAGCCGGCTGTAGTCGACCTCGCGGGCCCGGGGCTGGCGCACGACGATCTGCATCGCAGCCGGCACCATGAACATCTTCGAGATCCGGTCCTGCTCGATGAAGTCGAGCACCTTGAACGGGTCGAACTCGCGGGCCACCACGCCCTTGGCGCCGTTGTAGAGGCCGACGATGCCCCACCCGGTGCCGCCGATGTGCGAGACGGGCATGGCGACGAGGCTCACATCGTCGGGACCCCACTCGTTCCAGGCCATCTTCGCCTCGGCGGCCGCGCGGCGGCCGCTGAGGATGTTGGCGTGGGTCAGCATCGCCCCCTTGGGCTTGCCGGTCGTGCCCGAGGTGTAGAGCTGGACGGCGATGTCCTGCTCGGTGATCGGGACCGCGGGATCAGCGTCGGAGGCGGCGTCGCGCCAGGCCTCGTATAGCGGATAGTCGCCCGCGCCATCGGCCTCCATGGCCACGACCTTCGGGCGATAGCTCAGATGCCCGGCGACCGCTTCGGAAAGGCCGATCACCTCCGGCCCGACGAACACGATCGGCGCCCTGGAATCCTCGATGATGTAGGCGACCTCGGGCGGCGCCAGGCGCCAGCCGATGGGGGTCATGACCGCGCCGACCTTCGCCGCGCCGATCAGCAGCTCGAAGTAATGGTCGCTGTTCTTGCCGACGTAGGCGATCCGCTGGCCTTTCGTCACGCCCTCGGCGATCAGCGCATTCGCCACCCTGTTCGTCAGCCGGTCGAAGTCGGCGAAGCTCGTCGTTCGCCCCTCGAACGTCAGGGCCGTCGACGCCGGGCGGGTCCGGGCGTGATAGCGGGCGATGTCGCCCAAGGTCGGCATCTGGTTGAAATCGACCGTCATATCGTTCGAAGCCATCGCCGTTTCCGCTCTCAGAGGCCCAGGACCAGGCGGGCCATGATGTCCCGCTGGATCTCGTTCGAGCCCCCGTAGATCGAGGCGGCCCGATTGTTCAGGTAGCGCGGCATGGCCACCAGGCTGTGCTCCGGCCCGACCGGCGTCTCGTTGCTGCCCGGCTCGCGCGCCTTCGGCTGGTCGACGAAGCCGTAGTAGGCGGCGGTGTCGATCGCCAGGCCGTCGATCTTCTGGGTCATCTCGGTGGCCTGGGTCTTCAGCATCGACGACGCCGGGCCCGGGTTCTTGCCGGCCGACAGCTCGGTCATCACCCGGTGCTCGGTCATCTCGATGGCCTCGAGCGCGATTTCCAGCTCGGCCAGCCGCGAGCGGAACACCGGATCGTTGATCAGCGGCTCGCCGAGGTCGCCGCCCTCGGCCGCGGCCATCGCCTTCACGCGGGCCAGGCCGACCTTGAGACCGGGCGCGGAGCTTCCGCCCCGCTCGAACTCGAGCAGGTACTTGGCCACGGTCCAGCCGTCGTTCTCCTCGCCCAGACGGCCGGAAACCGGCACGCGGACGTTGTCGAAGAACACCTGGTTGACCTCGTGTTCGCCGGCCAGGGTGATGATCGGTTTCACCTCGATGCCGGGCGTGTCCATCTCCAGCAGCAGGAAGGTGATGCCCTTCTGGGGCTTGCCCTCGAAGTTGGTCCGCACCAGGCAGAACATCCGGTTCGCGAAATGGGCGTGCGTCGTCCAGATCTTCGAACCGTTCAGGACGTAGTGGTCGCCGTCGCGCTCGGCCTTCATCTGAAGGGAAGCCAGATCAGACCCCGAGCCCGGCTCGCTGTAGCCCTGACACCAGTAGTCCTCGCCCGACAGGATGCGCGGCAGGTAGAAGGCCTTCTGTTCGGGCGTACCGTACTTCTGGATGCAGGGACCGACCATGCGAAGGCCCATCGGCGAGAGCCCCGGGGCGCCGGCCCGCGCGCATTCGGCCGAGAAGATGTAGCGCTGCATCTCGTCCCAGCCGCAGCCGCCGTACTCGACCGGCCAGCTCGGCGCGACCCAGCCCTTGGCATGCAGGATCTTCTGCCAGGGGATCGAGTACTGCTTCTCGACGAAGACGCTGGTCATCATCCGCCCTGCCGATTGCAGGTGCGGCGGCAGGTTTTCGGCCAGGAACGCCCTCACCTCGTCCCGGAAGGCGAGATCGCGCGCGCTGAGTTCGAGATTCATCGGAGCCTCATCGAAGTCGGATGTGCGAATTGACAGACCCGGAGGCTCCTCGTCCAGATTCACCAAGGGGAAGGCGCCGCAGCGTGACGTTGCGTCGGGACCGGGACTAGACTGGACCGGCCCCATCATGCCCCCGCTTCCGCGCTTCCTCATCGACCGCCTCGACCGGCTCGCCCGCGACCTGACGGCCTCGCCGGATGGGCCCGCGCCTGATTTTCTCACGCCCTCCGGAGAACCCGCGCTGGCCCCGGCCGACGGCGTGTCGTGGCGCGTGTTCCGCAATCCCGTCTCGCTGTTCATCGGCGGCGTCACCGCCGTGCTGCTCGAGCTGGCCGAGCCGAGGGTCCGAACGGGGGTCTGGGAGCACACCAGCTTCCGGACCGATCCGTTGCGGCGGCTGCGGCGGACCGGTCTGGCGGCCATGGTCACCGTCTACGGCGCGCGCGGCAGGGCCGAAGCGATGATCGCCGGAGTCGGCCGGATGCATGCGCGGGTGGCGGGCGAGACCCCTTCCGGCCAACCGTACCGCGCCGATGACCCGGTCCTGCTGAACTGGGTCCATGCCACGGCGGCCTTCGGGTTCGTCGAGGCCTATAGCCGGTGGGCGCGACCGCTCTCCGACGCGGAGAAGGACCGCTTCTACGCGGAAGGCGCTCCGGCGGCCCGCCTCTACGGAGCGATCGGCGCCCCGGCGACCCTCGCGGAACAGCAGGCCCTGTTCGCGGAGATGGCCCCGACACTGGAACCCTCGCCCATCATCGGCGAGTTCCTGACCATCATGAGCCGCACGCCGATTCTGCCCGGCGTTCTCAGGACACTGCAGAGGCCGCTGCTCAGAGCCGCCGTGGGGACCTTGCCGGATTGGGCGCTCGACCGGCTCGACCTGCGCCATGATCGACCGCGGGCATGGGAGCGAGGGCTGGTCCGGCTGGCGGCGAAGGTCGCGGAGGGACTGGTCCTGCCCTCCAGCCCGCCGGTGCAGGCCTGTCGCCGGCTGGGTCTCCCGGACGACTGGCTCGCGCCGCGGTGATCTGGCATTTGACGGACGGCTCGTTCCGTCTACCGTCTTTCGAGGAAACGTCGGCACGGACGGGAGAGCGGGATGCGCACCAAAGGGATCAATCATCTGGCGCTGGTCTGCCGCGACATGCGCGAGACGGTGAAGTTCTACACCGAGGTGCTCGAGATGCCGCTGATCAAGACGATCGACCTGCCGGACGGCGGCCAGCACTTCTTCTTCGACTGCGGCGGCGGCAACGCGCTCGCCTTCTTCTGGTGGGAAAACGCCCCGCCCGCCGCGCCCGGCATTGCGTCCGTGAAGGCCTTTCCGCAATCGCCGATGTCGGCGGTCGGCTCGATGAACCATGTCGCCTTCGACGTCGACCCCGAGGAGATCGAGGCCTGCATCGAGCGCCTCAAGGCCCACGGCGTGCCGCACATGCCCGTGGTCGTGAACCACGACGACAGCCCGCAGGGCGTCTCTGCGGAGGTCAATGACGGCGTTTTCGTGCGCTCGGTCTACTTCACCGATCCGAACGGCATCATGATGGAGTTCGCCGCCTGGACCCGGGCGCTGGGACCGCAGGACGTGCGCCACGAGCCGAAGGGCGCGATGGCGGAAGCCTAGGCCGCGTCCACGGTCACGCGGCGCATGTGACGGCGCTGGCCGGGGTAGTCGTTCAGCGCGAAGTGCCAGACCGACCGGTTGTCCCAGAAGGCCACCGACCCGGGCTCCCAGCGGAACCGGCAGGTGAAGGCCTCATAGCGGCTGTGCTCGAACAGGTAGTCGAGCAGCGCCTTCGACTCCCGCCGGCTCCAGCCCTCGATCCGCATCGTGAAGGCCGGATTGACGTAGAGCGCCTTGCGGCCGGTCTCCGGATGCACCTTCACCACCGGGTGGATGTACTCGCCGGCGACACCCTCGGCTTCCGCCACCACCATCGAACCGCGCTTCTGGGCCGAGGCGCCGGTGGACGAGTATTCCCTGCCCGCCGAATGGACGGCGTTCAGCGTCTCCAGCGTCGCCCGAAGACCGGGCGAGAGCGCCTCGAAGGCGGCGACCTGACTGGCGAACAGGGTGTCGCCGCCATAGTCCGGCGTCTGCACGGCATACAGGATCGAGCCGATGCTCGGCGCTTCCAGGAAACTCATGTCGGAGTGCCAGCCGCCGCCGAAGTTGATGCGGTCCGATGGCTCCTTGATGATCTCCATCACCTCCGGATGGTCAGCCATTCCCTGGACATAGGGATGGATGTTCAGCGGGCCGAAGCGGCGGCCGAAGGCCAGTTGCTGGTCTGGTGTCAGGCTCTGTCCGCGGAAAAAGATCACCTGGTGCTCGACCAGCGCCTGGCGAATGGCCGCGATGGTCTCGTCGGACTGTTGCGCAGAAAGATCGACCCCGCTGATCTCAGCGCCCAGCGCGCCGGACACGCGTTTCACCTGGATCGCGCCCATCGTCTTCTCCCACTCGTCGTTTTCCGCAGGTTGCTCCGGCCTGACGGAGCGCGCAACTCAACCGCGCTTCACCGTCCTGAAGCCGACATGGGACGATCCGCTGTCGGGCGGGCCTGGCTGCCGCGCCGCCGGCCTGTACCGGTAGCAGAAGTTGTCCGCGCAGAGGAACGAGCCGCCCTTCACCAGATGCGCCCTCATCGGATCGTCCTGCGCGCGGCCGTCCTGGAACCAGCCGCTGGTCCATTCCCAGACGTTCCCGGTCATGTCCGACAGGCCGTAGGCGCTGGGCGCATAGCAGCCGACCGGCGCGGTGCGTTGCCTGTAGCCGTCGTCGCCGGTGTCGACCGCCGGGAAGACCCCTTGCCAGGTGTTGGCGCGCGGCGCCTTGGGGTTGGGCTTCTCGTCGCCCCATTCGTAGCGCTTGCCGTCGAGCCCGGCGCGCGCGGCGAATTCCCATTCCGCCTCGGTCGGCAGGTCGCGGCCGCGCCATTTCGCATAGGCCAGCGCGTCCGCGTAGGCGACCTGGACCACCGGGTGCCGCTCGCGGCCCTTCAGATCGCTGCCGGGGCCCTCGGGATGCTTCCAGCTGGCCCCTTCGACCACGCGCCACCAGCCCGACGCGTCGCCGGACCCCAGCGCCCTGGCGCCCACGAACACCAGCGAAGACGGCTTCAGCCTGTCCGCGGGAACGCCGGGATAGAGCGCCGGATCCGGATTGCGCTCGGCGAGCGTCACGTAGCCCGTCGCCTTCACGAACTCGGCGAACTGCGCGTTGGTCACCTCGGTGCGATCGATGGAGAACGGCGCGACCGTCACCGTGCGGGGCGGTCCCTCCTCCTCGTGCTCTCCGGCGGCGCCCAGGGTGAATACGCCGCCGGTCAGCCGGACCTCGCCGGTCGGCTGGGCCGGACAGTCGCGGGTCGGCTCGGCGAGCTTGACCTCCGGATCCTTGCCGCAGGCGGCCAGCAGCAGGACCGCCGCCAGAGCCGCCGCCGCCTTCATGGTTCCGCGCCGAGCAGCGCGCGGGCCGTCCAGGTCATGATCTCGCGCGCCTCGTCCGGCGCGGCGCCCTGGTCCTTGCGCAGCCGGCGCCAGGCCTCGAAGCTGACCGCAAGCTCCAGCGCCGCGATCCGGCGCCGGTCGGCGGCGATCTTCGGCGGCAGGATCGCCAGCAGCGCGTCCAGTTGCTGACGGACCAGTCGCGCCCGGCCTTCCTGGAGCGCCGGGGAGCGGTGGCGCTGCGCATCGGCCGCGATCTGCAGCGGCAGGATCATCTCGAACAGGCGCGCACGCCTTGCGATCTCTGCCTCGATGTCCCTTGCCGTGTCGCCGGTCGGCGAGATGACCCCCATCAGCGGGCCCGCTTCCTCGGTGATCACCGCCTGCATGGCGCGGTAGACGCCGTCCATGTCCTCGAAGAGGCGGAAGACGGTCCGCAGACCGACACCGGCCCGCTCGGCGATCAGCTCGGCCGGCGGCATCCCCAGTCCGCCCTGTTCGCGGACGATGTCGATCATCGCCTGCACGATCCGGGTGCGGCTCGCCTCCGAGCGGAGGCGACGGCCGTCCGTGGGCGGGAGAGTCGCGGTGTCGGTCGAATCGGTCACGGTTCAAGAGGGCGCCCGACGGAGCCGACGCGCAAGCTCCCAGATCAGGACCAGCGCCAGAACGGCGGTCAAGACCATGATGAAGCGCTCTCCCGGAACCTCTACCGGCGAAGGCTTCCAGAACTGGGTCACGGCGGTGAACAGCGCCCCGCGCAGCACCTCGATGGCCAGCAGCGGCACGGCGAACGCCCGCCAGCGCAGGGCGACGGCCAGGTCCACGAGGCCAGCGCTTATCTGGCCGGTTCCGATGCCGGCGAACAGGAACAGGATCGTCTCCCGGCTGGTCGACAGGTCCAGTCCCGCAATCACGCCCGCGCCCCCGTCCGGCAGGAAGGTGTGGATCGAGCCTCGCGCCAGGTTGATCAGCCCCAGCAGCGTCAGAGCCACCAGCGTGGCGCGCGACGGGGCCACTACGCCAGACTCGTGCATTGGATCAGCAGCTGGCCCGCCAGCCCCGCCTTGCGGTGGATGCCCAGGGCCGCGACCTCGGGCGAGGTGGCGATGGCCACGAACGCCTCGCGGCTCGGATATTCCATGATCGCCGCCACGTCCCAGAGCTCTTCGACCTCGCCGATCACGAGCGCGTCGATGGTGGCGTTGAACCACATGCGGCCGCCTTTGCCCTCGACCAGCGCCTTCATCGGCTGGCCATAGAGCATGTAGGCCTCGCGGCCGGAGATGTCGGGGTGGCCGGGCTCGTCATACCTCGCCCGGTCGTGGAACTTGAGCAGGTTCAGCATCACGATCGGCTTGTCGCCTCCGAGGCTGATCAGATGCTGGAGCTGGCTGCCCTGCGGCAACACCGCGTTCTCGACCTTCATGGCGTTCTCCCCTCAGAGCTTGCCGTCGATGAGGTCCTGGATGACCTCGGCGATCCTTTCGGGACGGTCTTCCTGCAGGAAGTGGCCGCCCCCTTCGATGATGGTGTGCCGGCGCCCCTTCGCGCCGGGCACCCGGGCCTGGAATGGCGCCTCGCCGCCTTTCGTCACCGGATCGGCGTCGCTGAACGCGGTCAGGAACGGCTTGTCGAACTGTTCCAGTACGGCCCAGGCGGCCTTGTTCTCGGCGACCGAGGCGTGCTCCGGCGTGACCGGCACCAGGGTCGGGAACACGCGCGCGCCGGCCTTGTAGCTCTCGTCCGGATACGGCGCGTCGTAGGCGGCGATCTCCTCCGGCGACAGCTCGCGCTGGCAGCCCATGTTGACGATCATGCCGGCGGGGAAGACCGGAATGGACTGGCTCATCTCCAGCCAGGTCCTGAAGCCGTCGCTCATGCCCGACCCGGCGGGCAGGCCGGTGTTGCCGACGATCACCCTCGAAAACCGGTCGGGAAAGGCCGCGACCAGGCGAAGACCGATCAGCCCGCCCCAGTCCTGGCAGAACAGGGTGATGTCCTTCAGGTCCAGCGCAAGGAGCCAGGCGCTCATCCAGGCGACATGCCGCTCGTAGGTATAGTCTTCCTTGGCGGCGAGCTTGTCGGAGCGGCCAAAGCCGATCAGGTCGGGCGCGACCACCCGGTTCCGGCCCGACAGCAGCGGCACGATCTTCCGGTACAGGAACGACCAGGACGGCTCCCCGTGCATCAGCAGCACGGGCGCGGCGTCGCGGGGCCCCTCGTCCACATAGCCGATGCGTAGCTCGCCGCCGTCGCCGGACGGCACGGTGCGGTAGTGCGGCGCGAACGGGAAGTCCGGCAGACCGGCAAAGCGTTCGTCGGGAGTTCGAAGCACGTCCAAGGCAGGTCTCCGGATGATGTCCACACGGACTTGACCGTCCGCATCGATAATGGCACAAATAATGCCAATATATTTCCGGCGAGCAAGCCGGAAAGTGGGAGGGCTTCGTGAAACGCATCCTCGCCGGACTGATCGTCCTGGCGGCGCTGGTCGGCGCCGTCCTGTTCGCGTTCAGGGGCCAGATCGCGCTGGCCGTGATGGAACGCACCCTCGCCCGCACGATGGCCGCGGATGTCGTCGGCGCGATGCCCGACGGCCTCAACGTCGTCATCTGCGGCTCCGGCGGACCGATGCCCGACGGCGCCCGCAGCGGCCCCTGCACGGCGGTCATCGCGGGCAAGCGGCTGTTCATCGTCGACACCGGCGAGGGAGCCGGCCGCGTACTTGGTCGCCTCGGCGTCGGCTCGGCGGACACCACGGTTCTGCTGACCCACTTCCACTCGGACCACATCGATGGACTCGGCAACGTGACGCTGCAGCGCTGGGTCGGCTACAACGCCGTGACGCCGCTGCCGGTGTTCGGGCCGGCGGGCGTCGAGCGCGTCGTCGCGGGCTTCAATGAGGCGTACGCCCTCGACAACGGCTATCGCACCGCCCACCACGGCGAGCCCGTGGCTCCGCCGTCGGGAGCCGGGCTGCAGGCGCGGCCGTTCGCCATTCCGGACGGCGCGGACTCGGTCGTCGTCGTCAACGACGGCGGCCTGAAGATCACAGCCTTCCGCGTCGACCACGGCCCTGTGAAGCCGGCCGTCGGCTATCGCTTCGATTACAAGGGCCGCAGCGTGGTGGTCAGCGGCGACACCTCGATCTCATCGACTGTCGCCGCCCAGGCCAGGGGCGCGGACCTGCTGCTGCACGACGCCCTCGACCCCGAGCTCACCCGGTTGATCCACGACAGCTCGCTCGAGGCCGGCAAGCCCAGGCGCGCCAAGATCTTCGCCGACATCCCTGACTATCACGCCGCCCCTGAAGAGATCGCGACCCTGGCCGACAAGGCCGGCGTGAAGGGGCTGGTCCTGACTCACGTCATTCCGCCGCTGCCCATCCGCGCCCTGGAAGTCGTCTTCCGCGGCAAGGCGGGGGAAATCTTCAAGGGGCCGTTGTGGATCGCCCGCGACGGCGACCTCTTCAGCCTGCCGGCCGGCGGATCGGCCATCGAACACAAGTCGCTCACCCGTTAGGAGCCGAGCATGAAGCGCGCCCTCATCTGGACCCTCGCCATCGTCGCCGTGATCGGCGTCGCCGGCTTCTTCGCCTTCCAGCACTATCGCCTGTATCTGCCGGGGATCATCGGCAACCTGCGCGATCCGATCCAGCCGAACCAGGAGGTGACCTGGAAGAAGGCGACGCCGCCGCCGGCCGGGACGGAGCGCAAGCCCAACATCATCCTGATCGTCGCCGACGATCTGGGCATGAACGACCTGACCTCGACGGGAGAAGGGGTGGCCAACGGCGCCGTGCCGACGCCGGCGATCGACTCCATCGGCCGCGACGGCGTGACCTTCACCAACGGCTATGCCGGCAACGCGACCTGTTCGCCCTCGCGCGCGGCGATGATGACCGGCCGCTATCCGACCCGCTTCGGCTTCGAGTTCACCGCCGTGCCGACCATGTTCGCGCGCAACATCGCCAAGATGGGCGGTCACAGCGGCAACACCCCGCCGATCTTCCACGAAGACCGCATCAAGGACGTCCCGCCGGTCGACCAGATGGGTGTGCCCGCCAGCGAGGTGACCATCGCCGAGACGCTGAAGGGCGCGGGCTACCGCACCCTGCACCTGGGCAAGTGGCACCTGGGTGAAAGCGAGGGGATGCGTCCCCAGGACCAGGGCTTCGACGAAACCCTCGGCTTCTACGCCGGCGCGGCGATGTTCCTGCCCAAGGACGACCCCAATGTCGTCAACTCGGTTCAGGACTGGGATCCGATCGACGTCTTCCTGTGGGCCAATCTGCCCTGGTCGGTCCGCTTCAACGGCAGCAAGCCGTTCGAACCGAAGGGCTACATGACCGACTACCTCGGCGACGAGGCGGCGAAGGCGATCGCGGCCAACAAGGACGGCCCGTTCTTCATGTACCTGGCGTTCAACGCGCCGCACACGCCGCTGCAGGCCACCAAGGCGGACTACGACGCCCTGTCAGGGATCAAGGATCATCGCCTGCGGGTCTACGCCGCCATGATCCGTGCGCTGGACCGCAACGTCGCCAAGGTGCTGGCCGAAGTCGAGCGTCAGGGCCTGACCGAAAACACCATCATCATCTTCACCAGCGACAACGGCGGCGCGAACTACATCGGCCTGCCGGACATCAACAAGCCCTACCGCGGCTTCAAGGCAACCTTCTTTGAGGGCGGCATCCATGTGCCCTTCTTGATGAAGTGGCCGGCCCAGATCCCGGCCGGCACGGCGACGCCGGCCCGCGCCATGCACTTCGACGTGTTCACCACCGCCATGACGGCGGCCGGAGCGCAGGGCCCCGGCGCCAGCGTGCTCGACGGCGTCGACCTGGTGTCCCTGTCGCGCGGCAAGGTCGCCGACCGGCCGCTGTTCTTCCGCTCAGGCCCCTATCGCACCGTGATCTGGAAGGACTGGAAGCTGCAGCTGGCTGAAACGCCCAAGAAGGCCTGGCTGTTCGACCTGGCCAGCGATCCGCTGGAGCGCGACAACCTCGCCGCCGCGCGTCCGGACAAGGTCAAGGAGCTGACGGCCATGCTCGACGCCCAGGACCGCCGCGCCGCCCGGCCTCTGTGGCCGGCGCTGATCGAAGGCCCGATGTGGATCGATCGTCCGACCGACGGCAAGCCGATGCCCAAGGACGCCGAATTCGTGATGTGGTCGAACTAGGCTGCGTGCCCTCCCTCCCCCTTGCGGGGAGGGAGACTGGCGCTATGCCGTCCTCAGATGATGCAGCGCGATCCCTGACGTCGTCGCCACGTTCAGCGAGTCAAAACCCTCGGCCATCGGGATCGAGACCGTCCGGCAGCGTGCCAGGGTCTCCTTCGGCAGGCCGGGCCCCTCGGCGCCCAACAGCAACGCGGCGCGCGGCGGTGGAACCAGCTGGCGTAGCGGGGTCTCGCCCGACGGACTCAGCGCCACAGGCGTCAGACCGTGCCGGACCAGCGTCTCGACCATGTCGCCCCCGACCGTCGCGAACGGCGTCCGCAGTACGCCGCCGACCGAGACTTGGATGGCCTTCCGGTAGAGCGGGTCGCAGCAGGTCGGGTCGAGCAGCACCGCGTCGACGCCGAACGCGGCGGCGTTACGGAACAGACCGCCCATGTTGTCGTGGTTGGCGATCCCGACCAGCGCCAGCACCAGCGCGCGTGAACCCTGCGCGCCGAGCAGTTCGTCCACGGAAGGCTCCGGCGCCCGCTCTGCCAGCGCCAGGATTCCCCGGTGCAGCGGATAGCCGGCGACGGCGTCGAGCACCGCCTGGTCAGCGAGATAGACCGGCGTGTCGGCCGGCAGCGCGTTCAGGATCGGCGCCAGCTTGTCGCGCCGCTTGCCGGCGATCAGCACCGAGACCGGGCGGTGGCGGCTCTGTCCCGCCAGCACCCGCAGCACCGTCTCACCCTCGGCGATGAATAGTCCGCGGCGGCCGACGAGGTCGCGCTCCCGGATGTCGCGATAGGCCTCGATCCGCGGATCAGCCGGATCATCGATGATCTGGAAGCTGGACACGCGCGGGAGATAGCACAGGCCGGGGACATGCACGTCAGTGCCTGTGCCCATCTGATCAGGGCAACAGGTCGATCGTCAGTCGGATGCCGGCCACGACAAGCGGATCGGCGTCGCGGTCGCCGCCGGGCTCGAACACCACTTGCAGATCCGGCTGGAGCGTGACGCGGGGACTCAGGCGGTCGGCGTAGGTGAACTCCAGACCCGACTCGGCGCGCGCCGCATCGATCCCGCCGGTGGTCATCAGGTCCCGCATCCGGGAGGACAGGAGTCCCTGCTGCACGCCGACGGAGAAGGCGCTGTCGGGACGTCCGGCGAACACCCGCTCGACCAGCACCCCAGCCTGCCAGCCGCCCTTGAACGGGCTGGTCTTGCCATCCGAGAAGCCCGCGCGGAAGAAGCCGGTGACCTTGCGGCCCTCGTCGTCGCCCATGAACACGCGCTCGCCCAGCACATAGGCGCCCTGGGCGGTGCGCTTCACAGGATCACCCAGCACGGTCACGTCGCGGATGTCGTCCTGGTCCTCGGTGTACCGCCACAGGCCGACGGCCAGCTTGCCCGCTTCGCCGCCGAAGCCCGCTTCCCCGATCAGCAGCGCGCCATCGTCGAAATCGGTGTCGACGCCGCCAGGGTCCCCTGGAACGCGCGCGTGCGCGTTCAGCACCGCGCCGCGCAGGTAGCCGGCGCCGACCGTGTAGTTCAGGCGGATCGCCAGCGCCGTCGACGGGAAGATCGAGGGGCCGTTGGGGCCCGTGGCCGCCAGCTCCGAACCGATGCCGAAGGACGGATTGATCAGCAGGCCGGCGGCGTCGCTGGTGTAGAACTCGCTGTTGAGGTCATAGAGTCCGCCGAGCAGCGTGGCGTTTTCGCCGATCGGAGCGTCGACCCAAAGCTCATAGAGGCGCACGCCCTGACGGCCGACCTCGATGTTGTCGACGCCCTGCAGCGTGCCGGCGTTGTCATTCGGGATGTCGCCCTGGTTTGACAGAACGTAGCCGTGCAGCGTCGCGCCCTGCCAGCCGATGGCCTTGCCCAGGTCCAGATCGGCGATGAGGTCCAGGTTGTCGAGCAGGCTGCCGATACGGGGCGCATCGCCGGCGACCGGTCCGATCACATCAGCGGTATAGGCGGCCTCCAGGCTCCAGGCGCTGTCCTGGCCCACGGCGGGCCCCGCGATGGCGCAGCACCCCGCGGTGGCGGCAAGTGCTGCCAGTAGACGCAGGCGCTTCTGTGCCTGATCAAAGATCGTCACGACGACGGCCCTCCCATTTCGCCGCGACCATTGAATGAGAAGCGTCAAGCCACGGTTAAGGTCCAGAAACCGCCCCTGCGGCCGTAGACCGGCGGATAAAGCCTGGCTGGTGCCGACGACATATTCTGTGTCCCCTTACCCATTCATCTGAGTGTCACAAATCCTCAAGCACAGGCCTTCTCTGCGACGAAAACACCGGTCTTGAATACGAAGCACGACCGGAGAATTCTCGCCTCATCCTCGAAACAAGGTTAATTCTCAATCAAGGATATCTTGTTACTCGCTGATCAGTGGATGCTCAGGCGAGGATCGTGCCTTGAACTTCTCTTCCATCAGTGGGCGCGTGATGACTGCAGGCGTCGCGGTGCTCGGCCTGGCGGCGACGCTCGCGGGGGCCGGGATCTGGTCGGCCTTCAATCTGAGTGGAAATCTGAACGACGCCACGCGATCGGCCTCCGTGCTGCGCAATCACCTGCATGCCGACATGATGCACGACGCGCTGCGCGCCGATGTCCTTTCGGCCCTGCGGGCCACCGATCCGACCACGGGCGTTTCGTTCGACGATGTCAGGAAGGACCTCGCCGAACACGCCAAGGCGTTCCGCGAAGACATCCAGACCAACAAGGCCCTGGCTGTCGATCCCAATGCCAGGGCCGCCCTGGCCGCGGTGGAGGCGCCCCTCGCGAGATACATCGCCTCGGCCGAAGCGGTGATCGGCGCCGCCCAGACCGACCCCGCCGCGGCCGAGGCGGCGACCCCGGGATTCATGGCCCAGTTCGACGCGCTCGAAGGCGCTATGGAGAAGGCGTCCGACACGATCGAGAGTTCCGCCAGGGCCGAGGCCGGGGCCGCCACCCGCGAGGCCGCAATCGCCCAATGGCTGATGATCGCGATGCTGGCGGCCGGCGTGGCTTTCGCCGGTGCGCTCGTCGTCGTCGCGCGGCGCACGCTGGTGCAGCCGATCCTCGACGTCACCCGGGCTCTGGACCGGCTGGCCAGGGGCGACCAGACCGTCGAGCCGCCGCAAGCCGACCGGCAGGACGAGATCGGCCTGATGGCCCGCGCCCTGATCGCCTTCAGGCAGGCCGCAATCGAGCGAATGGCGGAGTTGGAGGCCAACGACGAACGGGCGCGCATCGAGGAGGAGCGCCAATCGATGGAGGCCCGCCGCGCAATCGCCGAGCGTCAGCAGAAGGATGTGGTCGAGAACCTGGCCCTCGGCCTCACCCGACTGACCGACGGCGATCTGTCGTTCCGGCTGCGGGAACCCTTCGCCCCGGACTACGAGCGCCTGCGCATCGACTACAACGCCGCCATCGACCGGCTCGAACAGACCATGCGCGCCGTGCGCGAGGCGGCGAGCGGCATCCTCAGCGGAGCCGAGGAAATCGACCACGCGTCCGACGACCTGTCGCGCCGCACCGAGCATCAGGCCGCCAGCCTGGAGGAGACGGCGGCGGCGCTCGACGAAGTCACCGCCACCGTCCGCAAGGCCGCCCAGGGCGCGATCGACGCACGCGAGGCGGCCGAGGCCGCCTCGGGGGAGGCCGAGCGGAGCGGCGCCATCGTCACCGAAGCGACCGAGGCGATGGGCGCGATCGAGAAGTCCTCAAGCGAGATCGGCCAGATCATCGGCGTGATCGACGAGATCGCCTTCCAGACCAACCTGTTGGCGCTCAACGCCGGGGTGGAGGCGGCCCGGGCCGGGGACGCCGGAAAGGGCTTCGCGGTCGTCGCCAGCGAGGTGCGCGGCCTGGCGCAGCGCTCGGCCGAGGCCGCCAAGGAGATCAAGGCCCTGATCAGCGCCTCGACCGACCACGTCCAGCGCGGCGTCGTTCTGGTCGGCCAGACCGGTGACACCCTGCAGCGCATCGTCGAGCGGGTAGCGGGGGTCAATGCTCTGGTCGCCGGGATCGCCGCCTCGGCCCGCGAGCAGTCGACAGCGCTGGTCGAGGTCAACACCGCCATCAACCAGATGGACCAGGTAACCCAACAGAACGCCGCCATGGTCGAGGAAACAACCGCCGCCAGCCACGCTCTGGCGCAGCAGGCCGATGGTCTCTCCAGCATGATCGCGCGCTTCAAGCTGGCCGACGCGAACACGGTCAACGCCCGCGCGGCGTAGAGTCCGGTTCCTGTTTTCGGTGAAGGGGGCCTGGCTATCCGGCCGGGGCCCCTTCCGCCTTCAGATGTTCGCGCCTTCGCGGACTCCCAGCGCCTCGCTGACGGCCTTCGGGTCATCGGCGAGCCTGACGGCCGCGGCCTGCATGATCCGGATGGCCTCGCGCAGCTTGCCGCGGTCCAGGCCCTCGCGGGTGCATCCCTAAGCAACTGCGCGGGGGTGCAGACCCCCTGCCCGCGTCGAAAGACCTAGCGAGGAACCTTCCTTTGCCTACGTTTGCCGCCCCCGCCCTGAGTGATGACCTGCGCGTCAGGCTCGACGCCCTGGACGTCGACGTCAGCTGCGCGCTGCGTTTTTCGCGCGCCACCGTCTAAGCCCTCGCCGCTATGTCGAAGGAGGCCCGCGATGCCCTCGACCGTTGCCTGTCCGAGGAAGCCGCGATCGTGCAGATCGAGGATCTGGATGGCAGCGCGGCGGTCGCGGCCATGCTGAACGAAGCCCGTCACCACCTCCGCGCCACGGCGGACGACGGCATCCGCGCCGCGACGCGCGGTATTGAACGCATCCTGGTGGAAAGTGCGGCCGGTCTGAGCCGGATTTCGCGCGCCGCGAACCGCGACTGATTTTCGGATGTCACTCCGGGCGGCCCAGTTGGCCGTTCGGGGGCCCGCCGACCCCCCCGGGTGTCGGGCCCAGGCTCTCCGGCTTCCTCCCAGGCCGGAGAGCCGGAGTGGCGTAACCGGACTGGCCTAGGAGGCGACCGGGACCTCGCCGGCCAGGCGCTTGTTCATGTCTTCGAGCGACGCCAGCATCCGCTCCTGCTCGGCGGTGGGATCCGTGTCCTCTAGCAGCCGGCCGATGGCGTTGCCGTAAAGCGCGCCCAGCTCCGGCTTCCACTTGTCGCCGATCAGGTCCAGCGCATGGGCGAACAGGCCGCCGCACCGCGCCAGCCGGGTCATGCCCGCCGCCCCGCCGACGCCGAGGACGCCGTTGGCCAGCCAGGAGAGACGCTCCAGATCCGGCTGCGGCTGGGCGCTGAGCTTCATGACCTCGGCGACCCAGCCCTTGACGGACTTGCGCATGTCGTCGCCCGAGTTGAGCACGACCTGCGCGCCCCGATCGACGGCGGTCTCGGCGGCGAGGCCGAAGCGGACATCCACCGAATCCGCCAGGCGGTTGGTGGGTTTGAAGAAGCGGGCTCCACTGGTCACAGGTTCACCCTTTGCGGTTTGATCAGCATGTCGATTTCGTTCTGGGACATGTTCGGCTCGGATGCTTTGCCCAGCTTGAAGTTCAGATCGTCGTGGCGACGTCCCTTGGTTCCGACCGGCGGTCCGAAGGCCTTGAAGCGCCGGTCCGGCCCGCAGTAGCTCGCGGCCTCGACGAACAGCCGCTTGTCCCGTCCCAGCCAGATGATCCTCTGCAGCAGCACCGGCGGCGTGATCGGCTTGGCGAGCACGAAGTTGGCGCCGGCGTCGCGGGCCTTGGCCACCTGGTCCATGCGGGTTCCGCTGGTCACGACCAGAACCGAGGTGGTGCGGTTGAACTCGGGCCCTTCACGGCGCAGCCAGCGGATGAAGTCGAATCCCGCGCCCTTGGCCATGGCGGCCTCGACCATGATGAGATCGAACTCCGCCCCGCCGGCCGCGGCCTTGGCGTCCCGGAAATTCTGCACCTTGGTCTGCCGGCGCAGATCGAAGCTCGTCAGGACGTTCGACAGCAGGTTCAGATGCACCTGGTTGTCGTCGAACAGCAGGGCGCGCGCCCTGGTCAGGTCGACCTTCGCATTCGCGGCGGAGTTCTGAACCTCAGCCATGGGCTCCCTCAGAAGAGGTCGAAGTCACCGGAGTCGAACGCTTCGGCCGGCGCTTCCTCATCGGCGGCATGCGCCATGAGACGGTCGGCCATGTCCTGCAGCGGAACCGACGCCAGCGCAGCGGTCAGATCCACGGCGGGACTGTAGGGCACTGCCGCCACGACGTGGCGGAGGAAGTGACTCAGTACCCCGAGGCGTTGTGAGATGAGGTCCAGCGACTGAAGCTCGCGCACCAGCACGGCGTCGAGGCCGGCGGCGTGCTCGGGCACATGGCAGATATCCTGGAGCCGCAGCACATGCGCCTGGAGCAACGCCAGCTCGTGGGCGACGCCTTCGATGCCGCCGCTCAGCCCGTGCGGCAAGTCCTGCGCGGTGAGAGCGGCGATGCTCATCAGAACAGCTCCAGATCGCCGGTGTTGGCGGCCGGGGGCGGTGTGGCCAGCTTGCGCTCGCGCACGAACACTGACGGATCGGCGTCGGTCAGAAGACGCTGCATGGCCTGGCCCGTCGTGGGCCGGTAGCGGATGCGACGGGCGCTGTTGCCGCCGGTGTCGCCGCCGATGACCTTGATGCCCTCGGCCTCCAGGAAGCGCTTGGCGAAGGCGGCGTTCTCGGCGCCGATGTTGCGCAGCCGGTCAAACATGCTGGCCCCGCCGAACAGCTTGGCCTCCAGCCGGTCGCGGCGCGCGCCGGCGCGCAGCAGACTGTTGATCAGCATTTCCATGGCGTTCACGCCGTAGCGCGTGGCCTCGTCGCCGCTGCTGCTGCCGTCGCCGTCCGGCAGAAGGAAGTGGTTCATGCCGCCGATGCCCCGCTCCGGATCCCGGATACAGGCGGCGATGCACGAGCCCAGCACGGTGCTCATCACCACATCGGAAGAATCCGAAACATGGTGCTCGCCCTGCCCCACATGCAACGTACGTTCGATGCCACCCTCCCCAATGCTCATGTCAGTGCGCCGAACACGCCTTCAATTTTGTCTTTGAGCACTTGGACCGTAAAAGGTTTGACCAAGTAGTTATTGACGCCAAATTGAACCGCGCGCTGAACCAGATCGGAGTCGGCCCGGCCGGTCAGCATGATGAAGGCGATCGAGCGGAACGGCGCATGGGCGCGGACCGCCCGCAGCAGGCCCAGACCGTCCAGCTTGGGCATGTTGTAGTCCGAGATCACCAGGTGCGCCGGCTGGATCAGCAGCATCCGCAGCGCCGCCTCGCCGTCCGGCGCCTCGCGAATGTCCTTGAAGCCGAGCTGCTGCAGCCCGGACCGCACCAGGGTGCGGATCGTCATCTGGTCGTCGACCACGAGGACGGAAATGGCGGAGGCGGCAGGCATCTTGGTCTATCCCTCGGAAGAGACCGCGCAGGCGCCCAGCAGGTGGGAGCCGATACGCGTAATGGGGTACTGACGCTCCACAGCGCCGATTTCGAAGGCCGCCCGCGGCATGCCGTAGACAACGCAACTGGCCTCGTCCTGGCCGAAGGTGCGGGCGCCGGCTTCTCGCATGGCCAGCAGGCCCTTGGCGCCGTCTCGGCCCATGCCGGTCAGGATGGCGCCGGCGGCCTTGCCGCCCACCGCCTTCACCACGGACTCGAACAGCACGTCCACGGACGGCGAATGGCCGTTGACCGTTTCGCCCTCGAGCAGCCGGCAGCGCAGCTGGTTGCCGGTGCGTTGCACGGTGAGATGCCGGGATCCGCCTGGAGCCAGGAAGACGCGGCCGTGCTCAAGCAGATCGCCGTCCTCGGCCTCGGTCACATGGGCGGCGGAGGCGTTGTCCAGCCGCTTGGCGAAGCTCTTGGTGAAGGTCGCCGGCATGTGCTGGGTTATCACCGTCGGCGGACAGTTCGCCGGGAAGCCGGAGATGACCTGCAGAAGGGCCTCCACTCCGCCGGTGGACGAGCCGATCGCGACGATGTTGCCGTTCGGCCGATACACGCCTTGCGCGGTCGTGCTGGCGCGCGGCGCGTCGCCGAGCGGGCGCAGGCGAGATCGGGCGGCGGCCTTCACCTTGTCCGGCAAGCCGGCGAAGGCCTCGCTGGCGTTCACGCCCGGGCCAGGCTTGCCGACGCAATCGACCGCGCCGAGCGCCAGCGCCTCGATCGTCGTATCGGCGCCGGCCTGGGTCAGGGTCGAGATCATGATCACCGGCGTGGGACGCAGGCGCATGATCCGCTCGAGGAACTCGATGCCGTTCATGTTCGGCATCTCGACGTCGAGGGTGACCACGTCAGGATTCAGCCGCTTGATGGCCTCGCGGGCTTCCAGCGGGTCGCCGGCCGAGCCGATGACCTCGATGTCGGGATCGCGGCGCAGGACAGCGGCGATCACGCCGCGCATGGTCGCGGAGTCGTCGACGATGAGGACGCGCGTCGTCACAGCTGTCCTCCCGCCTTGTACACGGTCAGGCCATCGCTGCTCAGGCGTCCGCCATCACCGGTGACCCGCTCGGAGTGGCCGATGTAAAGGCGCGCGCCGGGAGTCATGACATCGATGAACTTGCGCCAGACCGTCTCCTGGGTCGCGTCGTCGAAGTAGATGACCACGTTGCGGCAGAAGATGACGTCGAAGCGGCCCTTCATCGGCCAGGGCTTGATCAGGTTGAGCTCGCGGAAGGCGATCAGCTCCTGGACGGCGGGATCGACCCGCCACATGTCGGAACCCTGGTCCGGCGCCTTGTGCAGGTATTTGCGCAGGCCGGCCGGGACCGGATCGATGGCCTCGCGGCTGTAGACGCCTTCGCGCGCGGTGCGAACCACGTTCGGATCGATGTCGCTGGCGAGGATCTTGAAATCGTACCGGTCGGCGTCGGGCAGGACCGAAAGCGCCGTCAGCGCCATCGAATAGGGCTCTTGTCCCGTCGAGCAGGCCGCCGACCACAGGCGGACGCGCCCCCCCGCCTTCGCCCGGGCCGCCAGGGCCGGCATGACGGTGTCGCGCAGGTGATCGAAGTGATGCGGCTCGCGGAAGAACCGGGTCACATTGGTGGTCAGGGCGGCCAGCATCGCCTGCCGCTCGTCAATGCCGTCGTTGCCCTGGATCAGCTTGCAGTAGTCGCGGAAGCTCGACAGGCCGAGCGTCCGCAAGCGCTTGGCCAGACGGGAGTAGACCAACGTCGCCTTGGTGTCGGGCAGATAGATGCCCGCGTCGCCGTGCAGGACGGCCGCGATCGTGCGGAAATCCTCGGTCGTGAAAGCGAACTCACGGCCGGCGTCTCTGGGTTGCGTGGTGGCGAATTCTGCGCCGGCCATTGGTGTCAGGCAGCCTCCGCCTGTTGGGCGTCGAGGACGAGGCCCAGGTCGATCAGGCTGATCATGCGGCCCTCGAGGGCGATCAGACCCTTCACGAAGCTCTGCATCTGGTCGCCGGCGAGGTCCGGAGTCTTCTGGACCGTGTGATCAGCGGTCGAGAGGATGTCGCACACCGCGTCGACGAGCAGGCCGACGACCTTGCTGCCGATCTGCACCACGATGATGACGTGCCGCGCGGTCTCCACCGCCGTGCCCAGGCCCAGGCGGTCGGCCAGGTCGACCACCGGCAGAACCGCGCCGCGCAGGTTGATCACGCCGCGGACGAAACGGGGTGAATGCGGCACCGGGGTCGCCGGCGTCCAGCCGCGGATCTCGCGAACCGCCATGATGTCCACACAGAACTCCTGCTCCCCGATCCGGAAAGAGATCAGTTCGCTGCCGTCGCGGCCGTCCAGGGAAAGCTCGGTCATGATCGTCATCCAGTCAGGGCGAGAGTTTCGACGCGCTGCGGCGCCTTGCGGTGGGCGGTGACCAGCCCATCGATGTCGAGGATCAGGGCGACGCGGCCGTCGCCCAGGATGGTGGCCGCCGCGACGCCGTCGGTCGGCTTGTAGTTGGTCTCAAGGCTCTTGATCACGACCTGGCGCTGGCCCTGGATATGGTCGACCATCAGCGCGACCTGGCCGGCCACATCGCTTTCGACCAGCAGGGCGACGCCTTCGGTCGGATCGAACTTCGACTTGCCGAAGCCGAGCGCGGCGCCGGTGTCGACCAGCGGCACGAAGGCGTCACGGATCTTGAGCACGAAGTTGTTCGGGCCCAACGGCCGCACGTCGCCGGCGCGGGGCTTGAGGCTTTCGATGATCGTGGTCAGCGGCGCGACCAGGGTCTGCTCGCCGACCGTGACGACCATGCCGTCGAGCACCGCCAGCGTCAGCGGCAGGCTGAGCGAGAAGCGCGAGCCCTGGCCCGGCGTCGAGACGATGGTGATGCGGCCGCCCAGCGCCTGGACCGAACGCTTGACCACGTCCATGCCGACCCCGCGGCCGGAGATGTCCGACACGGTGGCGGCGGTCGAGAAGCCGGGCGCGAAGATCAGGTTGTCGACCTCCTCGTCGGTCATCTGGGCGTCCGGCGAGATCAGGCCCTTCTCGATGGCCTTGGCCTTGACCCGGGCGCGGTCGACGCCGCGGCCGTCGTCGGAGACTTCGATGACGATCCGGCCGCTGCGGTGAGCGGCGGTCAGGCGCACGGTGCCTTCGGCCGGCTTGCCCGCCGCCTCGCGTTCGGCCGGGGTCTCCAGGCCGTGATCGATGGCGTTGCGGATCATGTGGGTGATCGGGTCGGAGAGCTTCTCGACCACGGTCTTGTCGACCTCCGTGCCCTCGCCTTCGGTCACCAGGCGCACGCGCTTCTGCGTCGCCTCGCCGACTTCGCGAACCAGGCGCGGCATGCGCTGGAACACCGACTTCACCGGCTGGGCGCGGATGGCCATCACGCTGTCCTGGATGTTCCGGGTCAGCAGCTCGAGGTCGGTGATCGCCAGATTCACGTCGGTGGCCTTGCCGGCGCCCGACTCCATGACCCGCTGGGCCAGCATGGCCTGGTTGATGACCAGCTCGCCGACCAGGTTGATCAGCCGGTCGACCCGGTCGAGATCGACACGGATGGTCGCCGGCGGCGGCGGAGCGGCGGCGGCGGACTGGTTCGCGACCGTCGTCGGTTGCGAGGGCGCCGACGGGGCGGCCTGGGTCAGGGATTCGACCGGAGGCGCGAGGTCCATGATGCTGACCACGTTGTCGGGCTCGGCCGAGGCGACGGGCGCGGGTTCCGGAGCCGCGGCGACCAGCAGCGATCCCGGCAGATCGGGGGACGCCTCCGGCTCGGAGTTCGGGGCCGTCGGCTGGAGCGCGGACACCGCGCTGATCTCGACAGCCGCCTGGGACGCCGCTGACAGCAGGGCCGCGATGTCCGGACCGGTGGCGGACGGACCGTCCCGCACGATCTCAAGATCGCAGTCCTCGTCCACGAAGGCGAAGGCTTCGCGGATGTCTTCCTCATGCACCGTGCCGGGCAGTCGCACCGTCCAGCCGAGGTAGGCGCCGAGCGGATCCATCTCGTCGAGGGTCGGCAGGGCCTCATCATTCACGGTGATGACCGCGTCGCCGAGACCACTCAGTTCGCGCAGGACCAGGGCGGAATCATTGGCCTTGGCGTACAGGCTGGCGTGCGGGGCGAAGCTGACGACCCAGTCCGGCTCCTCGCCGTCCTCGATCGGCGCGGCCTCGGCGGCGGGCGCGTCGGAGATGCCGGCCAGCAGGGAAGAGATGTCGAAGTCCGCCGCAGGCTCGGCCGCCGGCAGGTCCAGCGAGATCATCTGCGGCTTGAAGTCGAGACCTTCGATCTCGTCGGGCTGGGGCTCGTACTCGGCTGCCGTGGAGCCGCCGATGGTGTGGGACATGATCGCGGCCGCGATCTGTTCAGAGCGGCCCTCGTCGGCGACGCCGCCATCGCGGGCGGCCGTGACGTGGTCGGCCAGCATGTCGGCCGCCCGCAGCAGGGTGGCGACGACCGCTTCGGTCGGCTCGACCTGCGAGGAGCGGATCTGGTCGAGCAGGGTCTCGAACACGTGACTGAACCGGACGAGCGGATCGAGGCCGAAGGCTCCGCCGCCGCCCTTCACCGAATGCACCGCGCGGAACACCGAGTTGATCGTCTCGGAGTCGGCGGAGCCCTGCTCCATGGCCATCAGGCCTTCTTCGAGTTGCGCGAGAAGCTCGTCGCACTCGATGAAGAAGGTCGTCCGGATGGCGTCCATCGGATCCATGGTGGAACTACCCCTTCAGACCCTTAGGCCGCGACCCGGCGGATGGCTTCGACCAGCTTGACCGGGTCGAAGGGCTTCACGATCCAGCCGGTCGCGCCGGCCGCCCGCGCGCGGGCCTTCTTCTCGGGCTCGCTCTCTGTGGTCAGCACGAGGATCGGCGTCGCTTTCGCGGCCCCTTCGGATCGCACAGCCTCGATGAAGCCGAAGCCGTCCAGGCGCGGCATGTTGATGTCCGTGACGATCACGTCCGGGCGCTCGGTCTGCAGGACCTCAAGGCCATGCATGCCGTCTTCGGCGGTGATCACCTGGTAGCCGGCCTGCCGAAGCGTATGGCCGAGCATTTCACGGATGGTGCGGGAGTCGTCGACGGCGAGGATAGTCAGGCTCACGGGAGGCGGTCCTCTTGCGGGCGGATCCATTCGGCGGCGCCCAGCAGGGCAAGACCGCTCTCGAAGGCGGGGGAAGTGGCGGAGAAGGCGAAGGGCTGGCCATCGGCGTCCCAGGTCACGCGGGCGGAAGCCAGCACCTGGAAGCACGGCCCGCTGAGGCGCTCGACATCCGAGGCGTCAAGGTCCAACGGCCCGCCGCGGCGGCCGAGCAAGGCGTCGCGCAGAGGCGCCGCCTGGTCGAGGCTCAGGTTCGTCCCGAGCTTCAGTGGTTCGGTATCAGTGGTCACCCTCGCCCCTCTTGCTGCTGCTCGCCGCGCCTGGCAGGCCGGCCGTCGCGTGAGCCTTCCGACTTGGGGGATTGTCCCGCGCGACCTGAACAATCTGGTTAACGGCGAACACAAGAAGCGAATGCGGCCTGCCCGAGTCGGACCGACGGGAATCTGGCCGCGTCCTGGTCAGCGCCCGGCCTTGGACCATGGTCCCCCGCGACAGGGTTGGACGACCGGATAGGTCTTCGAGATCAATAACTTGGCCAATCGGACGAAGCGCGACTCCGCGGTCGCGAGCCCGCTCTCGCGGGTAGAGGTCACGGGCGCGAGCATGGGGAGGCGCCGAATACTGCGCGCGTCGCGATGGAGACGCTGCGTTAAGGCAGCGATCCGCTCCAACGTTCGCGATGATGTTCGTCTTCCGCAACGGCCTGCTTGCCCCGGCGAGTCGAGTCGCTCAGGCATCGCTGACAAGCTTCGGAAAATAATTGGTTAAATGAGAGAAGGGCGGCGACAGAAGTTGGAACTCGCATAGCCTCATCCCGGGACGGGGAGCGGGCTCAAGCCCTGGCGTCGCCGGCGAACACCAGCAATGCCTTGCAGGGACCGGGGCCTTCCCTCACCAACGCGTATCCGGCGCGGGCGTCGAAGTAGACGCCGTCCCCCGCGACCAAGTGCAGCGGGGCATAGAGTTCCGAATGCAGCGACAGCGCGCCGGCCAGCACGGTCATCCAGGCCTCGCCGTCGCTTCGACGGAAGCCGCCCTGTCTCTCCACACTGTCGGCCTCCACCTCGCAGACAATGGGCGTGAAGGTCTTGCGGATCAGATCCGCGGCGGCGACCAGGCCTTTGCCCCAAGGCAGCGTCGTCGCCTCGCCCTCACCCTCGCGCACCACGGAGCGCCGGCCCAGGGCGACTGGCGCGGGGGGCGGCGCGGCGCTGGGCGCACCGAGCATGCCGTCGGCCTCGGCGCCGATCAGGCGGGCCATGTCGATCTCGAGGCCCTTGCAGATGCGGAGCAGGTTTTCATAGCTGAGCGAGGTCTGGCCGAGCTCGACCTTTGACAGCGTGGACAGGGGCACGCCCGAACGCTCGCTGAGCTGCGCGAGGGTCCACCCCCCGGCCAGCCGGAGCTTTCGGATTGCGAGGCCGGCCTTGGCCGACAGTCGGGAACTCATTCCAGCTTTTTCGAGTCGATACGTACCGGTGGGTCACAGAACATGAGTCGGTGACTGTCCCAATCACCCGATCTGGTTAAATGCAACTCATTGTCGCTGACTGAATGTTCGTCTCGAAGCGGCGCGCATTTCGGAATGATGCACGCTAGAAGCTCTTCGGCATGCCCAACACGTGAGTGCCGACGTGGCTCAGGATCAGGTTCGTGCTGATCGGTGCCACCTGGTAGAGCCGCGTCTCGCGGAACTTGCGCTCGATGTCGTACTCTTCGGCGAAGCCGAAGCCGCCATGGGTCTGGATGCAGGTGTCGGCCGCCGCCCAGCTGGCTTCGGACGCCAGCATCTTGGCCATGTTGGCCTCGGTGCCGCAGGGCTTGCCCGCCTCGAACAGCGCCGCCGCGTGGTCGACCGCCAGGGCGGCGGCCGACAGCTGGACGTAGTTGCGCGCGATCGGGAACTGCACGCCCTGGTTCTCACCGATCGCCCGGCCGAAAACAGAGCGGTCCTTCGCGTACGCCGACGAGCGGTCGATGAAGAAGCGGCCGTCGCCGATGCACTCGCTGGCGATCAGGATCCGCTCGGCGTTCATGCCATCGAGGATATAGCGGAAGCCCTTGCCCTCCTCGCCGACCAAATTCTCGACCGGTACTTCGAGGTTGTCGAAGAACAGCTCCGTCGTGGCGTGGTTCAGCATCGTCCGGATCGGCCGGATCGTCAGCCCGTTGCCGACCGCCTCGCGCATGTCGACCAGCAGTACGCTCATGCCGTCGGCCGGACGGGCGGCTTCCTCGCGGGGCGTGGTGCGAACGAGCAGAACCATCAGGTCGCTGTGCTCGGCCCGGCTGATCCAGATCTTCTGGCCGTTGACGACGTACTTGTCGCCGACCCGCTTCGCGAACGTCGAGATGCGGGTGGTATCGGTGCCCGCCGTCGGCTCGGTGACGCCGAACGCCTGCAGCCGGATCTCGCCGGTGGCGATCTTCGGCAGGTAGCGCTCCTTCTGGGCGGCGCTGCCGTGCTTGAGCACTGTGCCCATGGTGTACATCTGGGCGTGGCAGCCGCCGCCGTTGCCGCCGCTGCGGTGAATCTCCTCGAGCACCGCGGTCGCCGCCGACAGCCCCAGGCCCGAGCCGCCGTACTCCTCCGGGATCAGCACCGACAGGAAGCCGGCCTCGGTCAGCGTCCGCACGAATTCGGTCGGATAGGTCCGCTCGCGGTCCAGCGCGCGCCAGTACTCGCCGGGAAAGCCCGCGCACAGCTTGCGGACGGCTTCGCGGATCTCGGGATGGGATTGCTCGCTCATGCCCGCGAGCTAAGGCCCGGACGTAGGGTCAGGCAATATCCTTGAGCGCCTCGCCGAGCTCTTCGACCATCTCCGGGGTCGTCGCCCAGCTGCACATGAAGCGCACCGTGCCGTCCAGGAAGCGATAGACGAACCAGCCCTTCTGGCGGAGCCGCTCCAGCGTCGGCTCATCCATGCCGACGAAAAGGCCGTTGGCTTCGACCGGATGGACGATCGGGAACGGCATCAGCGCGGCCAGCTTCCGCGCCATGGCGTTGGCGTGGACAGCCCGGGCCGACCAGGCGCCGCTCTCGAGCATTCCGATCCACGGCGCGGCGAGGAAGCGGCCCTTCGACACCAGCTGTCCGGCATGTTTCAGCCGTGCGTCGAAGCGCCGGGCGAGGCCCTTGTTCAGCAGCACCAGCGCTTCGGTAGGGGTCGAGCCGGCCTTGGTTCCGCCCATGACCAGGATGTCGACGCCCATCTTCGGCACGGCCTTCAGGTCAAAGCCCGCGGCGACGGCATTGGCCAGCCGCGCGCCGTCCAGATGCACGCCATATCCCCTCGCCTTCACCGGCGCCGCCAGGGCGTGCAGCCGCCCTTCCGAATATACGGTTCCGTATTCCGTGGCGTTGGTCAGCGACAGCGCCGCGGCCGGCTGGCGGTAGGAGACATCCGGCTCGGCGAGCGCCGCTTCCAGAGCGGCAAGCTCGATTCGCCCGCTCTGGCCGGGCAGGCCCACCAGGCCGACCCCCGCGCCGAAGAAGCCCGGCGCCCCGGTTTCGTCCGTGCAGACGTGAGCGTGCTCATGAGCGAGCACCGCTTCATGCGGCTGGGCGAGCGTCGCCAGCGCCAGCGCGTTGGCGGCGGTGCCGCTGGCGGTGAAACGGATCTCGGCGTCGGCGTCGAGCGCGGCGCGGATCAGGTCCGCCGCCCGGGCGCTGACATGATCGGTCCCGTAGCCCGATGCCGCGCCCGCGTTGGCTGTGGTCAGGGCTTCGATGACCTCGGGCATGGCGCCGGCGACGTTGTCGGAGGCGAAATCGTAGCGGGCCATGTCGAATCCGGGCTCAGGACGGGAATGCAGGCCGCCTATAGCACGGCCATATCGGGGTCAGGCGAGGGTTCCGAACACCGACAGCCGTGGCGCGCGGGCGTCCGGCGCGACCAGCGTCAACACCGGCGGATGGTCGGCGGAGAACACCGTCAGCGCGCCGGCTTGCGGTCGCCAGCCTTCGACCCGCTCCTCGCCGAACAGCAACAGTCCGCCGTCCTGCGACCGGCCGTCGGTCAGGTCGAGAAGGAACCCCGTCCCGGCTGCTGTGGGCAATCCATGCGCGCCCGGTCCGTGGCGAAGGGCCGAAACCCCGGCCGGTCGGCCAAGGCCCGCCTCGGCCAGCGCGGCCGACAGGGCGTCGATAAGCGATCCGCCCGACAGGCCCGTCACCTCGTGGGCGTCGCGCCGCGTCCAGCCGTCCAGCGTCGCGGCGAGCGCAGCGCAGAGCCCGGCGGAGACCGCATGTGGCAGACGCACCGACAAGCCCGCCTGCAGCCGCGCCACAGGCGAGGCGCCCTCGTTGCTGGATGACACCCCTGACACGCTGCCGAACCCGTCCGAACCTTACAGTTCTGTAACCTCGAGATCCGGCGGTTGGCTAGTGGCTCAGCTCTCGCCCTCGCCGGGAACCCGCGCCCGGATCCATCCGGTCAGGGAGATGCGCTCGCCGCCCGCGAACGGCGCGACCAGCGACACCGCGTGGCGCTGGGGCACGGTGAAGATGTTCAGCGCGTTCCAGGCCGGGACATAGCCTTCGGCGACATGATCCTCGTCATCGAGGAACATCAGCACCCCGCCCCAGTCGGCCCGCCAACGCGGCGTCAGGTTCAGGACATAGGCGAACAGCCGCCCGGCGCCCGGCGCCTCGTCATCGTGGGCGGTCAGGAAGTGTCCGGGCAGATAGCGCGTCGCCATCATGTCGGCGTAGACCGCCCGGTCATCGCCGGTGAGATCGCGGACGAAGGCCAGGAAGCCTTCGCTGTTCATGAACTCCCACGCCTGGCGCAGGACCGGGTCCATCGGCTTGCCCGCCCGGCAGTCGGCGCTGACCCGGATCGAGTCGAACACATAGCGGAACGAGTCGCGGGCCAGGTCGTGCAGGCCGCGTTCGAACACCACGCGCTCTGCAGGCGGCAGTTCCTCGATCTCCTCGATCGACAGCTCGGCGTCCTCGCCGTCGGCGACATGCACGGTGCGCCGCCATCCCTTCGCCGAAACGATGGCGCTGTGGAGGGCCCCGGCGTCCCCGGCCTCAAGGAAACCCGGAATGTGGAGCCGGCCGAACTGCTCGAACACCGGCCGCCAGGCCCGCGGTCTCAGTCCTCGATCCATGCGAAACGGACCGGCCAAGCGGTGCTTCCCCCACGCCAGAAGGCCCCCGCCTCCCCATACTGACCGAAGGATCAATCGCCGACGCCCCGACGGGGCAAGTTAAAGATAGGACAGGTTCCTTGACCGGCGCTGCGGCAACCCGCAATCCAGAGGCGTTGGACGGGGGGGGAATGTCATGACGGACGTTGCGGTCGACAAGGCGGAAACGCGCCGGGTGCTGGGCGCCAGCCTGGCCGGCACTGCCGTGGAGTTCTACGACTTCTACATCTACGCCACGGCCGCCTCGCTGGTGTTCGGGCCGCTGTTCTTCCCGACAAGCTCGGAGTGGGCGCAGCTGATGCTCAGCTATGCGACCTTCGCGATCGCCTTCATCGCGCGGCCGGTGGGGGCGGTGTTCTTCGGCCACTTCGGGGACCGGATCGGGCGAAAGTCGACCCTGGTCGCCTCGCTGCTGATGATGGGCGGCTCGACGGTCGCGATCGCCTTCCTGCCGACCTACGCGATGGTCGGCTGGGTGGCGCCGCTGCTGCTGTGCATCCTGCGCTTCGGCCAGGGCTTCGGGCTGGGCGGCGAGTGGGGCGGCGCGGCGCTGCTGGCCGTCGAGAACGCCCCGCCCGGATACAAGGCGCGCTTCGGCATGTTCCCG
Organism: Caulobacter sp.; assembly: GCA_041917095.1. Classification (GTDB taxonomy): domain Bacteria; phylum Pseudomonadota; class Alphaproteobacteria; order Caulobacterales; family Caulobacteraceae; genus Caulobacter. The sequence goes on along the minus strand of JAYRYI010000007.1, from coordinate 101,711 downwards.
CAGCTCGGCGCGCCCGTGGGTTTCCTGGCCGCCAACGGCTTCTTCCTGCTTCTGGGCCTGGGGCTGAGCCAGGAACAATTCCAGAGCTGGGGCTGGCGCATCCCCTTCCTGGCCAGCGCGGTGCTGGTCGGCATCGGCCTCTGGGTGCGGCTGAAGCTCACCGAGACGCCCGCCTTCAAGGCCTCGCTGGAGGAGGCGCCGCCTCCGGCCGTGCCGCTGGGCGAGGTTCTGCGCACCAACTGGAAGGAGGTGCTGGGCGGCACCTTCGGCGTCGTGGCCTGCTTCTGTATCTACTACCTGACGACCGCGTTCGCGCTCGGCTACGGCGTCAAGACGCTGGGATACAGCCGCGAGGCGTTCCTGGGCGTACAGTTGATCGCCATCCTGTTCATGGCCGCCGGCATAGTCTGGGCCGGCTACTGGTCCGACGCCTCCAACCCGCGACGGGTGCTGATGGCGGGCTGCATCCTCGCGGTCGGCGCGGGCTTCCTGCTTGCGCCGATGATCGGCTCCGGCTCGCTGGTCCTGATCGGAGTCTTCCTGTCCCTGGCCATGGTGCTGATGGGCTTCGTCTACGGCCCGCTCGGCGCCTGGCTGCCGGGCCTGTTCCCGGCGCGGGTGCGCTACACGGGCGCCAGCGTCGCCTTCAATGTCGGCGGCATCATCGGCGGCGGCCTGACCCCGCTGATCGCCGAGGCGCTCGTCAAGCAGGGCGGCCTGGGCCTCGTCGGCGGCTACCTCAGCGCCGCCTGCGCGCTGAGCCTGGCGGCGCTGTTCCTGCTGAAGCGGCCGGCGGAAGCCTCTTAACAAGCCCGCTCATCCTCGCGGAAACGAGGATGAGCGGATCACACTGGAGGGTCAGGCGGTTCTCGCCCACTCCCGCACGTCGGCCACAAACAGGTCCGGCTCTTCCATCGCCGCGAAATGACCGCCGCTCGGCATGTCGGTCCAGCGGACGATGTTGTAGGCGCGGTCAGCCCAACTGCGCGGCGGCGCGCTGTAGAGCGCCTCGCCCGGGAAGTTGGCGAAGGCGGTCGGCGTCTCGCAGCGCTTACCCTCGGGCAGGTTCACGCCGCCCTCCTCAATCAGGCCGCGGTAGTACCAGGCGCCGGTCGTGAAGCTGCCGGTCATCACGTAGATCATGACGTTGGTCAGCAACTGGTCGCGGGTGTAGGCGCCGACCAGCGGCTTGGTCCGCAGGTCCGACCAGTCGTGGAACCGCTCCAGGATCCACGCCGCCTGCCCGACCGGGTTTCCCGCGCCCATCCAGGCGATCGACTGCGGCCGCGAGACCTGCAGGCGCAGGTAGGCGCCCATCATGTCTCCGGCCGCGGCGGTGCGGGTGATCCAGTCGATCTCGTCCTGCGACTGCGGCGGGCCGGACGGCCGGAAGCCGATCATGTTCAGGTGGATCGCCCGGGCGTGGGCGCCGTGGTCGTAGCCCAGCCATGAGGTGACCAACGCGCCCCAGTCGCCGCCTTGGGCCAGGTAGGTCTCGTAGCCGAGCACCTGCGTCATCAGCGTGTTCCACAGCCGCGCCGTGGTCCGCTGGCCGACCGGGCGCTTCGGCTTCGAGGAGAAGCCGAAGCCGGGCAGGCTGGGGATCACCAGATCGAACGCGTCGGCCGGATCGCCGCCGTGCCGGCTCGGAAAGGCCAGCTTCTCGATCGCGGCCCAGAACTCGTAGTGGCTGCCCGGCCAGCCGTGGGTCAGCAGCAGCGGCCGCTTGCCGCCGGCCTCGCCGACGACATGAACGAAGTGGATGTCGAAGTCCTCGACCCGCGCCGTGAACTGCGGAAACCGGTTGAGCTCGGCCTGCGCCGCGCGCCAGTCGTAGTGGTCGGCCCAGTGGGCGCAGATCTCTTCGAGGAAGCGGGCGTCAGTCCCGTACATCCAGCCGTCCTCGACCGCCGGCGCCGGCGGCCAGGGATAGGCCCGCACCTGGTCGAGGACGCGGCGGACCTCGGCTTCGGACCAGTCGATGGAGAAGGGCTTCACTTCGGACATCGGAGGCTCCCGGCGTTGATGCACTGCGTCCTTCGACACGCCCGCTGCGCGGGCTGCTCAGGATGACAAGGATTGAAGGCCTAAAGATCCAGTCATGCTGAGCAGCGCTGAAAGCGCGTGTCGAAGCACGCACTGACGAACGCACGCCTTCCCCGGCGACCGTCAAGCCCGGGGCTTGAGTCCCCGTAACAACGTCTGGAACGCTTCGCGGCGGAGAGCCGAGGGATCGACGTCCGGAGACAGCTTGCCGGCCATCTGCAGCACCAGCTCACCGTGCAGCGAGGCCCAGATGATGTGGGCGATCATCACCGGATCGCCTTCGGCCTCGCCGGCCTTCACCAGACCCTCGGCGTGGCGGATCAGCATGGCGCGCGAGCGGGCGGTGGCCTCGACCAGTTCCGGATACTCAGCCTCGTTCGGCTGCGAGAAGTCGAACATCAGGCGATAGGCGTCGGGGTTCTCGAGCGCGAACTTCACATAGGCGCGGCCGGTCGTCTCCGAACGATTCACCCCGTCGATGCTGGCCTGGGTCGCCGTCTCCAGCGCCGAGGCGAAGCGCGCGAAGCCGCTGGCCCGGACAGCGGCGAAGATGGCGTCCTTGTCCTTGAAGTAGCGGTACGGCGTCATCGGCGAGACGCCGAGCTCCGCGGCCAGCTGGCGCATGGTGACCCCGTCCGGACCGTGCTCGGCGAACAGACGCTCGGCGGCGGCGATAAGCCGCTCGCGGAAATCGGCGACATCTGTGTCGGTCAGCAGACGGGGCATGTGCGGTCGAACTGTCGCTTGGGCTTGCAATCTGGAAGATAGGTTTACAGTGTACGCGCTTCGTCGCCAAGGGAGAGCGAAATGTCCGGTTCCGCCTGGGACTTTCTCGTCGATCGCAAGGACCTGCACCGCACCGAGGTGCGCGAGGCCCCCGCTCCCGCGCCGGCGGACGGCGAGGTGCTGTTCCGCGTCGAGTCCTTCTCCCTGACCGCCAACAACGTCACCTACGCGGTGGCGGGCGACCAGATCGGCTACTGGAAGTTCTTCCCCAAGCCGGACGGCTGGGGCTGCATTCCGGCCTGGGGCTACGGGGTGGTCGAGGCCAGCGCCCATCCGGATTTCAAGGTCGGCGAACGCTTCTACGGCTACTGGCCGATGGCCAGCCACCTGCTGACCGCGCCGCGCAGGTCACGCACCGGCTTCGTCGACACGGTCGCCCATCGCGCCGAGCTGCCGCCGACCTACAACCAGTACGTCGAGGCGCCGGCCGACGCGCCGCACCAGGACGAGCGGTCATTGCTCAATCCGCTGTTCATGACCTCGTTCCTGATCGACGACATGCTGATCGACAACGGCGACTTCGGCGCCAGCACAGTGCTGCTGTCCAGCGCCTCGAGCCGCACGGCTCTGGGCCTCGCCTGGCTGCTGAAGCAATCGGGGCGCGTTCGCGTCGCCGGCCTGACCTCGCCCCGCAACAAGGCCTTCGTGGAGGCCCTTGGCGTCTACGACGACGTCATCCTCTACGACGACGTGGCGACCGGCCCGGTCGAGACGCCGGCCGTCTTCGTCGACTTCGCGGGTGACCCGAAGGTCCGCGCCGCCGTGCACAACCGCTTCGGAGACGGCCTCGCCTTCTCCCTGCTCGTCGGCCTCACCCACTGGGACGCCGGCCGCGACGGCGCGCCGCTGCCCGGACCGGCGCCGGTGTTCTTCTTCGCCCCCGACCGGGTCGTGAAGCGGCGCGAGGACTGGGGCCCCGGCGGGCTCGAAGAGCGTTACGGCAAGGCCTGGGACCGGTTCGTGTCCGACACGCCGCGTTGGCTGACGCTGGATCGCCACAGCGGTCCTGACGGCGTGCGCAAGGCGTTCCTGGCGGTGCTGGACGGCACGCTGGGCCCTGATCGCGGCGCGATAGTCAGGCCCTAGCCGGTTCCTTCCTCGGCCATCATCTCGCGGGTCATGCGGTAGACGCCGTCGAGGAAGGCCAGGACCTCGCGCGCGCCAGGATGATCGAAGGCGCCGTAGCGCTCGCGCAGGGCGGCAAGCGTCTCCGGCTCGATGCGGTCGAGGCCGGTCGACTGCAGCAACAGCACGTGCCGCTGGAGCAGCGTAGCGAGGTCGCGTCCCAGCACCGCCTCGGCCGCCGCGAGAAACGCCGCCCCGTACTGGTAGGCCTCGCCCTGCGCGTAACTGGCCGCCAGCGAGAGACAGGGGATGCGGCTCAGCGTCGGTTGCAGCGCCGGATTGACCGCGTGGGCGGACAGGTGCGCCCCGATCGCCGCCGGTCGTCCGGTCATCGCCCGGATGTGCAGGTAGTTGCTCATCCGCGGTCCGTCGTTGACCGGGTAGTTGTCCCACAGCACCGGCTTGCGCCGCAGCTGGCCCTCGACCCGCGCCAGATGGCCGGGGCTGTATTCGGCCGAGCAGACCTCCTCGCCGGTCCAGAACAGGCCGATGGCGGGATCGAGCGTCTTGCCGAGGGTCTCGAGATAGTCGGCCGGCCGCTGGCCGAAGATGCGGTCGAGGATCGGGTCGTCCGTATAGTAGGTCGGGCAGGCGATGATGCGGCTCGCCCGGGTATGGTCGGCGATCCAGTGCAGGATCTCGACCTGCGTCGCCGCCAGCCCGTCGACGTCGCCGCGCATGTCGTCGAACAGGACACCCAGGTCGTCGACGCCGATCGCGTCCAGCCAGGTCAGCTTGCGCGCCAGCGCCGCCTTCGTCTCCGCCCCGAAGTCGGCCCAGATCTCATAGGGACTGAGGCCGACCCCGAACCTCACGCCGCTCGCCCGGCAATGGGCGGCGAGAGTCGCCAGCGCCTCGGTCGTCCCGGCGGGGGCATCGTCTCGCCAGCGCTTGCGCAGGAACGTGTCGGCCTTGGGCGCATACATGAAGAAGCGAAAGCCATGCGGCGCCAGGAAGCTGACCTGATCGGCCCGCTCTTCCCACGTCCAGGGCCCGCCGTAGTATCCTTCGATGATGCCGAGTTCCGGTGTCACGCTTTTCTCCTGCTCGCGCAGACTAGGCTGAATCATGGCCGTCGCGGCAGACCTTTGTCGTGACTGAAATCGTGCTTGCGGATCGATTGTTTACGGCGTAAGTATACAGTGTAAAGATTGAGCCCGACGAGAGGCTCGCGAGGAGGAACAGCCATGGACGGCGACGTGCGCATCAGTCCCTACCTGTCAGGCAACTTCGCCCCCGTCCGCACCGAGGACGACTTCGTGCTGGAGGTGAAGGGCGAAATTCCGCGCGAGCTGCACGGCGCCCTGTTCCGCAACGGCCCCAATCCGCAGTTCGAACCGCGCGATCCGAACTACCACTGGTTCACCGGCGACGGCATGTTCCACGGCTTCTGGGTCGAGGGCGGCAAGGTCCGGTACGCCAACCGCTGGGTCCGCACCCACAAGTGGGAGGTCGAGCACGCGGCCGGCCGCTCGCTGTTCGGCACCTTCGGCAACCCGATGACCACCGACCCCGACTACTTCGGCCAGGACAGCGGCGTCGCCAACACTGCGATCATCTGGCACGGCGGTCGCCTGCTGGCGCTGGAAGAGGCCCATCCGCCGACCGAGATGGACCCGCGCACGCTGGAGACGCGCGGCTACCACGACCTCGGCGGCAAGGTGACGGCTCACCCGAAGATCGACCCGGTCACCGGCGAAATGATCTTCTTCGGCTACAACGACAATCCGGTGCCGTTCACGACGAAGGTCAGCTACGGCGTCGCGAACAAGGACGGTTCGCTGCAGCGGCGCGAGACCTTCGAGGCGCCCTACAGCTCGATGATCCACGACTTCATGGTCACCGAGAACCACGTGTTGTTCCCGGTCCTGCCGCTGACCGGCAGCCTGGAGCGGGCGATGGGCGGCAAGCCGCCGTTCGCCTGGGAGCCGGAAAAGCCCGCCCTGGTCGGCGTCATGCGCCGCGATGAGGACACCAGCAGGATCCGCTGGTTCTCGACCGACGCCTGCTACGTCTTCCACGTGATGAACAGCTGGGAGGAAGACGGCAGGATCGTCGCCGACGTCATGAAGTACGAAGCCGCGCCGCTGTTCCCGCTGGCCGACGGCAGCCGCGGCAAGCAGTGCGGCGCCTACCTCGTGCGCTGGACCTTCGACCTGAACGACGCCAGCGACACGATCCGCGAGGAACAGATCGACGACATGCCGGGCGAGTTCCCGCGCTACGACGAGCGCTTCGGCTTCAGGAAGAACCGCCACGGCTGGTTCGCCGGCCAGACCACCAAGCCGGGCGACATCCGCACCAACACCCTGGCCCACATCGACCTGCGAAGCGGCAAGCGCACCGACTGGTTCACCGGCGAGGGCGACGCCCTGTCCGAGCCCGTGTTCGTCGAGCGCTCGGCCGACGCCGCCGAGGGCGACGGCTGGATCGTCGCCGTCGCCTACCGCGCCGCCGAGAACACCAGCGAGTTCCTGGTCTTCGAAGCCCAGGACGTCGCCGCCGGCCCCATCGCTTCGGCGAAGATGCCGCGCCGGGTGCCGTTCGGCTTCCACGGCGCCTGGGTGAACGGGGTCTGAGACTCCGCGTCCTTCGACACGCCCGCTGCGCGAGCTGCTCAGGGTGGCGTGTTCAGAAGACGACCGTCACGCCGAGCAGCGCCGCAGGCGCGCGCCGAAGCACGCCCTGTGGATGATCCCGGGCTAGATCAGCGCGCCGTGGCAGTGCTTGAACTTGCGGCCTGAGCCGCAGGGACAGTTGGCGTTGCGGCTGGTGCGCTCCCAGCCGGCCGGCAGGGCGCTGATCGGCAGGGCGGCGCGCTGCTCGCCCGACAGGTTCGCGCCGGCGCCTGCCAGCGCCAGGGCCCGTTCGTTCTCGCCGGTCATCGGGTCCATATGGACCTCGGTGAACTGCAGCGGGTTCGGTTCGGGCTCGGGCTCCATGAACTGGAACTCGATCGTCATCAGGTAGCGGGTGACGTTGGTGCGCAGGTCGCCGAGCAGCTTCTCGAACAGGGCGAAGGCTTCGGTCTTGTACTCGTTCAGCGGGTCGCGCTGGCCGTAGCCGCGAAGGCCGATGACATTGCGCAGATGGTCCAGGTGGACCAGGTGCTCGCGCCACTGAAGATCGATGGTCTGAAGCAGGATCTGCTTCTCGAACGACCGCATCTGCTCGGCGCCGAGCAGGGTCTCGCGCTCAGCCGCACGGGCGGCGGCGGCGGCCACGAGCCGCTCGCGGATCTCTTCGTCGGCGATGCCTTCCTCGGCCGCCCACTCAGCCAGCGGCAGTTCCAGGCCGAGCAACGAGCGCACGCGCTCGTCGAGGCCCTCGATATCCCACTGCTCGGCATAGGCCTTCGGCGGCAGATGGCGGGCCATCAGGTCGTCGATCACGTCCTCGCGCATCTCGACGCCGTACTGCGACAGGTCGGCGGACTCCAGGAACTCCTGGCGCTGCTCGAACACCGCCTTGCGCTGGTCGTTCACGACGTCGTCGTACTTCAGCAGGTTCTTGCGGATCTCGTAGTTGCGCTGCTCGACCCGCTTCTGGGCGGTGGCGATCGCCTTGTTCAGCCACTTGTGGGTGATCGCCTCGCCTTCCTGGACGCCGAACGAGCGCATGATCGCGTCCAGGCGGTCGCCGGCGAAGATGCGCAGCAGGTCGTCCTCGCAGCAGAGGAAGAACTTCGAGCGGCCCGGGTCGCCCTGGCGGCCCGTCCGGCCGCGCAGCTGGTTGTCGATCCGGCGGCTTTCGTGACGCTCGGTGCCCAGCACGTACAGGCCGCCTTCGGCGAGCGCCTTGGCCTTGGCGTCGGCGATCTCCTGCTCGAACCGCGCCTTCTCGGCGAACTCCTGGTCCTGGGAGAAGGCGATGCCCATCGCCGTCTGCTCCTGGCGCCACTTCGCCATGTGCATGTCGATGTTGCCGCCGAGCTGGATGTCGGTGCCGCGGCCGGCCATGTTGGTGGCGATGGTCACCGCGCCCGGCACGCCGGCGAGGGCGACGATGCCGGCTTCCTGCTCGTGGTAGCGGGCGTTCAGGACGCTGTGCGGAATGCCCTTGCGCTTCTTGCCGTCGATCTCGAACTCGTGCTGGTTCAGCAGCGCCGACAGCTGCTCGGACTTCTCGATCGAGACCGTGCCGACCAGGATCGGCTGACCGCGGCGATGGCAGTCCTCGATCTGCTTGATGATCGCGGCGTTCTTCTCGTTCGCCGTCCGGTAGACCTCGTCGTCCTCGTCGATGCGCTGGATGGTGCGGTTCGTCGGGATCTCGATGACGTCCATCTTGTAGATGTCGCCGAACTCCTGGGCCTCCGTGGAGGCCGTACCGGTCATGCCGGACAGCTTCTTGTAGAGGCGGAAGTAGTTCTGGATCGTGACCGAGGCCAGGGTCTGGTTCTCGGGCTGGATTTCGACGCCTTCCTTGGCTTCGATCGCCTGGTGCAGGCCTTCCGACAGGCGGCGGCCCGTCATCATGCGGCCGGTGAACTCGTCGATCAGGATCACTTCGCCGGCCTTGACGATGTAGTCCTTGTCCCGGGTGTACAGCTTGTTGGCGCGCAGGGCCTGGTTCACGTGGTGAACGACCGAGACGTTGGCGGCGTCGTAGAGGCCCGTCGAGTCCTCGGCCAGATGGCCGCCGGCCATCAGGATCTCCTCGACGCGCTCCGTCCCGAGCTCGGTGAGCAGCACCTGGCGCTGCTTCTCGTCATGCTCGTAGATGCCTTCTTCCTGGATCAGCTCCTTCACCACCGCGTCGATGACCCGGTAGAACTCCGAGCGGTCCTCGGTCGGGCCGGAGATGATCAGCGGCGTCCGCGCCTCGTCGATCAGGATCGAGTCCACTTCGTCGACGATGACGAAGTTGTGGCCGCGCTGGACCATCTCGCCCACGTCGTAGACGAGGTTGTCCCGCAGGTAGTCGAAGCCGAACTCGTTGTTGGTGCCGTAGGTGATGTCGCTGCGGTAGGCCTCCTGGCGCTGGCCCTGCGACAGACCGTTGACGATCACGCCGACCGTCAGACCGAGGAAGCGGTAGACCTGTCCCATCCACTCGGCGTCGCGCCGGGCCAGATAGTCGTTGACGGTGATGACGTGGACGCCCTTGCCCTCGAGGGCGTTCAGGTAGGTCGGCAGGGTGCCGACGAGCGTCTTGCCTTCGCCGGTCCGCATCTCGGCGATGCCGCCCTTGTGCAGGACCATGCCGCCGATCATCTGAACGTCGTAGTGCCGCTGGCCCAGCGTCCGCTTCGAGGCTTCGCGCACGACGGCGAAGGCCTCGATCATGAGGTCGTCGAGCGTCTCGCCCTTCGCCAGCCGGGCCTTGAACTCGTCGGTCTTGGCGCGCAGCTGCTCGTCGGTCAGCGCCGCCGTCGCGGGCTCCAGCGCGTTGACCTTCGCGACCCGCGCACGCATGGCGGCGACCTTGCGGTCATTGGAAGAGCCGAAGAGATTTTTGGCGAAGCCGAGCATCAGAGCGAGGTATCCATTGAATGCGGTGCGCGGGGCGGCGTCGGGGTTGCCAAAAGGCCGTCTGAGCCCTTGAAAATCCGCCCGTTTCAGCGCGCCGGAGACTTAAGCAGCGGTCATCCGGGTGTCAACGCGACGCCCCGGTGCGGCGATCCCTTGTGGCGACGGCGCAACGCGGGGATCCGACGCTGGTCGGATACCCGTCACAGGCCCGGTCGCCCGGCGAAACGCGGACTAGGCGACGTCAGGAAGGGCGAGCGCGCGCCTGAACAGGCGGATGGCCCGCCGGTCGTCGGACGGAAGCGCATCGTCGCTGGACCAGATGTCCGGCCCGGCCTCCGGCGCCACGCGGAGCAGTCGCTCGCGCGAAACAGACACGCTCCCGGCCGCTGTGTCGTCTCCGAAGACGGTCGCGTCGGACGGCTTCCCGCGCTCTTCCACCGCCACATCGGCGGTGGCGGACGCGTAGCCGTCGTGCCGCGCTTCGCCATGCATCGGCGAGCTCGGGGCGGACCAGGTCAGCGCCTGGGCGCGCCCGGCCACGACCGAGGCCAGCATCAGGCAGATGGAGAGAAGCAGACGCATCACGCCTCCAAGGGTGCCTGACGCGACGCCTGCGGGCAACCGTGGACAGTTCCAGGGTCTCTTCCGCAGCCTACCCGATGCTCTCTCCCGGCCGCAGCCCGCACTCCAGCAGCCTGGACCATACGCCCTCGGCGTCGTCGGCGAAGCGCATCAGGTCCATGTCCTTGGGCGCGATCATGCCATGCGCGACGAGGGCCTCGAAGTTGATCACCGATCGCCAGTAGGCCTCGTCGACCAGTACGATCGGGATCGGCGGCGCCTTGTCGGTCTGGCGCAGGGTCAGGATCTCGAACAGTTCATCGAAGGTGCCGAACCCGCCCGGAAAGATGACCAGGGCGTTGGCGCGCATCGCCAGATGCATCTTCCGCATCGCGAAATAGTGGAAGCGGAAGGTCAGGTCCGGGGTCGAGTAGGCGTTCGGCTCCTGCTCGTGCGGCAGGGTGATGTTGAAGCCGACCGACGGCGCGCCGACGTCGGCAGCGCCGCGGTTGGCGGCCTCCATGATGCCCGGCCCGCCGCCGGTGGCGATCACGTTGTCCCGCATGACGCCGTGGTTGAGCAGCGCACCGCCCCGTTCCGATGCCAGACGCCCGAACGCCCGCGCCTCGGCGTACCAGCGGGGATGCTCGCCGGGTCCGTCCTCGCGCACGCGAGCGCCGCCGAACACCACGATGGTCGAGCGGACGCCGCGCAGCCGCAGGGCCTCATCGGCCTTGGCGAACTCCAGCAGGAACCGCACCCCGCGCATGGACTCGCCCAGCAGGAAGTCCTGGTCGAGCGCCGCGAGGCGATAGGATGGCGAGGCCATCTGGGCGGCGTTCGGCGAGGGTTCGGGGGGCGTGCTCATGGCGTCCTTGGCTCGATTGCGGAACGCAAAGACCATAACCGCTCGCCTGCCGCGCGCGACGTCATTCCGTTGTGGCGGAAACCGCGCTACGGAGCCCACTGTACCTTCTGCGGAGAGAAGCCCGTCATGAAGACCTCAAGACCCGGACTCTGGGGCGTGCTCGCCGCCGCGGCGCTGGCGCTGACCATCGCCGGCTGCAACCAGAAGACCGGTTCGGAGAAGCCGCCGGAGCCCGGCGACGCCGCCGTGGCGCGCGTGGACGGCGACACCGTCTGGGCCTCCGACGTCAAGCGCGAGGCCGTGGCCCAGGGTCTGATCGGCGAGGGCGAGCCGCTGGACGTCTCCTCGGACCTGTTCCGCCGCGTGCTGGACGAGGTGATCGACCAGCGCCTGCTGGCGGCCGAAGCCGTTCGCATGAAGCTCGACAAGAACCCGGTGGCGCAGCAGCGGCTCGAGGCGGCCCGTCAGCGGATCCTCGCCGACATGGTCGTCGAGGGCGTGGTCGAGAAGAAGGTCACCGAGAACGCCATCCGCGAACTCTACCAGGAGCAGTTGCGGCTCTCGCGACAGTCGGACGAAATGAAGGCCCGCCAGATCGTGGCGCCGACCCAGGCCCAGGCCGACGAGATCAAGAAGCTGCTCGCCGCCGGCGCCTCGTTCGAGGCCCTGGCCATGGAGCGCTCGATCGACGCCGCCACCCGCTTCAGCGGCGGCGACTTCGGGGGTTACTTCACCCTGGACGTCATGCCCGAGGGCTATGTCGCGGCGCTGAAGGAAGCCAAGGCCGGCGACCTCGTCGGGCCCTTCCCGGTCGAGGGCGGCTGGGCGCTGGTCCGCATCGAGGAGAAGCGCCAGGAGGCGCCGATCACGCTGGAGGCGGCGCGGCCGCAGATCGTTCGCTTCCTGACCTATGACGAGGTCCGCGAGCTGCTGGAGACGCTGCGCAGCAAGGCCCGCATCGAGCCGCTGCTCGGCAAGGCCCAGGACGTGCCCGGCGCGCCGCGCGAGCCGGCCTCCGCCCCGCCCGCGCCGAAGGCCCAGGCCCCCGTCGTTCCCCCCGCGCCCGACGGCCAGCCGCCCGCCGAAAAGGCCGCGCCCGCTCCAGCGACGCCGGCCAAGAAATGACGAAGCCGCCGTCGAAGTCCGCGCGGCTGACGCCCGCCAAGGCCCTGGAGGCCGCCGCCAAGCCGCTGGAAGCCGCCGCGCACGCCGTGCTCGATCCCCTCGCCTCGGCGCTGAAGCGCGCGGGCCCGAAGAAGGCCGAGGCGGACGCCGCACCCGCCACGCCCGCGGCTGACGCCCCCGGCAAGCCGGGCCTGAAGGTCTCGCCGCTCGCCGTGTCGATGCCCAGGATGCCGCCGGTCGCCGGCGTGCAGATGGCGATCGGCCGGGCCGGCTTCTACAAGCACGAGCGGCCCGACCTGCTGCTGATGCGGTTCGCGCGCGGCACCAGCTGCGCCGGCGTGTTCACCCGCCACGGCGTCGGCTCGGCGCCCGTCGACTGGTGCAAGAAGCAGCTGGAGACCTCCGGCGGCAGCGATGTCCAGGCGCTGGTCGTCAACGCCGGCTGCGCCAACAGCTTCACCGGCAAGCCCGGGGCCGACGCGGTGCGCCGCGTGGCCGGGGCGGTGGCCAAGCGGTTCGACTGCCGCCAGCGCGACGTGATGATGGCCTCGACCGGCGTCATCGGCGTGGTGCTGGACGACGCGAAGATCACCCAGCGCCTGCCCGAGGTCGAACCGCGCCTGACCGACAACGCCTGGCAGGACGCCGCCCGGGCGATCATGACCACCGACACCTTCCCCAAGGCCGCCACGGCCACGGCGAAGATCGACGGCCACACCGTGCGCATCAACGGCATCGCCAAGGGCTCCGGCATGATCGCGCCCGACATGGCGACCATGCTGGCCTTCGTGGCCACCGACGCCGACATCGCGCCCAAGGCCCTGCAGACCCTGGTCAGCCTCTACACGCGCACGACCTTCAACTGCGTGACCGTCGACGGCGACCGCTCGACGAACGACACGCTGCTGCTGTTCGCCACCGGCCTGTCGAGCGCCCCGCGCATCAGCCGCGCCGGCGACCACCGCCTGGCCGACTTCCGCGACAAGCTGGAGAAGGTGCTGCTCGACCTGGCCCTGCAGCTGGTCAAGGACGGCGAAGGCGCGACCAAGTTCGTGAAGATCAACGTCACCGGCGCCCAGAACGCGGCCTCGGCCCGCAAGATCGCCCGCACGGTGGCCGAGAGCCCGCTGGTCAAGACCGCCTTCGCCGGCGAGGACGCCAACTGGGGCCGCATCGTCATGGCCGTCGGCCGCGCCGACGAGCCGGTCAACCGCGACAAGATGAGCGTCCGCTTCGGCAAGCTGGTCGCAGCCCAGGACGGCCTGGTCTCCCCGACCTACTCCGAGGCCAGGATGAGCGCGTACATGAAGAAGCAGGAGCTCGAGGTCAGCGTCGACGTCGGCGTCGGGCGAGGCGCGGCGAGCGTCTGGACCTGTGATCTGACCAAGGAATACGTGGCCATCAACGGGGACTACCGGAGCTAGCGTCCTCCTCCGCTCATACCGGCGAACGCGGGGATGAGTGGTTGAAGGATGGCGGCGGCTCAACGACACTGTCTCACGAGATTCCGGCGCGTACCGGGGTCCACCCCGGGGAGGGGGCGAACACATGGGGCCGGTCGCGCACATCCTGCGCTGGGCATTGTCGACGTACTTCGACCTCACGGGGTGGACCGTCGAAGGCGAGATTCCGGCGTCCCGGAAGTTCGTCATCATCGCCGCGCCGCACACCAGCAACTGGGATTTCGTCTATTTCGTCGGCGGCGCCAGCCGGCTGAAGCTGAACCTCAGCTTCATGGGCAAGGCGGCGCTGTTCCGCTGGCCCTTCGGCAAGCTCATGCGCGACATGGGCGGTGTGCCGGTGGACCGCGCGAAGACCAAGGACATGGTCGGCGCCATGGTCGAGGAGTTCGCCCGGCGCGACGAGTTCATGCTGACCATCGCGCCGGAAGGCACGCGCGGCCGGGCGCGGGAGTGGAAGACAGGCTTCTACTACATCGCCCTGCGCGCCGGCGTGCCGATGGTCTGCGGGATGATGGACTACGGCCGCAAGGTCGTCGGACTGGGCCGCGCGATCATGCCGACCGGCGACTACGAGGCGGACATGGCCGTGCTGCGGGCGATCTACAGCAACTGCACGCCGAAGCATCCGACCAAAGCCACTTACTAGTTCCGCTCATCCTCGCGGAAGCGAGGACCCAGGCTTGCGGCCGGTGCACTCATTCCAGGGGATGTTTTCGACAATCCCCGCGATGAGCAGCCTGCACCAAGAAAAACCTGGGTCCTCGCTTCCGCGAGGATGAGCGGAGTTATTTGGGCTACCCCACCGCGTCCCGAACCGCCTTCAGCGTCGTCAGCAGCGCCCGCGCGCCATCCAGTGGCAGGCAGCTGAGCGGATCGCACAGCGCCTTGTCCGGGTCCGGGTGGAACTCGAGGAACACCCCGTCGGCGCCGGCCGCCACGGCTGAATTCGCAATTACGGACACCCCATCTCTCCGCCCCCCCGTCGAGGCGCCGCCGGTGCGCGGGTCGGCGCCGGGCAGCTGCACCGCGTGGGTGGCGTCGATGGTCACCGGCGCGCCCAGCTTCTGCATCTCGCCGATGCCCAGCATGTCGACGATCAGGTTGTTGTAGCCGAACGACACCCCCCGCTCGCACATGATGGTGATGTCGACGCCGCCGGTCGCTTCCTTGACCTTGTCGATGATGTTCTTGCTGTCCCAGGGCGCCAGGAACTGGCCCTTCTTGACGTGCAGCAGGCCGCCGGCGGCCTTCGTCGCGCGGGCGGCGGCGACCACCAGGTCGGTCTGGCGGCACAGGAAGGCCGGGATCTGGACCAGGTCGGCGACGGCGGCCACCGGCTCGCACTCTTCCGGCGTATGGATGTCCGTGCAGATCGGCACGTTCAGCTGCGCCTTCACCTCGGCGAGGATCTCGAGGCCCTTCTTCAGGCCCGGGCCGCGGAAACTCTTCAGCGAGGAGCGGTTGGCCTTGTCGTAGCTGGCCTTGAACACATAGGGCAGGCCCAGATCGGCGCAAATCGCCTTCAGCTCGCGGCCTACCGTCAGCGCCAGATCGAGATCCTCGATGACGTTGATGCCCGCGATCACGGCCAGAGGCGCGTCGCCGCCGAAGGCGATGTTCCACCGGTCGAGTTTCAGCTGGCCCATGTCGAGGCTCCCGTCGGAGAAGAATGGCGCTCCATAGCAGAGGTTCGCGCCCTGTCTCTCAAATTACCGACCACCCCCGCGAAGGCGGGGGTCCAAGCCGCGATTGACGTCCGCCCCGCCGTGTCCCGGCCTGAGAGCCCGCTTGGGTCCCCGCGTACGCAGGGACGATCGGGTTTGAAGTTGATGCCGGCTCGGCTACAGCACGCCCATGACCGACATCGCCGGCAAGAAGATCGTCCTCGTCGCCGCCGCCGCGCTGATCGACAGCGATGGCCGGGTGCTGATCTGCAAGCGGCCGCAGGGCAAGCAGCTTGCCGGGCTGTGGGAGTTTCCGGGCGGCAAGGTCGAGCCCGGCGAGACGCCGGAGCACTGCCTGATCCGGGAGTTGAAGGAAGAGCTCGGCATCAACGTGACCGAGGCCTGCCTGGCGCCGTTCGTGTTCGCTTCCCACGGTTACGATTCGTTTCACCTGCTCATGCCACTCTACCTGTGCAGACGCTGGGACGGCTTCGTCACGGCGCACGAACACGAGGCCTTGGCGTGGGTGAAGCCAGAAAAGCTCTCGGACTACCCGATGCCGCCGGCGGACGAGCCGCTGGTCGCCTGGCTGCGCGACCTGGTCTGAGCCTGAAGGCCTTCTGGCGCGACCAGCGCGGGGCCACCGCCATCGAGTACGGCATGATCGGGGCCCTGGTCTTCGTGGTGATCGTCACCTCGGTGACCGTGTTCGGCAACAAGACCACCGAGAAGATGGCGATGGTCAGCGACTCGGTCTCGAGCGCCATCGGCGACTGACCCGGCTCAGCCGGCCTTGTCGCCCGCGGGGATCTCCACCGAGCCCAGCGCGTCCGCCAGCCGCATCTTCGCCGAGCCGGGCTTCAGCGGCTTCTGCTGGCTCTCGTGCGGCGCCCAGCCGGTGAGCGTGACGATCTCGAAGGTCGCGGGAACCTTGCCGTCCGCCTGGCTGAAGCGGTCCAAGTAGAGCGCCATCGCCCGCATCAGCACCGCGCGCGCCAGCGGCGCCTTCGGCCGGTCCAGCAGTACGTTGGTCTCACCCATCGCCCGCAGGTCGCGCAGCAGTTCGATCGGGTGGCTGTAGCGCACGGTGACGCGGTCGACGTCCGCCACCGGCAGCGCGAACCCGGCCCGCTGCAGCAGCGCCGCGCCGTCGAAGGCGTCGGCGAACGGCGAGACGCGCAGACCGGCGCCGCCGCTGAGTTCCGACTCGGCCGCCAGCAGGCACTGGCGCAACTCGGTCAGGGTCGCGCCGCCGAGGATGGCGCCGATGAACAGGCCGTCCGGTTTCAGCGCGCGTCGGATCTGGATCAGGGCCCCGACCAGGTCGTTGGTCCAGTGCAGCGCCAGGGTCGAGACCAGCAGGTCCAGGCTGCCCTCCGCGAACGGAAGCCGCTCCTCGTCCACGACCAGTCGCAGGCCTCCGCGCCCGGCCAGCATCGCCCGCGACAGATCGGTCTCGACCAGTAGGTCGATCTTCTCACGCGCATCGCTCGCCGCCAGCGCGCAGGCGAAGGCCCCGTCGCGGGCGCCCAGGTCGACCGCCAGCGGAAACCGTCGCATGATCGCTTCCAGCCGGACCACGGCGTCCTCGGACGCGCGCGCCTTCAGGAAGGCGGCGCGGTCGAAGCCGGGCGCGGCGCGGTCCAGGCGGCGCCGGTGCAGGGCGCGGTCGAACAGGATGGGGGGCGTTGCGGACATGCGGGCGGAACATGGCCCTTCACGCGTCCGATTGGAACCGCCCGCCGGCGTGATCGCCGCCGCCCGCGGTCTGCTCGACCTGCTGCTGCCGGTGCGCGACTTCGACGGCGACCCGGCCCAGACCGCCGGCCTGCCGCTGAAACAGTGGTCCCGCATCACCTTTCTCGAAGACCCGGTCTGCGACGGCTGCGGCTCGCCATGGGAGTATGATCCCGGCCCCGGCGTCCGCTGCGCGGCCTGCGAGGCGCGGCCGCGCGCCTTCTCCCGGGCCCGGGCGGCGTGCCTCTATGACGAGGCGTCGCGCGACCTGATCCTCAAGCTCAAGCACGCCGACCGCACCGACCTGGCCCTGCTGATGGCCCGCTGGCTGTCGCGCGCCGCCCGGCCCTTGCTGGAGGAGGCCGACGTGGTCGTCCCGACACCCTTGCATCGCTGGCGGCTGCTGCGCCGGCGCTACAACCAGGCCGCCGAGATCGCCCGCCCGTTGGCCCGCATGCACGCGCTGTCCTTTCTGCCGGACGGGCTGGTCCGGGTGCGGGACACCGAGACGCAGGGCGGCAAGTCCGCCGCCGGCCGCCGCCGCAACGTGGCCGGAGCCTTCGCCGTCCCGCATCGCCTGCGGGACCGCCTCGCCGGCCGGCGCGTTCTGTTGATCGACGACGTCCTGACCACCGGAGCCACGGCGCATGCCTGCGCCAGGGCGCTGAAGGCCGCGGGCGCCGCCGCCGTGGACGTCGCCGTCATCGCCAAGGTGCGCGCCGGCGCGGACACCACTATATGAGCGTCAGCAACCTGAACCGTCACGAGTCATGAGCAAGGTCACCATCTACACCCGTCCCTTCTGCGGCTACTGCGCGCGCGCCGTCGCGCTGCTCGAGCAGAAAGGCGCCGACTTCGAGGAGATCGAGGCCGGCATGGACCCCAACCTGCGCCGCGAGATGATGGACCGCTCCGGCCGCACCACCTTCCCGCAGATCTTCATCGGCGAGCAGCATATCGGCGGCTGCGACGACATGCTGGCGCTGGACCGGGCCGGCAAACTGGACCCGATGCTGGCCGCATGACCCTGCGCGTCGGCCTCGTCCAGACCCGCACGCCGGCCACGCACGCCGCCGCGCTGGCCCATGTCGAGCCTCTCGTGCGGCAGGCCGTCGACGAGGGCGCGACCCTGGTCGTGACGCCCGAGGGGACCAACGTCCTGCAGAAGGACCGCGAGAAGCTCCTGCCCGCTCTGGCCTCGGCAGAGGACGACATCGTCGTCCAGGGTTTGCGGGCGCTGGCCAGGGACCTGCGCGTCTGGCTGAGCATCGGCTCGGCCCTGGTCAAGCGCGAGGACGGCAAGGCCGCCAACCGGCAGCTGCTGATCGCGCCCGACGGCGAGGTGGCGGCCTGGTACGACAAGCTGCACATGTTCGACGTCGACCTTCCGACCGGAGAGACCGCGCGCGAGTCAGCGGTGTACGAGCCGGGCGACCGGGCCGTGGTCGTCGACGCCGCCGGCGCGCGGCTGGGACTGACCATCTGCTACGACATGCGCTTTCCGGCGCTTTACCGTTCGCTGGCGCTGGCCGGCGCCAACGTCATCACCCTGCCCGCCGCCTTCACCCGGCCGACCGGCGAGGCGCACTGGGAGACCCTGATCCGCGCCCGCGCCATCGAGACGGGCTCCTTTATCCTGGCCGCCGCCCAGGGCGGTTTCCATGAGGACGGCCGCGGCACCTGGGGGCGCTCGACCATCGTCGCCCCTTGGGGCGAGATCGTCGGCAAGCTGGACCACGACGAGCCCGGCATGCTGATCGCGGACCTCGACCTCGCCGCCTCCGACAAGGCCCGCGCGGCGATCCCGAATCTGAAGAACGCACGACCGTTCACAGGACCGTAGATGATCAAGTACGCCCTCGTCTGCGAGCACGATCACGGCTTCGAAGGCTGGTTCGGCGCCTCGGCCGACTATGACGACCAGCAGGCGCGCGGCCTGCTCGAATGCCCCGTCTGCGCCAGCAAGGTGGTGCGCAAGCAGATCATGGCTCCCGCCGTCGCGGGCACCAAGGCGCAGAAGTCCGGCGCAGACCTCAATCCCGGCATGCGCGAGATGGTCATGGAGGCCATGGGCAAGGTCCGCGACCACGTCGAGCAGAACTTCGACTACGTCGGCGACGCCTTCGCCCGCGAGGCCCGCGACATCCACGAAGGCAAGAGCGAGGACCGCGGCATCTACGGCGAGGCGACCCCCGCCGAGGTCAGGAAGCTGGCCGAGGACGGCGTGCGCGTGGCCCCGCTCCCGCCGCGAGCGCCCCGGAAGACGGACGTGAACTGAGGGCGGTCTCGCCGTCGTGGCCGGCGATATCGGGCAGGCCGGACTGAACGTGCTGTTCTCGCGGATACGCGACGCAGGCTAGGAAGGTCCCGAGGCGGACGATCCGCCGGGGGAGGCCCGCGATGAGCGACATGACCTTCGTCTTCGGCCAGGTCGACGCGTTGACCGCACAGCTGCGCAGGCTGGCGCGGCCCTGCGTGGAGATGCTCAAGCCCGGCGTCTCGCCCTACGACGTCGAGGACGCCATCGCGCCGGCCGGTACGGCGCCGGAGGACCTGGTCTCGATGTATGGCCGTCACGACGGCGTCGACCTGCCCGAGGGGCGGACGCTGGGCGATGGCCATGTCGTGCCCGGCTACTACTGGATGCCGCTGGCCGAGGCGGTCGAACACTATCGCGGCTTCGGCGGCCTGTCCGAGATCTGGCCGACCTGCTGGTTCCCGATCATGACCGACGGCGGCGGCGGCTACCTGGCCGTGGTCTGCGACCCGCGCCACGCCGACCATGGGGCGGTGGTCGAGTACCTGCCGGGCGAACCGGAGCAGGAGCTGGTCTACGACAGCGTCTCGATGATGCTGGCCACCGCGATCCGCTGCTTCGAGAGCGGGGCGTTCCGGGTGAAGGGCGGCTTCCTCGACGAGGACTACGAAGCGGCCGAAGCGATCGCCGACGGCCTCAACAGCGGCCGGCGCGAGGTCGAGGCGGGGGAGTTCTCATAGTCTCCCTACCCCCTTGCGGGGACGGTGGTCAGCGCGCCGGCCTGGCCACCGTCATCATGTAGTTCACGTCGGCGTCGCTGGAGGGGCCCCACTTCCCGGTCAGCGGATTGTAGGTCACGCCGAACGGCCCCTCGATGTCGTAGGGGTGGCCCTCCAGGAAGCCGCGCAGCTCCTCCGGCGTGAGGAACTTGCGCCAGTCATGGGTGCCGGCCGGAACCCAGCGCAGCACATACTCGGCGCCGATCTTGGCCAGGGCCAGCGCCTTCAGCGTGCGGTTCAGCGTCGCCACGATCATCAGACCGCCCGGCTTCAGCAGCCTCGCCGTGGTGCGCAGGAACTCGCCGGGGTCGGCGACGTGCTCGATGACTTCCATGTTCAGGACGACGTCGAAGGGCCCAGCGCCCTCGGCCAGAAGCTGCTCGGCCGTCGTCGCGCGGTACTCGATGTCCAGCCCCTGCTCGGCGGCGTGGGTCGAGGCCGTGCCGATATTCCGCTCGGACGCATCAGCGCCCGTGACCTGGAAGCCCAGGCGGCACATCGGCTCGCTGAGCAGCCCGCCGCCGCAGCCGATATCGAGCAGTCGCAGCCCTTCGAACGGCCGGCGCGTCTTCGGATCGCGGCCGAACCTGGCCGCGGCCTGGTCGCGGATGAAGGTCAGCCGCGTCGGATTGAACTTGTGCAGCGGCGCGAACTTGCCATGCGGATCCCACCATTCGGCGGCGATGCGCGAGAAGCGTTCGACCTCTTCGGGATCGATCGAGCTGGTCAGGGGAGCGGCGGCGGCCATGTCGGTGAATCAGCACGACCGGCGCGGCGCGTCCAGCGCAACTCGCACCCCTTTTCGGGCGTCGCGGGCACGGCCGGCTTCTGGCCTGGTGACCGGAGAGAGTCCGACGGAGTTCCAGCCGATGAAACGCTTCGCCACTGCCGCCGCCGTCCTTGCCGCCGCAACCGTCCTGTCGGGTTGCGCCGGCATGATCACCGGGGGCGAACTGATCCGGCCCGGGGAGCCCACGGGTCGCATCCGGATCGCCAACTACACCAGCGGCCCGGTGAACGTGGTCCTGATCTCGGCCTGCAGCGCCTCGACCTACGGCCTGAACCGGCTGCCGTCCGGAACCTCGATTCCGCCGCGCCGGACCTATGACTTCACGGTCTCGACCGGCTGTTGGGATGTGGCGGCCGGAACGATCGGCGTGGGCGACGCCCGCGAGCGTATCCAGATCACGCCGGGCCTGACTTTCGAGTACGGCGTCGGCGATCCCAAGTAGGCGCCCGGACGGGATTGTCCGCCGGCCTTCCCCCCGCTAGAAGGGCGCCTCTTGCCTCCACGACCGCCGTTTCGGCCGGTCGCGGGGCAGGAAAAACCGCCAAACCAAGGGGGCGAGCGGCCTGACGTGTCACGGCTGGTGATGAAATTCGGCGGCACTTCGGTGGCCGACCTGGAACGCATCCGGCGCGTGGGCCGGCTGGTGGCGGCCGAGGTCGCGACCGGCAAGCAGGTCGCCGTCGTGGTCTCCGCGATGTCCGGCAAGACCAACGAGCTGGTCGCCTGGACCGACGGCGCCGGCGCGGCCGCCCAGGGCCTTCCGCCCTCGGACGACGAATACGACGTCGTCGTCGCCAGCGGCGAACAGGTGACCGCCGGCCTGCTGGCCATGACCCTGCGCAACATGGGCCTGAACGCGCGATCGTGGATGGGCTGGCAGGTGCCGATCATCACCGACGACGCGCACGGCAAGGCGCGTATCGACGACATTCCGCCCGAGAAGCTGTCGGCCGCCATGGACGCCGGCGAGATCGCGGTGATCGCGGGCTTCCAGGGCGTCGACCGCCAGGGCCGCATCGCCACTCTGGGCCGTGGCGGCTCCGACACGAGCGCCGTGGCCATCGCCGGCGCGATCGGCGGGGCCTGCGACATCTACACCGACGTCGACGGCGTCTACACCACCGACCCCCGTATCGAGAGCAAGGCCCGCAAGCTGGCCCGCATCAGCTACGAGGAAATGCTGGAAATGGCCTCGCTGGGGGCCAAGGTTCTGCAGACCCGCTCGGTCGAGCTGGCCATGGCGCATCACGTGCCGCTGCGGGTCCTGTCGAGTTTTGTCGAGCCGGGTGAAGCCCCGGGCCAAGGCACCATCGTCTGCGACGAGGAAGAAATCGTGGAAAAGCGCATCGTGAGCGGCGTGGCCTACAGCCGCGATGAGGCCAAGGTCAGCCTGTTCGGCCTGCCCGACACCCCCGGCGTGTCGTCGAAGATCTTCGGCCGCCTGGCCGACGCGAACGTCAATGTCGACATGATCGTCCAGAGCCACGCCCGCAGCGAGGGCGCCGCCAACATGGAGTTCACGGTCGGCAAGCGCGACGCCCAGCGCACGGTCGAGATCGTCAGGGCCGCCCAGGCCGACATCGGCTTCGAGGACGTGCAGCTGAACGAGGACGTGGCCAAGGTCTCTGTCATCGGCGTCGGGATGCGCAGCCACGCGGGCGTCGCCAAGACCATGTTCACGGCGCTGGCCGAGAAGGGCGTCAACATCCAGGTGATCTCGACCAGCGAGATCAAGATCAGCGTGCTGATCGACGCCGCCTACACCGAACTGGCGGTCCGGGCCCTTCACGCCGCCTACGAGCTGGACAAGGTGTAAGGCGGTCCTCCCCTACTTGGGGGAGGGGGACCACCCGGAGGGTGGTGGAGAGGGATGCGCCGCCGCCTGACGGCGAAGCGTGGTGTTCGGCCGTGATCCCTGTTCCGGATTCTGCTCCAAATCGCAGCGCTTCCCGCTCCACCATGCTCCGCATGGTCCCCCTCTCCCACAAGGGAGAGGACGAGTAGGGCACATTCTCGCCCGCAATCACTGTTCCCTCACGGAAATCTGCTATAGCCGCCGGTCTGGGAAGGAACGCTCCACCGGTCATGGTCACGTCCAGCTTCGCCATCCGCGGCCCGCGCAGTCTGCTGAAGCAGATCCGCGAAGCCATGGCCGGCGACGCGCCGGCCCAGGCCAAGCTGAACATGGTCGTCAAGATCATCGCCGGCTCGATGGTGGCGGAGGTCTGCTCGATCTATCTGCGCCGCGCGGGCGGCGAGCTGGAGCTGTTCGCCACCGAGGGCCTGTCGCCCGACGCCGTCCACGTCACGCGCCTGAAGGCCGGCGAGGGCCTGGTCGGCGAGATCGTGCGCCAGGGCCGGCCGCTGAACCTCAGCGACGCGCCGCACCACCCGGCCTTCTCCTACCGTCCGGAGACCGGCGAAGACCCCTACCACTCGTTCCTCGGCGTGCCGCTGCTGCGCGGCGGGCGGCCGATCGGCGTTCTGGTCGTCCAGAACCGCACCGAGCGCAGCTATGGCGAGGAAGAGGTCGAGGACCTGCAGATCATCGCCATGGTGCTGGCCGAAATGGTCGGCGCCGGCGACCTGCTCGGCCAGGACGCGCTCAAGGACGTCGAGATCGCGCCGCATCGCCCGGAGCGGTTGAAGGGCGCGCGCTTCGCCGACGGCCTGGCCTACGGCGTCGTCGTGCTGCACGAGCCGCCGGTGGCGCCCGAGCAGCTGCTGAGCGACGACTCGGCGGCCGAGGAGATCCGCCTCCGCGACGCCGTCGCCGCCCTGCAGAAGCAGATCGACGAGATGCTGGAAGGCCACCACGGCCTGGTCGGAGCGACCTATGAGGTGCTCGAGACCTACCGCATGTTCGCCCACGACCGCGGCTGGAACCGGTCGCTCGAGGAGGCCGTCCGCTCCGGCCTGACTGCCGAGGCCGCGGTCGAGCGCGTGCGGTCCGAGCACCGCGCGCGGCTGGGACAGGCGCGCGACCCGTATCTTCGGGAACGCCTGCACGACCTGGAGGATCTCAACGACCGCCTGCTTCGCCACCTCTCGGGCAACGCCCAGGTGGCGCGCGAGCTGCCTGACGACGCCATCCTGGTGGCCCGGAACCTGGGTCCCGCCGACCTGCTCGAATACGACCGCACCAAGCTCAAGGGCCTGCTGTTGGAAGAGGGCTCGCCGGCCAGCCATGCGGCCATCGTCGCCCGCGCGCTCGACATACCCTGCGTCGGCCGTCTCGCGGGTCTGCGCGACAAGGTCAACGAACGCGACCCGGTGATCGTCGACGCCGAAACCGGCGAGGCCTTCCTGCGCCCGCGGCCGGATGTCGTGAAGGCGCTGGACACGCGCCTGGCTGTGCGGGCGCAGCGCCGGGCCGAGTTCGCGCGCCTGCGCGACACCCCGGCCTTCACCAAGGACGGGGCCAAGGTCACCCTGCTGATGAACGCCGGCCTGGCCGTCGACCTCGACATCCTGGGCGAGACCGGCGCGGAGGGCATCGGCCTGTTCCGCACCGAGTTCCAGTTCATGGTCGCCGAGGACATGCCGCGCCTCGACGCCCAGCGGGCGCTCTACGAGAAGGTCCTGGACGTCGCCGACGGCCAGCCGGTCACCTTCCGCACGCTCGACCTGGGGGGCGACAAGCTGCTGCCCTACATGGAGCTGGAGCGGGAAGAGAACCCGGCGCTGGGCTGGCGCGCCGTGCGCATGGGGCTGGATCGCCCCGCCCTGCTGCGCCTGCAGCTGCGGGCCCTGATCTGGGCGGCCCGGGGCCGGCCCCTCCGGATCATGTTCCCGCTGGTCGCCAGCGTGGACGAGTTCCGCGCCGCGCGCGCCTTCGTCGACGCCGAGCTGGCCTGGGCCCAGCGTCGCGGCCGTCCGGCGCCCTCGCGACTGGACGTCGGGGCGATGATCGAGGCGCCGTCGCTGCTGTGGCATCTGGACGCGCTGCTGCCGATGACCGACTTCGTGTCGATCGGCACCAACGACCTCATGCAGTACCTGTTCGCGGCCGACCGGGGAAACCCGCGTGTGGCCGACCGCTACGACCCGCTGTCGCCGCCGGCCCTGCGCGCCCTGCAGCAGATCCAGCGGGCCTGCGCTGAAACGGGGACGCCCGTCTCGGTCTGCGGCGAGATGGCCGGCCGTCCGCTGGAGGCCTTCGCCCTGGTCGCGCTCGGTTTCGATCGCCTGTCGATGCCGCCGACCGGCATCGGACCCGTCAAGCAGATGGTGCTGTCCGTGGACCGCGAGGCCGCCCAGCGCGGCGTCATGACACTCTTGAAGGGCGCCTCCGGGTCGGTCAGGAACGAGATCGAGACCTTGGCCCGGAAATTGTATGTGGCCGTGTGACGGCAACCCTGTGTGGCGGATTAGCACATTGAATTCCGGGCACTATTTTGTTATCCACAAGAGAGCGTTAAGGTTTCCCGCCGTACGGGAAACAGGGGCCGCCACGTTCGTGCGTGGCGCGAGTAGTTGGGGGCGTCGCTAGCCATGCCGCTCGATTCTGGCGGGGTTACGCAACTCTACCGCACCGGGGATCATGACCCGGCGGACCACTTCGCGCCGACCGAGGAGCTTTCCCTGCACTACGGACCCGACATCGGTGCGGCGCTGAAGGCGGCGCGCGAGTTCCGCGGACTGTCGCTGCAGGACGTCGCCGACCAGACGCGCATCCGCCGCACCTACCTCGCCGCTGTCGAGGACATGCGGCTGGAGGAACTGCCGTCGCGGCCGTTCACGATCGGGTACATCAAGGCCTACGCCAGCCTGCTGGGCATGGACCCCGACGAGGCGGTGGCCCGCTTCAAGGACACCTCGCCCGATCCCGACGAGCCGCTGCGCGCGCCCGTCGGAGTCCGCCGCGAGCGCGATCCGCGGATGGGCGCGATCATGGTGGTGGGCGCCTTCATCGTTTCGGCGATCATTCTCTGGAACATCGCCCAGCGCGCCATAACCGAACAGGCTCCGGCGCCGCAGGCCGCGCCGGAAGCCGTCGCGCCCGTGGCGCAGCAGAGCGCGATGGATCCGATGGGGCCGACGTCGATCGGCGCGCCGCTGCCGGCGCCGACCGAGGCTTCGACCCCGCCCGTCTACGAAACCCCCGGGCTCGAAGCCGCGGCGGAGGCGGGAGGCTCGGCGGACGCCGCGAGCGCGGCGGCCCGCGAGCGCCGGGCGGCCGAGGCGCTGGCCGGTCCCACGCAGTCCACCGTGCCGGTCGGCACGCCGTTCGCGCCGAAGGGCAAGGTCTACGGCGCCCCGGCGTCCGCTTCGAACGTCACGCTGCAGGCGCGCCGGCAGACCTTCCTGACGGTCAGCGGCGCGGACGGTGCGATCTACTTCGGCGGTCCGCTGGCGGCCGGCGAGGCGTTCCGCCTGCCCAACATCAAGGGCGTGGCGGTCGAGGTCACCGATCCCTCGGCGGTCGATGTGTTCGTCTCGGGCGGCCTGAAGGGCGTGATGCCGTCGCCGAAGTCCACCGTCTCGGCGCTGGCCGGCTGACCCCCCGCTCCTGCCCGCTCGCCGGGGAGGATTGTCTCTTGGGAAACCTGCGCGCGACGCTTACCTTGAAGCCCGCATGAGCCACGACGATCACACCCACGTTCGCCCCTGGCGCCGGATCGACCGGCGCAAGTCCCGTCAGATCATGGTCGGCTCCGTGCCGATCGGCGGTGACGCGCCCATCGCTGTCCAGTCGATGACCAACACGCTGACGGCCGACGCCGCCGCGACCATCGACCAGATCCGCCAGCTCGAAGAGGCCGGCGCCGACATCGTCCGCGTCTCGTGCCCGGACGAGGACTCGACCGCCGCCTTCAGCACGATCGTGAAGGCCTCCAAGGTCCCGCTCGTGGCCGACATCCACTTCCACTACAAGCGCGGCGTCGAGGCGGCCAAGGCCGGCGCGGCCTGCCTGCGGATCAATCCGGGCAACATCGGCAGCCCGGACCGCGTGCGTGAAGTCATCCAGGCGGCCCGCGACCATGGCTGCTCGATGCGCATCGGCGTCAACGCCGGCTCGCTGGAGCGGGAGCTTCTCGAGAAGTATGGCGAGCCCTGCCCCGACGCGATGGTCGAGAGCGCGCTCAGCCACGCCCGCATCCTGCAGGATCACGACTTTCACGACTTCAAGATCAGCGTGAAGGCGTCGGACATCTTCATGACGGTGGCCGCCTACCAGCAGCTGGCCGAGGCCATCGACTGTCCGCTGCACCTGGGCATCACCGAGGCCGGGGCCCTGCGCACCGGCACCGTCAAGTCGGCGATCGGCATGGGCAGCCTGCTGTGGGCCGGTATCGGCGACACGATCCGGGTCAGCCTGGCCGCCGATCCGGTCGAGGAGATCAAGGTCGGCTTCGACATGCTTAAGTCGCTCGGCCTGCGCCACCGCGGCGTCAACATTATCGCCTGCCCGTCCTGCGCGCGGCAGGGCTTCAACGTCATCCAGACGGTCGAGAAGCTTGAGGAACGCCTCGCGCACGTCTCGACGCCGCTGTCGCTGTCGATCATCGGCTGCGTGGTGAACGGGCCGGGCGAAGCGCTGATGACCGACCTCGGCTTCACCGGCGGCGGCAAGGGCTCGGGCATGGTCTATGTGGCGGGCCGTCCCGACCACAAGATGGACAACGACCGCATGGTCGACCACATCGTCGAGCTGGTTGAAGCGCGCGCGGCCGAGATCGAGGCGACCAAGGCCATGGACCTGCGCGCCGCCGAATAGCACAGCTGACCCATTTCGAGCCTTGTTGACCCAAAATGGGGGTACAAGCTTCGTGCGGTCGGCGCTCGTCGTCACCTATTCAGGTCCATCGAGGTTCACTGAACCGTTGGAGGCGACGGCTTGGCTTTCGAATCGGAAGGGGACCGTGGGCGACTGGCCCTGCGGGCCTCGACGCGCTTCTTTCTGAAGTCGGTGGAGCTGCTGACGCGGGCGGTCAGCGACGGCGACGTGCTGCGCGGCATCATCTTTCTCGCTGTCGTGGACGCCAACACCCGGCACCTGCGGCCCAGCGATTCCGTCTCGCAGACCTATTCCTCGACATCCGACTCCGTTCCTGACGAGCTTCGCCGGCCGATCAGCGTCCATGCGCTCGCGCTCGAGCTGGCGCTGCCCTACGAGACCACCCGCCGGCACATCAACGCCCTGATCAAGCAGGGGCTGTGCATCCGTGCCGAAACCGGAATCCTCGTGCCCGGCGCGGTGCTGGCTCGCGACGCGGTCACCGCGACCCACAGGCGCAACATCGAGAACCTGCGCGTGCTGTTCCGCGACCTGGCGGAGGGCGGCGTCGATCTGGGAGCCTGAACGGCGGCCCGTGAAGCGGTCCCCGACCCTCGCGGGTCGGGGACGCCCATGGGCGGCCGCAGCGGCGTCGTGGTGACAGAGGCCAGCCTGCTGAAACCCAGCATGATCGCCGCCTATCAGGAGACCTTCACCAGCTTCAACCGCCTGGTGACCGCGCTGCGGCGCTACAGCTATCCGGGCTCGAGGGGCTGAGCCCGGGCTCGCCCATCCCGGCCTACGCCGGGATGAGCGGATCAAGGGGAATCGTCAGACGTCGAACGTGATGACCGAGCGGGCGAGCTCACCGCGCTTGAGCTCTTCGAGCGCGTCGTTGACCTGCTCCAGCTTCATGCGCTGCGAGATCATCTCGTCCAGCTTCAGCTTGCCCGACATGTAGAAGTCGACCAGGCGCGGCATGTCGACCGGGAAGCGGTTGGAGCCCATGAGCGAGCCCTGGATGCGCTTCTCGCCGAGGAAGTCGGCGCCGTGCAGCTCGATCATGGTGCCGACGGGGATCATGCCGATGACGTTGGCGGTGCCGCCCCGGGCCAGCATCTTGAAGGCCTGCTCGGTGGTCTTCTTGAGGCCGATGGCCTCGAAGCTGTGCTGGACGCCGCCCTTTGTCATCTCGATGACCGCGGCCACGGGATCAACCTCGCTGGCGTTGATCACGTCGGTCGCGCCGAACGCCTTGGCCAGGTTCAGCTTGGAGCCCTGCATGTCGATCGCGATGATGCGGCCGGCGCCGGCGATCGCCGCGCCGTTGACGGCGGCCAGACCGACGCCGCCGCAGCCGATCACGGCCACAGTCTCGCCCGCGCGCACGCTGGAGGTCTGCACCACCGCGCCGACGCCGGTCGTCACCGAGCAGCCGATCAGGGCGGCGCGATCGAGCGGCATGTCCTTGCGGATCGCCACGCAGGCATGCTCGTGGATCAGCATCTGCTCGGCGAACGACGACAGGTTCAGGAACTGGTTCAGGCCGTTGCCCAGGCGCGGCTGGTCGTCCTTGGCTCGGCGGACATCGCCGCTGACGCAACGCGCCATGTGGCCGGTCACGCAGTGGGCGCAGTGGCCGCAGAAGGCCGACAGGCAGGTGATGACATGGTCGCCCGGCTTCACGGTCCGGACTTCAGAGCCCACCGCCTCGACGATGCCGGCGCTCTCATGGCCGAGAACCGCCGGGAGCGGGTGCGGGTAGGAGCCTTCCACGAAGTGCAGGTCCGAATGGCAGACGCCGGCGGCGGCGGTGCGGATGAGCACCTCATGCGGGCCGGGCTTGCTGATCTGGACGTCCTCGATCTGCAGCGGCTTGCCGACTTCGCGCAGGACTGCGGCCTTCATGGCGGATCTCCCCTTCGTTGATTGGCGCGACGTTATCGCCGTTCACCGTCCTGACGGAAGGGCTCCCGAACAGCCGTTCGAAAGAATCTCGGTTGACCCCTCCCGTTCGGATACCGATGGTTCGAAAGACGAGGGAGGAGAGAGTTGATGGGTGAAGCGATCCTTTCCCGCCGGGGCCTGCTGGCGCTCGGCGCGGCCGGCGCGATCCTGGCTCCGGCCGCCCGCGCCGCAGCGGCGACCGGAACCCGGGCAGTGACGATCCCCTCGGGGGGCCCAGTCCTGCCGGAGATTGTCCAGGGCCGCGACATGGCGGTCGACGTCTATCGCGGCATCCCGTACGCGGCCCCGCCGGTCGGCGACCTGCGCTTCGCGCCGCCCGGGCCGGTCAAGCCCTGGACCACGCCCAGGCAGCCGGTGTTCGGACCCGCGGCGATCCAGCAGCCCTCGCCGTCGTCGGTGAACCCGACATCCGAGCTGGGCAGGGCGCTGCAGCAGGTCTTCCCGGTCCGCAAGGACGTCGAGTCCCAAAGCGAGGATTGCCTCTACCTGAACATCTGGACCCGTCACGAGGCGAAGTACGACACGCCGCGCCCGGTCATGGTCTGGCTGCACGGCGGCGGCTTCGATTACGGCTCGGGATCCTGGCCCAGCTACGACGGCACGCACCTGGTCGAGCAGGGCGTGGTGGTGGTGACGCTGAACCACCGCCTGAACGTCTTCGGCTATCTCGATCTGCCGGAGGTCGAAGGTTCCGGCAACGCCGGCATGCTGGACATCGTCCAGGCCCTCCGGTGGATCCAGCAGAACATCCATCTGTTCGGCGGCGACCACTGCAACGTGACCATCTTCGGCGAATCCGGCGGCGGCGCGAAGGTCAGCTACTTGCTCGCCATGAAGAAGGCGCGCGGCCTGTTCCATCGGGCCATCATCCAGAGCGGCCCGGGCGTGAAGGCCCTGCCGCCCGAGCGGGCCGCAGCGCTGCGCAAGGATCTCTACGCCGAACTGGGCGTGACGCCCGGCGACGTGAAGGCGCTTCGCGCCCTGCCCTACGACCGGCTGCTGCAGGCCAGCGCGGCCGCGGAGGCGAAGCAGCCGGGGGCCGGGTTCGACCGGGCCGGCTTCTCGCCGGTGGCCGACGACGACATCCTGCCCCGCCATCCCTGGGATCCGGCCGGTCCGGCGGTGTCATGGGACGTGCCGGTGATCATCGGGCTGAACAAGGACGAGATGACCCTGTTCATGGCGTCACAGCCCTGGTTCGGGAAAATGGACAACGCCGGGCTGGAGGCCATGGCCGCCGGCATCTACGGCCCCAGGGCGCCGCAGGTGCTGGCCGCGCTTCGCAAGGATTTCCCGAAGGACAGCCCGACCTATCTGGCCACCCACCTGGTCACCTACGGCCGGATGTTCGCCGGTTCGGTGCAGATCGCCGAGCGCAAGGCGGCGCAGAAGGGCGGCAACATCTGGTTCTACCTGCTGGAGTGGGAGACCCCGGTCGGGCCCTTCCGCTCACCGCACACGCTGGAAATCCCGTTGGTGTTCGACAATGTCGACACCGCGCGCGTCCTGCTCGGGCCGGGTCCGGAGCCGCAGCTTATGGCCAGACAGATGAGCAAGGCCTGGGTGTGGTTCGCCAGGTACGGCGATCCCAACAGCGGCGACCTGCCGAAGTGGCCGACCTACGACGCCGCGAAGCGCTCGACGATGATCTTCAACACCACCTGCCGGGTGGTCGACGATCCCTACTCGGCGACGCGCAAGGCGGTGACCTGACTCTATTCCGATCTTCCCCGCGAAAGCGGGGGTCCATGCCGCGTTGGTGCAATGCTCGACTCAGCCTGGGTCCCCGCTTCCGCAGGGGACAGTCGGTGTTGGCACGACTTTGACACGGCCCGCCCGCGCGCCTAACGGCAGACCATGAGCCAGCTCCTCTTCGCCACCCGCATCCACCGCGCCACGCTGGCGGACGAACGGGGCTTTGCCGCCCTCAACGCGGACCTCGAGGACGCCTGCCGGATGATGGAGGCCGAGGATGCGGCGGGCCGCGCCTGGAGCCGCCAGAACAGCTATCGGGGCTACACCTCCTACAGCTCGCCCGGCGACCTCTGGACGCGGGCCACGGCCTTCGGCGATCTCAAGCGCAAGCTCGACCGCCATGCCGCCGCCTTCGCCGACGAGCTCGGCCTGGACCTCGGCGGCCGCAAGCTGCGCATGGACAGTTGCTGGGTCAACGTCCTCAAGCCCGGGGGCGGACACAGCGGACACATCCATCCGCACAGCGTGCTGAGCGGCACCTACTACGTCGCCGTGCCGGCCGGCGCGGCAGGCATCCGTTTCGAGGATCCGAGGCTGGCGATGATGATGGCCTCCCCCATGCGTGTCGAAGGCGCGCCGGAGGACCAGCGCGCCTTCGTGACCCTGACGCCGTCGGCCGGGGACCTGCTGCTGTGGGAAAGCTGGCTGCGGCATGAGGTGCCGCCCTCGAACGCGAGGGCGGACCGCATCTCGATCAGCTTCAACTACGGCTGGCGCTAGCTGTCGCCGAACACCACGTCGCGCATCGGGTCGCGCTTGCGCTTGGCGCGGGCCGCCATCGCCTGGTCGACCCCCAGGCAGGCGATCCCGATCCAGGGAATCATCGCCAGGCCCAGACCCCGCTGCCAGAGTCCGAGGTTGGACTTGTTGACCAGGTCGAACCCGCCGACGTTGAACATCACCAGCAGCACGCCGACCATGCCGAGGAAGCTGAGGATCAGCAGGGTCTTGACCCCGCCGAGGTCCGGACGGCTCGCCAGCCCGAGATACATGAACAGCGCGGCCGGCACGGCGGCGACGCCAAGGCCGAGACCCCTGTAGGTCCAGGGACCCGCATGGAGCGGGTTGGGCATCGGATAGAGGCCGCCGTAGACCAGCGACACGCCGAACGCCGCCAGACATACGGCGGTGAGCAGCGACCAGAGCACATTGGACCCCAGTCGCGTCATGCCGATCAGCAGGCCGATCGCGCCGATGACGGTGCAGGCGCCCGCGGCGATGACCCCGTAGTTGAAGATCTGCGCGGCGGGCTTGCCGGCGATGCCCAATTCACTCGCGTACTGGGTGAGGTGGTTGTAGCCCGGCGTCATGAAGCCGGCGCCGATCAGGACGCCGTAGTAGAGCACCGGAACCAGCGCGCCGAGTTTGAGCAGCAGTGACGCGAAGCGCATCGCTTCCCCCTGTTATGTCGTTCCGGGGAAGCTCGCGCGGGGGCGACGCAGCGTCAAACCAAGACCCCTACCGGTTGCGCGGCGCTACGCACATCGGGCGACCTGAATAGAGGTCGCCGACCAGCGAGCCGTCCTCCGCGGCGGCCTTGCGGGCCAGTTCGAACGCGCGATTCTCCGCCTGCGGACGTTCGCCCGGCGCACAGACCGGCGCCTCCACCCGCTGGGCCGAGCGGCAGACGCAGAGGTCGTCGCGGCCATCAAGACGGCTGGCGGGTGAATAGCAGACGGCCGGGCTGCTCTGGCCGCCGGGCTCAAGGCAGATGGTCCGGGTGGCCGGATTGGATGGCGAGGATCCGGGGGCGCCGGCGGCCGAAACCATCACGGCGGCGGCGACGACGGCGAAGAGGGTCAGGACAGGGCGCATGGGATATCCTCCTGGTCTCAAGGTACCACGAAACGTCCGCGGGCGGGCGTCGATCCCGCTGCGCGACGGGCCAGGCATCGACCCGGATCCGGCGAATGGGCCGTGACAGGCATCGGCGGCGCCCATTCCTGCGGCTCTCCCCAGCAGCAGAGAGAAAGGTTCCCGCTGAAGGGCCGCATAGCGATCCGGACCGCGACGCCGTTGCGGCGCCCGGCCTCAGCCTGCTCCTGGTCCAGGATCCGGCCAACCAGAACCGCTAGACGCCCAGGCTCGCGTAGGCGACCCCGCCATCGACGGCGATGGTGATCCCGACCGCGTAGTCGCCGGCGCGCGACGCCAGATAGATGGCGACGCCCTGCATGTCCTCGTCCGTGCCGATGCGGCGCGAGGGGATGCGCGACGCCACGGCCTCGGCCTGGTCGCGGGCGGTGATGTTCATGTCGGAGGCGAAGGCGCCGGGCGCGATCGCCGTGACGACAATGTTGTCCTGGATCAGGTGCGCCGCCATCCGGCGGGTCAGGTGGATCAGCCCGGACTTGCTGGCCTGGTAGCTATAGGTCTCCTGCGGATTGGGACGGATGCCGTCGATCGAGGCGATGTTGATGACCTTGGCCGGCTTCTCGTGGGTGGCCTTCTCGCGCAGGAACGGCGCGAAGGCCTGGGTCAGGAAGAAGGGCGATTTCAGGTTCAGGTCGATGACCTTGTCCCAGCCGTTCTCCGGGAAGGTGTCGAACTCGGCCAGCCAGGCCGCGCCGGCGTTGTTGACCAGGATGTCGAGGCCGGTCTCGTACTGACCATAGGCCTTGGCCAGCGCCTTGCAGCCCTCCACCGTCGAGACGTCCTGCGGCAGCGATATGCAGACCCCGCCTCCGGCCGACAGTTCCGCCGCCGTGGCGTCGCAGGCGCTCGCCTTGCGCGATGAGATGTAGACCCGCGCGCCGGCGGCGATGAAGCCGGCCGCGATCATCTTGCCGATGCCGCGCGACCCGCCGGTGATCAGGGCGGTTCGCCCTTCGAGTGAAAACAGGCTCGTGGACATGGTCGGCGCTCCCCTCATCGTTGTCTGCGCTGGACCCTAACGGCCTCTGCATCGAATCCAAGCCGTCCGCTCAGGAACGGTTCAGGATTCCGTGCGCAGAATGGCGGGCGAAAGGTAGTTCCGCCATGTCCGACGCAGTCTCCGCCTCCGAACGCCGCCTGATGGGCGTCTGCATCTTCGACCTCGACCCCGAAGCGGCCCGCGCCCTCTACGAGGTGATCCCCGAGCCCCTGAAGGCCGACACCGAACTTCGCGTCTGCCTCAACGAGGGCCACCTGCATGCGGCCAGCGACGCCGCCGCCGACTGGCTGCGCGAGCGCCTCGCCGCCTAGAGGCCATCCCGGTCCTGGCGACCGCACCAGAAAGCCTCGCCGATCCGGGACGTCTCTTTCGGGATTCACCACGCTTGCGAACGGCCCGTTAGCCGCGCCGTGGCAGAGTGCGCCCTGCCCGATCCCGCGGAGAAACCGCTCATGCAGGCCCTGCCCATCGCCGCCGCCGGCCTTCACGACGCCGCCGGACGTTTCGACGCCAGCGTCCGGCGCACCGCCGCCGCGCCGCTCGACAACCTCGTCGTCGAGACGGTCAACCGCGTGAAGGCGAAGGTCGAGATCGAGGCCAATGCCGCGGTCATCCGCGCGACCGACGACATGACCGGCAAGCTGCTGGATATCCTGGCCTAGCAACACGGGTCCGCTCATCCCGGCGTTCGCCTTGGATGAGCGGTAAGGGGTCAAGCGGCTGAGGCTTCTTCTCTTCCCAGGAAGCGCCGGATCCACGGCCAGGCCTTGGCGACCGCCGACAGGAAACCGACGAAGCCGGCGAACATCTGCATCAGCCACCACACCGTCTCGAACAGCGCCCCGCTGAACACCGACTGGACCAGCGGATACACCAGGTCGCCGACGGTGATCCGGAACCGTGCATAGGCGGTCGAATACTCGATCGAGCGGTCGAACACCCAGGCGCCCGTGATCGCCGCCAGCACCGGCGACCAGAGCAGCGGCAGCACCAGGACCACCGTCAGCAAAAGGATCGCCAGCTTGGTTCCAAGCGTCTCGCGCGAGATCAGCGTCAGGCTCAGGAACAGGACCAGACCCAGCCCGATGACGGTGAAGGCGACGGGCAGCACCATGTCGGCCAGCGCAATGACGTCCCAGCCGAACAGCCAGGGCCCGGCCAGGAACACGACCGCGCACAGCGCGAAGGCCCCGAGCCAGGCCGCCCCGTACTGGCTGAGCCGAGTCTTCAGAAGTTCCGAATTCAGCATCCAGCGCCTCCACCCCGTCCGGCTTAACCATGCCGAGGCGGATGGACGGAGTCGAGGGTGCGCGCCGCTTCTCCCATCTTCCATCGAGGAAGAGAGCCTTCGAGCGCACAACCCCTCAAGCCTCGGTCTCGTACGACTCGATCGTCCGGTCGGGCTGCGGGATCCGGATCCGCACCCGGCCTTCCAGCTCTGCGGCCAGGGCCTCGAGCAGCTCGCGCGTGCCCTCCTCGCGGCCGGCGACCTGGCCGGGATCGTCGAAATAGGCGCCCTGTTCGGTGAAGACGATACGGGTGCCCGAGCCCTGGGGCCGAAACTCGACGGTCGCCAGCGAGACCGAGATGGGCTTCCCCGCGACCGTCATGTGGTAGGCGAACACCAGCCGCTCGTTCTCGACCACATCCATGTAGAGGCTGTCGTTGGTGATCACGACATCCGCGCCAGGCGGCGAGAAGGCGCTCGATTCCGCCTCGCCGACGCCGAGCGCACCGCCGGAATGGCGATGGAGCGTCCAGGCGTCGACCTGGAAGAACCAGCGGCTGCGGGCCTCCTTGTCGGTGAACGCATGGAACACGCGGGCCGGCGCGGCGTCATAGAC
This sequence comes from Caulobacter sp., assembly GCA_041917095.1. GTDB lineage: Bacteria > Pseudomonadota > Alphaproteobacteria > Caulobacterales > Caulobacteraceae > Caulobacter. Next base: position 65,873 of record JAYRYI010000007.1, on the reverse strand, counting down.
GCGCTCGAGGCAGATGGTGGCGTGGGTCACGGAGGTCATTGTTCATCCTCGGGTTTGGTCTCGGCGAGGTAGGCGCCCAGCCGGTCGAAGCTGTTCTCCCAGAAGGTCCGCCGCTGGTTGATCCAGACCTCCGCCTGGGTCAGCACCGACGTGTCGAGCGTGCAGGTCCGCACCCGCCCGACCTTCTGGCTCTTCACCAGTCCGGACTTCTCGAGCACGGCCAGGTGCTGGACCACGGCCGGCAGGGTCATGGCGAACGGCGCCGCCAGCTGGCTGACGGAAGCCGGGCCGCGCGACAGTCGGTCGACCATGCCCCGACGCGCCGGATCGGCGAGCGCATGGAACAGGGCGTCGAGGGCTGAGGGCGGCGGAGGTGCGGGATTTTGGTTTAGCATGTGCTTAAGTTTTACGCCCGCCGGCGCACCGTCAAGCGAAAACTTAAGCGACTGATGTAGTGACCTCCCCGGCGGCAGACTGTCTCCGTTCCCGTTCGCCGATAGCGCCGCCGACCCGTCATGCGGGGACAGATCGCGACGTTCCGCCCGGACCGGCCTCTTCGAGGCGGCCAGTTCGGCTTCCAGTTCCGCCGGCAGGGCAAGGGATTGCGTGTTCGGTCGTCCGGTCATCCCCAGAGTCTACGGGCGCCCCGGCAGTGGGTGGATCGATCGGCGGCGTCGAACCCGCCGGAAGGGGCCGATTGGGGCGCGATGTCCCGCCTTGTCTCCGGAGTATATGTCCCGGGAGTCCCGCATTTCCGGTTGCGCCGTCGGCCCTGGCGCCGCCTCCTGCGGTCTCCGACACAGAGACCCGCGCCCCATGAAATCCCCGCCCAAGCCGCCGACCTATGCGCCGCCGACGCCGAAGGTGTCCCGGTTGAAGAAGGCCAAGGTCCTGACCCCCGCCGAGCGGGCGGCGTTCCTGGCTTCGCGGCCGGACCTGAAGAGCGACTGAAGAAGTCGACATGGCCTGGGAAAAGCTCATGACCGACGAACGGATGCAGGCCATCGAGATGCCGTTCGATGGTCAGCGGATGATCTGCGCGGGGTTTGAGGTGTTTCTGGAGCTTTAGAGAGCTTCGGAAATTGACAACCTCATAAGTTGAGTCTCATCTTGTCTCAATGGCTGTCGACATCGTCCGCGCGCCGGCATTTGAGCGCTGGCTCGCGGCGCTGCGCGACGAGCGGACGCGTGCGGTCATCGCCCAGCGGATCACGCGCCTCGCGGCCGGCCAGTTGGGTGACTTCCGTTCCGTCGGCGGCGGCGTGAGCGAACTGAGGATCGACCGTGGCCCCGGCTACCGCATCTACTTCACTCGGCGCGACGGAGCCGTGATCGTGCTACTTTGCGGCGGCGACAAGGACTCCCAGGTGCGCGACATCGCTCGCGCCAGGGCCATCGCCGAGGAGTTCTGAAATGGAACTTAAGCCCTTCGATCCGGCGGACTACCTCGACAGCGAGGAGGGCATCGAAGCCTATCTCGCTGACGCGCGGCAGTTCGGCGCCGAGGCAATGGCGGACGCGGAGATCGTCATCGCGAGAGCCCGCGCTCGCATGAGCGACGCCTTGCGAAAACGCCAAGGCGTCAGCGAGGCCCCGGCGGCGTTCCGCGATCGCGACTAGATGAAGGGCGGTTCCTTCGAACCGCCCCGCGCCGTCGCCGGCTACGACGTCGCCCCGAAAACGGCGTCGTCGAGGATCGGCCGCTTCCGGGCATCGGCGAGCCCACGCCGCAAGCTCTCGACAAGGCCTTCGAGCCCCTCATCGACATCTACGCTGAAGCAGCACGGCGAACTGGTCCGCCAGCGCGGCTTGCCGGCCTGATCGTAGTAGACTTCATGCAACGCCAAGCCGCCGTCCGCATAGCGCACGACACGATAGTTCCAGCTCATGACGAGCCTCCCTCGACAGCCGAGGCCGGCGGAGCGCCGGCTCCGAAATCAGCTGTCTAGGAACGACCGCAGCTTCCGCGACCGGCTCGGGTGCTTCAGCTTGCGCAGCGCCTTGGCCTCGATCTGGCGGATGCGTTCGCGGGTGACGCTGAACTGCTGGCCGACTTCCTCGAGGGTGTGGTCGGTGTTCATGCCGATGCCGAAGCGCATGCGCAGGACGCGTTCCTCGCGCGGCGTCAGCGACGCCAGCACGCGGGTGGTCGTCTCGCGCAGGTTGCTCTGGATCGCCGCGTCGATCGGCAGCACCGCGTTCTTGTCCTCGATGAAGTCGCCCAGGTGGCTGTCTTCCTCGTCGCCGATCGGGGTCTCGAGGCTGATCGGCTCCTTGGCGATCTTCAGGACCTTGCGGACCTTCTCCAGCGGCATGGCCAGCTTCTCGGCCAGCTCTTCCGGGGTCGGCTCGCGGCCGATCTCGTGCAGCATCTGGCGGCTGGTGCGGACGATCTTGTTGATCGTCTCGATCATGTGCACCGGAATGCGGATCGTGCGCGCCTGGTCGGCGATCGAGCGGGTGATCGCCTGGCGGATCCACCAGGTGGCGTAGGTCGAGAACTTGTAGCCGCGGCGGTACTCGAACTTGTCGACCGCCTTCATCAGGCCGATGTTGCCCTCCTGGATCAGGTCCAGGAACTGCAGGCCGCGGTTGGTGTACTTCTTGGCGATGGAGATCACGAGGCGCAGGTTGGCCTCGACCATTTCCTTCTTCGCCTGGCGCGCCTCGCGCTCGCCCTTCTGCACGGTCTGGACGATGCGGCGGTAGTCGTCGATCGGCACGCCGGTCTCGGTAGCCAGCGCGGCGACTTCCTGGCGGATGTCGGCGATCGAGCTGGCGTCGTTCTCGGCGAACTTGGTCCAGCGCACGCCCAGGCTCTTCACCGTCTCGGCCCAGTTCGGGTTCAGCTCCGAACCGAAGTAGGCCTTCAGGAATTCGGCGCGGCTGATGCCGTAGCTGTCGGCCAGGCGCAGCAGACGGCCTTCCAGGGCGATCAGGCGGCGGTTGATCGCATACAGCTGGTCGACCAGCGCCTCGATGCGGTTGTTGTTGAGCTTCAGGGTCTTGAGGCGCGCGACGATGGCGCCGCTGGCGGCCTCGTAGGCTTTGCGGTCCTCGTCCTTCAGGTCGCCGCCCTTCAGGCGCCGCTCGACCAGCTTTTCCTGCAGGCGGCGGAAGGCGTCGAACTCGGCGGCGATGGCGTCCAGCGTCTCCATGACGCTTTCGCGCAGTTCGCCTTCCATGGCGCTGACGGTGGGGCCGGCGCCGTCATCGAAGTCGTCGTCGTCGTCGCCTTCGGGCTTTTCCTCGCCCTCGGCGGCTTCGTCCTTGGGCTCGGCCTCGCCGTCCTCGGTCGGCAGGGCCGGCGGCGCGGACGGGAACATGACGCCGTAGGTGCCTTCCAGGTCGATGACCTCGCGCAGCAGGATCCGGCCGGTGCCGAGCTCCTCGCGCCAGACCATGATGGCCTCGAAGGTCAGGGCGCTCTCGCACAGCCCGCGGATCATGGTGTCGCGGCCGGCCTCGATGCGCTTGGCGATGGCGATTTCGCCCTCGCGGCTGAGCAGCTCCACCGAACCCATCTCGCGCAGGTACATGCGGACGGGGTCGTCGGTGCGGTCGTAGGTGGACTTGGTCTCCGCCTCGGTGACGATGGCGGTCTCTTCGCGGTTGGCGACCTCGCCGCCCTCGCCGTCGGCCGCGTCTTCCTCGGCCTCGACCACGTTGACGCCCATCTCGCTGAGCATCGCGAGGGTGTCCTCGATGGCCTCGGAGGTGACCTCCTCCGACGGCAGGACCTTGTTCAGCTCGTCCATCGTCACATAGCCGCGGGCCTTGGCCTGCTTGATGAACTTCTTGACCCCGGCGTCGGTGAGGTCGAGGAGCGGGCCGTCCTTCTCCGGAGCTTCGGGGGCGTCGGCCTGCTCGTTGGTCGTCGTGCTCATTGCGTTCTCCGGCAGGCGTTCCTGGACAAACGGCTGCCTGTTGAATTGGGTTCGACGCGTGAACGTCTTATGGAGAGGCTTCGCCGTCCGACCACAGGCTTCCCGAGCGGATCGCGCGCTTGAGCGTGTCCCGCTCGGCTTTCAGGCGTTCGAACGCCGCCATGTCTGAACGGCCCCCAAGGCTGGCCTTGGCGGACGTCAGGGCGGTCTCGAGCGCAGCCAATCGGTTCAGAGCCTCAAAAGCTTGCGTCCACTGGGACCTGGCGGCGGCGAGGGTGACATCCTGTTTCAGGAAGGGCGCGCCTGCCATTGCAGCGGCCCGGTCGATGTCAGTCAGCAGCCCGGCAAATCCACGATCCCGCAAATGGCGTGCAAGGGCGCCTGAGTCAAGGTGATCGGCGTCGAGACGCAACCGGATGAACTCCTTGGCCAATTCCGAAAGGGCGGGATCACCGAAGCCGGAGCGTTCGAGTTGCTCGAAATGATCGTCGAGCCGATGGGGATCATCGAGGGCGCCCCTCGCCAGGGCGGCGGCCATCGGATCGAGCGCGACGGCCAGTTTGCGGGCCGCCGCCTTGCCCTCGGGCGTCGGGAAGGCGTCGAAATGCAGCGCCTCGCCGCGACGCCCCCGACCACCTGGAGTGAAGGGCCGGCGCGCGCCGGACGGCGGGCCGGCGGCGCCCGGCCCCGGCCGCGCGAACAGGGTGTCCAGCCGGCCGAGCAACTCCTCGCGGTAGGCCTGGGCAAGATCCTTGTCGGCGATGCTCGCGGCCCGCTCCCGCAGGCGCGCCTTCAGGCCCGCGCGGCGTTCCGGCGTCTCCAGCGGCTCCAGATCCCGTTCCCGGGTGAACAGCGCGTCGACGAAGGGCGTGGTCTCGGCCAGCTGGGCCTTCAGGGCGTTGGGCCCCTGCTCGCGCAGCACGTCGTCGGGATCCTTGCCGCCCGTGACGATCGCGAAGCGGAACGACTTGCCGGGCTTGAGCAGCGGCAGGGCCCGGTCGATGGCCCGGCTGGCGGCGCGCATCCCCGCACCGTCCCCGTCGAAGCAGAGCGTCGGTTCGGGATGCAGGCGCCAGAGCACCTCCATCTGGTCCTCGGTCAGGGCGGTGCCGAGCGGCGCGACGGCGGCGATGTTGGCGCGCTGGCAGGCGATGGCGTCCATGTAGCCCTCGACCACCACCAGGGCCGCGTCGTCTCCGCCCGCGTGCAGCAGCTTGCGCGCCTCGGGCAGGCCGTAGAGCAGCCGGCCCTTGGAGAAGAGGCTGGTCTCGGGGCCGTTCAGGTACTTGGCGCGCGCTTCGGGATCCATCGCCCGGCCGCCGAAGCTGACGATCCGGCCGCGGGCGTCGGCGATCGGGAAGATGATGCGGTCGCGGAACCGGTCGTAAGGCGCGCCGCCGCCCTCCTCGGGCGCGATCAGCAGGCCGGCGTCGATCAGTTCGCCCGGCTTGGCGCCCTTGGCGATGAGATAGTCCTTCAGGGCCGTCCGCGAGGCGGGCGAGAACCCGATCCGAAACCGCTTCCACTCCTGTTCGGGCAGGCCCCGGCGGGTCAGGTAGTCCCGCGCCGCCTTGCCGGCGGGACGGTGCAGCTCGCCCTCGAACCACTGCGCGGCCAGCTCGACCCAGTCGGCCAGACCCTGGCGCTTCTTCTCCTGCTCGGCCGCCTGGGGATCGGGCGCCGGCAGCGGCACCCCGGCCTCGGCCGCCAGCCGCTCGACCGCCTCCATGAAGGTCAGCCGCTCGGTCTCCTGCAGGAAGGAAATGAGATCCCCGTGCTTCCCGGAGCTGAAGTCGTGGAAGAAACCCTTGTCGTCATTGACGAAGAAGCTGGGCGACCGCTCCTTGGTGAACGGCGACAGGCCGACGTACTCGCGGCCCTGGCGCTTCAGCTTCACGGTCTTGCCGATCACATCCGACAGCCGGACGCGCGACTTGATCTCTTCCAGGAAGCGGTCGTCGAAACGCATGCGAACAGCATATCGCGGAAGCGGAGAGTCTGCGCCACCGCCTCCCCCCAATATTCCGCTCATCCTCGCGAAAGCGAGGATGAGCGGAGGTGGAGGGAGATTTACGCCTTCACATGCCCCAGCTTGTCCGGGTTTCGCATGATGTAGATGGCCGCGATCGTGCCGTCGTCGGCGGGCTCGAAGGCCATGGTCTGGACGCCGTCGAAGACCTCCATGATCACGCCGGGCGCGCCGTTGATCAGCACCGGGCGCATGGCGCGGGGATTGTCGAAGCCCTTGCGGGCCGCGATGCCCTTCAGCAGCAGCATGACATCGTCGCGGCCGACCATCGGGCGCAGCGCCGCCGGACGCTTGCCGCCGCCGTCGGAGATCAGGATCGCGTCCCGCGCCAGCAGGCCGGCGAGCGCCTCGGGATCGTTGCGCGCGGCGGCGTCGAGGAAGGCGGCGGCCAGCTTCATCGAGGCCTCCGGCGAGACCGTGAACCGCGGGCGGCCGTCCTTCACGTGGCTCCGCGCCCGGCTGGCCAGCTGGCGCACGGCCGGCTCTGCGCGGTCCAGCTGGCGGGCGATGTCGCGGTAGTCCTGGTCGAACACGTCGTGCAGCAGGAAGACGGCCCGTTCCAGCGGCGACAGCCGCTCCAGCGCCAGCAGGAAGGCGACCGAGACATCCTCGGCCCGCTCGAGCGGGTCCTCGGCGATCTCCTCGATCAGCGGCTCGGGCAGCCAGGGGCCGACATAGGTTTCGCGGCGGGCGCGGGCCGACTTCAGCCGGTCGAGGCAGAGGCGGGTGACCGTCTGCATCAGCCAGGCCTGGGGGTTCTCCGCCGTCGCGCCGGCCCGGTCCCAGCGCAGCCAGGCGTCCTGGACCACGTCCTCCGCCTCCGCGACTGAGCCGAGCATGCGGTAGGCCAGCCGCTGGAGCCGGCGGCGCTCGGTCTCGAAGGCTTCGACGGCGGGGGTCATACGGCCACGGGTTCCGACAGGGCGAACGGGGCGGCGACCCCGCCCACGACCAGTTTCGAACAGGACCGGCCGTGGCCCATCCCGTACTTCAGTGTCGGATACATCCGCGCGGTCGTCACGGCGAGGCTGAGCGACATCACCGCCTTCTCGCCCCAGAGCCGGACGATCTCGTCACGGGCCGCGTCGGCGCCCTCCAGGTCGCGGGCCAGGACGGCGCGGGCGAAGTCGTAGCCGAGCCGGGCGTCGGGGCTCATCGCCGCGCGGTCGCCGGCCAGGATGGCGCGGACCACCTCCGGCTTGACCCGGTTCGCGGCGGCCATGTCGACGCCCAGCTGGGTGCAGGGGCCGCAGTCCTCCGCCAGCGTGCCCAGGATGCCGGCGGCCGCCATGGCGTCGCGGGGCGCGCCGGTTCCGTGGCCGAGCGAGCTGACCATGCCGAAGCGGATCAGCGCCCACGGCCCGGCGACGTCGAGCAGTTCATGCATGTAGCCGGCGTCGTAGCCCCAGGTCTTCTCGAAACCGGTCAGTTGCTTGTGGAGCAGGGCTTTCAGCATGTCAGGCTTCCTTCGGATTGCGACTGGCCCAGGCGATCCAGGCGGTGACGAGGGCGGGCAGGTAGACGCCCGGGAAATCGCGGACGACGTCGCGCAGGGGATCGCCGCCGCAGCTGGCGTCGCCGACATGGATGGCCGCGTGCAGGCCCAGGAAGGCGGCGGCGCAGACCAGCGCCGGCCAGCCCTGGCGCGGCCGCCAGGCGAACCAGGCCAGGCCCAGGGTCACCACCAGATAGGCCATGCCGATGTCGCGCACGAAGTGGGGATTGAACGGCCCGGTCAGCGGTACGCCCGGCACGGCGTCGTACCAGGCCTGCGGCAGCGCCAGCTGGAACAGCGCGTTGGCGCCCAGCAGCCCGGCCAGCAAGGCGCAGAGGCCCCGATGGATCATGGTTTGGCTCCTTCTCTGAGGTGGAGACGAGGTGGTCTCGGAATCTGTGACATCGAGCGCGAGAATCCTCTCCCGCAGGGAGAGGGGGACCACGCGGAGCGTGGTGGAGAGGGCTGCAGTCAGGCGCTTGCAAGCTGGTGGCGTGGCGGTCGTGCAAGCCTTTCCGCCACTCTGCACCTGACCCTCTCCACCATGCTCCTCATGGTCCCCCTCCCCCGATGGGGGAGGATTGACGTTGGGCTCCCCCTCCTCTCCAACTCCCCCCATGCAACGCACCCTGCCCGCCTCGCTGTACCGCGACCCCGACGCCTTCCAGCGCGAGCGCACCGGCGTGTTCCGCGCGGGCTGGCAGTTCCTCGGACATGAGAGCGAAGCCGCGTCGGCAGGCGACTACCTGGCGGGTGATGTCGCCGGCTGGCCGGTGCTGGCGGTGCGCGGCGGGGACGGCGTGCTGCGGGGCTTTCACAACGTCTGCCGACACCGCGCCGGGCCGCTGGTGTCCGACGCGAAGGGAAACTGCGGCGGCGAACTGACCTGCCGCTACCACGGCTGGCGCTATGCGCTCGACGGCCGGCTGCGCAATGCCGTGGCCTTCGGCGCGACCGAGGGCTTCGACCCCCGCGAGTTCGGCCTGCACCCGGTGCGGCTGCAGGTCTGGCGCGGCTTCGTGTTCGTGAATCTGGACGGCGAGGCGGACGCGCTGGATGATCTGGTGGCGCCGCTCGACCGACTGTTCGACGAGCGCGGCGTGACCGTCGGGCCGGCCACCCTGCGCCGCAGCCACGAACTGGCCTGCAACTGGAAGACCTACGTCGAGAACTATCTCGAGGGTTATCACATCGACGCCGTCCACCCGGCGCTGGCGGCCGAAGTCGATACGGGCTCGTATAAAGTGCGGATGGACGGCGCCGTCGCGGTCCACGAGGTTGCGACGCTGAGCGGCGTCAACGACGGGCTGTGGGCCTGGCTGTGGCCGAACCTGGCGTTCAACGTCTACCGCTACGGCCTGATGGTCGAGCACATGCAGCCGGTCGGCCACGACCGCACGCGGCTCGACTACCTCTACTTCTACGACCCCGCGACCGCCGACATGGACGCGGTTCTGGCCGCCTCCGACACCCTCACCAACGAGGACAAAGTCATCTGCGAGGCCGTGCAGCGGAACCTCGACGCCGGCGTCTACGACTGGGGCGTGCTGTCGCCGCGCCACGAGGTCGGCGTGGGCTGGTTCCAGAGGCGGGTGAGCGAGGCGGTGGGCTAGGGCGTTGCGTGCTTCGACACGCGCCTGCGGCGCTGCTCAGCATGACTGGCTTGGATAGCCTTCTTTCTGAGTCATCCTGAGCAGCCGCGAAGCGGCGTGTCGAAGGACGCACGGAGACAGAACGCCGGTCGTTGACTCTCCTCTCGAACGGCCACCCACTTCGGCGGGTGTGGCGCGGGGGCGGTCGGTTGAGCAACGAACGGGGCGTGGGGCCGCTGGCGGCGACGGTGCTGGTGGCCGGCAACATGATCGGGTCGGGGGTGTTCATGCTGCCCGCATCGCTGGCGGCCACGGGCTCCTCGACAATCATCTCCTGGATCCTCACCTCGGCGGGCGCGATGGCGCTGGCAGGGGTCTTCGCGGCGCTGGCGACGATCCGGCCGACGCCGGACGCCATCGTCGACTATCCGGCCCGGGGGCTGCACCCCTTCTTCGGCTTCGCAAACTGGTGGCTGTACCTGCTGGCCTGCTGGATCGGCGTGCCGGCCGTCGCCCTGGCCGCCACCGGCTATCTGGCCTTCTTCCTTCCCGGACTGGCCCAGCCGCTGGCCGGCGCCTGGACGACGGTCGGCATCATCTGGGCGCTGACCATCGCCAACATCTTCGGCGCCAGGCTGGTCACGCGGCTCGGCGGCCTGACGCTGCTGATCGGCCTGGCCCCGATCATGGTGGCGACTGTTCTCGGCCTCGCCGCCTTCGACAGCGAGCTGTTCGCGGCCAGCTGGAACGTCAGCGGCAAGCCCCTGAGCGTGGCCGTCGGTCAGTCGCTTGCCCCGGTCTTCTGGGCCTTCCTCGGCGTCGAGAGCGCCAGCTTCGCCGCCGCCGTCGTCCGCGATCCGGAGCGCAACGTGGCGCGCGCCTCGCTCGGCGGCGTGGCCATCGCGGCGGTGGTCTACATCGCCGCCTCGGTCGCCATGCTCGGCTCGATCCCGGCCGAGGTGCTGGCCAAATCCACCGCGCCGTTCGCCGACGCCATCCGCATCCTGTGGGGCCCGGCGGCGGCCGGCGTGATCGCGGTCTGTGCGCTGCTCAAGACGCTGGGCACCGTCGGCGGCTGGATGCTGGTCACCGCCGAAGGCTCGCGCAGCGGCGCGGCGGCCGGCTATCTGCCGAAGATTCTGTCGCACGGCGACGCCACGCGGGCGCCCGTCCGCGACCTGTTGCTGGCCGCCGTGCTGATGTCCGGCGTGCTGCTGGCCAGCGTCTCGCCCACGTTGGGCAAGCAGTTCGGCGTGCTGATCAACATCACAGTCAACTTCTCGATGGTCGCCTACGCCCTGTGTTCGCTGTCGCTGGTCCGGATCGCGGGCGAGGTCGCTGACACCGGCCGGCGCCTGGTGCTGAGGCTGCTCGGTCTCTCCGGCGCGGCCTTCTCGCTGGCGGTGCTGGCGCTTTCAGACCCCGCGATGCTGCCGCCGACCCTGTGGGTCATCGCCTCGACCGTACCGCTGTACGGACTGGTGCTGCTGGCGAAGAGGCGGAGAGCCTGACTTCCCTCCCCTTCATGGGGAGGGTGGTCGGCGAAGCCGACCGGGTGGGGAACAAGGACGCCAGTCACTGAGCATCCGGGTAGCGTCCCACTACCCCACCCTGACCGGCTTCGCCGGTCTGTCCCTCCCCATGAAGGGGAGGGAAGAGATCACCAACCCCAGTCCTTCGCGCTGGCCCGGCAGCCCCCGTCCGGCCAGCCCTTCCAGGCTCGGCCGCGCACCACCCGTCCGGTCGGAACCTGCGTCGGCTCGCCGTTGCGCAGGGCGACGCCGCCGTTGACCAGCACCCAGCTCATCCCGGTCGCGAACTGGCGCGGGTTCTCGTAGGTCGCCGGGTCGCGGACGCTGGCCGGGTCGAAGATCACCACGTCGGCGTAGTTGCCCACCTTCAGGCTCCCGCGATCCCGCAGGCCGAGGTTATGGGCCGGCTGGCTGGTCATCTTGCGGATCGCCTCCTGCAACGTGATGACCTTCTCCTCGCGCACGTACTTGCCCAGCAGCCGCGCGAAGTTGCCGTAGGCGCGGGGGTGAGTGCTGGACTGCAGGAACAGCCCCTCGGGCGACTGGGCGCCGGCGTCGGACCCGAAGCTCATCCAGGGCAGCGCCACCTGCTTGCGGACATTGTCCTCGCTCATCAGGAAGTAGACGACCTGGACCCGGCTGCCGTCCTCGATGACGAGGTCGATGGCCGCGTCCTCGGGACTGACCCTCCGCTCGCGGGCGACCTGCGCCAGCGTCTTGCCGGTCAGCGGCTTGAGTTTCGGATTGCGGAAACCGACCAGCAGCGTGCCCTCCGCGCCGGCGAACCGGTAGAGGTTCTCGAACACCGGGCTGTCGCTGCGCATCTCGGCGATCACCTCGCGGCGAATGGCCGGATCCTTCAGCCGCTTGATCCAGGCCTCGCGGCCGCCGACCTGGACCCAGGGCGGCATGGCGGCGTCCAGCCCGGTCGAGCCGGCCGTGTAGGTGTACATGTTGGCGGTGATGCGCAGGCCCGACGCCCGGGCCGCCTCGATCTTCGCGATCGCCGCGTCGAGCTTGCTCCAGTTCTGCCGGCCCGCCGCCTTAAGGTGCCAGATCTCGGCCGGCGCGCCGGACTTGCGGCTGATCTCGACCAGCTCGTCGATGGCCTCGAGCAGACGGTTGCCCTCGCTGCGCATATGGCTGACGTAGATGCCGCCGCAGCGGCCGGCCTCGCTCGCCAGCGCGGTCAGCTCGCGCGTGCCGGCGTAGCTGCCCGGCGCATAGATCAGCGATGAACCGACGCCCAGGGCGCCCTCCTCCATCGCCTGGACGACAAGGCCGCGCATCCGCGTCATCTGCGCTTCGTCGGGCTGGTCGTCCTCCTCGCCGAGCACATGGGTGCGGACCGTCTCGGCCCCGACGAACGAGGCGACGTTCGGATTGATCCCGCGCTTCTCCAGCGCCTCGAGATACTCGCCGAGCGTCGTCCAGGTGATCGGGTACTTGATATCGCCCTGCCGGTCCCGCTCCCGGCGCTTCATCTCCTCGCTCCAGGGCCCCATCGAGGAGCCCTCGCCCATCACCTCCAGGGTCACGCCCTGCTTGAGGTCCGACAGCGCCCGGCCGTCGAGGATCAGGCTGTCGGTGGCCCAGCTCAGCATGTTGATGAAGCCGGGGGCGACGGCCTGGCCTTTCGCGTCGATCTCGGTGAGGCGCGGGCCCTTCAGCTTCTTGCCCATGGCCACGATGCGATCGCCGCGGATGGCCACCTCGCCCGGATAGGGCGCGCCGCCGAGGCCGTCGTAGATCAGGCCGTTGCGGATCACGATGTCGAACGGCTGCCCCTTGGCGGTGCGGCCGGGAAGTTCGGGCATCTCCGGCATGGCGGTGCAGGAGAGAAGGAGGAGCGAGGCCGCGAGGGCGAGAAGGTTGCGCATGCGGACTCCTTGCGTGTTTCGCGGAGCTTAGAGCAGCGGGGCGCGCCAAGTCACACCCAACAACCGTCATCCTCGCGCTTGTCGCGAGGACCCATGAACACCGCCGTCGAAGGCTGAACTGTGACGATCGACTGGCGGCCGCCCTTGTCGGCCGGCTCACCACGCATGGGTCCTCGGGACAAGCCCGAGGATGACGGGGTGGGGGTCGTTAGAGGCTGTCCACCCACGCCGGCAGTTCGCTGATCGACCCCAGCTCCGCGTACCGCTCATGCCCGGTCGGCGCGTCGGCGGCCTCGTGGGCCCAGACCAGCGGATAGGGGATCAGCGCGCCCCAGGCTCCGGCCTCCAGCGCCGGCAGGATGTCCGAGCGCATCGAGTTGCCGGCCATCACCGCCTGGGCCGCGCCCGTGCCGTGACGCTCGAAGATCCGGCGGTAGGTGTCGGCGTCCTTCTCGCTGACGATCTCGACGGCGGCGAACAGGTCGCCCAGGCCGCTGGCGGCCAGCTTGGTCTCCTGGTGCAGCAGGTCGCCCTTGGTGATCAGCACCAGGCGGTAGCGCTCGGACAGCTCGGCCAGCGCCTTCTCGACGCCGGGCAGCGGCTCGACCGGCTCGTTCAGCATCTCGCGGCCGGCGGCGAGGATCTGCTTGATGACGCCGATGGACACCCTGTCCTGCGTCAACTCCATCGCCGTCTCGATCATCGACAGGGTGAAGCCCTTCACCCCGTAGCCGTAGAGCCGCAGGTTCCGCTTCTCGACCTCGGCGAGGGTGGCCTCCAGTCGCGCGTGATCGTCGCAATAGGGGTCGAGCAGCTCGATGAACCGCTTGTGAGTCAGGCGGAAGATCGTCTCGTTGTGCCAGAGCGTGTCGTCGGCATCGAGGCCGACCGTGGTGATGGTCATGCCCCGCTTTGTCCCCGGGAAGGGATCAGGTCAAGCGCACGCCTCATGCCCCTTCAGCACCCGCTCCGTGCTCCCCGGGTATTTCGCCAGCAGCGCCGTCGGCCTCGCCGGCCTCGCGACCAGCGCCCCGCCGCAGTTGGGACACACGCCGCCGAATCTCCCCGCCGCGCAGGCCTCGCAGAAGGTGCACTCGAAGGTGCAGATCATCGCGCCGGCGGCGTCCGGCGCCAGGTCCACATCGCAGCATTCGCAGTTCGGGCGCAGCGCCAGCATGATCGTGATCCTCCCGGGCGGATAATCGTTTGACCCCAGGGGGCCGAGTCACTACCAACGCGCCCGTTTGTCCAGCAGCCAGGAGCACAACATGGCGAGCAAGGTTCTTCCTGGCGCCACGGGCGTTCTCGCGCTCGCCGACGGCACGGTGCTGCAGGGCATCGGGGTCGGGGCGACCGGCGAGGCGGTCGGCGAGGTGTGCTTCAACACCGCCATGACCGGCTATCAGGAGATCCTGACGGACCCCTCCTACATGGCCCAGATCGTGGCCTTCACCTTCCCGCACATCGGCAACGTCGGCACGAACGTCGAGGACCTGGAGCAGGTCGCCGGCGGCTCGGAAACCGCCGCAAGGGGTGCGGTCTTCCGCGACGCGCCGACCGATCCGGCCAACTACCGCTCCGACTCGCCGCTGCACCAGTGGATGGAGCGCCGCGGCGTCATCGGCCTGGCCGGCGTCGACACCCGCGCCCTGACCCGGGTGATCCGCGAGAAGGGCATGCCGCACGCCGTCATCGCCCACAGCCCGACCGGCGAGTTCGACCTCGACGCCCTGGTGGCCAGGGCCCGGGGCTGGGCCGGCCTGGTCGGCCTCGACCTGGCCAGGGACGCCACCACCCGCCAGGCCTTCACCTGGGACGAGCAGCTGTGGGAATGGAACGAGGGCTACGGCAAGCTCGGGACGCCGAAGTATGAGGTCGTGGTCGTCGACTACGGCGTGAAGCGCAACATCCTGCGCTCGCTGGCCTCGATCGGCGCGAAGGTCACCGTGGTCCCGGCCGATACGAAGGCCGAGGACATCCTGGCCCGCAATCCGGACGGCGTTCTGCTGTCGAACGGCCCGGGTGATCCGGCCGCCACCGGCGAGTACGCGGTCCCCGAGATCCGCAAGCTGGTCGACAGCGGCAAGCCGGTGTTCGGCATCTGCCTGGGCCACCAAATGCTGGCCCTGGCGCTCGGCGCCACCACCGTGAAAATGGACCAGGGCCACCACGGCGCGAACCATCCGGTGAAGGACCTCGACACCGGCAAGGTCGAGATCGTGTCGATGAACCACGGCTTCACCGTCGACCGCGACACCCTGCCCGCGCCGGTGCGCGAGACCCACGTCAGCCTGTTCGACGGCACCAACGCCGGCATCGAACTGACCGGCAAGCCGGTGTTCAGCGTCCAGCACCACCCGGAAGCCTCGCCCGGCCCGACCGACAGCCTCTACGTGTTCGACCGTTTCGCCGCGCTGATGGACAAGGCCAAGTAGGGGACAGTTTAAGGTGTCCCTCGCGGACACCTTAAACTGTTCCCGACGCTTGCAAGGATCGGGGACAGCTACCGATGTCCCGGAAGAGGGACACCGGAAGCGGTCCCCAGGCCCCTACTGCCGGCCTTCCAGCAGCTGGACGGTGAACGGACCGCTGGTCCAGCTGTCGCCGACGTTCTTGGCCGAGATCGGCGTGCAGATCGTCGCGGGGTATCCCGGGGGCGGCGCGCTGCTGAACGTCAGGCAGACCTGCGAGCCCTTCAGCGCCCAGGTCCCGGCCAGTTCCTGGCCGCTGGCCTCGCCGGTGAAGGTGTGGTCGGCCTCATAGTAGATCTTCGAGCTCATGCCGCTGGCGTCGGTGGTCACCGTAGTGTTGCCGAACCGCGAGGCCATGACTTCCTCGCCGGCGAAGGCGGCCGTGGCCGAAATCAGAAGCGCCGCCGCGGCGGCCAGAACGATACGCATGACATCCTCCCCTGTGGTCTGGACGGAGCCTATGCCCGCGCCCTCCCCCTGTCATCCCGGCTGTCCGCGTCGCCACTGGAACACCTCGTCCAGCGGCTTGCCGAACACCTCGGCGATACGGAAGGCGGCTTCCAGGGTCGGCGAGTACTTGCCGGCCTCGATGGCGGCGATGGTCTGGCGGGTGACGCCGATCTTCTGGCCCAGCTCCGCCTGCGACATCTCGCCGGCCAGGAAGCGCAGCGTGCGGATCTGGTTGGTGATCGTCCCGCCGCTCATGCCGCGCTCCGGCGATAGCTCCAGGCCGCCAGGCCATGCTGCGTGATCTCGGCCAGCACGATCGCCAGCAGGCCGGCGTTGACGATCTCCCAGCCGCTGGTCGTGAACGGCATGACCATGCCGACCACGATAATGCCGGCCATCATCACGTAGTAGGCCACCGCGATGGAGCGGCGCTCGATGTCCCGGTCGCGCTCGTCGGCGGGCGCCCGCGCGTCGTCCGGCGCCGCGACCCGCAGGCCGATACGGCCGAGGATGTGCAGCACGCCGTTGCCGCCCGCCGCGAGCGCCAGCAGCCAGAGCTGCGGCAGGTTCGGCATCACGCCGGGCTCTGGCGGCGACAGGGCCACATGGACGAAATAGGGCCCGTAGGTCACCGCGATCCACAGCAGTGTCATCCAGGCGATCTTCTCTTTGTGCGGCATGGCCAAGCCCCTTTGTGTTCGTCAAACCAGACGTGATGTTATATAAACATAACATCGAGTCAAGCTTACCGAACCCCAACGGTCGTGCGCCGGGCTCCGTATCGAGAATGCGGAGACTCGTCGCCGCAAGGGTCCGGATAGGGGTTGCCCCCCACCGAGTCCGTCTCTAAACGGGCGCCTTAACCTGATGTTTGTCCGACCCGGCCGCGCAGTCCTGCGCGACCGCCTTTGCGCGCGAAAAGACCACGATGCCCAAACGCACCGATATCTCTTCGATCCTGATCATCGGCGCCGGGCCCATCGTCATCGGGCAGGCCTGCGAGTTCGACTATTCCGGCGTCCAGGCCTGCAAGGCGCTGCGGGCCGAGGGCTACCGGATCATCCTGGTCAACTCGAACCCCGCCACCATCATGACCGATCCGGACGTGGCGGACGCGACCTACATCGAGCCGATCACGCCGGACATGGTCGCCAAGATCATCGAGAAGGAGCGGCCCGACGCCCTGCTGCCGACCATGGGCGGCCAGACGGCGCTGAACACCGCGCTGGCGCTCGAAAGCATGGGCGTGCTGGAAAAGTTCGGCGTCGAGATGATCGGCGCCAAGGCCGAGGTCATCGACAAGGCCGAGGACCGCCAGAAATTCCGCGACGCCATGGACAAGCTGGGCCTCGAGAGCCCGCGCTCCAAGGCCGCCCACACCATGGAAGAGGCGCTCGAGGGCCTGGAGTACGTCGGCCTGCCCGCCATCATCCGACCGAGCTTCACCCTGGCCGGCACCGGCGGCGGCATCGCCTACAACCGTGAGGAATTCGACGAGATCGTCGCCCGCGGTCTGGACCTGTCGCCGACCACAGAGGTCCTGATCGAGGAGAGCGTCCTCGGCTGGAAGGAGTTCGAGATGGAGGTCGTCCGCGACAAGGCGGACAACTGCATCATCGTCTGCTCGATCGAGAATGTGGACCCGATGGGCGTCCACACCGGCGACTCGATCACCGTCGCCCCCGCCCTGACGCTGACCGACAAGGAATACCAGCGGATGCGCAAGGGCAGCATCGACGTGCTGCGCGAGATCGGGGTCGAGACCGGCGGGTCAAACGTCCAGTGGGCGATCAACCCGAAGGACGGCCGCATGGTCGTCATCGAGATGAACCCGCGCGTGTCGCGCTCTTCCGCCCTGGCGTCCAAGGCCACCGGCTTCCCGATCGCCAAGGTCGCCGCCCGCCTGGCGGTCGGCTACACCCTGGACGAGCTGGCCAACGACATCACCGGCGGCGCCATGCCGGCCAGCTTCGAGCCGAGCATCGACTACGTCGTCACCAAGATCCCGCGGTTCGCGTTCGAGAAGTACCCGGGCAGCGAGCCCTACCTGACCACCTCGATGAAGTCGGTCGGCGAGGTCATGGCCATCGGCCGAACCTTCAAGGAGAGCCTGCAGAAGGCCCTGCGCGGACTGGAGACCGGCCTGACGGGCCTCGACGAGATCGAGATCGAGGGCGCCGGCGATCCGGACACCGCCCACGCCGCCGTGCTGCGCGCGCTGACCATCCCGACCCCGGACCGGCTGCGGGTCATCGCCCAGGCCTTCCGTCACGGCCTGACCGTCGAGGAAATCAACGGCGCCTGCGCCTACGAGCCGTGGTTCCTGCGCCAGCTGGCCGAGATCGTGCGTGAAGAGGGCCATGTCCGCGCCGCCGGCCTGCCGGCCGCCGACGGCCTGCGCAAGCTGAAGGCCCAGGGCTTC
Source organism: Caulobacter sp. (assembly GCA_041917095.1). Lineage (GTDB taxonomy): Bacteria > Pseudomonadota > Alphaproteobacteria > Caulobacterales > Caulobacteraceae > Caulobacter. The sequence continues at coordinate 48,115 of JAYRYI010000007.1, read as the reverse complement.
TCCGACGCCCGGCTCGCGAAACTGACCGGCCTGACCGAGCAGGAGGTCCGCGCCCGCCGCCAGGCCATGAACATCCGCCCGGTGTTCAAGCGCATCGACACCTGCGCCGGCGAGTTCGCGGCGACCACCCCCTACATGTACTCGACCTACGAGACCGGCGCGCTGGGCCAGGCCGCCGACTGCGAGGCCGAGCCCAGCAACCGGAAGAAGGCGATCATCCTCGGCGGCGGTCCGAACCGGATCGGCCAGGGGATCGAGTTCGACTACTGCTGCTGCCATGCGGCCTTTGCGCTCGACGCCATCGGCATCGAGTCGATCATGGTCAACTGCAACCCCGAGACCGTCTCGACCGACTACGACACCTCCGACCGCCTCTACTTCGAGCCGCTGACGGCCGAGGATGTGCTGGAGCTGATCCATGTCGAGCAGAGCAGGGGCACGCTGGCCGGCGTGATCGTCCAGTTCGGCGGCCAGACGCCGCTGAAGCTGGCCCACCCGCTGGAGCAGGCCGGGGTGCCGATCCTGGGCACCAGCGTCGACAGCATCGACCTGGCCGAGGACCGCGAGCGCTTCCAGCAGCTGCTGCACCGCCTGGACATCGCCCAGCCCAGGAACGCCCTGGCCCGCAGCGCCGAGGAATGCTTCACGGCCGCGCATGAGGTCGGCTATCCGATCGTCATCCGCCCCTCCTACGTGCTGGGCGGCCGCGGCATGGAGATCATCCGCGACGACGAGCAGCTGGAGCGTTACGTCCGCACCGCCGTCGAGGTCAGCGGCGACGCGCCGATCCTGATCGACCAGTACCTGAGCCGCGCCACCGAGGTGGACATCGACGCCCTCTGCGACGGCAAGGACGTGTTCGTCGCCGGCGTGCTGGAGCACATCGAGGAAGCCGGCGTGCACAGCGGGGACTCGGCCTGCTCGATGCCGCCCTTCTCGCTGCGCGAGGAGACCGTCGCCGAACTGAAGCGCCAGACCGTCGCCATGGCCCTGGCCCTGAACGTGCGAGGCCTGATGAACGTGCAGTTCGCGATCGAGGAGCCGCACTCGGCGAGCCCGCGCATCTATGTGCTCGAGGTGAACCCGCGCGCCAGCCGTACGGCGCCGTTCGTGGCCAAGACCATCGGCCGGCCGATCGCCGCCATCGCCGCCAAGGTGATGGCCGGGGAGCCGCTCGCCGGCTTCGGCCTGGTCGACAAGCCCTACGACCACATTGCGGTGAAGGAGGCGGTGTTCCCGTTCGCCCGTTTCGCCGGCGTCGACACGGTTCTGGGCCCGGAGATGCGCTCGACCGGCGAGGTCATGGGCCTGGACTGGAAGCGCGACGGCGAGACCGGCATGGCGCCCGCCTTCGCCCGCGCCTTCGCCAAGAGCCAGCTGGGCGGCGGCACCACCCTGCCGACCGGCGGCGCCGCGTTCGTGTCGGTCAAGGACAGCGACAAGGTCTGGATCCTGGAGCCGGTGAAGCTGCTGCAGGCCGCCGGCTTCAGGGTGCTCACCACCGCCGGCACCGGCGCATGGCTCAAGGAGCAGGGCGTGGAGACCGAGTTCGTGCGCAAGGTGCTTGAGGGCCGTCCGCACATCGTCGACGCGATGAAGAACGGCGAGGTCCAGCTGGTCTTCAACACCACCGAAGGCAAGCAGTCGCTGGCCGACAGCTTCGAGATCCGCCGCACGGCGCTGATGATGAAGATCCCCTACTACACCACCAGCGCCGGTGCGCTGGCGGCGGCCCAGGCGATCAGCGGCGCCCCGTCCGAAGCGCTCGAGGTGCGGCCGCTGCAGAGCTACGGCTAGACTGAAGTATCTTCCTCCCCCGCAGGGGGAGGAGGGATGGGCGAGCAACCAGCCGCAGTTCAGTGTTCCGCCGCCGTCCGGCTGGGCGCCGGGCATACGGCACGTTAGCCTCGGCGCGTGAATCCGCGAGAGCTCTTCTTCCTCACCGGCCTCGCCTGGCTGGCCGTCGCCAATCTCGCCGCCTGGCGCGCCTTCGCGCTGGACAAGCATGCGTCGGTGCGCGGCAAGCAGCGGATTCCGGAGCGGACGCTGCTGTGGCACGCCGCGCTCGGCGGCGCTCCGGCCATGCTCGTCGCCCGGCGGATGTTGCGGCACAAGACCCGCAAGGAGCCGTTCGGCGGCCGGCTGCTGGTCATCGCCGGCATACAGTCAGTCGTGATCGCGGTCGCCGCGGCGTGGCTGACCGGCTGGATCGGCTAGGAGCGCTCCTACTATGACCCCGCGACCCTGCGCTCGCCGGCGTGAGACACCACCAAGCTGAAACTCGCGCCGCACCCCGGTGCGTCATCCGGCCGCGCAACAGACGATCATGGTTTATCATTCGTTTAAGGTCTTGCGCGCCATGACCAAGCATGCGTCTTGCACCGCCTTTGATTGTACTCGTTCTGAGTAGCTTGACGGTTGCCCTTGCCGGTTCGCTGGCGGGTCCGGACGACCGACGCGTGGCGGCGATCTATCCCCCCTGGTGGACGGCGGCGCGGATCGTCGGCGCCGCCGCCGGGACCGGCGACATCGCTGCGGCCGGCGGTCTGCCCAACATCCTCGTTCTCCAGGGTGACGCCGAGCTGGCCGCACGCGCGCGGCGCTCCGGCGCTCTTCTCGTCCTTGGCGGAAACGCCGTCCGGCTCTGCGCCGACATCCCCTCTCAGGAGGCCTGACCATGTTCCTCGATCTCGACCAGCAGCGGAAAGCCGGCGCCGGATTTCTCGTGGGCGCCCTCTGGGTGTTCGCCGTCGCCGCCGTCGGCGGCAGCCTGGCGGTCGGCGGCAACTGGCCGGCCATCGCGATCGGCGGGGCGGCCCTGGCGGGCGCCGGGACAGCCGCCTGGCGAATGCTTCCACACGGGCCGCAACTGCGGGTCCTGCTGTCGATGACCCTGATGGCCGAGGTCTCGATCCTGGTGGCCGCCTTCGCCGGCCATCCCTGGCAGATTGACATGCACATGGCCTATTTCGCGGCCGTGGCGCTGCTGGCCGTGTTCTGCGACTGGAAGGCCATCGTCGCGGCCGCCGCCACGGTCGCGGTGCACCACCTGCTGCTGAGCTATGTGCTGCCGGCGGCGGTCTTCCCGGGCTCGGCCAGCCTGGGCCGGGTCATCGTCCATGCCGTGATCCTGATCGCCGAGGCGGCCGTCCTGATCGGCATCGCCTTCAATCTGGACCGCATGTTCAGCGCGCTGGACGCCCGCAACGCGGCCGCGCAGCGGGCGGTCGCCGACGCAGAGGCCGCCACCCGCGCCGCCGAGGACGCCCAGAGGTCGCAGGTCAGCGAGCGCGCCGCCCGTGACGACGAGCGCAGCGCGGTCGAGGAAGAGCAGACCCGCGTTGTCGACAGCCTGGCCGAGGCGCTCGAACGTCTCGCCGCCGGCGATCTGACGTCCCGCATCGATCGCGAGTTCACCGGCCGCTACGCCAAGCTGCGCACCGACTTCAACGCCGCCGTGGCGCGGCTGCGGGACACGATGTCGGGCATCTCGGCGACGACCAGCGGCATCGACAGCGGCGCCGACGAGATCAGCCACGCCGCCAACAACCTGTCGCGCCGCACCGAACACCAGGCCGCCAGCCTCGAGGAAACCGCCGCCGCGCTGGACGAGATCACCGCCACCGTCCGCAAGACGGCCGGCGTCGCCGGCGAGGCCCGGGAGGCGGTGACCCAGACCCGCGCGCGCGCCGAATCGTCGGGCGCTGTCGTGGCCGACGCCGTCGCGGCGATGGGCGAGATCGAACGCTCCTCCAGCGAGATCGGCCAGATCATCGGCGTGATCGACGAGATCGCCTTCCAGACCAACCTGCTGGCCCTGAACGCGGGCGTCGAGGCGGCCCGGGCCGGCGACGCCGGCAAGGGCTTCGCGGTGGTCGCCCAGGAAGTGCGGGCCCTGGCCCAGCGCTCCGCCGAGGCGGCCAAGGAAATCAAGACCCTGATCGCCTCGTCCGCCGCCAACGTCGGCCAGGGCGTCGACCTGGTCGGCCGCACCGGCGAGGCGCTGTCGAGCATCGTCGAGCAGGTCGTCCGCATCGACCAGCTGGTGACAGAGATCGCCTCATCCGCCCAGGAACAGGCTCTGGGCCTCTCCGAGGTCAACACCGCCGTCAACGAGATGGACCAGGTCGTCCAGCAGAACGCAGCGATGGTGGAGCAGTCCACCGCCGCGACCATGGCGCTGAAGAACGAGGCCTCGGAGCTGGCGCGCATGGTCGGCCGCTTCCGCATCGCCGGCGGCGACGACCGGCCGGAAGTCCTGCGCGAACGCGACCGGCTCGCGGCGCTGGCCGGCTAGGCGATCGCCTCGAACGTCAGCACGCGGTCGCTCGGCCTCGCCGGCCGCGAGCGGTCGTAGCCGCCGATGACGCGGACTTCCGGGAAACCCGCCGCGCCCAGGGCCAGCTCGAGCTCGATCATGCCCCAGGCGCGCTGGACCATCGGATCGATCTGGCTCTCGACCAGGCGGTGGTCGCGCCAGCGCTCGTAGCGGTAGCGAGTCGCGAAGGTCTGGCGCAGCCAGTCCGTCCCGGTCCCGACCCCCTCCAGCGTCAGCAGGTCGCCGTCCGGCGAGGTCCAGCTTCGCCGATCCTCGACCGGCGTCTTCAGCGCGGCCAGCGACGGGATGTCGACCATCAGCAGCCCGCCGGGCCGCAGGTGCGCCCGGAACCGCTTCAGTGCCGCCAGCGCCACCGCGACGTCGGCGATCAGGGTGAAGGAGCCGACCGGCAGCACGATGGCGGAGAACTGGCGGTCGTACGCGAAGTCCTCGTACCGCTGCCGGCTGAGATCGGCGTCGAGCCCCTCGGCCTCGCAGCGGGCGCGGCAGCGGTCCAGCATGTCGGCGCTGGGGTCGAAGCCGGCGACCCGATGTCCGGCCCTGGCCAGCGGCACCAGCGCGCGCCCGGAGCCGCAGGCGGGCTCGAGGATCTCGCCGCCGATGCCGCTCAGGCGGTCGAGGTAGAAGGCCGTGTCGGGCAACGCGCCGACCGGCTTGTCGATGTCGTAGATCTCCGCGGCGATCGAGCCGTAGAGGTTCGTGGCCTGCTGGGCCTTTCCGGTGAGGGACATGAAGGTCTTTCGTCTCGCCGCCCGCGTCTCACGACGGAGCGGACGATGAAGGGAGCGCCCGGGCGTCTCGCCGGGGCGGGTCAGGAAGCCTGCGGTCAGCCGCGGCGCATATGCCTGATCAAGCCTTCATGATGGACAGAAGCTGCGCCGCCGCGCCGAAACCGTCAACCGCTACCCGAAATCCTTGCACCAAAAGGGGGGACGTCTGCCGGCGGGGGCTTGCGGGCGTCCGGCCGGTCCGGCCAGAAGCCGTCTTTCCAGAAGGAGATTCCTCGTGCTCGAGTCACGTTTCGCGGCGCTTTCAGCCACGCTCGCCATCGTCGCCGCCGTCCTCGTTCCAGCCCCAGCCGTCGCCCTGGACATGCAGGAGGCGGCCGCGACCTGGGCGGCTCGAAATCGCGCGTTCGTCGCCGTTTCCCGGGACCCGACCATCACGGGCGACAATGTGCTGCCGCGGCAGCTCGCGGCCTGTAAGGGCCTGCTGGGCGAGCACCTGCGCATCGGCGGCCTGGCGCCGCATTGGGCGACGGGCGCCCAGCACGACTTCTGCCGCGCGATCGAGGGATTCAACGGCAAGGCCGCGGTGAAGAACCCCTGCGGCGAGCTGAAGAAGGCCGAAGGAAAGTATGCCAAGGCCAAGCCGTTCGGGGACTCCGACGCAGTCCTGGACTCCTCGCGGGAGATGCTGGGCCTGATCGAGCTCATCCGGACCAGCGCCCGTCAAGGCGGCTTCCGCAAGTGCTGACAGGCGGTGGACTCCGAAGCGCTGGACGGTAGCTTCGCGCCAGGCCCCGGAGACTCGCCCCATGCTGACCGTCCATCACCTGAACAACTCCCGCTCCCAGCGCGTGCTGTGGCTGCTGGAGGAGCTCGGCCTGCCCTACGAGATCAGGCACTACCAGCGCGACGCCAGGACCATGCTGGCGCCGCCGGAGCTGAAGGCGATCCACCCGCTGGGCAAGTCTCCGGTGATCACCGACGGGCCGGCGGTGCTGGCCGAGACCGGGGCGATCGTCGAGACCCTTTGCGAGGCGTACGGCGGCGGCCGCCTGAAGCCGCCGGCGGGCACGGAGGAACGCCTGCGCTGGCTCTACTGGATGCACTACGCCGAGGGCTCGGCCATGCCGCCGCTGCTGCTCAAGCTGGTGTTCGACGCCCTGCCCCAGCGCGCGCCGGGTCTGGTGAAACCGATCGTGAAGGGCATCTCGCGCGCGGCCCTGACGGGGTTTGTCGACCCGCAGCTGACGGCGCATTTAGACTACTGGGAAGCCGAACTCGGCAAGTCGGCATGGTTCGCCGGCGCCGAGTTCAGCGCCGCCGACATCATGATGAGTTTCCCGATAGAAGCCGCCGCCCAGCGCGGCGACGCCCTGAACGGTCGGCCGAAACTGGCGGCGTTCCTCAGGACGATACACGCCCGGCCCGCATACCAGACCGCGCTCGCCAAGGGCGGGCCGTACGACTACGCCTGACGGTCAGGACTGGCTGGCGCGCTCGCCGTGCTCGGCCAGGTCAAGTCCGTCCTCGATGGCGACCTCGCTGGCCCGCAGACCGATCAGCCGCTCGACCAGCCAGAGCAGCGCAAGGCTGACCAGCCCGGACCAGAAGACCACGGCGACGAGGCCGATCAGCTGGACGCCCAGCTGGGCGGCGATGCCGTGTCCGGCCGGGAACCCGGCGCCGCCCAGGGCCGGGCTGGCCAGCACCGACACCAGCAGGATGCCGAGGATGCCGCCGACGCCGTGCACGGCGAAGACGTCCAGTGAGTCGTCGATCTTCATCCGTCCCTTCACGAAATGGACGGCGTAGAAGCAGACGAGGCTGCCGGCCGCGCCGAGGATCATGCCGCCGGCCGGTCCGACGAAGCCGGAGGCGGGCGTCACGGTCGCAAGGCCGGCGATCACGCCGGTGACCGCGCCGATCATGCTGGGTCGGCCGAAGCGGATCCACTCCACCGCTCCCCAGACCAGACCCGCCACGCAGGCGGAGACGTGGGTCGCCACGATGGCCATGCCGGCGTCGGCGCTGGCCGCCAGCGCGCTGCCGCCGTTGAACCCGAACCAGCCGACCCACAGCAGGCCGGCTCCGATCATCGTCATGCCGGGGTTGTGCGGCGGGGCCTGGTCGCGCGGAAAGCCCTCGCGGGGTCCAGCCCGGATCGCGAAGATCAGCGCCGAAACGCCCGCCGTCGCATGCACCACCAGGCCGCCCGCGTAATCCATGATTCCCAGCTTCGCCAGCCAGCCGCCGCCCCAGATCCAGTGGGTCACCGGGGCGTAGACGGCGAGCATCCAGAGCCCGCAGAACACCAGCACCGACGCAAACCGGGTCCGCTCGACCACCGCGCCGATGATCAGCGCCGGGGTGATCACCGCGAAGGTGGTCTGGAACAGGAAGAAGACCGGCTCCGGCAGGCTGCCCACCAGAGCGCCGCGCGGCGCCGCGCCCAGGAAAGCCTTGCCGAAGTCGCCGACCAGGGCGGCCGCGCCGGAAAACGCCAGACTGTAGCCGAGCGCCAGCCACAGCACCGTGCAGAGGCAGGCGATGGCGACGCACTGCATCAGGACCGAGAGTACGTTCTTCTCGCGCACCAGGCCGCCGTAGAACAGCGCCAGGCCCGGCAGGGTCATCAGCAGGACCAGCGCGGACGAGGACAGGATCCAGGCCGTCGCGGCCGGATCGGCGACGGCCGGCGTCGCCGCAAGCGCGGTGGCGGGCGTCACCGCCAGCCCCGCCAGTCCCAACGCGCAGTTGCGCAGGCCGCTGTTCGCGAACCGCTTCATGGGCCGTCTCCCCTGTTCTCCGGAGCCTTCGCTCTCGCAATTGCGAACAGCGTTAGCAGAACCTCGGGCCGGACGGCCAGCCCGGCGAGGATTTGTCGCGCCCGCGGTGGACAGGCTGTCCGTCTGGCCTCAAACTTATCGTCGATAACAAAAAACCCTCGGGAGGGGCGCATGACGGGACGGGTCGCGGGCAAGGTGGCGCTGGTGACGGGCGGGGCGAGCGGCATCGGGCGCGGCTGCGCCGAGCTGCTGGCCGCCGAAGGCGCGAAGGTGGTCATCACCGACATCCAGGACGCCAAGGGCGCAGAGCTGGCCGCGGCGATCGGCGGCGACGCCGTCTATCTGACCCATGACGTGACGAGCGAGGACGCCTGGATCGGCGTCGTCGCCCAGATCGAGAAGCGCTTCGGCCGCCTCGACATCCTGGTCAACAACGCCGGCATCGGCATCGGCGGACCGGTCACCGAGTTCAGTCTCGCCGACTGGCGCCGCCAGCAGGCGATCAACGTCGAGGGCGTGTTCCTGGGCGTGAAGCACAGCCTGCCGCTGATGCGCCGCAGCGGCGGCGGCAGCATCATCAACGTCTCCTCGATCGCCGGCCTGACCGGCGCGGCGAACATGACCGCCTACTGCGCGACCAAGGGCGCGGTCCGGCTGTTCACCAAGGCCGCCGCCATGGAGTGCGCCACCGACCGCGACGGCGTGCGGGTCAACTCGATCCACCCGGGCATCATCGAGACGCCGATCTGGGACACCATCTCCAGCACCGTCGCCGACGGCGGCAATGCGGCCCCGACCCGCACGATGAACCTCGACGACATGACCGCCGTCGCCACCCCGCTCGGCCACAAGGGCTGGCCCGTCGACATCGCCCAGGGCGTGCTGTTCCTGGCCTCGGACGAGTCCAAGTACATGACCGGCGCGGAGCTGGTCATCGACGGCGGCATGACCGCGCGGTGACGACCAGGGGACAGGTCAAGATGTCCCTTGGGACACCTTGACCTGTCCCCGATCCTTTGCGGCCTGGCCCCTACAGCGCCTTCGCCAGCACGAAGTCGTCGTAGCCGTTGTCGCCGACGTGGAAGACGCGCGTGCCGATCTGCTTGAAGCCGTTGCGGCCGTAGAAGGCCAGCGCCCGGCTGTTCCGGCTGTAGACGGCCAGCACCAGCCGATCGGCGCCCGCCTCGCGCGCCGTAGCGATCGCCGTATCCATAAGCGCCTGGCCGAGGCCGCCGCCATGGAAGCGGTGCAGGGCGTAGATTCGCGTCAGCTCGATGTCGCCCGGCCCGGTCTCGACGGGCAGGTCCGGCGGGCCCATCAGCATGAAACCGATCGGCGCCTTGCCCTCGTCGATCTCGGCCAGGAAGAGCCTGCGCGACGGATCGCCGAGCAGCCGCTCGTAGGCGCCCGCCGCGTGCGTGGTCTGGCAATGGAAGACGATGTCCTTGCCGTCGACGATGCCGGCATAGGTCTCGACAAAGGTGGCCGCGGCCACGGTGGCCAGGGCGCAGGCGTCGCCGGCGAGGGCGGGGCGGATCGAGTAGGTCATGCCCTGTCCTACCGCCGGCTTCAGCCCGCCGCCAGCAGCAGCGCCGCGCCGGCGCCGATGGCGACCGTGCCGGCGATCCGGCCGCCGGTCATCCGCTCGCCCAGGAACAGCACCGCGATGCCGACCGCGAACAGGATGGAGGTCTCGCGCAGCGCCGCCAGCCTGGGCGTGTCGCCCAGCCGGTAGGCCCACAGCGCCAGGCCATAGGTGACGATCGACAGCGCTCCCGCCGCGAGCCCCGCCCTCCACTCCGACCGAGCGGCCAGCAGGAACCTCGGCCCGCGCCACAGCGCGAACAGCAGGCCGATGCCGCCGCCGAGCGTCAGATAGACCCAGACGATGTAGCTGAGCGCGCTGGGCGCGGCCCGAACGCCCTGGGCGTCGATGACGGTGTAGCCGGCGATGGTCACGCCCGTCGCCACGGCCCAGCCCAGCGCGCGGCGGTCAACCTGCCGGCCGAGACCGACGATCATCACCCCCAGCGAGACGCAGGCGACCCCGGCCGCGGTCAGCAGGCCCAGCGGCTCGCCGAACGCCAGCACCGCGATGGCCGAGGCCAGCGCCGGGGCCACGCCGCGCGAGATCGGATAGGCCACCGTCATGTCGGCCCGTTCGAACGCCTTGATCAGGCAGAACAGGTAGACCAGGTGGGTCGCCCAGCTGGCCAGCAGCCAGCCCCAGGCCCCGTGCGGCAGGGGGATGAAGAAGGCGGCGGGCAGCACGATCAGGGCCGAGAAGCCGTCGATCAGCGCCCGGCTGGACATCTTGTCCTTGCCCGCCTTGAGAATGGCGTTGACGGCCGCGTGCGTCGCCCCCGAGGCGATCATCATCAGACCGGCGATCTGGGCGAGCGTCATCGGAGCGGTGTGACAGCCTTCCCTCGCGGCTGGCAATCGCCTCTCGCGCGGCGCGACAGGTCCGGAGCCCGGGGTTCGTCCGGCGGGTGAAGCCGGATGCGGCCGGGGCCGGCCCCGCCTAGCCTTCCTCCATCGGAGGGAGGACGGCCATGGAAACCTTGGTGGTCTGTCTGGCGACGGCCGCGTCGATCCTGCTGTTCAGCCTGAGCGGCTGGCTCACCCGCGCCGGCTACTGGCGCATCGCCGCGTCGCTGCTGAGCGGCGTGGTGGCGGCCGGGTTCGCCTTCGGTCTCGACCTTCTGGCGTTCGAATTCGGCTGGTGGTCCTACGGCGCCATGGAGATGCATGCGCCGGTCGCCGCCTACGCCGGCACGGCCCTGTGGTTCGGGGCTGGCATGGGCCTGATCGGCTGGCGGATGATGCGCAACTGGAACGGCCTGGGCGAGGCGATGTTCTTCGGCCTCTTCCCGCTGTTCGGACTGGCGCGGGATTTCGCGCTGGCGGCCAGCGGCACGGGCTTCTCGTTCGCGCCGGGCTGGATTCCCGTCGCTGTCAGCGCCGGCGGCTGGCTGGTCATCGCCTTCATCGTCCAGCTGGGCATGCAATTGCTGGTCGGCGCGATCGACGCCGACCCTCTGGAGCCCGAGCGGCTGCCGGTCCTGGATCCGGTGGCCTGGCCGATGGACGCCGAGGCGCCCCGGGCCAGTTTCGCGGGACGCGATTGATCGCCGAATTCGGCGCGGCCCTTCCGAGTCTTGGCGAACCACTTCCGCGATAAGGCCAAGTCCAGCAAGGTCTTCGCGCTGCAACGCAGCATCGGACTTGCTTTCAGGCGCCTCGGAGACTAGTGTCCACGCCCCCGGACGTCCGCGCCCGCGGCCGCAAACAACACCTCCCCAGGGCGAACCGAGCTAATCTCCGAATGGAAAAAGTGCCGATGACCGCCGGGGGCTACACGGCCCTCGACGAAGAACTGAAGCGTTTGAAGACGATTGAGCGGCCCAACGTGATCGCCGCCATCTCGGAAGCGCGCGCGCATGGCGACCTCAGCGAAAACGCCGAGTACCACGCCGCCAAGGAGCGCCAGGGCTGGATCGAAGGCCGCATCGCCGAGATCGAGGACAAGATCGCGCGCGCCCAGGTCATCGATGTCTCCAAGCTTTCCGGCTCGCAGATCAAGTTCGGCGCGACGGTCACCGTGGTCGACGAGGACACCGAGGACGAGGGCCGCTACCAGATCGTCGGCGACCACGAGGCGGACGTGAAGGGCGGGCGCATCTCGCTCAGCTCGCCGCTGTCGCGCGCGATGATCGGCAAGGAAGTCGGCGACGTCGTCGAGGTGAACACCCCGGGCGGCGTGAAAGCCTACGAGATTCTCAAGGTCGAGTGGATCTAGGGACCGCCCTGCGGTTCGGTCATCAATCCACCGTCATCCTCGGGCAGGTTCCGGGGACCCAAGCGCACTCACAGCTGACGGTGTTCATGGGTGGTCGGGAATAGCCCGGCCATGACGGATGTGGGGACGACCGTGGCGAGGACGCCGAAACAACCTCCGCTGACCATCTGGGCGATGTCCGACGGACGCGCCGGGATCGAGGCGCAGGCTGTCGGCCTGGCCGAGGCCGTCGCGCGCCACCGCAAGGCGCAGGTGACCGTCAAGCGGATCGGCTGGAAAGGAAACCTCGGCCGCCTGCCCTGGTGGCTGACGCTGTTTCCGAGGCGCTGGCTGACGCCCGAGAGCGACATCAGCGAGCCGTGGCCCGACATCCTGATCGCCGCCGGCCGGGCCACCCTGCCGCTGGCCATCCGCATGAAGAAGTGGTCCGGCGGCAAGACCTTCGTGGTCCAGATCCAGGATCCGCGCGTACCGGCGCACTTCTTCGACCTGGTCGTGCCGCCCAATCACGACCGGCTGAAGGGCGACAACGTCGTGTCGATCATCGGCGCCCCGCACCGGGTGACGGCGGCCAAGCTGTCGGGCGAGTATGCGCGCTTCGCGGAGGCCATTGACCCCCTGCCCCATCCCCGCGCGGCGGTGCTGATCGGCGGCCGGTCCAAGGCCTTCGACCTGACGCCGGAGCGGGCGGCGAAGATCGCGGCCGATATCCAGCTGGCGCTCGAGGCGGAGGGCGGCTCGCTGCTGATGACCTTCTCGCGCCGCACGCCCGAGCAGGCCAAGGCGCTGCTGACCGCGCGGCTGAAGCATCTGCCCGGGATCATCTGGGACGGGGCCGGCGACAACCCCTATTTCGCGTTCCTCGCCGGGGCGGACTACATCCTGGTCACCGAGGACTCGGCCAACATGGCCACGGAGGCGGCGAGCACGGGCAAGCCGGTGTTCATCCTGAAGATGGAAGGCCACAGCCTGAAGTTCCGCCTGTTCCACGAGGAACTGGAGCGTCACGGCGCGGCCCGACCGTTCGGCGGCGCCTTCCACGGCTGGACCTACGAGCCGCTGGCCGAGACCGACCGCGCCGCCGCCGAGGTGCTGGCCCGTCGCGAGGACGCCAGGGCGGGCTGAGCCGCGGCGCCACAGACGGCGCTTGCGTCGACCTGACGGAATCGTAGGCTCGGATGCTGTCCAGGAGGCCTCCATGCGCCGGTTCTTCGCTTCCCTCATCGTCGCTGTCGGACTGATCGCCGCGCCAGGCCTCGCGTACGCCGAATGGCGATGGACGCAGTGGGACATGCCCGTCGACCAGGTGGTCGCCGGTTCGGACGGTGCGCTGACGCGCCAGGCGCCGCGCGACGGCGCCCACGTCCACCGCTGGGACATGCTCGCCAACGGCCGGCTGGCCTATGAGGGCTTTCTCTTCAACGCCGAGTTCTACTTCGATGCGGCCGGAAACGACCTGAAGGTCATCCGGTTGAGCCTGGTCGACCCCAGGAACTGCGCAGCCCTTGAGGCCTTCGCACGCGAGACCTACGGAACCCCGGAGGACAAGAGCGTCTCGATGGGGGCGTTACAGATGAAGTCTCTGGTATGGGCTGATGATGGGGACGGCAACTTCCTGGGCCTGACCGCCACCAATGCGATCGGCGACACGCCGCCCCTGTGCTTCCTCCGCTTCCGGCCGATCAACTACACGGACGGCCCGGCCTAGCCGGACGTTCGGCCTGATGTCCGGACCCCGCATCCTGTTCGTCGCCGACGCCGGCCCGACCATCGGGGGCGGCCACGTCATGCGCTCGCTGACCCTGGCGCGGGCGCTCGAGGCGCGCGGCGCGGAGTGCGCGTTCCGCAGCCATCCGGACGGGGACGCCGTGCTCGATGTCTTCGCCCGCGATCTGTTCCGCGTCGACGACGACGCCGGCTTCGACGCCCTGGTGTTCGACCACTACGCCCTGTCGGCGCCAGACCACGTCGCCCTCGCGAAGGGTCGGCCGACGCTGGTCATCGACGATCTGGCGGACCGGCCGCTGGCGGCGGACATCGTGCTCGATTCCGGCATCAGCCGGCGGGCGAGAGACTACAGCGGCCTCGTGCCCGACGGCTGCAGGCTGTTGCTGGGCCCGAACCACGCGCCGATGCGTCCCGACTTCGTCAAGCTGCGCGAAACCGCGCTGGCCCGCCGCGCCGGGGGCGGGCCGGTCCGCCGGATCCTGGTCTCGCTCGGCCTGATGGACGTGGGCGACTTCACGGTCCCGGCCGTCGAGCGGCTGCGCGGGGTGGCGGCGATCGATGTCGTGGTCGGCTCGGCGGCGCCCAGCGTGGCGGCGCTGCAGGCCATCGCCGAAGCCGATCCTTCGGTGACGGTCCATGTCGACACCCGCGACATGGCCCGCCTGACCGCCGAGGCGGACATCGCGATCGGCGCCGGCGGCTCATCCAGCTGGGAGCGTTGCGTGCTGGGCCTTCCGACCCTGCTGCTGGTGGTCGCCGACAACCAGACCCAGGCGGCCGTCGCCCTGGCCGAGGCCGGCGCGGTCATCGCCCTGGATGCTGACGCCGAGTTCGAGACCGGATTCGACGCCGCGGCCGCGCGGCTGATCGGCGAGGGTCACCTGCGTCGACGGCTTTCGAACGCGGCGGCGGCCGTCTGCGACGGCCAGGGCGCGGATCGCGTCGCCGAGGCCTTCCTCGATGTCATCGCCCGGAAGCGCTGAGGCCGGGTTGTCGGGACGGGATCGTCGGGACGCGGCCGGGGCTGGCGCCGGAGCCGTGCGTGCTTCACCCCACCATTGACCAATCCAGCGGTTCGCCACGTTTCAGATCCCGCGCCGCGACCTTCCCCAGCACCCGCTCCAGCTCGGCCGGCGGCAGGCCCAGGCCCGGGCGCACCGAGCGGACGTTGTCCCGCGTCAGCGCCGCGCCCGCCGTCACATCGGCGGTCACGTACAGCGAGCGGCGGAACTGCACGTTGGCCCGCTCGCTGCCCAGCAGGTCGTAGTTGACCCGGCCGAGCGAGGCCCAGGCGTCCTTCGTGTCGCGCACCAGGGCCGTGAACTCGGCCGGCTCGAGGCTGAATTCGGAGTCGGGCCCGCCGTCGGCGCGGGCCAGGGTGAAGTGCTTCTCGACCGCGCAGGCGCCCATGGCCACCGCCGCGACGGCCGCGGCCGTGCCCGGCGTATGGTCCGACAGGCCGATCGGAACCCCGAACCGCGCCGCCATGTCCGTCACCGTCCGGACATTGGCGTCCTCGAAGGTCGCGGGATAGCTGGACACGCAATGCAGCAGCAGCACGCCCGGCGCGCCGGCCTGCAGCGCCGCGTCGCGGGCCGTCTCGATCTCGGCCAGGTTGGCCATGCCGGTCGAGATGATCAGCGGCTTGCCCTTCGCCGCCGCGTAGCGGATCAGCGGCAGGTCCACGGCCTCGAACGAGGCGATTTTGAAGGCCGGCGCCCCGAGATCGTCGAGCAGGTCGACCGCCGTCTCGTCGAACGGGCTGGAGAAGATGGTCACGCCCCGCTTCGCCGCCCGCTCGAAGATCGCCGCGTGCCATTCGAACGGCGTCTGGGCCTCCTGGTAGAGTTCGTAGAGGCTGCGGCCGTCCCACAGGCCGCCATGGATGACGAACTCCGGCCGGTCGACGTCCAGCGTGATGGTGTCGGCGGTGTAGGTCTGGATCTTGATCGCGTCGCAGCCGGTGGCCGCCGCCGCGTCGACCATGGCCAGCGCCCGGTCGAGGCTGCCGTTGTGGTTCCCCGACAGCTCGCAGATCACATAGGGCGGATGATCGGCCCCTATGCGGCGTCCGGCGATCTCGATGTGAGGCGCGGTGGTCATGACGCGGACTCTAGCCTGCTTCGTCCGGCCCGCCCGCGTTTTCCGCCCGCCTGGCCACGGCCCTGCGACGCGCGGCGGCAAACTCCCAGATCACGCCCGCGCCGGCTCCCACACCCACGCCGAGGAACGGCCAACCGGCCAGCAGTCCGATAAGGCCGCCGGCGACCGCGACCAGCGTCGTCCGCGCGGCGAAGTAGTCGCCGAAATCATACGGCCGATCCCCGGGCTCAGTCGCCACCGCCGCCCCCGTCGCCGCCGGAGTCCGATCCGCCGTCGCTGTCGCCGTCCTTGCCTCGACCGCCCCCGTCGCCCCCGCTATGGACGCCGCCGTCCCCGCCGGAGTCCTTGCCGCCGCGCTTGCCGCCGCCCCGCATGGCCAGGCCCAGCGCGACGCCGAGCGCCACCCCGATGCCGATGCCGGCCGCGATATTGTCGATCGCGACGCCCAGGCCGACGCCGATGGCGATGCCGGCGCCGATCCCGATCGGAAAGCCCGCGTTGTTGCTCATGCGAATCCTCCGCGCCCATCGCGCCGGAGCGGAATCATCCCTAGATTAGCGACCATGTCGATCCCCGCGCCCCGCAGCACCCGCTGCCTGATCATCGGTTCCGGCCCCGCCGGCTGGACCGCCGCCATCTACGCCGCCCGCGCCCTGCTGAAGCCCGTGCTGATCCAGGGCATCCAGCCCGGCGGCCAGCTGACGATCACCACGGACGTGGAGAACTATCCCGGCTTCGCCGACGTCATCCAGGGCCCCTGGCTGATGGAGCAGATGGAGGCCCAGGCGCGCCATGTCGGCACGGAGATCGTCAACGACATCGTGCTGGAAGCCGACCTCTCGCAGCGCCCGTTCCGGCTGAAGACCGACAGCGGCCAGGAGTGGCTGGCCGAGACCCTGATCATCGCCACCGGCGCCCAGGCCAAGTGGCTGGGCCTGGAAAGCGAAGCGAAGTTCCAGGGCTTCGGCGTTTCCGCCTGCGCCACCTGCGACGGCTTCTTCTATCGCAACAAGGAGGTGATCGTGGTCGGCGGCGGCAACACCGCTGTCGAAGAGGCGCTGTTCCTCACCAGCTTCGCCAGCAAGGTCACCGTCGTTCACCGCAAGGACGAGTTCCGCGCGGAAAAGATCCTGCAGGAGCGGCTGTTCGCCAATCCGAAGATCGAGGTCATCTGGGACCACGCGATCGACGAGGTGCTGGGCCAGACCGATCCCCTCGGCGTCACCGGCGCGCGGCTGAAGAACGTCAAGACCGGCGAGACCCGCGAGGTGAAGGCCGACGGCGTGTTCATCGCCATCGGCCACGCCCCCTCCTCGGAGCTGTTCAGGGGCCAGCTCGAGACCCATCAGGGCGGCTACCTGTCGGTGAAGCCCGGCACGGCCTCGACCGCCATCGAGGGCGTCTACGCCGCCGGCGATGTCACCGACGACATCTATCGCCAGGCGGTCACCGCCGCCGGCATGGGCTGCATGGCCGCGCTGGAGGCCGTCCGTTTCCTGGCCGAGAAGGACCACGCGGCGGAGCACCAGCCGATCAGCCACGCGCAGGCGCAGAAGATCGGCGCATGGTGATCCGGCCCGCCGCGGCGGAGGACCACGCGGCGATCCGCGAGCTTGTCACGGACGCCTTCACGGCCGAGTTCGGCAAGTCGGACGAGGCCGGGCTCGTCGACGCGCTGCGCGCCGACGGGGACGCGCTGCTCGAACTGGTGGCGGAGGAGGACGGCGTGATCGTCGGCCACATCCTGTTCAGCCCGCTGGCCACCGACACCGGCGCACGCTTCACGGCGCTGGCGCCCCTCTCGGTCCGGCCCGGTCGTCAGAAGGACGGCCTCGGAACCTGGCTGATGGAGACCGCGCACGAGTTGCTCCGTACGCAGGGGATAGCGGCCTCGATCGTGCTCGGCCACCCGGCCTACTACCCCCGCGTCGGCTATTCCGCCGAGGCGGCGAAGACGGTGACGTCGCCGTTCAAGGGGCCACACTTCATGGCCCTGGCGCTCAAGCCGGGCGCGCTCGATGCGCCGGTGACCATCAGATACGCCAGGGCGTTCGGGATACCGGGGTAGCAGCCTCTCTGCGTGGTTCGACACGGCCCTTCGGGCCTGCTCACCATGTCGTAGAGGGGTAGCCTTCCAAACACGTCATGCTGAGCAGCGCCGACGGCGCGTGTCGAAGCACGCAGTAGATTTCAGTACCGCCGGGTCGCGATCGGCAGGTCGCCGCTGTCGGCCGGGGGTACGGTCGGCGCGGTGCTGATCGGAGCATCCGGGTCTTCCATCGCCTTAAGCCGCGCGTTGATGTCGGCGATCTCCTGGGCGGTCGGCGTACGGCGCGTCGGGGCCAGGGCGCCGTCGACGCGCGGCGCCTCGGCGCCGGCCGGCATGGCGACAAGATCCTGGACCGTATAGGTCCGCGTCACGCCATCGACCGCCAGCGTCAGGGTCCGCGTCTCGGGCGTGGCGGTCAGGGTCTGGCCGATCAGCTGGGAGCCCTGGGTCCGGGAGTCGAGGCCCTCCAGAATGGCCTGGGACAGGTTGCCCTCGCCGCCGGCGTACTTGCCGGTGAAGGCCGGCGGCAGCCCCCACGGACCGGTCCAGCGATAGAAGATGTGCCGGCCGATCGTGTGGATCTTGTAGAGGGTCGGCGCCCAGTACGGGGCCACATAGTCGGCGTGATAGTGAGTCGCCGTACCCACCGACTTCAGCACGTAGCCCCCCAG
Organism: Caulobacter sp.; assembly: GCA_041917095.1. GTDB lineage: Bacteria > Pseudomonadota > Alphaproteobacteria > Caulobacterales > Caulobacteraceae > Caulobacter. The sequence goes on along the minus strand of JAYRYI010000007.1, from coordinate 29,908 downwards.
CGCCTTCTTCGCCACGGCGCGGGCGCGCTCCCACAGCGTCGGGTTCGGCACGCGGGCCAGCGAGCCGTCACAGGTGAAGCTGAACTGGCAGCCGGTGATGCGCTGCGAGCCCTGGTAGACCACACCGCAGACCGACTTCGGATAGCCGGGGTGACGCACCCGGTTGAGCACGGTCTGGGCCACCGCCTCCATGCCTTCCAGCGGTTCGGTCGCGGCCTCGTAGTAGATGGCCTGGGTCAGGCACTCTTCCGCGCGCAGGCGATCTTCCTCGGACGCCTTCAGCACGAACGGTCGCGCCGCCGGCGGCGGAAACTTGCTCCCGGGACGCAGGGCGTTGATCAACTGGGCGTCCGAGGAAGTGAAGTTGAAGTCCCCCAGCGTCGGCAACTGGGCCAGATCGTAGCTCGTCCAGCCGACGACCCGGCCCCAGCTGTCCTTGCGCGGGGCCGGATCGTGGCGGCGGGCCAGCGCCAGCATGGCCGGGTCCATGTCGGCGGTGATCCGCTCGAGGGAGATCTTCGAGAATCCGCGCGTCACGGCCGCCACGCCGGCCACGCGGCCAGAACCCGCCGGCCGCCTGTAGTCGGTGACGCAGGCAGCCAGCATCGCCGCCGCGACTGCGACTACCATCAAGCTCCGGAACTGGTTCATCCCCCGTTTCAAGAAGCCTACTTCCCACCCAGCGTGGCGCGCAGCATCCAGGCATGCTTCTCGTGGGCGGTCAGCCGCTGGGTCGCGAGGTCCACTGTGACGTCGTCGCCGGCCTTCTCGCCGAGGTCGAGCAGGTTGCGCAGGGTGGCGATCACCGTCTCATGACCCTCCTTCAGATCGCCGACCATTCCTTCCCAGTCCTTCTCCGGATCGCCGTCCTTGATGGCGGTCAGGTTGCCGAACGCGGCGCCGCTCTGGGGCGCGAATTCGCCCAGCGCGCGGATCCGCTCCGCCAGCTCGTCAAGCGCGGCCCACTGCTCGGTGTATTGATCCATGAACAGGGCGTGGAGCGAAGAGAAATTGGGCCCCCGCACGTTCCAGTGATAGCCGTGGGTCTTCAGGTAGAGGGCGTAGGTATCCGCCAAAGCCCTGGAGAGTCCCTGCGCGACAGCGGCGCGATCCTTCGCGGCGATCCCGGTGTCCATCTTCGCGGCCATACTCACTCTCCTTGTTGCGTCGACTAACTAAGCTCGTCCATGAGCAAGACAAGGTGTCGCGTGTGTCGGGGCGCAATGACCGGCGAGCGGACAGGTATGTCCAATACCACGCCGGCGTCCTCGGCAACGGCCGACGAGCCTATCGCATGGCGGTTCATCCCGCTGCGACCGCCCCGGTTCCTTCACGCCCTCCTCGTTACGATCATAGCGCTCGGCGTCGCCATGGGGTTGCGCGTCTCGGTGGTCGGGTTCCCGCAGGGCCTCGGCGCGTCCTCGACCGTCGCGCTGGACGCCGCCGTCGAGACGACCGCGCGCCGGTACGTCGACGGATAATCGCAACTTGCGCCGTTGCGCCCCGTTGAACGCGGGTCTATATCTGACTTGCGAGTTTTGCTCAGATGTAGCATAAGCATCGCGACGCCGGGGTGGATCGGTCCGCTGCCGGCGTTTTACAGGCCCCTGAAATGCTCAGTTTGAGCATAAGGAGGATTGAGATGGCCGACGGGTTCGTTCCCCTGCCTTTCACCGCCGAGGTGGAAGCCGCCACCGCCCCGATTTGGGAGAAGGTGAAGTCCCGCGTGACACCGCTCGAGTGGCGTCTGCACGCACCGCTGATCGCGCAGATCAACCGCCTCAAGCGCGAAAAGAACGCGGTCATCCTGGCCCACAACTACATGACGCCCGAGATCTTTCACGGCGTCGGCGACTATGTCGGCGACAGCCTGGGCCTGGCCCGCGAGGCGGCCCGTTCGGATGCGAGGATCATCGTCCAGGCGGGTGTCCACTTCATGGCCGAGACCAGCAAGGTGCTGTGCCCGGACAAGACGGTTCTCATTCCCGACCTGCGCGCCGGCTGCAGCCTGGCCAGCTCGATCACCGGCGCGGACGTGCGGCTGATCAAGCAGCGCTACCCGGGCCTGCCGGTCGTCACCTACGTCAACACCACCGCGGACGTGAAGGCCGAGACTGACATCTGCTGCACCAGCGCCAATGCGGTGCAGGTGGTCGAATGGGCCGCTAGGGAATGGGGCGTCGACAAGGTCATCCTGATCCCCGACGAGTTCCTGGCCCGCAACGTCGCCGCCCAGACGGACGTGAAGATCGTCGCCTGGCAGGGCCGCTGCGAGGTGCACGAGCGCTTCACCGCCCAGGACATCGCCGACATGCGCGACGCCTGGCCGGAGGCGCAGATCCTGGCCCATCCGGAGTGCCCGGAGGAAATCCTCGCCGCCTCGGACTTCGCCGGCTCGACCGCCGCGATGAACGACTGGGTGGTCCAGAAGAAGCCGAAGCAGGTGGTGCTGATCACCGAATGCTCGATGGCCAGCAACGTCCAGGCCCAGGCCCCGGACACCCAGTTCATCGGCCCCTGCATGATGTGCCCGCACATGAAGCGCATCACGCTGCAGAACATCCTCGACGCGCTGGTGAACGAGCAGTTCGAGGTCACCGTCGAGCCGGAGCTGGCCGAGCGCGCGCGCCTGGCCGTGCAGCGGATGATCGACATGCCGCCGCCCGCGAGGCCGGCCCGCTACGACCTGGTCAAGGCGCGCCACCACGTGGACGTCGAGCTGATCTGAGGAGGATCGCCATGATCCGGATCGCCAAATTCCCGCTGGGCGGCGGCTACGTGGTCCAGGCCACCCCGCCGGAAGTCTGGAAGCCGTACCGCAACCTGCTGCCGCTCAGCCCGACCAACATCGTCGAGGAGCTGATCCGTCACGGCGCCAGCCTGCGCGACGCCTTCGACGCCGTCCTCGTCGCCGCCCCGGAAGCGGCCGGAGAGTTCCGTTGACCCATCGCATCCATCACGACGGCGTCCTCATCGTCGGCGCCGGCCTCGCCGGCCTCTCGGCCGCGCTGGCCGCCGCGCCGCGCAAGGCGCTGGTGCTCAGCCCCACGCCGCTGAACCAGGGCTGCTCGTCGGCCTGGGCGCAGGGCGGCATGGCGGCGGCGCTCGGCGCGGACGACACGCCCGAGCTCCACGCCCTCGACACCATCGCCGCCGGCGCGGGTCTCTGCGATCCGGAGATGGTCGGCATCCTGACCCGGGAAGGTCCGGAAGCGGTCCGGCGCCTGGCCGCGATGGGCGCGCCGTTCGACCGCGACGAGGCCGGCGGCTTCGCCCAGAGCCTGGAGGCCGCCCACGGCCGCGCCCGCGTGGCCCGGGTCAAGGGCGACCAGGCCGGCCGCGAGATCATGCGGGCCGTCGTCGCCGCAGCCTTCGCCTCGCCGCTGGTCGAGAGCCGGGCCGGCGTGCATGCGCGCAACCTGCTGCAGGACGAGAACGGCCGGTTGCGCGGCGTGATCGCCCGCCACAAGGGCCGGACGATCGAGATCACCGCCGACGCCGTGATCCTGGCCGGCGGCGGGCTCGGCGGCCTCTATGCCGTCACCACCACCCCGCCGGAGGTGCGCGGCGAGGCGATGGGCCTTGCCGCCATGGCCGGGGCGCTGATCGCCGATCCCGAGTTCGTGCAGTTCCACCCGACCGCCATCGACATCGGCCGCGACCCCGCGCCGCTGGCCACCGAGGCTTTGCGCGGCGAGGGCGCGGTGCTGGTGAACGGCCTGGGCGAGGCCTTCATGGCCGCCTACCACCCGGCCGCCGAGCTGGCGCCCCGCGACATCGTGGCCCGGGCCATCCATGCCGAGATCGAGGCGGGCCGCGGCGCCTTCCTGGACGCCCGCCGGGCCGTGGGCGACCACTTCCCGACCGCCTTCCCGGCCGTGTTCAGCGCCTGCATGACCGCGGCGATCGATCCGCGCTTCCAGCTGATCCCCGTCGCGCCGGCCTGCCACTACCACATGGGCGGGATCGTCACCGACGCGACGGGCGCGACCTCGCTGGAGGGGCTCTACGCCGCCGGCGAATGTGCTTCGACCGGCGTCCACGGCGCCAATCGCCTGGCCAGCAACTCGCTGCTCGAGGCGGCCGTGTTCGGGACCCGCGCGGGCGAGGCCTCGCGGGACAGTCTGGCCGGCAAGGGCCGCCTGGAGCCCGCGGCGCCGCTGCCGGACCTCAACGGCGCGCCGCTGATGACCCTGCGTCGGGCCATGACCCGCCACGCCGGCGTGATCCGCGACGCCGACGGCCTCGGCAAGCTGCTCGACACGATCGACGGCCTGAAGGCCGCCCACGGCGAGGGCCCGATCCTGGCCACGGCGAGCCTCGTCGCCCGCTGCGCGCTGGACCGCCGGGAGAGCCGGGGCGCCCACTTCCGCGCCGACTGTCCGGACGCGATCGAGCCGGCGGCCCGGACCTTCGTCACCCTGCCTCCGCAGCAGGCGCTGAAGGTCGCCGCCGAATGATCGCCTCCCTGCCCGACCTGCTGATCGAACCGGTCGTCCGCGCCGCCCTGGCCGAGGATCTGGGCCGCGCCGGCGACATCACCGCCCTGGCCTGCATCGACGCCGACGCCACCCTGACCGCGACCTTCGGCGCGCGGAAGGCCGGGACTATCTCCGGCCTGGCCTGCGCCCGGCTGGCGGTGCTTGCCATGGATCCGGCCGCGAAGTTCAAGGCGCGGGTCGAGGACGGCGCGCGGGTCGAGCCCGGCGCCGTGCTGGCCAAGGTCACCGCCAACGCCCGCGCGCTGCTGTCGGCCGAGCGCACGGCGCTGAACCTGCTCGGCCGGCTGTCGGGCGTCGCCACCCTGACGGCCGCCTACGTCGACGCGGTCGCCGGCACGAAGGCCCGCATCGTCGACACCCGCAAGACCACCCCCGGCCTGCGCGCGCTGGAGAAGTACGCGGTCCGCTGCGGCGGCGGGGTCAACCACCGCTTCGGCCTCGACGACGCCATCCTGATCAAGGACAACCACGTCGCGGCCTGCGGCGGCGTGCGCCAGGCCATCGAACGCGCCCGCGCCTTCGCCGGCCATCTGGTCAAGGTCGAGTGCGAGGTCGACAGCCTGAACCAGCTGGCCGAGGCCCTCGACGCCGGGCCGGACGTCATCATGCTCGACAACTTCACGATCAAGCAGCTCAACACCGCCGTCGGCATGACCGCCGGCCGCGTGGTGCTGGAAGCGTCCGGCGGCGTGACCCTCGACACCGTGAGAGCCATCGCCGAGACTGGAGTGGACGTGATCAGCGTCGGCGCGCTGACGCACTCGGCGCCGGTGCTGGACATCGGGCTGGACGCCTGAAACCATCTTCAGCACCCAAGAGCGGATTGAGATGCCCAATTTGCTGAAGGAGCCCGACGATCCGACCACGGCTTTCGTGAAAGGAGCCTGTGCGATCGGGATTCCGTGCACCGTTGGCTTCTTCATTCGTCTCCCACTCATGGTGCCGGATCGCTGGCTCGAGGGACTGGCGTTCGCGGCTGTACTCTCGGTGATCGCTGCTCTTGCCGGCGGTAGCGCAGTCGCCGGCTGGGCCCTGATCCAACGATGGGCCTATCGCAAGGTTTCCACCAAGGACGACGCCTGGTAGCCCCATGCACATCGACCTCACCGGCCGCAACGTCCTCGTCACCGGCGCCAGCCGCGGGATCGGGGCCGAGATCGCGCAGCAGCTCGCCGCGTCCGGCGCCCGCGTCGCCGTTCACTATTCCGCCTCGCCCGACGAAGCCGAGGAGGTCGTGTTCCGCTGCAAGAACGGCGCGCAGGCCTTCCGCGCCGACCTCGGCGATCCGGCCGCCTGCAAGGCCCTGTGGGACGATGTCGTCGCCGCTTTCGGCCGCGTCGACGTGCTGGTCAACAACGCCGGCGTGGCGATGGCCGTCGAGGACCCGAGCCTCGAAGGATGGCTGTCCGTCTGGGACCGGACGGTCGACGTGAACCTGCGCGCCAGCGCCCTGCTCTGCCATCTGGCCTGCGGGCACTTCGCGGCCAGCGGCGGCGGACGGATCATCAACATCTCCTCCCGCGCCGCCTTCCGGGGCGACCAGCCGGAGTACATCGCCTACGCCGCGTCGAAGGGCGGCATGGTCGCCCTGACCCGCTCGATCGCGCGGGGCTTCGGCAAGCAGGGCATCGTCGCCTTCAACATCGCGCCGGGCTTCGTCCGCACGGCCATGGCGCAGGACTTCCTCGACCAGTACGGCGACGACTACGCCACCAAGGACATCGCGCTCGACCGCCTGACCGAGCCGCGCGACGTCGCCCCGATGGTCGTGTTCCTGGCGTCGGGCCTCTCCGACCACGCCACTGGCGCGACGATCGACATCAACGCTGCCTCCTACGTCCATTAACTTTTCGTCACGCGCATCCGTAAGCGGTAGCGGAAGCCTCTTCCCTGCACAGAGTCCTTTCAGGGGGAACCATGCACACGCACCGCAGAGGGCTGCTCGCCGGCCTCGGACTGACCGCGCTGGCCGGCGCCACGGAGGCCGCCGCCCAGACGCCGCCCGCCACGCCGCCGAGGCCGCCGCTGGCCGATCGGCTCGCCGCCCGGGCCGCGGAACACCGCCTGCCTGTGACCTTCGCAGGCGGCCGCGCATCAGGCCCAGGCGTCGACCGCCTGGTCGAGGAGGGCAAGGCGGCCCGCTTCTTCCTGCTCGGCGAGGAGCATGGCGTGGCGCAGGTTCCGGCGCTGGTCTCGACCCTGATGCCGGCGCTCAAGCCGGCGGGCTATTCGCGGCTGGGCGTCGAGGTGTCCGCCCCGGCGGCGCTCATGCTCGATACGGCCACCGCCGGAGGCCTGGAGGCCCTTCGCGCCTTCCACGCCGACCGTCGCGGCGTCGCCTTCTACGGCATGTCCGATGAGGCGCGGATGCTGGCGGACGTCCGGGCGGCGTTTCCGGGCAAGTCGCCGGTCCTGTTCGGGCTCGACTACGAGGTGCTGTCCGATCGCCGCCTGATCGAGGCGCTGCAGGCGAAGGCGCCCGCCTCCGCCGCCGGGCCGCTGAGGGCGCTGGACGAGGCCAGCAGAGCCGGCTGGGCGAAGTACGACAGCAGCCGCAACCTCATGGACATCCTGATGTTCAGCGGCGACCCGGCGCTGGTGCGCGCCGTCCGCGGGGCCTGGCCGAAGCCCGACGCCGCCAGCGCATCGATTCTCGACACGCTTGAACAGACGATGGCCGTCAACCAGCACGAGACGGCCGGCCGCTACTTCCAGTCCAACGACACCCGGGCGGCCTTCAACCGGGCCAACTGGGCGCGGTTCTGGTCGGTCGAGGGTCGCCGCAAGAGCCCGCCCCGCGCGCTGCTCAAGTTCGGGGCCGGTCACATGGTCCGTGGGCGGAGCATGACCGAGGTCTATGACATCGGCAGCATCGTCTCGGAGACGGCGGCCCTGCGCGGCGAGACCAGCTTCCACCTGCTGGTCATCCCCCTGAACGGCAAGCAGGCCTATCTGGAGGCGAAGACGCTCACCTATGCCCCGACCAACGCCTCGTCCGTCGAGGAGATGGCGCTGGAGCCGCTGGCCAGGGCGGCGCTGACCGGAAGCTCGACGCTGATCGACCTGCGCCCGCTGCGCTCGCTGATGCCCGGCGCGGTGACCCGCAACGCCGACGCGCGCCTGTCCCGCGTGGTCCACGGCTTCGACATGCTGCTGCTGGTCGACGGCGCGACGGCGTCAGGGAATCTGTAAGGGCCGGCACATCTGCGTGCTTCGACACGCGTCCTGCGGACGCTGCTCAGCATGACGGGCTTGGGAAGCTTTCTTTCCCAGTCATCCTGAGCAGCCGCGCAGCGGCGTGTCGAAGAACGCACGGCCTAAGCCGCCGCCGGCGTTCCGGCCGGCGACGCCTTGCCCTTCAGCCGGGGCGCCAGCCAGCGCTGGATCGGCTCGTCGATCAGGGCGTGGAACAGGGCCGCGACGACGAAGGCCGCCGGTATTGAGGCCGCCCATAGCGTCCAGTCCAGCCAGGGCGGCAGACCGACGCCCTCGCGGAAGGCGTCGAGCGTTCCGAACCAGACCAGGCCCGTCAGGGAATGGGTGATGAACAGCGCGAACGACAGCTTGGCGCCCTGTTCGGCCAGGGCCGACGGCCGCTTCACGGGCAGGCGGCCGAACGACAGCACGATCGCCGCGATGGCGACGATGCTGGGCAGGTCGAACCGGCCGAACGCCTGCAGCATCGCGACCGCACCCAACGACAGCACCGCCATGATCCGCGCCATCAGCACGGGCGGTCGGCCCTGCTCGACGATCCGGGCGATACAGACGCCGAGGAGGAACAGCGGCGCGGCGCGCACCACGCCGAGGTGGAAGCCGAGGTCGTAGATCGGGTGACCGAAGACGAAGAGGCAAAGCAGATCGCCCGCCATGACGCCGGCGAGACCCAACGCCAGAAGGGCGGACACGCTCTTCAGCCGGCTGATCCAGGGCCAGACCAGCGGAAAGGCGGCGTAGCAGGCCAGAAGCGCCGACAGCGACCAGCTCTGGTGGTTCCAGCCGCCGCCGCCTTCGACACCCCAGGCCTGGACGAGGAACAGCTGCATCAGCATGGCCTCGTTGGTGAAGTTCTCGGGATGCTGCGGCATGAAGCCGACCAGCGCGGCGGCCGCGACCACGATCGCCAGGCCCGCCAGCACCACCAGCTGGCCGGGCCAGATCCGCGCCAGGCGCTTGCCGACGAAACCCAGCACGCCGACCCGGCCGGACAGCACCTGCGCCCCGTAGGCGCGGCCGAGCACGAAGCCCGACAGGATGAGGAAGAAGTCCGTGGCCAGATAGCCGCGCGAGAACACCGGATGGACGCTCTCCAGCGCCACCGGCGCTTCCGCCCCGAAGTGGTACAGGACGATCAGCAGGGAGGCGACCAGCCGCAGCACATCCAGCGCCCCGCCCCGCGATGCGGCGGGCTCGGACGTTGCGGATTGGGACAGTTCTCGCGTCACGAGCGAAGCTCCGGTCTTGTTTAGACAGATGTTGCAATCGGGGGACCGGCGCTTATCTGTAACAGTGAAAGTGTCAGAAAGGATCGTCACCGCCATGTCCGCCGCCCGAATGCCTGTCCTCTTCCTCGGCCACGGCTCGCCGATGAACGCGATCGAGGACAACGCCTGGCGGCGCGGCTGGGGCGAGATCGGCAAGCGGTTGCCGCGGCCGAAGGCCATCCTCTGCGTCTCGGCACACTGGGAGACGGTGGGCGCGGCGGCGGTCTCGGCCTCGCCGGCCCCGGCGACGATCCACGACTTCGGCGGCTTTCCGCAGGCGCTGTTCGATGTGCAGTACCCGGCCCCCGGCGATCCGGCCCTGGCCGCCCGTGTGGCCGGCCTCCTCGCGCCGGACCCCGTTGTCCAGCACCCGACCCGCGGCCTCGACCACGGGGCCTGGAGCGTGCTGCTGCCGATGTATCCGGACGCCGACGTGCCGGTGGTCCAGCTCAGCCTCGACCGCGGCAAGCCGAACGCCTGGCACTACGAGACGGGCCGCCGCCTCGCCGCCCTGCGCGACGAGGGCGTGCTGATCGTCGGCAGCGGCGACATCGTCCACAATCTGCGCGACGTGAACTGGCGCAGCGGCGCGACGCCGGACTGGGCGCCACGGTTCAACGACCGGGCCAAGGCGCTGATCGAAGGATACGAGCACGGCCCGCTGATCGACTTCGACACCCTTGGCCCGGACGCGGCGATGTCGATCAACACCGCCGAACACTACCTGCCGCTGCTCTACACCCTGGGCGCGGCCACGCCCGGCGAGCCGGTCTCGTTCTTCAACGACGACGTCTTCGCCGGCATCTCGATGACCTCGGTGATATTCGGCTAGAGTTGCGCGACGCAGCGCCTGCAAGGAGCCACCTTGGGCACGACAAACGTCTCTCTTTCTCCTGAAGCGGAAGCGCCGAGCTTCTGGATCAAGGACGCTTGGCTGGAGGTGTGGCTCCGGCTCCTCGCGCTGCACATCGACGATCCCGTGACGCCCGGCGGCCTGGCCGAGCGCATGCGCAACGACTGGCTGTTCGCCACGAAGATCCCACATAACGGCTGCGTACCACACCGGCTGGACGAGACGGCCGCCGGGCCGGAGGGGCGCGCCATTTTGCGCGGCGCGGTGGAGTCTCTGATGGCCGCGCTGGCGCGGGAGCCGGACGACGTTTCCGCCGCCACGATCAATCTGCTGGGTATCGGTAGCGGCGAGTACGGGCGTGATATTCGGCGCAGTGGATTGCTGGAGATAGGTCGGGCATTTCTCGACCTCCTGGATGACCGGATCGTCGGCCACCACGAACTAGGGCCGAAGATGGTGCGGAACTGAGCGCTGGAGCAGTCGTTCCCTTTCCTCAGTGGAAGGAGTGCATCGATGTCCAAAGCCCCTCCGATTCCGAAGGAACAGCGCAGCTTCAACGGCGCCCGCCCGGACGTGTCCGACGCCCGCCAGGAGCGCCGCGACGCGAGGACCGAACTGCAGTCCGGCCAGCCGGGCGATGCCGATGCGAACCTCAAGGAGCAGGGCCGCTTCGGCAACCTGCACCAGAACGTCTCGACCGTTCACGCGAAGACGCAGCATCGGTGACCCCCCATCTCCGTCATGGCCCGACTTGTTCGGGCCACCCATGAACACAGGGTTGGAGGACGGGCGCGACCGTTGATGAAGCGCCTTCGTTCGCCTGGCTCACCAGGCATGGCTGGCCCGGACAAGCCGGGCCGTCACGGCGGGTAGGACATGGCTAAGCCCGCGCCTTCAACCGCTCCGCCGCCTGCTGCGCGGCCGCGTCGCGCTGGGCCCGCACCGAGCCGTAGAAGCCCTGGATCCGCTCCAGAACCTCTGGCGGCGCAATCTCCGGCCGTCCGCAGTCGAACGGCGGCGCCGGGGCGTACTCCAGCGCCAGCTGCAGACCCTTGGCGAAGTCCTCGCCGGCGATCTCGGTCGCCACGACCAGCGCGAAGTCGATGCCGGCCGTCACCCCGCCGCCGGTGATGTAGCGACCGTCCTGGACCACGCGCGCCGGGTCCGGGATCGCGCCGAACAGCGCCAGCTGGTCCCGCCAGGCCCAGTGGCAGGCCGCCCGCCGGCCCTGCAGCAGGCCCGCCGCCGCCAGGATCAGCGAGCCGGTGCAGACGCTGGTCACATAGCGCGCGCCCTCGGCCAGCCGACGGATCTGGGCCATGAAGGCCTCGTCCAGCATCGCGTCGACAGTGCCGAAGCCGCCCGGCACACAGAGCAGGTCGCAACGTGCGATGTCGGCGAACGGGGTCAGCCGGGCGAAGGTCAGGCCGTCGGCCTCCATCTCGCCGCCCTCGACGCTGGCCACCGTCACCTTCGCGCCCGGCAGGCGCTGCAGGAACTGGTGCGGACCGGTGAAGTCGAGGTGGGTGACGCCTGGATAGAGGGCGAAGACGATGTTGAGTTCGGGCGTGGACATGGGGAGACCTCCGGCTTGACGGCGTCAACATGACAGGCCTACCGTCCGGCGGAAATGACAAGGTTCCCTCGTTTTCCGCCATGCGCACGATCGGCGTCCTGATCTTCCCCGATTTCCAGCTGCTCGACGCGGCGGGGCCGATCGCGGCCTTCGAGATCGCCGACCGCTATGTGCCGGGCGCCTACCAGATCCTGACGCTGGCGAAGCAGGGCGGGCCGGTCGCCAGCTCCTGCGGCGTGAAGGTCCATGCCGAGGCCTTCGCCGCCGCCCCGCCGCTGGACACCCTGCTGGTCTCCGGCGGAGAGGGCACGCGGTCGCCGGCCATCTGCGAGCGGACGCTGGATTTTGTGCGCGGCTGCGCCCGCACGGCGCGGCGGACGGCCAGCGTCTGCTCCGGCGCCTATGTGCTGGCCGAGGCCGGCCTGCTCGACGGCCGCCGCGCCACCACCCACTGGAACCGCAGCCGGGACTTCGCGCGCCGCTATCCGGCCGTGACGCTGGAGCCCGACCGCATTTTCGTGCGCGACGGCGACATCTGGACCAGCGCCGGCATCACCGCCGGCATCGACCTGGCCCTCGCGCTGATCGCCACCGACCTGGGCGAGGACGTCGCCCGCAAGGTCGCCCAGCAGCTGGTCGTCTATCACCGCCGCCCGGGCGGCCAGTCGCAGTTCTCGGCATTGCTGGAGCTGGACGCCGGCGGCCGCTTCGACGGCCTGCTGGCCTGGGCGCGGGAGAACCTGCGTGAGCCGCTGACGGTCGAACAACTGGCGGGCCGCGCGGGCATGAGCGAGCGCAACTTCGCCCGCGCCTTCGCCGCCGCGTGCGGGACGACCCCGGCCAAGGCCGTCGAACGCCTGCGCGTCGAGGCGGCCCGCGCCCTGCTGGACTCCCAGCCGCTGCAGGTCGAGGACGTCGCGCTGGAGACCGGCTTCGGCGACCAGGAGCGGATGCGCCGGGCGTTCATCCGCGCGTTCGGCCAGCCGCCGCAGGCGCTGCGGCGCGGGGCGAAGGCGGCTTAGGGGGAGACAGGCCCCTCCGGCCTTTGTCGCGCTTTCAGCGCGCTCCAAAGCCCACCTCCCCATGAATGGGGAGGAGCGGTGCTCTTCCCCGCTTGCGGGGAAGTGTCGTCTGGAGCGCGCGGCAAGCGCGACAGGCGACGATGGGGCCTTAGGCGGTCAGTAGTCCGGCCCGCCGGGGAAGTACTGCATGAAGGGCTGCGCCTCGGCGATCACCCGCGCGAACGAGGGCCGCGCCTCGAGCCGGTCGTCGTAGGCCCGCAGCGCCGGACGGTCGCCCCTATGAGGAGGACGACGGAGGATTGTTGGCGGAAGCGGAGCGCGGCGCCATCCTCACCCCATGCCCCTGCCCCCGATCTACGACACGCACCGCATCGTCCCCGCCAAGGGCTTCGACGACCTGAAGGTCGGCGACCGCTATCCGTTGCCGTCGCGCACGCTGGGCGACGCCAACTTCGTGGCCTTCCAGGCGGTCAGCCTCGACAACCATCCGATCCACTACGACGTCGAATACTGCCGGGCGCTTGGCCACCCCGGCCCGCTGGCGCACGGACTCCAGGTGCTCTGCTTCACGGCGGCCGGCGCCGGCCTGTTCCCGCACGAGATCGGCGACGCGCTGCTGGGCATGATCGAGGTGCGGGCGAAGGTGCTGAAGAGCGCCTATCCCGGCGACACCCTCTACCCGGCGCTCGAGATCACCGGGCTGAAGCGCCAGCGCACGACGGGCGTGGTGACCATGCGGGCCTGGGTTGTGAACCAGAAGGGCGAGACGGTGCTGGACGGCGAGCACACATACCTTCTGCGCCTTTGATCCTCTCCCAGGAGGGAGAGGAAAGCCGTAGTGTCTCCCCGCTCTTGGCTGACGTAACGCGAGGGGCGTAAGGCGACTTCAAGGGAGAAGCCCATGAAGCTCGATTCAAGCATTTCGGCCGTCGTCACCGGCGGCGCGTCCGGCCTCGGCGCCGCCACCGCCCGCCGTCTGGCCGCCGACGGCGTCAAGGTCGCCATCTTCGACCTCAACGAGGAGCTCGGCGAAGCGCTGGCGAAGGAACTCGGCGGGGTGTTCTGCAAGGTCAACGTCGCTTCGACCGAGGACGTCGACGCCGGCTTCGCCAAGGCCAGGGCCGCGATCGGCCAGGAGCGGATCCTGGTCAACTGCGCAGGCGTCGGCGGCGGGGCCAAGACCGTCTCGCGCGACAAGCAGACCGGCGAGATCAAGGAATACCCGCTCGACAACTTCGAGCGGATCATCGGCATCAACCTGATCGGCACCTTCCGCTGCATCACCAAGAGCGCGGCCGGCATGCTGACGCTGCCGGTGATGGAGGACGGCGAGCGCGGCGCGATCGTCAACACCGCCTCGGTCGCGGCCGAGGACGGCCAGATCGGCCAGGTCGCCTACACCGCCTCGAAGGCCGGCGTGGTCGGCATGACCCTGGTCATCGCCCGCGACCTGTCCAGCGAGAGCATCCGGGTGAACACCATCCTGCCCGGTATCTTCGACACCCCGCTGCTGGGCCGCGCACCCGAGCATGTGAAGGCCGGCCTCGCCGCCCAGGTGCCGCACCCCCGCCGCCTCGGCGTGCCCGAGGAGTACGCCCACCTCGCGCACACCATGATCACCAACGGCTACTTCAACGGCGAGGACGTCCGTCTCGACGGCGCCATTCGCATGACGCCGCGCTAGATAAAGAAAAGACCGGAAGGAAAACCACCATGAGCGAAGCCTGGATCATCGACGCCGCCCGCACCCCGCGCGGCATCGGCAAGTACGGCAAGGGCGCCCTGCACGCCATCCACCCGCAGCAGCTGGGCGCGACGGTCCTCAAGGCCATCGCCGAGCGCAATGACATCAACACCGCCGAAGTCGACGACGTGATCTGGGGCACCAGCTCGCAGCGCGGGCCGGCGGCCGGGGATCTGGGCCGCATGTCGGCGCTGGACGCCGGCTACGACATCCGCTCCAGCGGCGTGACCCTGGACCGCTTCTGCGGCTCGGGCATCACCACGGTGAACTTCGCCGCCGCGACCATCATGTCGGGCATGTCGGACATGGTCGTGGCCGGCGGCTGCGAGATGATGTCGATGCCGAACCGCCGCTCGCCGGAAGACGGCCCGGTGACGATGGACCAGGGCAACCTGCGCCTGCGCGCCAAGCACCCGCAGTCGCACCAGGGCATCTGCGCCGACGCCATCGCCACGCTGGAAGGCATCAGCCGCGAGGCGCTCGACGCCCTCGCCCTGGTCAGCCAGCAGCGCGCCGCCGTCGCCATCGCCGAGAACCGCTTCGCCAAGAGCCTGATCCCCGTCTACCACGAGGACGGCACGCTGGCCCTGGACCACGAGGAGTTCCCGCGCCCGCAGACCACCGCCGAAGGGCTGGCTTCGCTGAAGCCGTCGTTCGAAGCGATGGCGGACGTGCCGCTGGACGCCAACGGCACGACCTTCCGCAAGCTGATCAACGCGGTCTACCCGGACCTCGACATCCAGTTCTTCCACCACGCCGGCAACAGCTCGGGCGTCGTCGACGGCGCCGCGGCCCTGCTGCTGGCCTCGCCGAAGTACGCTGAAGCCAACGGCCTGAAGCCCCGCGCCCGCGTGGTGGCCATGGCCAACCAGGGCGACAGCCCGACCCTGATGCTGAACGCGCCCGTCCCCGCGGCCCGCAAGGTGCTGGCCAAGGCCGGCCTGACCGTCGACGACATCGATCTGTGGGAAATCAACGAGGCCTTCTCGGTCGTGGCCGAGAAGTTCATCCGCGACCTGGGCCTCGACCGCAGCAAGGTCAACGTCAACGGCGGCGCCATGGCGCTGGGCCACCCGATCGGCGCCACCGGCTCGATCCTGATCGGCACCATGGTCGACGAGCTGGAGCGCACCGGCAAGAAGCGCGGCCTGATCACCATGTGCGCCGCCGGCGGCATGGCCCCGGCCATCATCATCGAGCGCATGTAGTCCGCTCACGGATGATCTGAACTGAAGAGGCCGCCGGGGGAAACCCCGGCGGCCTTTCTCATGTCAGGCCCCGTGGCGCTCGATGCGGTCGATCTCGAGGCTCTGGGCGTCCATGAAGAAGTAGCAGCGGCCGAGTAGCGCCTTCTTTCCGAAGTCGTCGAATACGTTTCGACCCAGAGGCGTGAATAGGACCTCGTCCTTGGTCAATCCGTCCATGTATCGCGCCTCGATCTCCGCCTTGTTCGCGGCGGCCACGCTCTCCAGCACTACATTGAAGGCAGGATGGTTGTAGCGCACGAGGATGTTGCCATCGTCCATCGGCGCCGGGTTCATGTCGGGGTGGTAGTTGAATATCTGCCGCAGAACCTCGACCGCCGCCAATCGCACCTCCGCGTCAGGCAGGCCGTTGTCCACGACCACGCAGGTGCCGTTCGTGAACACGACGAAGTCGCGCTTACCATCGGTGTAATAGTGCATTCGCTCAACCACCTGATCGATCGGCTGCCCGAACGAAGGTCGCCACTTTGGCTTGGGCGGAAAGTCGTCCAGCGTCGCTGCGGGCTTGGCCTCACCCTTGCCCAGCCCGAGCATCGACATCAGCGCTGCCAACACCATCGTCCGCCGCTCCATGGCTAGTCCTCGTCTTCCTGAAAGCGGGTTGTCGCTCACTCAAGGCCTGCCCCGCAAATGCTACCCGCCCAGCCGCTTCTCCAGCGCCGCCACCTGCGTGCGGAGGGTCTCGAGCACCTCGTTGTTGCAGCGGATCAGTTCGACCAGCTCCTGCTCGCGCAACGCGTCCAGCTTGGCGTGCAGGCGCATGATCTCGAGCTCGGCGCGCAGGTTGACGGTGTAGTCGTGCTCGGCCGCCTGACGGTCCTTCGCCGCCTGGCGGTTCTGGCTCATCATGATCACCGGCGCCTGGATCGCCGCCAGCGTCGACAGCATCAGGTTCAGGAAGATGAAGGGGTAGGGATCGAAGGCGCGCGTCGCCATCGCCAGGTTCAGCCCCATCCAGCCCGCCAGCACCAGACCAAAGGCGATGATGAAGCCCCAGGAGCCGCCCACCGCCGCCACCCGGTCCGCCAGCCGTTCGCCGAAGCTGGCGCCTTCGCCCTTCACATGTGGCCCGGCCGCCGTCGGCGCCTTGTCGACCATCATGTCGATGACGCTGCGCTTGGCCGGCGGCAGAGCCTCATAGGGCAGGTCGAGCAACTGGCGGGACAGGGCGTCGCGTCGCGCGTCGGTCATGGGCGGCTCCGGGGTCGTTCCGCACCGAGTTGACCTCGCGTCGGCCTTGACCGGCAAGGGGGATGCGCCGTCAGATCGTCGCAACGAACAAGCGGGAGGCGGGACATGGCTGCGAGCGGCCGCAAGGCGATCTTCATCACGGGCGCGGCCAGCGGCATCGGCCTGGGCGCGGCCAGGCGGTTTGCGAAGGAGGGCTGGTTCGTCGGGCTGTCGGACATCGACGCCGCGGGGCTGAAGGCGGCCGCCGCCGAGCTGGGGGCGGAGAACTGCAGCACCCATATCCTCGACGTCCGCGACCGCCAGGCCTGGGACAACGCGCTGGGCGAATTCGGCAAGGCCTCGGGCGGCCGGATGGACGTGCTGCTCAACAACGCCGGCATCGCCAACTACGGCTTCTTCGAGGACCAAACCGACGAGGAGGTCGACCGCCAGATCGCCATCAACATCAACGGCGTCAGCAACGGGGCGCGGGCCGGCCTGCCGCTGCTGCAGGCGACGCCGGGCTCGACGCTGATCAACGTCGCCTCCTGCGCCGGCCTGTTCGGCGCGCCGAAGATGGCGATCTACTGCGCCACCAAGTTCGCGGTGCGGGGCCTGTCGGAGGCGCTGGACGCGGAGTGGTCGCGCCACGGGATCGCCGTGCGCTGCATCATGCCCTGGTTCGTGGATACGCCGATCCTGCAGGCCGGCTCGCAGGGCTCCAACGAGAAGATCGCCGACAGCATCCGGGCCGGCGGCTCGGAGGTCTACACCGTCGAGGAGGCCGCGGGCGTGATCTGGGACTCGGTGGCGTCGAAGGAGCTGCACCACGTCGTCGGCAAGGCGGGCAAGCGGTTGCGCTTCGTCGCCCGCTTCATGCCCGGTCAGGTCAGGAAGCAGCTCCGGCAGATGCTGCAGGCTTGACCGCCTCGGCTTCGGCCTTGGCCGGCTTGGCCGGGGTCGCCTTGGGGGCGGAGGCCGGCTCAGCCGCCTTGCCGGCCTGGCCGCCCATGCCCTGCGGGCCGTCGACGATCTCGATCGGCTGCGTGGTGGTCGCGGTGGCGGCGATGAACACGGCGTCCGCAGACGGGGCCAGCGCGCCGTAGGGCACGGGCTCGGACGGGCTCAGGCCGGCATAGACCGGACGGTCGCCGATTTGCGGCCCCGAACGCTCGGGCGCGCGGTCGAACATGCCGGGCTGACCGCCGCGGCCGCCGAACTTGTAGAAGATGTGCATCCCCACCTGGCCGATGCGGACCATGCGCGGACCCCAGCCTGGCGAGACGTTGATGGTGTGGAAGTGGGTGGCGTTGCCGACATCGCCCATCACCGCGCCCGAAAGGGCGCGCGTCGCCACGCGCTCGGCGCGGGCCCAGGCCCCGGCGTCGCGGCGCTTCCGCATCGAACCGTCGCAGGCGAAGCTGAACTGGCAGACGCCGCCGCCGTAGGCGCCCTGGAAGACGACGGCGCAGATGGACTTGGGGAAGGCCGGGTGGCGTACGCGGTTGAGGACCACCTGGGCGACCGCCGCCTGGCCGGCCGGCGTCTCGCCGCGGGCCTCGTAGTAGACGGCCTGGGTCAGGCACTCGAGATCGCGCGAGGCCTCGAGCACGCCTTCGAGGCGGAACGGCCGGGCGGCGGGCGAGGTGGTGAAGACGTTGTCGAAGCTGGCCTTGATCAGCAGGCCTTCGGACTTGCCGGCGGTCTTGCCGCCACGGCTGTCGAGGCGGGCGGCCAGCAGGGCCGCCTGGCGGTCGCGCTGCGCGGCGCCGGCGCTGGTGAAGGGGTCATGGCGCTGGGCGATGGCCAGCGCGGAGTCGTCCATCCGGTCCACGACCCGTTGCAGATCCGCATCCGCGTAGCCGCCCGAGGCGACATCGGCGAGCTCGCTGACGCGTGCATGCGTCGAAGCCGCCTGAGCGTAGCCGCCCGCCAGATAGGCGCCGCCGAGAATGCCGCCCAGGCTCACGCCGAGAACGGTTCCGGTCAATACGACGCTGACCAGCGCGCGCGCCTTCGCACGCGTCTGCGAGGGAGAAAACAACGGATTCGTGTCCTGTGCGGCGAGCGCGTCCCGCGCCCCGACTCGACGCCCGAAAGACCCTTTGAACTCTGTCGAAGAGGGTCGTCCGGACGGGGATTCGGCCTGTTCACGATTGGGCCGAAGTCCGCCTTGTAGCGCGCTATATGGCCTAAATGTGGCCGATTCGCAAGCTGATGCTGCATCGCAACATGAATCGCCCGCGACGCGACCGGTCCTCTTCCGGATGAATCCTTAAGAGTCAGGCGGTTGCGCCTCCGAAGACCCGGCGATGCTTCGCCGCACCATTTCGCCCCTCCGGAGAACACGGAACCGACTTTGGACCGGCGCCGTTCGGTCGATGAGGGTCTTGGAGACCTTCGACAAGGAGACCGCCATGCCCGTCCGCCACAAGACCCTTCCCCTCGCCGCCGCGCTGGCCCTGACGGCCGCCGCCCTCGCCGCCTGCGGCCACAATATGGAACAGCGCACCGCCACCGGCGCCATCGCCGGCGCCGTGGTCGCCGGCCCTCCGGGCGCGGTCGTCGGCGCAGGCGTCGGCGCGGTCGTCAACGAGGCCGAAAGCCCGAAGAAGTAGCCGGCGCGCCGTGCTGGCGGCGGACCCGTTGCCAGCACGGCGCAGCGGAGTCACCATGCGCTCCACGCGATCCTGTGTGGGGACATGACATGCGACGGGCTTTCTATCTGCTCTCGGCCTTCGCCGCCGGCGCCGCGCCGGCCTCGGCCTCCGACCTGCTCTATCCGGGCGGCTCGGTCCTGACAGAGGGGGCGGTCGGCAAGCCGGTCTGGATCATCCAGGCCCAGTGCGCCGGCTTCTTCGGGGCCACCAGCAACGTGATGAGCGAGCGAGGCGATGCGGCCGGCGCCGCGGAGGCCAAGGCCCAGGGCATAGCGTTCTTCCGCGACTCCGTGGAGCGGCTGATGCGCGACCGCGGGCTCTCGAAGCCGGACGCCACCCAGGCGGTGGTGCAGGCCGTCGATTCCGGCCGCGCCGAGGGGTTCCAGAAGATCAGGAACGGCGGCGGCTTCGGCTCGCGGTCGCACTGGAACACGGCGCGCAGCGTCTGCCTTGATGTCGCCGAGGTCTATCAGGACATTCGCTACCGCTGACGCGCGCCAGAGGGTTATCGGCTTGACGCCGGACCGGCGGCTGGCCTGATAACGCCTGCGTGGTCAGAGGAGTTGTGATGCGTTCGAGCAGGGTCGCGGCAGGGCTGGCCGGCGTGGTTCTCGCCGCCGCGGCGACGAGCGCGGACGCGCAGTCGATCGCCCGCCGCTTCGACCTGATCCGGCTCCAGGACTCCGCCCTCCGGGCGTCGGCGGCGGTGTTCCAGACCAGCGGAAAGGCCTGCGCGAGCCAGTTCAAGTCCCTCAAGGCCGTCTACGACGACCCGCGCTTCGACCGCATGGAGGTCGAGGTCCGCAAGACGACGCTGTTCGCCGCCATGCTTTGCACCGAGAGCAGCGACCTGTCGTTCGCCGTCCAGGCCGCCAGGCGGCTGCAGCCGATCGCCACCGCGCCCGCCGAGGTCGGCGCCGCCCACTCGGTCCAGATCTCCGAGGCGCTGCAGCGCGGCGCGACCGCCGAGGCGGCCCGCATCTTCCTGTCCCTGCTGGACAAGCAGCCCGAGGTCGTCGCCGGCTGGGATCCGGAGATGATCGGCCCGTTCGCCGACTACATCGTCGAGGACCCGGACCTGTCGCTGAAGCTCGCCGAACGCCTCGCCTCGCTGAAGTGGACGAACGACGCCAGCAAGCGGGCCGCGCGAAACGCCTGGGCCCTGTCCTACGGCTGGCAGCTGGCCGACCGCGGCCGGCTGAAGGAAGCGGGGGAAGCCGTCGCGGACGCGGACGACCTCTATGTGATGCTGATCGTCGCAGGCGACCGGCGCTTCGCCACGGTGTGGGACGGGTTCGCCCGCGACAGACGCTTCGACTGGACCGCCCTTGCCGACAAGCGCCTCGAGCGCGCCCGGGCCGATGTCGCCGACAATCCCGAAAGCCTGCGTCCGGCCGGCGAGATGATCGCCGCCCTGCGCGCCGTCGGCCGGCTGGAGGAGGCCATCCAGGTCGGTGAGGCCTTCCGCGCCCGGTTGCAGGACGGCGAGGCCTTCGAGGATGGCGACCAGCAGCGGGACGAGGTGCTGATCGGCCTGGCCCAGGCGCTGTTCGAGTCGGCCCGCTACGCCGAGGCCGAGGCGGTGTTCCGCGAGGCGATCGGCGACGACGCGGAGAACGCGGCGGTCGATGCGCGCCTGGCCTGGGCCGGTCGTCTGCTCGACCTGGCCCGGCCCGGCGAGGCGTTGGCGGTGCTCGAGCCGATCCGCGATAGCCAGGTCACGCCCTACGGCCGTCTGTGGATCGACTCCCAACGGGCCTGCGCGCAGGCCGGCGTCGATCTGAAGGCCGCCGAGGCCACGATCGAGGCCCTGCGCGCCGGCCAGGACGAGAACCCGGCCGCGCTCAGCCAGGCGCTGATCTGCGCCAACCGCCTCGATGAGGCCGCGGCGCTGATGGTCAAGCGGCTCGGCAGTCCCCGGCATCGGGCCGGCGCGCTCGACCCCTACTGGATCACGCGCGGGCCGCCCGCCGTGCCGGCCTGGCTGGCCGAGTTCGAGCGCCGCCGGCAGGCCGTGCTGAACAACCCGACCGTGCTGAAGGCTCTGGACGCCGCCGGCCGCAAGGTCGAGGCGCCGCTGACGGGCGACTACTGGGGCGGCTTCTGAACTGACGGGGTTGAGGGACCTCATGCGCACTGGATTGATCGGCGCGACCGCGCTCGTGTTCGCGTTGCTCACCGTGGCGCAATCCGCCGCCGCGCCGGAACGGCTGACCCGGCCATCGACCCCCGCGGCGCGCGACCTGCTGGCCTTCGACCGCGAGGTGCGAACGCTGTTCCCGGTGGGACACGCCAATTACGGCGGCTTCTGCGGCGCGCGCCTCAAGCAGCTTCTGGTCTTCGCCGCGAGACCCGACTTCGACCGGCTGCCGCCCGACACCCGGCGCATGGCGCTCAGGGCGACGGTCAACTGCGGCGAGGCGGAGACCCGCGAGCCCGACGTCATCGCGCTGGTCCGCCGCCTGGAGCCGCTGGCGGACGACAAGGCCCTGGTGGCCGCCACCAACGCGGTGCTGCTCGACGCCGACGCGGCGGATGGACACTCCACGCCGGCCGCGCGGCGTCTGATCACGGTGATCGACAACGACCCCGTGCGGGTCGGGGCCTGGTGGGAGCCCTACCTCACGCCGATCATCACGGCGGCGAGCCGGGACAAGACGGTCTACAACGACCTTCTGGCGAGGCTCGACACCGTCGTCTGGTCCGATGAGACCAGCGCCCGCGCCAACCGCAACAGCTGGGCCCTGCTCCGCGCCGACGAACTGATGGCCGCCGGAAATCCGCGCGGCGCGGAAGCGGCCCTGTCGCGCGCGGACGAGGTCGACACCCTGCTGCTGGTCGCCGTGGACCGCACCTACGAGGCGCTCTGGACGAAGTACCAGGGCGGCGGGCGGTTCGACTGGCCCACCCTTGCGGAGCGCGAGCTGCAGGCCCGGCGCAAGATGTCCGAGGACAGCCCTCAGTCGCTGCGGTTCGCGCTCTGGACCCAGCGCAGCCTGCGCCTGCTGGGCCGCTACGACGAAGCCGTCGCCCATGGCCAGAAGCTGCGCGACCGAATCGGCGCGGCGGAGACCTTCGGCGACCTCGACGCGTTCGGCGGCGATTCCCTCGCCGAGCTGGCGTCCGCGTTGCTGGACACCGGCCGGACCGCCGAGGCCGAGACCGTGTTCAAGGAGGCCATCGCGCTGGACGCGAAGACCGGCGGCGCGGTCGCGCGACGCATCGAATGGGCGTCCCGTCTCAATGGGCTGGGACGCCATGAGGAAGCGCTGGCCCTGCTGCGCGAGATCAAGCCGTCCGACACGAGTGCTCTTGGCCGTCAGTGGCTCTGGGCGGAGCGCGTCTGCGCCCTCTCCCGGACCAAACCGTCGATGGCCTGGACCGACCTTCCGCGACTGCTCCTCAACAAGGCCGAGGGCGTCGAGCCGGCGGCCAAGGCCCTGCTCTGCCTCGACCGCACCGAGGAGGCGGCCGCCCTTTACATCGAGCGGCTCAAGGATCCGCGCCTGAAATGGGACGCCCTGGGCGCCGCGCGAAAGGTCAAGGCTCCGCCGAGCGTCGGCCCGTTCACCGCCGAACTGCTGCGCCGCCGCGACGCAATACTCGCCCGCGCCGACGTGCGGACAGCGATCGCGCAGGCCGGCCGTTCGGTCGAGGTTCCGCTGACCGGACCGATCTTCGGATGGTACTGAGCGGCCCCTCGCGAGGCGGCGTTAACCATTGCTGAATTTTGTCCGTTCGCCGTCTGTTCAATCAACCATACCCTTGGCCGCTTGATTTGACGGGCCTATCGCCTGTCAGGAGAGCACCGGTATCCCGGACCGGGACAGGCGCGTTCGCGGACTGTTCGCTTCAGCCGGTCGCCGCCCGCTCGTGCTCCAGCAGCCAGCGCTTGCGTTCGATCCCGCCGCCGTAGCCGGTGAGGGTTCCGTCCGAGCCGATCACCCGGTGGCAGGGGATGACTACGCCGACCGGATTGGCGCCGTTGGCGTGGCCCACCGCGCGCACCGCCGTCGGCCGCCCGATCCGGGCCGCCAGCGCCGCATAGGTCGTCGTCTCCCCGGCCGGAATGTCGAGCAGCGCCCGCCAGACGGCCTGCTGGAAGTCAGTCCCCACCGTCCTCCAGGGCACGCGGTCCAGCGCCGTCATCTCTCCCGCGAAGTAGGCGGCGAGGGCCTCCGCCACGGGCCGAGGCGCCGCGCCCGGCTCGACCGGGAGATCGCGGTACCATGTCCGCACCAGCCGCGCCGTCCTGGGACTGTCGTTGTTAAAATCGAGCACACGGACCACGCCGTCCGGGTCGCAGAACAGCTGAAGCTGGGCGAGCGGCGTCTCGACCAGGCTGCGGATCAGCCGGTCAGGCCGCCCGCCTGGCATCGGCCTTCTCCTTCGGCGCTTGCGGATCGGACGCCCACAGGTGCAGGGCCGCGTAGGCCCGCCACGGCCGCCAGGCCTCAGCCCGGGCCAGCAGCTCGGCCGGCGTCGGCCTCACCCCGGCCTCGTCGGCCAGCGCCCGCATCAGCCCGACATCCGCCGCCGGAAAGGCGTCCGGCTCGCGCAGCAGCCGCATGGCGATGTACTGGGCTGTCCATTCGCCGATGCCGGGCAGCGCGCGCAGGGCCGCCACCGCCTCCTCCAG
Source organism: Caulobacter sp. (assembly GCA_041917095.1). Taxonomy (GTDB): domain Bacteria; phylum Pseudomonadota; class Alphaproteobacteria; order Caulobacterales; family Caulobacteraceae; genus Caulobacter. The sequence goes on along the minus strand of JAYRYI010000007.1, from coordinate 5,993 downwards.
CGAGGCGCGGGGGCCGAACAGGTTGGGGTCGGCCAGCGCCGCCGCGCCCAGGCCGCTGATCGCCCGGGCCCGCGCGCCGGGCATCAGGCCGAGCGAGGCGATATCCGCCGCCGCCAGCCGCTCGGCGGACGGGAAGGCGTGGGTCAGGCCGGGCTCGGCCCAGCCCTCGGGCAACGGCGCGCCGTACTCCGCTGTCAGCCGCCCGGCCAGCCTGACGGCGGCGGGCACGGTGATCTGCTGGCCCAGGATGGCCCGGACGCCGAGCTCCAGCCCGTCCCAGGCCCCCGGCGCGCGAAGGCCCGGCCGCCGGGCGATCATCGCCGCCAGCGCGGGGTCTGCGCCCAGATGCGCCTCGATGGTCTCCGGATCGGCGGTCAGGTCGAACACGCGCCGCACCCGCGCCAGGATCGACGGCAGCGCGGTCATCTTCGGGAACCGGACGGCCACCGCCAGCCGGTCGCCGTCAGCGCGGGTCACCGCCACCGTGCCCATCGCGCCGTCCAGCGCGATGGTGCGGGCGTAGCGGTCGTCGCTTACGGTCTCGACGCCCGGGATCGCCCGCGCCGCCAGGAAGCCGATCATGCCGGCCCAGTCGTAGGGCGGACGGTAGCGCAGCATCAGCTTCACCACGCCCCGCTCGGACGGCCGCGCTGACGTGCGGCGGCGCAGCGCCAGCGGCGGCCGGTCGTACAGCCGCTGGAAGGTCTCGTTGAACCGGCGCACCGAACCGAACCCTGCGGCCAGCGCCACCTGGGCCATCGGCAGGTCGGTCTCGTGGATCAGCTGCTTGGCCAGCAGCACGCGCCGCGTCTGCGCCACCCCGACCGGCGAGGCGCCCAGGTGCTGCTTGAACAGCCGCCGCAGCTGCCGTTCCCCGACGCCCAGCCGCGCCGCCAGGCCGTCGACATCGCCCCCGTTCTCGGCAGAAGAGTCGAGCGCGCCCTGCTCGATCAGCGCCAGCGCCCGCGACACGGTGTTCGAACTGCCCCGCCAGGCGCCCATGTCCGGCGCGGTCTCGGGCCGGCACCGCAGACAGGCCCGGTAGCCCGCTTCCTCGCAGGCGGCGGCCGTCGGGTAGAAGATCATGTTCTCGCGCTTGGGCGTCCGCGCCGGACAGACCGGCCGGCAGTAGATGCCCGTACTGCTCACGCAGCCGAAGATCCGCCCGTCCCAGCGCGGGTCGCGGGTCTGCACCGCGCGGTAGCAGGCGTCCCCATCAAGGTCCAATGGGTCGAGATCGATCGGTGGCGAGTTCATGCGCCGATCATCGGCCGTCAGCCGGTCGGAGTCTCGCGGTTTTCGGACATCAATGAACGCGCCCGCCTCTCCCTTGGGAGAGGGGGACCATCGCGAAAGCGATGGTGGAGCGGGCCCCACCACTTTTCCGATTGCATAGAGCGATAGTGCTACTTTAACGTTTCTTCATGCAGTACACATCCGAAGCGACCCGCAATCGCGCCAAGCGCCTTCGTCGGACGATGAGTCTTTCGGAGCGGCGGCTCTGGCGACTGCTCCGGGCAAATCAGCTCGATGGTCTGCACTTCCGCCGACAGCACCCGCTCGGCCCGTACGTGCTGGACTTCTACTGCCACGCCGCGCGGCTGGCGGTGGAAGTCGACGGCGGGGCCCACAACATGCCTGGCGGCTTCGAGCGGGACAAAGCCCGGGACGCCCGGCTCTCGGAACTCGGGATCACGACGCTACGGTTGACAAACGGGCTCGTCGAAAACGACATCAACGCCGCGCTTGGCCAAATCCGGAGTGCGATCGCGGCGAGGCTTGGAGCGGCGAACAGGCCTTAGGCCCTCTCCACCATCGCTTCGCGATGGTCCCCCTCCCCGTACGGGGAGGATTCAACATCCCCCTCACCGCTTGGGATCCACCCGCACCAGCAGGTCGACGTAGCCGTCGCGGATCCGGGTGCTCACCTTCGGGTTCACGCCCGGCAGCCGCACCTTCCACATCGTCTGTTCGGGGCCGGTCGAGTCGTAGTTCGGCTCGCCGGCCATGCCGAGGCAGGCGGTCAGCCGACTGTCGAGCTCGGCCTTGATCTTGACCGCCGCCTCCGCCGGGATCGGCGTCTTGCTCGAGCACATGTAGATCGGCGAGAAGCTCAGCGTGGACACGGTGCAGTCCTGCAGCCCGCCGATACGCACGCTGCCGACCGCTTCGCTGTCGACGGCCTCGCCGTAGAGCGAGCGGAAGCGCGGGGTCTCGGCCCCCGCCCCCATGATCTTGTAGACCGCCTCGCAGACCACCTCGGCCTTGGCGGGCGTGGCGATGAGCGCAAGCAGCGCGGCGGCGGCGGCGAAACAGCGCATGGACCGACTCCCCTCAGGACCAGGCGACCTTCGCGCGCCGGGAGACGCACCGCATCACCCGAAGGGGGGTCTCAGATGCGTTCGCCCAGCCACGCCTCGAACTGCTGGCCCGGCAGGGCCCCGGCAACGCGATCGACCAGCTTGCCGCCCTTGAACACCGCCAGCGTCGGGATGCTGGAGACGTTGTACTGGCGCGACAGGCCCGGGGCGGCGTCGACGTCGATCTTCACGAAGCGGGCCTTCGGCTCATGCCGGGCGGCGGCGGCCCTGAAGGTCGGGGCGAAGGCCTGGCAGGGACCGCACCAGGCGGCCCAGAAGTCGACCACCAGCGGAATGTCGCTGCGCGCTACATGTTTCGCGAAGCGGGCCTCGCTCAGCGAGACAGGTTCGGCGGTGAACAGCGGCTTCCTGCAGGCGCCGCACCTGGGGTCATCGGCCAGCCGCGCGGCCGGCAGACGGTTGACCCCATCGCAGTGCGGACAGACGACATGCAGGGCTTCGCTCATGGTCCGATAACTGGCGATCGCGGCGTCCGGTTCAAGCGCCAACTCTGTTCCAACGTCGAATCGCCGCCGGCGCGGGGGTTGGCGCGGACCGCGCTGCGCGATTCCGTCGCGGCCCAAAGCGGGCGCGCGGTCTTGTTCCGTTACGGAAGATAGTCATGGTGCGCGACCGTGCGAAAGCTGATCGACCATCCGCTGCCCGTCTTCGCCGCCGTCGCCCTGACGGCGGCCGCGCTGGTGTTCGGGGCGCTGGATCTGGTGCGGCATGATGCGCCCGGGCTGTCGGTGGCGGTCGGCGCCGCCCCTGCCGCCGCGGTCGCCGGCGCGCGGCGCCTCGCCCCGCTTCGCCTGCCCTGAACCCGCTCAGCGCACCGCCGGATTGACCTCGGCGTCCTCGAGGTCGGCGTCGGCCGCATCGACCGAAGGCGGCGCCTGCCCGGCGTCAGGCGCATAGCCGGCCGGACGCGCGCCGCCGACCATCCGGGCCTTCTTCCAGCCGCCCTGCAGGTAGAAGGCGGTGGTCAGGACGGCCGAGGCGATCGTCCCCAGCGGGAAGCTCCACCAGATCGCCTCCTGTCCGAAGGCCGGCGTCAGCAGGGCCGCGAACGGGATGCGGATCAGGTACATCGCGATGAACAGGATGATCAGCGGCGCCCACACCGCGCCGGTCGCCCGCACCACCCCGGACAGGGCGAAGGTGACGCTGAACAGCACGAAGCCCCACAGCACCTGGTCGTTGATGTGGTGGGCCACCGGCAGGGCCTCGGACCCGGTCGGCAGGAAGATGCGGAGGGTGATGTCGCCCAGCAGATAGATCACCGCCGCCACCGTCGCCGTCACCGTCAGGCCGCTGAACACCCCCGCCCGCGCGATGCCGGCCACCCGGTCCCAGCGCCCGGCGCCGACGTTCTGGGCCGCCATCGCCGAGACCGCCGCACCCAGCGCCATGACCGGCATCTGCAGATAGGTCCAGACCTGCGACGCCGCCGTATAGGCCGCCGCCGTCACCGCGCCGTAGCTGTTGACGAAGCCGATCATCACCATCGCGCCGCCCGACATGACCAGCATCTGCAGCCCCATCGGCAGGCCGCGCACGACCAGCGACCGCAGGATCTCGCGATCGGGCCTCAGCAGCGGCAGCTCGGCCCGGCTGAGCGTCAGGATGCTCCCGCGCCGGTACAGCACCACGATCAGGCAGGTCAGGCTGACGCCGTGGCTGATGAAGGTCGCCCAGGCCGATCCGGCGACGCCGAGCCGGGGGAACGGCCCGTAGCCGTTGATCAGCAGCGGGTTGAAGATGACGTCCAGCAGCACCGCCAGGCCCAGGAACCAGAACGGCGTGCGGGAGTCGCCTGCGCCCCGCTGGGCCATCTGCAGGAAGGCGAAGAAGTACATGAACGGCATCGCCAGGAAGATGATGCGCAGGTAGATCGCCGCCTCGGCCGCCGCCTCGGCCGGCGTGCCCATGGCGGCCAGGATCCAGTGCGAGGTCAGGGCGCCGACAATCGCCACCAGCACGGCCAGGGCGGCGAAGAAGGTGACCGCCGTGCCCATCACCCGCTTGACCATCGGGATGTCGCCGGCGCCGACGTTCTGGCCGATCAGGATGTTGGCCGCCATGCCGACGCCGAACACCGCGCCCAGCATCAGCATCATCACGATATTGGCGTTGCCGATGGCGGTGATCGCCGCGACGCCCAGCGAGTGGCTGACCCAGAAGGCGTTGACGCTGCCGTTCAGCGACTGCAGCAGGTTGCCGCCCAGCACCGGCAGCGAGAACATCAGCAGGGTCGGCGTGATCGGGCCATGGATCAGGTCGGCGCGGGGGCGTCTGCCGCCCATGGTCGTCGCGCTTGCCGGGTTCGCCATGGGTCTCCTCCGCGCCCTGACTAGACCTCGAAGGCCGGACGCGCAAAGCGAACACGACCCCGGCGCCCGCGTTCCTCCCTCACACCCCGCTCATCCTCGCGGAAGCGAGGACCCAGGCATATGGCCGGTGCACTCATTCCAGGGGATGTGTTGGCCAACCCCAACGATGAGCCGCCCTTCGACGGCCTCCAGGGCTACGTCGCCGACCCCGACGACCACGCCTGGGACATCGTCTGGAACCCCGGCTTCACGATCAGCGACGACGGCACGGTGACGTTCGGGGTCTAAGAAAAATCGCTATGAGCGATATTTCATCTTGAAACGACTGCAGCGTGGCGGCATGCTGCCAGCGTTGAGGTTTAAAGGGGATACGCCGTCACTCATCGAGGCCTGACAGGCCTTGCGGAAGGCTCCGGCCTTCTTCCGTCCAGCCGAGTGGTGTCGCACCACAAAGGCAGGTGACGCGTCCCGACGGCTGGGACGCGTCCCGGTACAGGCGGGGTAATCTCGCTCCTCCCCCATCCTTCAGTGCCATGGCGGCGACCGATGCATTGGGCATCGGTTTGGCAGAAGGAGACCCACCAATGGAAACGTTGGACCCCAACGAGGAGCGGGGGCGGTCAATACCGCGAATGCGGAGGAATTGGGCTTCGCGCCTGATGCGCCCGCAAACGGTGAAAGCCTTCCTGCTGGCGCTTGCGGTCATCACCAAGGTGATCGATCTGGCGTCTAGCGTCTTGAAGGCCGTACGGGATTAGGCAGCCACCTTGTTTGTATCCAATTCGGATTAGTGATGATAGGCGAAGCACTAAGACTTATTCGAGTTTATCATGACCTCAGGCAGAATGAGGCGGCGAGACTATTAGGAATTTCTCAACCTCACATCTCAGAGATTGAGGGTGGTACAAAGAAGCCGAGCTTAGAGACTATAGAAAAGTACTCTGTAGTTTTCAAAATTCCGACATCTTCTATCATGTTTTTCTCCGAAAGTTTGGGAGGAGAACGAAGCAGAGCGTCGACTTTTGTCGCAGAGAAGGTCCTCTTCATGCTCCGACTCATCGAAGAGAAGGCGTCCAGCTCTTAGGGCACATGATGGCCGAGCGCTACACGATCGATCAGTCACCGCTGTATCAGCTTCGGAGCCGCAGTCGCTTGGCCCGAATTCTGGGCCTTTTGACCTGCCCCCTTCCTGATCCCGCGATTTGAGTGAGAGTCCGTCACCCAAGGAGACGGACGTGAAGAAGAGCAGGTTCAACGAGGCGCAGATCATTGGCGTGCTGCGGGAGCAGGAGGCCGGGAG
>JAYRYI010000006.1:0-341749 GCA_041917095.1 Caulobacter sp. | reverse complement strand
GTCGCGGCCGGCGGCGTGGCGGGACGCGCCGGGGTCGTTCCAGGCGGGGCGGCGGCCGGACGCGGCGCCGCGGCGGCCGGCGCGGCGGCGGCGGGTTTCGCCTTCAGGATCCGGTCGTCGGGATTTTCGGTGATCACCGGCGGCAGCTGCGTCTGCTCCAGCGCCTGGCGGTCAACGAGCTGGGCGTAGTCGCGGAACTTCATGATCCGGATCCAGTCGATGGAGTCGGAATCGGCGTCGAGCACGACGCGCCAGCGGCCATCCAGGCCCTTGACCACGCGGCCGACCGGCAGGCCGCGCGGCAGCACGCCGCCGTCGCCGCTGGTGAGCACGCGGTCGCCCTGCCGGATCGGCTCCCGCCCGCGCAGGTAGTCCAGCTTCGGATTGGGGCCGCCGTCGCCGGTCAGGATGGCGCGGGCGTTGGTCCGGTCGATCATAACCGGGGTCTTGGAGGCCGCGTCGGTCAGTAGCAGAACCTTGCTCGCCCCGTTGCTGACGCCGACAACCCGGCCGACGAGGCCGCGTTCGCTGAGCACGGGGAAGCCGATCATCACGCCCTTCTCCCTGCCGGCGTTGGCCAGGCGGTAGTTGGCGAGCGGGCCGCGCGAGTCGGCGACGACGCGGGCGGTCACCATGTCGATCGGCGGATCGGTGCGGACGCCGAGCATCGCCCGCAGGCGCTCGTTCTCGTCCTTCAGGCGCACGGCCTCGTCGGCCTGCTGCTGCAGGGCGACCATCTCCTTCTTCATGCGCCGGTTGTCGCTGGCGGTGAAGAAGTAGCTGCGGAACCAGCCCAGGATGTCGCCGGTCCATTCGCCCGGCTTGGCGACCACGCCGCCGACCGGAGCCGAGACGGTGTCGACCGCCTGGCGCGCCGCGCCATAGGCCTCGGTCTGGAAGGTCTCGCGCCGGTCGCTCAGCAGCATGGCGGCGCCGATGATGACGGCGACGATGAGCGCCACCGCAGCCGTCCAGGCCAGCGGCACCTTGACCTCACCGAGCGGATTCTGCCGAAGCGGCACCCCGTACCTCCGTCGCGGCGCCCCCGCGCGCCCGACCTACAGTGTCAGATTCTAGGCCAGGGTGCTTTCGAGGACGCCCTTCATCCACTTCGGGTGTTCAAGAACCTTGCCACAGCCGAGAGCGACACAGGACAGGGGGTCGTCGGCCACCGTCACCGGCAGGCCGGTGTGGTCGCGGATCTCGGCGTCAAGGCCGCGCAGCAGCGCGCCGCCGCCGGTCAGCATGATGCCCTTGTCGGCGATGTCGGACGCCAGTTCCGGCGGCGTCGCCTCCAGCGCGACCTTCACGGCCTCGACGATCTGGCTCACCGGCTCGTGCAGGGCGTCGGACGCCTGCTTCTCGGAGATGCGGACTTCCCGCGGCACGCCCTGCATAAGGTCACGGCCCTTGACGTCGATCGACAGGCCTTCGCCGTCGGCCGGCGCGCGGGCGGTGCCGATTTCCTTCTTGATCCGTTCGGCGGTGGTCTCGCCGATCAGCAGGTTATGGTGGCGGCGCATGTAGCTGATGATCGCCTCGTCCATCTTGTCGCCGCCGACCCGGACGCTGCGCGAATAGACAATGCCCGACAGCGAAAGGACGGCCACTTCGGTGGTGCCGCCGCCGATGTCGACGACCATCGAGCCGGTCGGTTCATGGATCGGCAGGCCGGCGCCGATCGCGGCCGCCATCGGCTCGTCGATCAGACCCACGCGGCGGGCCGAGGCGTTCAGGCAGCTGTCGTTGATGGCGCGACGCTCGACCGCCGTGGCGCCCGACGGCACGCACACGATCACCTTGGGGTTCACGAAGCCCTTGCGGTTGTGAACCTTGCGGATGAAGTACTTGATCATCTCCTCGGCGACTTCGAAGTCGGCGATGACCCCGTCCCGCATCGGGCGGATGGCTTCCATGTGGCCCGGCGTGCGGCCCAGCATCTGCTTGGCCTCGATGCCGACGGCATGGACGACCTTGCGCCCCCCGACGTTGCGCAGCGCCACCACCGACGGCTCGTTCAGCACGATGCCCTTGCCCTTCATGTAGATCAGGGTGTTGGCGGTGCCGAGATCGATGGCGATGTCGTTCGAGATGGCGCCGAAGAGAGAACCGAACATTCAGGGCCTTGGATTCTAGGAGCGTTTTGGGACTGGCGAGGCAAGATACCGCAAGCCCGGCGCCACGCCGCGAGCGCGCCCCCCGGGCGCAGCGTCGCCGAGACGGCTGAACATGCTGATGTCACGCCGTTTGCACCGCGAACGTGTTGAATTCAAGGTCTATTAAGACCCGTTCCTAGCCCAGCGCCGCGAGGGCGACTCCGGCGGCCGTCACGGCCCCCGCAATCCACTGCAGAGGGCTCACCCGTTCGGCGAACAGACGCCGTCCGGCGAGGGCCGCGATGGGCATCTCGACGACCCCGACGGCCCGCACCAGCCCTGCCGGCGCAAGGGCCAGCGCGATGAACCAGCCCGCCGAGGCGGCGGCGCCGAAGAAGCCCGCGCCGAGGGAAACCCGCCAGGACCGCATCGCGGCGTACAGCGACCGTCTGTCGCGAATCGCCAGCCACAGGGTCAGTCCCGTCGACTGGATCGCCTGCACCACCGCGACGGTGACCAGAGCGGCGGGAATCGGGCTGTCGAGGTCGAGGCTGTGCGAGGCCTGCCGAAAGGCGTTGGCGCTGATCGCGAAGCAGAAGCCCGACAGGGTCCCCAGCGCCGCGGCAGTCCAGTCGTGCGCGTCCTGTCCCTGTTTGGGCCAGGACAGGACCACGAGCCCGGCGGTGGCCAGCAGGATGCCGCCCCAGGCGTGGGGCGCCAGAGGGTCGCCGAACACGAGCAGCCCCATGATCGCCGCGAAAGGCAGGCCGCTTTGCTGGAAGGCCGCGCCCAGCGCAAAGGTCGAACGCTGCATCGAGACCAGCAGCGCCGCCGTCGCCCCCAGCTGCATCGCGCCGCCCAGGGTCGCCCAGCCGAAGTAGGCCGGCGACAGGACGGGCTGGAGCGGCAGGAACAGCAGGCCGATCGCGGCGAAGGCGATGCTGAACGGCAGACCGAACAGGAACCGCACCAGCGTCGCGCCCCACGGCCCGGCGCCGGTCAGCAGGCTGCGCTGCGCGGCGTTGCGCGCGACCTGCAGGGCTGCCGCGGCGACGGTGACGGGGATCCAGATCATGGGAGGCGCGGGGACAGTTTAAGATGTCCCCTCGGGACACCTTAAACTGTCCCCCTCACGCAACTAAAAGCCGCTCGCGATGGCCGTTTCAGGCCGGCTCTTTTCCTTGCGGGAGAAGAGGTTATTGAGCGCGTTGACATAGGCCTTGGCGCTGGCGGTCAGGGTGTCGGTGTCGGCGGCCGCGCCGGTAGCGATACGGCCGTCCTCTTCCAGACGCACGGAGACCTGGGCCTGGGCGTCGGTGCCCTCGGTGACCGCATGGACCTGGAACAGGCGCAGCGCGGCCTGGTGCGGGACGATCTCGTGGATGGCGTTGAACACCGCGTCGACCGGGCCGTCGCCGCTGGCCTCGGCCTTCTTCTCGACGCCGTCGACGTCCAGCGTCAGCTCGGCGGACTGGCCCTCGGTGCCGGCGATCACGCGCAGGTGGACGACGCGGATGCGCTCCGAGCCGCGCGCCAGGGCGTCGTCGACCAGGGCGATGATGTCGTCGTCGAAGACGTGCTTCTTCTTGTCGGCCAGTTCCTTGAACCGGATGAACGCCTCGTTCAGCGCGTTCTGGCCCAGCTCGTAGCCCAGCGCCTTCAGCTTCTCGCGGAAGGCATGGCGGCCGGAGTGCTTGCCCATCACGAGGTTCGTGGCGCCCTGCCCGACGTCCTCGGGACGCATGATCTCGTAGGTCTCGGCGTTCTTGAGCATGCCGTCCTGGTGGATGCCGCTCTCGTGCGCGAAGGCGTTCTTGCCGACGATCGCCTTGTTGAACTGCACCGGGAAGCCGGTGATGGCCGAGACATAGCGGCTGGCGCGGGTGATGTGCATCGGCTCGACGCCGGTGCCGAAGCCCAGGCTCTCGCCGCGGACCTTCAGGGCCATGACGATCTCTTCCAGCGCCGCGTTGCCGGCCCGCTCGCCAATGCCGTTGATCGCGCACTCCACCTGGCGGGCCCCGCCCTGCACAGCGGCGATCGAATTGGCGACGGCCAGGCCCAGGTCGTTGTGGCAGTGGGCCGAGAAGACGGCCTTGTCCGAGTTCGGCACGTTGGCGATCACGTCGCGGAACAGCTGGGCGTATTCCTCGGGATAGCTGTACCCGACCGTGTCCGGCAGGTTGATCGTCGTGGCGCCCGCGTTGATGGCCGCCTCGACGCAGCGGTACAGGAAGTCGCGTTCGGTGCGGGTGGCGTCCTGGGCCGACCACTCGACGTCCCCGCACAGGTTGCGCGAACGGGTGACCGACTGGACCACGGCCTCCAGCACCTCTTCCTGCGACAGCTTCAGAATGTAGTCGCGGTGCTGCGGGCTGGTGGAGATGAAGGTGTGGATGCGGCCGCGCTTCGCAGGACGGATCGCCTCGGCGCAGCGGTCGATGTCGACGGCGGCGGCGCGGGCCAGGCCGCACACCGTGCTGTCAGTGACCAGCTGGGCGATGGCCTTCACCGCCTCGAAGTCGCCGTTGGAGGCGATCGGGAAACCGGCCTCGATGACGTCGACCCCCATCTCCTCGAGGATCTTGGCCAGTTCGATCTTCTCGTCATGGCTCATGGACGCGCCGGGCGACTGCTCGCCGTCACGCATGGTGGTGTCGAAGATGATGACGCGGCCGGCGTCGGATACGGAGGTCATTTGAAGTCAGCTTTCGTCGCGGTCTCGGGGTTCAGGCGGTCGTCAAAGCCCCTGAGCGCCCCGGTCGCGACAGCGCGCGACTAGGCGGTCGCCCAGGGGCGGCTAAGCCCCAGGGTAAGAAGAAGACGCAGGCTGGTTTGCGCGCGTTGCATGGCCTGTGGATACAGAATCCGGCGGAATCGCGCAAGGGCGTTGCGCGAGACGGGGGCCTTTCGCCGCCTCGCGCAAGTTTTTGTCCGCCCGCGGCCTATTCGGGGCGAGTCACGATCGGGAAGTCGCCGCCCGGCCGGTCGAACCATCCCGTCAGCCGCATCAGCGCCAGCGGATTGCCCTCGACCTTCGCCTCGCCGGACGCGACTTTCGCCGCCAGCGGCTGGCCGGTGAACAACGACTGCAGCAGCAGGGCGCGCGGCAGGGTCAGGGTGGCGTCGGCCTTGGCGCCCTCCGCCACGGGTTCGGCGGTCAGTACGCGGTTGTGGACACGGACGAGGAACCGCTCCTTCCGCTCCGGGAAGGCGAACACCACTGACAGGTCGGCGTCGCCGGCCTTGTCCGGATCGAGGCGGATGGCCAGCAGGTCGAAGATCATCCGGCTCGGCAGATTGGCGATCATGTCGGGCGAACCGGTCCCGGCCGTGACCTGGAGCAGACCCGTCGCACGAAGTTCGGCCGCCCCGGTCAGGTACATGTTGCGCCAGAGCGAGCTCTCGGCCTGCCAGCCCATCTGGTCATAGGCCCGCGCCAGCGCCTCACGCGCCTCGCGGTCCTTCGGATCGGACGTGACGACGTTGTTCAGCAGCGTCGCGGCCCAGCGATAGTCGCCCTTGTCGTGCGCCGCCTTCGCCAGCGCCTTGACCTTGGCCGCGCCGCCCATGGCCTCGACATACCGGCCGGCCTGATCGGCGGGCTCCAGCACCGCCAGGTTCACGGGGTTGGCGTCGTACCAGCCCATGTAGCGCTGATAGACCGCCCGGCTGTTGAAGCTCATCGTTCCGTAGTAGCCGCGGTTGAACCAGCTGTTGGCCAGCGTCGGCGGCAGCTCCAGGCGATTGGCGATCTCAGGCCCGGTGTAGCCCCGGTTCATCAGCCGCACGGTCTGGTCATGCAGGAAGCGGTAGGCGTCGCTGTGGTCCTGCAGGTAGTCGCGCACGACCTCCCCGCCGAAGCGCGGCCAGCCGTGGCTGGCCATCATGATCTCCGTCCGGTCTCCGTACAGCCGCCGCGCCTCGGACAGGTAGTCGGCCCAGGCCTTGGCGTCGCGAACCAGGGCCCCACGCGGGGTCAGCACATTGTGCATCGTCGCATTGGCGTTCTCGGCCATGTCCAGGACCTTCCAGTCCGGGAAATAGAGGTTCATCTCGGCCGGCGCCTCGGTGCCCGGCGTGACCTGGAACTCCATGCGGACGCCGTCGACGGTCAGGGTCTCGCCCGTCTTCGAGATCGAACGGGTCGGGGCGATCAGTGTGATCGAGCCCTTCGACACGGCCTGGCCGATGCCGACGCTCATCTGGCCTTCCGGGCCCGGCGTCAGGTTGTAGCCGAACTGGTACATGGCCCGGCGGCTCATCGCCGGACCGGCGATGATGTTCTCGCTCACAGCCTCTTCGAGAAAGCCTTCCGGCGCGATGACCTGCACCTTGCCGGCGTCGACGTCGGCCTGGCTGACCATGCCCTTCACCCCGCCGAAGTGGTCGGCGTGGCTGTGGGTGTAGATGATCGCCACCACCGGCCTGGCGCCGAGCTTCTCGTTGACCAGCGCCAGTGCGGCCTTCGCGGTCTCCGCGGTGGTCAGCGGATCGATGACGATCCAGCCGGTGTCGCCCTTGATGAAGGTGGCGTTGGCGACATCGAAGCCGCGGACCTGCCAGATGCGGTCGGACACCTGGAACAGGCCGCTCTTTGCGAGCAGCTGCGCCTGTCGCCAGAGGCTGGGATTGACGGTCGCCGGCGCCTCGCCCTCCAGGCCGGCGTAGGCGTTCAGGTCCCAGGCCACGCCGCCGTCGGCCCGGCGGATGACCGGATCGGCCAGCGTGCCGACGTAGCCGCGCGTGGCGAAGTCGAAATCCTGGCGGTCTGAGAACGGCAGGCTCTTCCTGGCCGCCGCCTGCGCCTTCAGCGTCGCGGCGGACGGCGCCTCCGCGGCCATCGCGGGGCCGCATAGCAGAACGGACGCCATCAGAATGGCGGCGGGCGTACGCATGGAGTCCTCCCCGGACATGTTTGTTGGTAGGGAGCATAGCCCCCGCCAGCGCCGCAACTGTCACCTTGGTGACAAAGCAGCGTCAGCCGGGTGGCCAGTGCTGCGCGCCATGTATCAGGCGGATGATTCTGATCTCGTCCGCTTCGACTGCGTAGACCGCCAGGTACGGCGTCCGGGAAATCGGCAGTTCTCACGTCCCGCTCAAGCGGCCTTCGCGGCCAAGACGTGGATACAGCGCCAGTCGCGCCACCTGTTCGACGATCCGGCGTGTCGCCGGCGCCGCTTACCGCGGTCGGGATTCACGAATGAAGTCGTAGGCCGACCTCAGGTCCCGTGAAGCGGGCGTGGTCCACCGGAGCCTCAACGGGTCGCTCGCACCTCGGACGCGGCAATGTAAGCTTCGATCTCCGCGACCACGTCTTCATGATCGTGCAGCTCGCCCCGTTCAGCGGCATCCAGCCCTTCCTGCACGAGCGCCCGAAACGCCGCGTCTCGCCGAGCGATCTCTTCAGCCGTGTTGACGAGGTATTGGGAGACGCTGACGTTTTCGTAGGCCGCCAGCTGTTCCAGCCGCGCCTTCTGGTCTTCCGTCAGCTCGAGGGTGACGTGAACGGTCATGGCGGAGAGGCTAGCTCACTTCTCCGCATCCTCCAACGCGGCCGCGTCCTCCCGCGCACGGAGCCACCTGCGGGCGACCCAGGCGCCGCCGACCCAGATGACGGCGGCCAGGATGAGCAGCACCACATGCGGCGTGCTGTCCCCGCCGCCCTCCCCGATGGTCTGGAACAGCTGGAACACCGAGTTCCCGGCAAAGGCTGTCAGGGCGATCTTGGGAATGATGCCGATGCCGGTGCCGGCCAGGAAGTGGCGGAACTTCATCGGCGCCACGCCGGCCGCCATGTTGACGACGATGAACGGCGCGGCCGGGACGAGCCGGACGATCAGGCTGGCCATGAAGCCATTGCGGCCGATCAGCTTCATGAAGCGGGCGACGCCTTCGCTGGCCACGTCCCTGATCAGCCGGCCGCCGAACAGCCGGCCCAGCCAGAAACCGATGGTCGAGGAGACCATGGTGCCGATCCAGCTGTAGACGAGGCCTGTCCAGGGTCCGAAGGCGACGACCGCCGCGGCGATCAGCACGAACTGCGGCACGCCGATGAAGGCCAGCAGCGCGAAGGCGCTGACGGCCACCGGCAGGGCCCAGACGCCGTGCGCGGCGCCGAGCCATTGTTCCACCGTGCGCTCGCCGTCCAGCCCGAGCAGCGGCGCGGCGAACAGGAACACCATGCCGACGCCGCCGAACAGCAGGAACGAGACCGCCACGGTCCGCCAGGCGCGGGCGTCCATGTTGGTCAGGAAATCGATGACGCGCTTCATTCTGCCGAAGGCCTCGCCTATCGGCGCGGACGGGTCAAGCGGCGCGCGTCGGACCCGGCCACGACATGCGCCTGCAATCAGGCCATGGTGAACGCTCGGATGGGAGATCTGGCTTCATGAAACTGCTGGGCATATCGGGCAGCCTGCGCCGCGCTTCGTTCAACTCGGCGCTGCTGCGGGCCGCGCAGGAGCTGGCGTCGGCCGGGGTCGAGATCGAGGATTTCGGCCTGCACGACCTGCCGCTGTTCAATCAGGACGTCGAGGACGAGGGCGACCCCGAGGCCGTCCGCGCCTTCAAGGACGCGATCCGCGCCGCCGACGGCCTGCTGTTCGCCTGCCCCGAGTACAACGGCGGCGTCACCGGGGTCCTCAAGAACGCCGTCGACTGGGCCTCGCGCGGCAAGCCGGACTCGCTGAGGGGCAAGCTGTGCTGCATCGTCGGCGCCAGTCCCGGCGCGACCGGCACGGTCCGGGCCCAGGACGCCCTGCGCCTGAACCTGCGCCGCGCCGGCGCCGATGTCGCGCCGCTGGGCGAGGTGCTGGTCTTCCAGGCCCACACCAAGATCGTCGACGGACGACTGGCCGACGAGCGGTCGCGGGAGGCCCTGGCGCGGCATCTGGCGGCGTACGCGGAAGTACTCCAGGCGCAGCGCTGAGGGCGGCATGCCTCATAACATTCGGAAAGAGGCGCCCCAGTGGCTCGCTCTAGCGGGTCGACTGGCCATGCTGCGGCTCAAGGGGGTGGCCATTGCCGCTGGCGTAGCGGCCGTTGGCGCGCTCATCTACGCTCGCGGAGCCGACATCATCTATTTGTTCGTGGCGTTTGACGCCTTGCTTTCCGGCACAGCCCTCGTTTCGGTGATCGGCTCCCGCATCCCCTTGGGCTCGCTGGCTGCTTACGTGGCCCTGACCGGCGCTTCTCTCTGGCTGGAATGGACACTAGCGCCATGGCTCAGCCAGACGCTCGGCCTCTGAAGCGGCCACAGCTTCCGGGCAAGACCTCGCAAAGGCTCCGCGCGCCGCCTTTCGTTGCGCTGCAGCAGAGTCGCGCGTAAGACCCCGGGCAATCCAGACCGCCAACCAAGTCCGGGGAGCCCTGAAGACAATGTCGCTTGAGTCCGACGCCCTGCGTCGCATCGCACCGTCCGCCACCATCGCCATCAGCGCCAAGGCGCGGGCGCTGAAAGCGGAAGGCAAGAATGTGATCGCCCTCAGCGCGGGCGAGCCGGACTTCGACACCCCGGACAACATCAAGGACGCGGCCATCGCCGCGATCCGCGCCGGCAAGACCAAGTACACCGACCCGGACGGCATGCCGGAGCTGAAGGCCGCCATCTGCGCCAAGTTCAAGCGCGAGAACGGCCTCGACTACAAGCCCAGCCAGATCCACATCGCGCCGGGCGGCAAGCCGGTCATCTACAACGCCCTGGTCGCGACGGTGAACCCGGGCGACGAGGTGGTGATCCCTGCCCCGTACTGGGTGTCCTACCCGGACATGACGCTGCTGGCCGGCGGCACGCCGGTGCCGGTCGAGACCACGGCCGAGAACGGCTTCAAGCTGCAGGCCGCCGATCTCGAAAAGGCGATCACGCCGAAGACCAAGTGGCTGATCCTCAACAGCCCGTCCAACCCGTCCGGCGCCGCCTACACGCGGGCCGAGCTGCAGGCCATCGCCGACGTGCTGTTGAAGCACCCGCAGGTGTGGGTGCTGACCGACGACATGTACGAGCACCTGGTGTTCGACGACTTCGAGTTCGTGACCATCGCGCAGGTCGAGCCGAAGCTGTACGACCGCACCCTAACCATGAACGGGGTCTCCAAGGCCTACGCGATGACCGGCTGGCGCATCGGCTACGCCGGCGGGCCCGAGCCGCTGATCAAGGCCATGGCCAAGATGATCAGCCAGACCACGTCCAACCCCTCGTCCATCTCGCAATGGGCGGCGGTCGAGGCGCTGAACGGCACCCAGGACTTCATCAAGCCGAACGCCAAGCTGTTCCAGAAGCGCCGCGACCTGGTCGTGTCGATGCTGAACCAGGCCAGCGGCATCCACTGCCCGACCCCGGAAGGCGCCTTCTACGTCTATCCGTCGGTCGAGGGCCTGATCGGCAAGACCGCGCCCAGCGGCAAGGTCATCAAGACCGACGAGGACTTCGCGAACGAACTGCTGGAGGCCGAGGGCGTGGCCGTGGTCCACGGCGCGGCCTTCGGCCTCTCGCCCTTCTTCCGCATCAGCTACGCGACCTCCGAAGACGTGCTGGAAGACGCCTGCGCGCGTATCCAGCGGTTCTGCGGGAACGTGAAGTAGGGGCTACGAACAACCGTCGTGGTCAACCTGGGCCTTGTGCCCGGGACCCCTGCATGCGGCCAGCGCAGAGCCCCCTACCGACCCTAGTCGGTCTTCTGCAAAGTCCGCTTGGCGGCGCCTGCGAGAGGCGTCTAACGTCTTGTCATGGCTGAGTTGAAATACGTACGGGCGCGCTGGCCTGACCCGGAGGTGCCGGACGACTCACCGGAGTGGTTGCTCTACGAGCTCGATGAGCAAGCAGATGCTGTTACGAGAACGGTGGAGTTTTTCCCGAACGGCAACGTTGCGAGAAACAGCATCGAGATCGAGGAGCGCGGCGGAATGCCATGCCCTTCCCTAGTCGAAGGATCTCTCCGCGAGGGCTTCGGCCGTTCAGCGGAGTGGATCACCGGGGACGAGTTTGAGCGCGCTTGGGCGAAGGGTACCGACACCCCATTCTGGAACGTCCGCTAACCACCCTGAGCTGACCCGGCGCCCCCACTTGTTCACCGCTCATCCTCGCGGAAGCGAGGACCCAGGTTTTGTTGAACGTGCACGCATTCTGAGGGTCTGGCCGCTCGCTATCCCTTGCGCTGATTGCGTCGGCCGCAAGCCTGGGTCCTCGCTTCCGCGAGGATGAGCGGAACCTGGAGAGGCAGTAGCTCCCATCTGCAGGATGAGGCTCAAGGGCACGGCGCAAAATCCCCCTTGCCTGTCCCGCCGTAAGCCGCGCCACGCTCCCGGCCAACAACAAGCTCCGGGAAGCGCGCCATGACCGACCTGTTCGACCCCTTCGAGGCCAATGGCCTGACGCTGCAGAACCGCATCGCCCTTTCGCCGCTGACGCGGACGCGGGCGGACATGGCCGGCAAGGTCGGCGACCTGCAGGCGACCTACTACGCCCAGCGCGCCTCGGCGGGCCTGCTGATCACCGAGGCGACCGCCGTCGACGGCGTCGGCCGCGGCGGCGCCTATTGCCCCGGCTTGTGGGACGACAACCAGATCGCGGGGTGGAAGCAGGTCACAGACGCGGTCCATGCCAAGGGCGGCCTGATCTTCAGCCAGCTGTGGCACGCCGGTCGGCTGAGCCATTCCTCGCTGGACCTGAACGGCAAGGCGCCGGTCGCGCCGACGGCCATGAAGCAGCCGGGCCAGATGTTCGTGGAGAAGGGATTCGCCGACTACGAGGAGGCGCGCGCGCTGACGCTGGAGGAGATCCCCGGCGTCGTCGACCAGTTCCGCCAGGCCGCCGTCCGCGCCAAGGCCGCCGGCTTCGACGGGGTCGAACTGCACGCCGCCCACAGCTACCTCGTCGACGCCTTCCTGCGCGACATGACCAACAAGCGCACCGACGCCTACGGCGGCTCGATCGAGAACCGCGCGCGGTTCCTGGTCGAATGCCTTGAAGCGATCCTGGAGGTCTGGGACGGCGCCCGCGTCGCCATCCGCCTGGCTCCCATCGGCCACGCCTACGCCGCCTGGGACAGCGATCCCGAGCCGCTGTTCACCCATGTGGTCGAGCAGCTCAACCGCCTCGGCGTCGGCTGGCTGGACATGGTCGAGGGCGACACCGGCATCTCCCGCGAGGCCGAGCCGTCGTTCGACCTGCAGAAACTGCGCCGGCTCTTCAAGGGCGTGCTCATCGGCAACAACCTCTACGACCGCGACCTGGCGATCGCCGCGCGGGACGCCGGCAAGGTCGACATGGTCGCCTTCGGCCGCGCCTTCATCGGCAACCCCGACCTGGTCGAGCGGCTGCGGGCCAACGCCGAGATCGTCGACGCTCCGCGTCAGGCCTACTATGGCGGCGGCGCGCGCGGCTACACGGACTTCCCGACGCTGGGCGAAGCCGGCTGATCAAGGAGCAGACGCCATGTCCCGCATGCCGCTGGTCGAACCTGAAGCCCTGCCGCCCTACCTGAAGGCGATCCATGACGCGACGCCGGAGGACAACTGGCTGGGGCGCCACTTCGCGCGCGCCTTCGGCCCTGCGCCGGACCTCGTCGAGGCCTACCAGAGCTTCTACTACCCTTGGCACACGGGCGGCGCCGGGCAGCTGGAGCCCCGGCTGAAAGAGCTGATCCGCCTGCGGATCGCCACCCTCAACGGCTGCGTTCTGTGCAAGACGGTGCGCATGGCTCCGGAGGTGGTCAGCGAGAGCGAGGCCGCCGCCGGAGTCGACGACGCCGACGCCGCCGGGTTCACGCCGCGAGAGCGCGCCGCGATCCACTTCGCCGAGAAGATGGCCGTCGACCACCACAACATCGGCGACGAGGATGTCGCGAACATGCGCCGGCACTTCAGCGACGCCGAGTTCCTGGAACTCGCCATGATGGCAGGTCAGTACATCGGGTTTGGCCGTGTGCTCGCCATGCTGCAGCTGGAAGTGGCCAGCTGCCCGATCTGACCCCGCTGGTCCGGGCTCGACGCCGGACGAAGAGATAGTTCCCCTCCCTGTCGGCCCGGCGGCGCGGCGAACGTCCTACGGGCGTCGGCGGCCAGCGGATCGCCTGAACAGGATCGAGGGAGAGACGACGATGGAACTCGAACAGCGCAAATGGATGACCTGGACCGGCCTCTTCATGAGCTGGTCGGCCATCCTGTTCCTGGCGCCGAACATGGTCATCAAGCTGATCGACCACACGATTGTCCGGGAGATCATGACGGGCCTGGGCTGGCCGCTGCACTACGATCGGCTGATCGGCGTCATCGAGCTGGTCTGTCTGGTGCTGTACGCCATTCCGCGAACCTCGGTGCTCGGCATGGTGCTGACCACCGGCCTCATCGGCGGGGCGATCGCCACCAACCTGCGCGCGGAACAGCCGTTGTTCAGCCACATCCTGTTCGGCGTCTATCTGGGCGTCTGGATGTGGGCCGGCCTGTGGCTGCGCGACCCGAAGCTGCGCGCGATGATCCCGCTGAGAGGCTAGGTCCGCTCGGCCTCGAGCAGGGCTCGCAGCTCGGCCTTGGCGATCTTCTCGAGCGTCGAGCGCGGCAGGGCGTCCACCAGCCGCACCTCGTGCGGCCGCTTGAAGCTGGCGAGCGCGTCCCGGCAGGCGGCCTGGATACGCTCGGGCAGACCGTGGTCGGCCGGGTCGCTCGGGATCACGAAGGCGACAGGCGCTTCGTCCAGCATCGGGTGCTTCTTGGCCACCACCGCGCATTCGGCGACCCCGGGCACGGAGGCGACGACGCGTTCGATCTCGGAAGCCGCGACGTTCTCGCCGCCGACCTTGAGCATGTCCTTCGAGCGATCGGCGAAGTAAAGCCAGCCGTCCTCCCCGACCCGCACCCGGTCGCCGGTGATGAACAGGCCGTCGGCGGTGAAGGCCCTGGCGGTCGCTTCCGGATCGCCGGCGTATTCGAGGAACAGCGACACGCCGCGATGACCGCCGACGTAGAGATCGCCGGTTTCTCCGGGCTTCACGGGCCGCATCGCCTCGTCGAGCACATGGATGTCGTAGGCGGGCGACGGCCGGCCCATCGACATCGGCGCGTTGGGCAGATGGACCGAGCCCACCGTGCCGTGGGTCATGGTCTCGGTCATGCCCCACCAGCCGATCGTCTTCACGCCGAACACCGCGTCGGTCGGCGGCTCGCAGACGCCGTTGCCCCAGTGCCGGTAGCTGTGCCGCTCCGGCTTCGGCTGCTCCATCAGGGCCTTCAGGCAGAACGGGATCATCGAGCACCAGGTGGCGCCGTGCTTCAGCGACACCGGCCAGAAGCGCGAGGCCGAGAACTTCGGCTGCAGCACGGCAGTCGCGCCGGCCCAGAGCGAGGACAGCACCGAGTAGGCCTGGGCGTTGGTGTGGAACAGCGGCAGATGCACCAGGTGGACGTCTTCCGCCCGCAGGTCCTCGTTCTGGGCGCACATCCGCGCGCCCCACAGCGCGTTGGCATGGGTCCAGAGCACGGCTTTCGGCCGGGCCGTCGTGCCGGAGGTGTACTGGATGCCGAAGGGCGCCCAGGGGTCATGGGGTCGCTCGGCCAGCGTCGCCGGATCGCCGTCGATGGCCGAGAAGGCCTCGAAGCCCGACACGTCCGCCTCGGCCGGAGCGCCATTGTCGTCCGCGGTCACGACCAGCCAGCCGAGATCAGGGGCGGCCTCGCGCACCAGCCCGGCGAAGCGCGGCTGGGTGATGCCGCCGACCGCGCCGCTGTGGCTGGCGAAGTAGCTGATCTCGTCCCGGCTGGACTTGGCGTTGGTGGTCACCGGCACCGCGCCCGCATAGGCGCAGCCGAGCCAGGCGATGACAGATTCCGGACAGTTATCGAGATGGACCAGCACCCGGTCGGCGGGCCTGACGCCCCGCGCCTGAAGACCGGCCGCGAACCGGCGCACCGTCTCGCCGAACGCCGCGTAGGACCAGGTGCGCCCCTCGCCCTCGAACGGTTCCCAGATCAGGAACGGATGCTCGCCGCGTCGGCGAGCCTGATCGTCGATCAGCGTGCGGATGTCCTGCCCCTCGAAGGGCGTCAGCGGCCTGGTCAGCATGGCGGTCCCGGGGTCATTCCACAGCTGTGACGTCTACAAAAAGTGCCTGCCGAACAATCTCCTCAGCAGATTGCGCGGCGATCGTCTCGGCTTCGGCGATGGCGACTCCGAGGCCGCGGAGAAGCAGGGATGTCATCTGCTGCGCGAAGGGCAGCGTTGTCGCGAGATCCGGTTTGGCCATCGTCCGGATCAGAGACGTGGAACCGACCCCCATGATCAGCAACACGCCCGTCTCGACCGTGGCCACGACGAAGCGCCCCTTCGCCAGGCCCTCCGATACATCGCTCACCAGCCCCGCGTTGAGAGGAGAGTCCATCGCCGTCAGCCCGTTGTACACGCGAACAAGGACCGACGCCCGGATCGGCTCGTCGATCGCGTAGCGGATGTACACGCAAAGAGCCCTCGCCACGCGCCGCGCTGGATCCTCGACGCCGGCGTTGGCGCGGCCGACAACCCTCTCCACACCAGCGCGGATCTCGCCGGTCACCGCCTGGACCAATGCGCTCTTGTCCGCAAAGTGGTTGTAGAAGCTGCCCTTGGCGACGTCGGCGGCGCGGACGATGTCGTCGATGGCGACCGCGTCCACCGGCTGTTCCGCAAACAGGCGACGACCGGCGCGGATCAGGGCCTCCCGCGTGCGTTCGGCGCGGCCGGAGGGCCGGGTGGTCGATCGCGCCTCGCTCATCGGGGCATCAGCCTCCCGCCATCAGTCTCATGTCGTCGCCCAGGGTCGCGGCGATCGCTGGGCGGGCAAGCACTCTTTGCTGGAAGGCGTCGAGATTTGGAAGCTCCGGCAGCCGGCCGGCCAGCGCCGGGCCCCGCCGCCAGAGCAGGAAGACGGTCAGATACAGGTCGCAGACACTGAAAGCGTCGAGGATGAATTCGCGGTCAGCCAGATGCGCCTCGATCGAGGACAGGGCGGCCGACAGGGCTTCGAGGCTCGCTTCGCGCACCCCTTCGGCGCCTTCGGGCGAGGTGGTGAACCGCTCCGGGAACATCGCCCGCGTGAAGGCCGGGTGCACGGTGCTGGCCAGGTAGCCGATCCAGGCCTGCGCCTGGGCGCGGGCCACCGGTCCGGTCGGCATCAGCCTGGCGTCCGGCGCCAGGTCGGCGATCAGCG
Organism: Caulobacter sp.; assembly: GCA_041917095.1. Classification (GTDB taxonomy): domain Bacteria; phylum Pseudomonadota; class Alphaproteobacteria; order Caulobacterales; family Caulobacteraceae; genus Caulobacter. The sequence continues at coordinate 325,476 of JAYRYI010000006.1, read as the reverse complement.
GCAGGATCGCCGCCGACTCGGTGACGACCCCGCCGCCGGTCTCCAACGCCGGCACCTTGCGGCGTGGATTGATGCGCCCATAGGCCTCGGTCAGATGTTCGCCGTCGCGCGTGCGGACGACCGCGATCTCGTGATCCAGCCCGGCCTCGGCCAGGGCGAAGCGGCTGGCCAGCGAACAGGCCATCGGGCTGTGGTGAAGTTTCAGCATAATCGTTCTCTCAGGCGGCCTTGCGATGGGGAGACAGGGCGGACGACCAGGCATCGGCCAGAGCCGCCGCCTCGCCGGTTCCGAATACGTAGCGGTCGGGCCGCACCAGCACCGCGTCTGCGCCGAGCCCGGTCAGCCAGTCGGACAGCGCGCTCCGGAACGGGGCCAGCGGCGCATCGGCCAGGGAGACGGTCCGCACACCCGGCGCTATGGCAGGCGAGGCTTCGCGAACGATCAGCCAGCCGCCCTCGCCCAGCACGTCGTCGAGCCTGAGGTCGCCGGCCCAGGGCTGGGGAAACAGACTGCCCGCCGCCGGCGAACCGGCCAGGAGGCAACCTCCGGCCATCGGCGGCGGCGCGGAGGGCGGCAGGGCGTTCACCCCGGCCGCGCGCTGGGCCAGCATACCGGCGTCCCGGGCGGCGGCGGCCTCGGCGTCGAGCGTACAGACGACCCGTCCCATGCCGATGGCCAGCTCGATGTAGGACCGCACGTGCGGCTCGCGCTCGGGCTGATAGCTGTCGAGCAGCGTCGCGTCGGCCTGTCCGTGCAGCACGGCAGCGAGCTTCCAGGCCAGGTTGGCCGCGTCGCGCAAGCCCGAACACATTCCCTGCCCTGCGAACGGCGGCATCTGGTGGGCGGCGTCGCCGGCCAGCAGCACGCGGCCCGCGCGCCAGTCCTTCGCCACCAGACCGTGGAAACGATAGACCGCCTTGCGCTCGATCTCGACCGGCCCGCAGTTCCAGGCCGCCAGCAGCGGCGCGATGAAGGCGTCCTCCAGCACCTGGTCCGCCGTCTCGCCCGGCAGCAGCATGAACTCCCAGCGATGACGCCCGGGCCCCATCAGCACGCAGGTGATCGGCCGGGCCGGGTCGCAGATCTGCAGATTGATGTCCGGCAGACTCGCTCCGTCGCCGACCTTCACGTCGACCACCAGCCAGGGCTCATCGAAGCCGTAGTCGTCGAGGCCGACGCCGACCGCCGCGCGCGCGGCGCTCGAGGCCCCGTCGCAGCCGACCAGGTAGCGGGCCCGGACCTCGCCGTCCGACAGCGTTGCGGTGACGCCGTCGGCGTCCTGGACCAGGCCTTCGAGCCGACGGCCGAGCTGGACCCGCGACAGCGGCGAGGCTGCCAGCCGGGCGCGCAGCGCGTGTTCGACGGCCGGCTGGTGGAACATGTAGCCGGTCGCCCAGCCGGACGGGCTGGCGTCCGGCAGGTCGAAGCGGATGAGCGGCCGGCCGTCGGCGGTGCGGAACTCATAGGCCGGCGCGCGGCGGCAGTGCTTCAGCACCGCCTCGGCCACGCCGGCCTGCTGGAACAGGCGCATGATCTCGTGGTCGAAGTGCGCGGCGCGAGGCAGCGGATAGACGTCCAGGTCCTTCTCGACGCAGATCGTGCTGACGCCGGCGTCGGCGAGCAGCGTGGCGAGGAGCGCGCCGGTCGGACCCAGCCCGACGACCAGCACATCGCAGTCAAAGGGGCGCCCGGCCATGGTCAGGCCTCCGCCCGGCACGGAGCCTCGATCGCGCCGAGGCCGTCGATCTCGACCCGCACGACATCGCCGGGCTTGAGGAACTGCATCGGCTTCATCGCCGCGCCCACGCCGCCGGGCGTGCCGGTGAAGATCAGGTCGCCCGGCTCGAGCGTCATCGCCTTGGAGAGATGCTCGATCTGGGCCCAGACGTCGAAGACCAGATGGCTGGTGTTCGAGTCCTGCCGCGTCTCGCCATTGACCAGGCAGCGGATGCCCCGGCCGTGCGGGTCGCCCAGTTCGTCGGCGGTCACGATCCAGGGGCCGAACGGCGCGTGGGTGTCGAACGACTTGCCGACCACCCACTGCGGCGTGCGGTGCTGCCAGGCGCGCTCGGTCACGTCGTTGCCGACGCAGTAGCCGAAGATCGCCGCCGGCGCGTCGTCCCGCCCGATATGCCGCCCGCCGGCGCCGATCACGGCGACCAGTTCGGCCTCGTAGTCGACCGCCTGCCCGGCCTTCGGAATCTCGATCGGATCGAACGGCCCGTTGGTCGAGGTCGGCGCCTTGGAGAACCACACCTGATGCTCCGGCGTGGCCATCTGGCTCTCGGCGATGTGGTCGGCGTAGTTCAGGCCGATGGCCATGATCTTGCCGGGCCGGCGGATCGGCGCGAGCAGGCGGACCTGGTCCAGCGGCAACACGAACAGGGCGGCGGCGGCGATGGCCTCGACCTCGGCGCGCGCCGTCGGCCAGGCGCGGATGAGACTGGTCATGTCCGAGCCGAGGCCCGGCGCGGCGCGGGTGATCGACACGATGCGGTCGCCGACGACGACGCCGAGCTCCGGCGCCTCGGCGGCCGTGAAGGTCGCAAGCTTCATGGGTGCGTTTCCTTGTCTGTCGTTCAGGCCATGGTCGGCGGGGCCATCGGCCCCCACTGGACGCCCATCAGGTCCTGCAGGCTGGCGGTGTTGGAGCCGTCGGCGGCGGTAAACAGGTCGCCGTCCGTCCAGTGCTCAAGCGTGTGGCCCCAGGGATCGCGCCAGTAGTCGAACACCTGGCTGCCGAGGATGTGGCGGCCCACGCCCCACTCCTGCGTCCGGCCGGCGTCCTTCAGCCGCTGGTGGCCGATCATCAGGTCGTCGAGGTCGGCGACCTCGAAGGCGGCGTGATTGAAGCCGGGCCCCTTCGGGCTCTGGACCAGAAACAGGCTGTGGTGATCGGTCAGGGTTTCGCCGCGGTCGCAGCGCAGGAAGGCGCCGATCGAGAAGCCGGGAGCGACCTCGATCTCGTCGGAGGTGATGAAGCCGAAGCGATCCTTGTACCAGCGCTCCGAAGCGCGGAAGTCCGAGACGTTCAGCACCGCATGACCCAGCCGGACCACCGTGGCCGCGCCGCCGGCGATCCGCTTGGTCGCGCGCAGGCGACCCTTCGCCTCGGCCCGGTTCCAGGCCTGGGGCTGCGGAACCGCGCCGGCCTCGGCGGCGGCCTGCCCGGCCACGACCTCGATGCGATGGCCGTCGGGATCGCTCAGGACGACCACCTCGCCGCCGCCGGGCGCGTCGAAGTCCGTCACCGCGGCGCCCTCGGCCGCGGCGAGCGTCTGCAGGTCCGCCAGGCTTTCGGCCTTCAGGCCCAGCCCGGCGAAGCCCGCCTCGCCGCGTTCGGTGATGTGCAGCACGGGCGAAGCGCCGGCGCCGCGCGCGACGAGTCGATCTTCGCTGCGCTCGACCACGCGCAGGCCGAAGTCCGCGAGGAAATCCGCCATGGCGTCGAGATCCGGGGCGCGGAAGCGCACGAACGCGACGTCCTCGATCCTGATGATGCTCATCGAACGCTCCAATTTGACTATTTAGTCATTTCTAGAGCGCGCGGAGAAAAAGACAAGCGAAAATCGCCGCCTGCGCATGACGCATCGGTCAGAGGATTGGTCGTGGGTCGGAAATGGCGCAGTTCGCCCGCCGCGTGGTGCCCCAGGCCGGACTCGAACCAGCACTCCTCTCGAAAGCAGATTTTGAGTCTGCCGCGTCTACCATTTCGCCACTGGGGCCAGCGCGAGCGGCGCAATCTAGCGATGCGCGGGCGGCGGTCAACGCGGGCGTGGCAGGTCCGCGGTGCGGCGGGCGACATCCGGCATCGGCGGCAGCGGCGCGCTGGGGATCGCCTCGTACCAGAAGCTCGCGGCCGACCAGTCGTCGGACCGCTCGACCAGCCGCGCCTTGTAGGCGTCCATCGAGTCGGGAATCGCCCCCTCGCCCAGCCCGATCTGCTGGATCGTCACGCGGATGTCGGTCCGCCAGACCACGGGGTCGGGCAGGTGCCAGCGGTACATCGACACCCGGCCGGTGTCGGTGTCGTCGTCGCTTTCGCGCCAGTTGGCGCCGTGGAACCGGAAGGCCGACGGCTGGATCCCTAAGGACAGCCCGACATAGTCCTCCGAGCCGGTGCCGCAGACCGTCGGGAAGTCGCTGTCTCCGTCGAGGAAGATCTTGGCCTCGCCTTCGCCCCACCAGCCGCCGGCCAGCGGGCGCACGCCGATGACGGCGCCGAGGTAGCGGCCGCGCCCCTCGCGCCGGGGCAGCAGCTCGAAGTCCTCGCCAGGCGTGGTGGGATTGGCGCGGTTGAACAGCACATGCAGCCGACCGACATCGGCCGGATGATCGTCCCCGACCGTCAGATTGATCTGATAGAAGACGGTCGCGGTCCGGTCGTGTTCATTGGCCAGGGTGATCCGCGCGTGGCTGGCGAACGGCATCGGCAGCCAGAGGTTCAGGGCGTAGCGCGGGCCGACCGAATGGACCGCGCTCTCGAAGGCCGGCGTGCGGCCATGGGCGAAGCCGAACAGGTCGCCCAGCGGACATTCGATGCTCGGATACGCCTGCTCGTCCCACCAGGCCCGGACGACCAGCGCCCGCAAGGCGCGCGGCGACATCGGTCCCGTCACCCAGATATGGCGGATCGTGCCCGGCCCCGCGATGTCGGCCAGCACCGCTTCCTCGCCCGGCGCCAGCATCCGGGCCGGCGCGCCCTTGCGGCCGACGCCCAGCGGACTCGCCGCCTGCCCGCCCGCCCCGCGCTCGCCGGTCGGGTTCTCGAAACAGATCGAGCGCGTCTCGAGCGCGCCCGACAGATCGTAGAGGTTCGTCGCCACGTTCCGCCCTCCGCTGCCGGGAGGCTGGCACGCTCCGCATCACACGGCAACGCGCCGGGAGGGCTTCAGCCGCCCTCGCCCGACAGCTTGGCGGCGGCCGCTTCCAGCCGCTGCAGCAGGCGCTTGAGCTGGGCGACCTCGGCCGGGGCCAGTCCCGCCAGCAACGCCGCCTCGTAGGCCAGGGCCAGCGGCGCGATCTCGCCGTGCAGGCGGCGGCCGGTCTCGGTCAGCGCCAGGATGTGCGAGCGGCCGTCCGAGGGGCTGTCCGTACGGGCGACGAGGTGGCGCGTCAGCAGACCCTGGGCGGCGCGGCTGACGGTGACCTTGTCCATCGCGGTGCGGGCCACGATCGCCTGCGGCGACAGCGGCCCCTCGGCCAGCACGGCCATCAGCCGCCACTGCGGGATGGTCAGGGCGAAGCGGTCCTCGTAGGCCCGGGCGATCAGGCGCGAGACGCCGTTCGAGGCCACCGACAGCCGGTACGGCAGGTAGTCGTCGAGCGCCAGCCCCTCGCTTCTGCCGCCGTCACGCGCCGGAGGCGGCGTCACGTTCGAAGCCCAGTCTCGTCCCGCCACTTGCCTGGGCCTCCTGGTCATTTGCCCGGGACCACGACCTCCTGCTCGATGGCCCCGAAGATCGAGTGGCGCTTGCTGTCGCGCATCTCAATCCGGACCTTGTCGCCGTGGCGCAGGAAGGGCGTTTTCGCCTCTCCGGCGAGCAGGGTTTCGACGGTCCGCACCTCGGCGATGCAGGAATAGCCAAGACCGCCCTGATCAATCGGCTTGCCCGGGCCGCCGTCGGCGTCGCGGTTGGACACCGTGCCCGAGCCGATGATCGAGCCGGCGCAGAGCGCGCGGGTCCTGGCGGCATGCGCGATCAGGGTTCCGAAGTCGAACGTCATGTCGACGCCGGCGTCGGCCTCGCCGAACGGCTTGCCGTTGAGCTCGACGTCCAGCGCGCCGTGCAGCTTGCCGTCCTTCCAGCGGTCGCCGAGCGAGTCCGGCGTCACCGCCACCGGCGAGAAGGCGCTGGCCGGCTTGGACTGGAAGAAACCGAAGTTCTTGGCCAGCTCGCCCGGGATCAGGTTGCGCAGGGAAACGTCGTTGACCAGCATCACCAGCCGCACGGCCGCCAGGGCTTCCTCGCGCGAGGCGCCCAGCGGCACGTCGCCGGTGATCACCGCGATCTCGCCCTCGAGGTCGCAACCCCAGGCCTCGTCCTGCAGCGGAATCGGGTCGCGCGGGGCGAGGAAGCCGTCGGAACCGCCCTGGTACATCAGGGGGTCGGTCCAGAAGCTCTCGGGCATGTCGGCGGCGCGCGCCTTCCGCACCAGCGCGACGTGGTTCACATAGGCGCTGCCGTCGGCCCACTGGAACGCGCGGGGCAGCGGCGAATGGGCGTCATGCTCGTGAAAGCGCTCCTTCGGCACCGCGCCGTGCTCGAGGCTTTCGCTGAGCCCCCTCAGGAGCGGTTCGCATCTCTCCCAGTCGTCCAGCGCCGCCTGCAGGGTCGGGGCGATCGTGTCAGCCGGCGTGAACCACGCCAGGTCGGAGGAGACGACGACGAGACGGCCGTCACGGCCGCCCTTGAGGGACGCAAGCTTCATCAGTGGGCTTTTTTCTCTTCAATGAGGGCGACGAGCGCCGGGTCCGGCTTCTTGGGAGCCGTGAGATCGTCGAGGGCGGCGCGCAGCTCGGACATCCGGGCCGGCTTGTCGCTCCACCAGGCCTCGAACTCGCGGACGGACTTGCGGACCTGGGCCAGCTGCTCCTCGAGCGTCAGCGGCTTGTCCTCGTCATCGTGGTGGTCGTCATGGCCGTGGCCGTGGTCGTCGTGACCGCCGCCATGGCCGCCCTTGTCGGCGCCGATATTGAGGGTGATCGAATGGCCATGGACCGTCTCGGCGACCGTGGTCGTGGCGCCGGCCCCCTCGGCCACATGCTGGGCGGCGTGCTTGCCGTGGCCGTCGCCATGACCGCCTCCATGACCGCCGCCATGGGCCCCGTGCGCGCCGTGGCCGTGATCGTCCTTCTTCTTTTTCTTGTCGTCCTTCTTGTCGTCTTTCTCGCCCATGGCCTCGCCCAGCTTCTTGAGCTGCTTGGCCAGGCCGCCGGTGAGCAGGACGCCGCCGAGATGCGATTTCACCACCCGTCGCAAGACGTCCGCGCCGCGCAGGATGCCGAACTCGTCCTGCCGCAGCGCATAGCGCGCCGCCGCCAGGACGTGGTTGTAGATTTCCTCCAGGCGACCGTCCGAACCCTTGCGCCGGCGATCGTCGCCGCCGCGCAACGCGTTCATCAGCACCAGCGCCAGCACGCCGGCCACGATCCAGCCGGCCACGCCCAGCGGCGTCAGCAGGCCCGGAACCGTTTCGGGCCCCCACGGAAACTCGCTGTGATCGACCATACCTTACCCCCTCGACCGGGCCGCCGTTCTAGCCGCCCTTGCGGATCGTCCGGCTGACCCGCACGCCCGCGTCGTAGCGCGAGGGGCCGCCGAACACCGCTATCTCCACGAGAATGTCCCCGCCTTCGCCGTCGGACCAGAGGTAGTTGCGTTCCACCTGCACATTTCGCCCCGCAGGCGAGATTCCGTCGAAGGTGTCGCCCCACGGGGTGACCTTCGACGCCTCGCGCCAGCTCAGCGTCACCGCGCGAGAGAGCTCGTCCTCCGCCATGGCCAGGAGATCGGGGTCGGGAACGTCGGTCACGGCATTTCCTCGTGCGGCACGATCTGGCGCAGACGCCAACGACCATTGTCCAGCGTCAGCCAGAGATCGCCCCTGCCTTCGACGCCGTCCTTCGTGCGGAAACGGCCCTCGCAGACGAAAAAGGCGCCGAACGGTTCGCATAGCCCCGCCTCCAGCAGCGTCGCGTCGTCGAACGGTTCGCCCTGCCAGCCCGGCAAACGCGCCTTCAGTTCGGACTGTTCGGGCGTGTAGCGCGCATAGCTGTCGGTCAGGTCGGCGCGGCTCGGCCCCGACAGGCCGGCGCAGCCCGTCAGCGCAATGGTTACGATCAGGACCGCCCCTCGTCTCACTTCGGGGCCTTCCAGCTGTCGACGTAGGCGTGGTTCTCGACCGCCGAGGCGCCCTCGCCCACCTCCAGCGGATCGCGCGTGTCGATCATCACCGCGTACTCGTCGGTGGCGACCTTGTCCTGGACCAGCATCTTCTTGAGCGCCTTGGGGTGCGGGCCGTGGGTGAAGCCTGAGGGATGAAAGGTCATCATCCCGGCCTCGATGTGGTCGCGGCTGAAGAAGTCGCCGGCGTGGTAGAACAGGACCTCGTCGTAGTCGTCGTTGTTGTGGAAGAACGGGATCTTGATCGCGCCCGGGTCGGTCTCGAACGGTCGCGGCGCGAAGGTGCAGACCACGAAGCGGTCGGCCAGGAAGGTCGTATGGACGCTCGGCGGCAGGTGGTAGCGGGCGCTGACGATCGGCCGGAAGTCCTTCACGTTGATGCGCGCGGGCGCGAGCTCGCCGTGCCAGCCCACGGCGTCCAGCGGATTCCAGGGATAGGTCGCGACCGACACCTGGCCGCGCTTCTTGATATGCACCGCCGTCTCGCCGTCGTCGGCCTGGTGGTCGCGGAAGGCCTCGTCCATGACCGGCGTGTCCATCATCGACGGGTCGAACAGCGCGTGCGGTCCAAGCAGGCCCTTGTCCGGCAGGGTGTAGTGGCCGTTGGTCGCCTGGATGGTCAGGATCGCCGTCGGCTCGCCGGGCGAGAGCCGCCACATCGTGCCGCGCGGCAGGTAAAGGTAGTCGCCGGCGACGTAGCCGATGCGGCCGTAGTCGCAGAACAGGTCGCCCTTGCCCGCGTGGACGAACAGCAGCTGGTCGCCGTCGGCGTTGCGGGCCAGCGCCGGCATCGGCGTGCTGAGCTTCCAGAAGCGCATCTCGCAAGCGGCGTTGTGCAGCACGACCGGCGCGTCCCACGGCGAAAGCGCCGCCTCGTTCAGGCCGTTCAGGTCGAAGGCGCGCGGCCGCAGCGGACCCTCGAAGCTGGTCCAGCCGGTCGGCGGGCGGCGGTGGTAGAGGAACGCGGCCGGGCCGAAGAAGCCTTCCTTGGACACCTCGCGCTCATAGGTGCCTTCCGGCAGGTCGGCGTGCGCCTGGCGGCTGTGCAGGCCCTGCGCGCCACGAACGGGAATCCAGTTACGCTTGCTCATTCAAAGCCTCTGCCGGCCATGGCCATGGAGATCGAGATGTTGAGATTTGCGGCCGTCGCCACGGCCCTGTGCCTGGCCGCGGCGAGCCCCGCCGCGTCGCGAGCGCCGATCGATGAATCGGCGCTGGTCGGCGCCTGGCGCGTGGACCTGACGAGCCAGCCCGGGGATGCGCCCTATTATTCCGAGATGGTCGTGACCACCGCCGCCGGCGGCCGGATCACCGGGACCTTCTACGGCAGCCCCATGGAAAACGGCAGGGTGCTCCGGGACTGGGGAACGGTCCGGTTCGCCTTCGTCACCCGAGACGGCGGCGGAGGCGTCTACAATCACTCCGGTGAACTTGTGGACGGGCGGCTCCTTCGCGGCCTGAGCCACGCGCTCCAGCGTGACTTCCTGTCGGTCTGGACAGCGGATCGCCGGCCCGCCCCCTAGTCGGGGCGCCATCACGGTTCGTCCTTGTAGATGGAGACCACGGTCGGCTGCCCCTCGGCGCCGCGGGCGCGGTACATGCCGGGGGTGTTGAAGCTCCAGGCGATCTGGCCGTCGGGCGCCACGGCGATCACGCCGCCGTCGCCGCCAATCGCGGTCAGACGATCCTGGATGACGGTGTCGGCCGCCTTCTGGAGATCGAGACCCTCATACTGCACGAGGGCGCAGACCTCGCGGGCCACGGTCAGGCGGATGAAGTACTCGCCGGACCCGGTCGCCGAGACGGCGCAGGACTGGTTGGAAGCGTAGGTGCCGGCGCCGATGATCGGCGCATCGCCGACCCGGCCCCAGCGCTTGGCCGTCATCCCGCCGGTCGAGGTGCCGGCGGCGAGATCGCCGTTGCTGTCTAGCGCCACGACCCCGACCGTGCCGAACTTTCGGTCGCTGTCGTCCGGCAGGACGCGAACTTCGGCCTGCGGAACGGGCGCGCCGGCCGGGCGCGCCGGGACCGGCAGGCCCTGCTTCTGAAGCTCCGTCACCAGGCCCTGCCAGCGGCGCTCGGTGAAGAAGAAGGCCGGGTCGACCTGCTCCAGCCCCTGGCTGGCGGCGAAGGCGTCGGCCCCCGCCCCGATCATCATCACGTGTCTCGACTTCTCCATGACCGCGCGGGCCAGGGTGATCGGGTGCCGGGTGCGGGTGACTCCGGCGACCGAGCCGGCCTTCAGGGTCTTGCCGTCCATGATGGCGGCGTCGAGCTCGTTGCGGCCCTCGGCGGTGAACACCGCGCCCCGGCCGGCGTTGAACAACGGATCGTCCTCGAGGTCGCGGACCACGGCCTCGACGGCGTCCATCGCCGTGCCGCCGTCGGCGAGGATCTTCGAGCCCTTCGCGGCTGCGGCGGCCATCGCCTTGCGGTAGGCGGCCTCCGTCTCCGGCGACATGTCCTGGCGCTCGATGATGCCGGCGCCGCCGTGGATGACGATCGCCCACTTGGGCCTGGCGAGCGCCGGCGTTGACGCCAGAGCCAGCATCAGGACAAGAGCTGAGAATAGCCGCACGCCAACCTCCGACTGTCCCCGCGAAGGCGGGGACCCAAGCTGAATCTCAAGCCTACAGCAGTCCGGGACGCGGACCAGCGGCTTGGGTCCCCGCCTTCGCGGGGACGCTCGGGTGAAGGCGGATCAGTCCGCCTTCACCACGCCGCGGCGGATCTGGTCGAGCTCAATCGACTCGAACAGGGCCTTGAAGTTGCCCTCGCCGAAGCCTTCGTTGCCCTTGCGCTGGATGATCTCGAAGAAGATCGGGCCGACCTGGTTCTCGGTGAAGATCTGCAGCAGGAGGCCCTGGCCCTCGGTCGGCGCGCCGTCGAGCAGGATGTTCAGCTTGTGCAGGCGCTGCGTGTCCTCGCCGTGATCCTTCACCCGGCCGTCGAGCAGCTCGTAGTAGCTGTCCGGCGTCGACTGGAACTTCACGCCCCGGTCGCGCAGGGTCTCGACAGTCTTGAAGATGTCGTCCGTGCCGAAGGCCAGGTGCTGGATGCCCTCGCCCTTGTAGTCGCGCAGGAACTCCTCGATCTGGCTCTGGTCGTCCTGGCTCTCGTTCAGCGGAATGCGGATCTTGCCGTCCGGGCTGGTCATCGCCTTGGAGAACAGGCCCGTGACCTTGCCCTCGATGTCGAAGTAGCGGATCTCGCGGAAATTGAAGACGCGCTCATAGAACTCGGCCCATTTGGCCATGCCGCCCCGGAACACGTTGTGGGTCAGGTGGTCGAGATAGGTCAGTCCGACGTTGTTCTTCGCCTCGGCCTCGTCAGCGCCCTCGATCGGCAGGAAGTCGACGTCGTAGATCTCCTGCGCGCCGTAGCGGTCGACCAGGTACAGGTTGGTGCCGCCGATGCCCTCGATGGCCGGGATGTTCAGCTCCATCGGGCCGACCGGGCCGACGACCGGCTTGGCGCCGCGCTCGACGGCCAGCTTGAAGGCCTTGGCGGCGTCGCGCACGCGGAAGGCCATGGCGTTGGCCGACGGGCCGTGCGCCTCGCGGAAGTCGGCGGGCTGGCCCTCCGGCTCCATGTTCAGGATGAAGTTGATGTCGCCCTGGCGGAAGCGCAGCACGTTCTTCGAGCGGTGCCGGGCGACGGCGGTGAACCCCATCGATTCGAACAGGGCCTTCATCGCCTCGGGATCGGGCGAGGTGAATTCGACGAACTCGAAACCGTCGGTGCCGAGGGGGTTGTCGAAGAGATCGGCTTTCGGTTGGGCGTTCATCGCGCTCTCCTGTTCGAGGGGCCCCGCGGGGCGGCGAGTTGGTATCAGATGAAACCAGTTTGGTGAAGAGAGGTGCGACGGCGTCGCTGCACCAGAAGCACACGAGACAAGCTGAACGCTCCCTGTTAGCACAGGTGCGCGCCGCGCTGACTCCACGACTGGGTGATGGGGTCCGCCCGCGAAGGCCTGGCATGCAGCAGCCCCGAGAGGTCCGTGACGATCCGGACCGCAGTTTCATCAACCTCGTGGCGGGGATGTCGCGCGACGCCGGCCCCGACGGCCTGAGCATCGGTGAGATCCTCGACCGCCTGGACGAGCGGGCGTTCGGGATCATCATCCTCATCCTGGCCATTCCCTGCCTGGTGCCGGCGCTCTACGGCGTGCCGCAGATCGTCGGCGTGCCGATCATCCTGCTGGCCGGTCAGCTGATGCTCGGCCGCAAGGAGCCCTGGCTGCCGGCCAGCTGGACGCGCCGCCGCATTTCGCGGGACATGCTCAACCGCATGGCCGACTTCGCCGAGAAGCGGATGCGCTGGGTCGAGACCCTGTCCCGGCCGCGTTTGCGCCTGCTGACGACCGGCGCCGGCGAGCGGGTCGCGGCGGTCCTGATGATCCTGGCCACCCTCACCATCATCCTGCCGATGACCAACTCGGTTCCGTCCCTGGGCCTGGCGCTGATCGCCGCCGGACTGATCCAGCGCGACGGCCTGTTCGTGCTCGCCGGCGAGGCCATCGCCCTGGGCTGGGTGACGGCGCTGGCCGTCGTGGCGATCGGGCTGGCGTTCGGCGCGACCTGGGCGATCATCCTGTTCGAGCGGGTCGGCGGCGACGCGGTCGTCGCGTGGTTCAGCGGCCTGTTCGGCGGATGATGGACGCGGCGTCGCGAGCGCCTAAGATGGAGACGCCATGAGCCGTCTGTTCGATTTCTTCCTGTCCCGCTGGCGCACGACAGCCTTCCTGTCGTCGGCCCTCATGCTGGCCATCGCCCACGGCTTCGAGAAGATCGGCGGCCTGGCGCCCTGCTACCTCTGCCTCAAGCAGCGCGAGGTCTACTGGGTGGCGCTGTGGGTCGCGCTGATCGGCATGCTGCTGGTCAGGACCCGGTTCGGCGAAAAGCTGCGCCGGCCGATCAACGGCCTGCTCGGAGTCATCTTCCTCGTCGGGGTCGGGGTGGCGATCTATCACGCCGGGGCCGAGTGGGGCTGGTGGCCCGGACCGACCGTCTGCGCCGGCGGCGGCGCGGTCAGCGCTGCGGATATGGCGGCGATCATGAAGGGCGAGGGCCGGATCGCTCCGCCGTCCTGCGAGAAGCCGCTTTGGGTGTTCCTCGGCCTGTCGATGGCGGGATGGAACGCGCTGATATCACTCAAGCTCGCCGTCCTGAGCATGTTCGCCACGCGAAAGGCCTGGGCATGAGCGCGGTCCCTCCCCGGCCGGGCCGCGGCGCGGTCAAGGCGCGGCTGGCCGAGATCCTGCGCGTCGATCACGCCGGAGAGCTGGGCGCTGTCCACATCTACCGCGGCCAGCGGGCGGTGATGGCGAACGCCAGGGGTCACGAGCGAACGGCGGTGCAGCTCGAAGAGATGGAAGGCCACGAAGCCGTTCACCTCGCCCGCTTCGATGTGCTGCTGAACCAACACCGCGTCCGGCCGACCGTGATGGCCCCGCTCTGGCGCGCCGCCGGCTTCGCGCTGGGCGCCGGCACCGCCCTGCTGGGCGACAAGGCCGCCCATGCCTGCACCGAGGCCGTCGAGACCGTCATCGAGGAGCACTACGCCTCGCAGATCGCCGAGCTGGCCGACCGCGATCCCGAGCTGGCCGCCGAACTGGCGAAGTTCCGTGACGAGGAGCTGGCGCACCGCGACATCGCCATTGAGGAAGGCGCACGGCAGGCCCCCGCCTATCCGCTGCTGGCCGCCGTGATCCAGGCCGGCTGCAAGGCCGCCATCAAGATCAGCGAAAAGATCTAGGAACTCTCGACTGCGCGAACGGTTGGCTTGGCGGAGGTATCCTCATGCCAGACCCGCAGGACGTTCCCGAAACCGATCCGGCCCCGGCCTACGATCCGACGCCGCCGGCCGTCGATCCGGATCTGCCGACCGAGCCCGACATCGCGCCCGCCACGGACCCGGAACCGCCGCCGACGGTCGCCTGGCCCGGCTACTGGCAGCGCGTCTCCCACTGTGTCTCACGGCCGTTGCCGGTGATCACGCCGCCGGACACGAAGGCGCGGTTGGTCTTCGGGTCGCGCGACTCGATCACCCGGATGCGCTTGCCGTCGAGGTTCAGCACGACCTGGAAGGGGGCGCCCGCGTCGCTGGTCTCCTCGAGCAGGATCAGGGCCGGCGACAGGATCTTCGCGGTGTTCACGACATAGCCGGACGTCGGTCCGCCCATGTCGTACACGAGCCGCACGCTCCCGTCGGGCTCGGCGGTGTAGCGCGTATGGGAGTTGCCGCCAGAGGCCGGCTGCCCGCAGTCCCTGGAGTAGGTCCCGAGCAGCCCGAAGCTCTTGAGCGTGGCGGCGGCGGTCTGAGCGGCGGCGGACGCCGGGGCGGAGGCGATCATGGCGGCGGCGGAAAGAGCGAGTACGGCGAGGCGCATGGAGGACGTTTCCGGATGGTGGACGGGCTGACGGATCGCGGCCTTACCGGCAGCGGCTCTCCCAGTTCGTTTCGCGGCCGCTCGACAGCAGCACGCCGCCGCCGATGAAGCTCTTGTTGATCGAGGGATCACGCGAAGCGATGACCCGCGTGCGCTTGCCGTCGAGCGCCACGGTCACGTCGGCGGGCTGGCCGCTGGCGTTGATCTCGCTGATCACAATCACCTGCCGGGAGATGATCCGCGCCTTTGTGACGCTGTAGATCATCTGGCCCGCCGGACCGAAGCTGAGCGTCAGCTTCGCCGTACCGTCCGGTTCGACGGTGAAGATCGTGCGGGTGTTGGTATCGCCGACCGGCGCAGCGCAGTCCTTCGACCACTCTCCGATCAGGCCGAATTCCTTGAGCGTCTGGGCCGGCGTCGGCGCCTGGGCCATGACCGGACCGGCCAGCAGCGACGCGGCGGCGCCGAGGATGAGAGTTCCGCGCATGGAGCCTCCAGAGAACCGGAGCTCACAGTGAGGCCGTCCGGCTTCGGGCGAACCGCCCAAAAGGGGGTGTCAGCGCAGGGCCATCTGGCTCCAGATCGCGCGCAGCGCCTTCAGCTGCTTCTCCGTCGTCTCGCGCAGGTCGTGGCGATCGCCCAGCTTGACGCCGATGCGGTTGCCGCGGCGCCAGACCAGGGTCGCGTCCCAGGCGACGCCTTCGGTGACCTGAAGCAGGTGGAACTCGGCCGGGACCAGGTGCGGGGCGACGGTCTCGATCATCGCGCCGCCGGGGGTCAGGTTGCGGATCACACAGTCGACCGTCAGCGACGCGTCGGCGTTGGCCACCTTGCCGGCCAGCAGCGACCGGCTGCGCGGGACGCTGCGGCGCTGGATGGGTTGGAGCAGACTCTTTGCGGCGACGCTTTCCATGCCCTCTGGTTACAGCGAGATCGTTGACAACCGGTTTTCCCGCACAGGTTTCCCGAGATTGGGGACATTGCTGTGGACCACGGGAACGAACCGGCGCCGGGCGCCGTTGCGCTGGCTTGTCCTCCGGGAGGACATGATGAGTGAGCGTGATTCCGAAAGCCTGACGCGGCCGTTGCGAGGCGATCCGGTCTCGCTGGCCTGCCTCGCCGGGGTCGGCGTCAGCCTCCTCCTGATGAGCCTGACAATCTGGCTCGCCTGATGCGTCAGGCTTCCAGTTCGATGTCCCAGTACAGGTAGTCCATCCAGCTCTCGTGCAGATAGCCGGGCGGAAAACGCCGACCGTGGTCCTGCAGCTCATGCATCGACGGCCGGCGCGGGTGGCGGTGCGGCTGCATGTGCGCCTCGCGCGGCGTACGTCCGCCCTTGGCCAGATTGCAGGGCGCGCAGGCCGTGACGATGTTCTCCCAGGTCGTGCGCCCGCCGCGCGAGCGGGGAATGACGTGGTCGAACGTCAGGTCCTGGGGTGACCCGCAGTACTGGCAGGCGAAGCTGTCGCGCAGGAACAGGTTGAACCGCGTGAACGCCGGCGGCCGGTCCTGGGAGACATAGGATTTGAGCGAGACAACGCTGGGCAGCCGCATCTCGAACGACGGGCTGTGAATTACCTTGTCGTAGGTCGACACGACCTCGACGCGATCCAGAAACACCGCCTTGATCACCTCCTGCCAGGGCCAGAGAGACAGCGGATAGTAGCTCAACGGACGGAAGTCGGCGTTGAGCACCAGGGCCGGCCAGCCCGACGGCGGCGCGCTAAGCACCTGCATCGGACGCCTCCCCGGGAAGGCTTCTGAATGAGTACGCGACCGACCTGAAGACCGACCTCGCTTTCCGCACGTCTTCGCGGGATCGCCAATCATCCCCGAGCGCGACTCAGAGGATAGACCCGGATCGGCGACAGCACCAAGACAGGGCGTGCGGCGGCGGCGCGGACCTCGACGGCGGCCCCGGGGCGGCGGCGTCAGCCCGCCGCCGGTTCCGGGGTGATGGCGGCCTTGATGGCGTCACCCTGGAAACCGATCATCTCCGGCTGGGTGACGCCGGGCATCACGGCGACATCGTAAAGCTCGTCCAGCGTGTGGGCGAAGCGCAGCCAGGCCTCGGTGACGCCGGTGTCGATATTGACGATGATCAGGCCGCAGCGCGGCTCGGCGTCGCGCGCGGCCAGCTCTGCGTCCAGCGGCAGGCCCTCGAATGTCTGGTTGTTGCGCGGGCGCGAGAGGCCGATCACCGCGTGACGGCCGATGAAAGCCAGCCCCCGCGCGTAGCCGGGACAGAAGGCGACGGGGGTGAAGGTTCCGGTCGTCGGATCCACCTGGCCGAACAGCCCTCGGCCCGAGTTCAACACCCACAGCCGGCCGTCATACAGGCGGGGCGAATGGGGCATCGACAGACCGGCGCAGACGATCTCGCCGCTGGCGACGTCGACGATCACCCCGCCGTCCACCCGACGCTCGCGCCAGCCATCAAGGGTGTCGCTGCGGCTGACCGCGGAAACGAAGGCAGGCCGCTTGCCGTCCATGGCGAGGCCGTTCAGGTGGCAGCGGTCCTCGGGTGTCCAGGCGGAGATGAAGGGCGGCTTCCAGAGTGGCCGGAAGCTGCTCGTCTCGCTGATCCCGCACAGGCCGTTGAACAGCGTGTTCACGAAGATCGGCCCGTCCTCGCCCATGCCGATGTCGTGGCAGTCGATGCGGCCGGTGATCCGGCTCTCGCGCGGGACGAAGCGGCGGTCGACGCCGGCGGGGGTCACCGCCCCGGCCGGCATGTCATTCTCGAACCGCCAGAGGGCGTACATGCCGCTGGTCCAAAGGCTCCGGCCGTCGGTCCACAGCCCCTGGCACTGTTCGATCCGCCGCTCGTGCGCCCGGACGCCGCCGTCAGGGCGGCGTCCGATCATGACCAGGCGGCCGGCCTGGTAGGTGGTGAGGGCCAGGCTCGCGCCCTGCCCCGCCAGCCAGTCGGAGAAGCCACGCGACAGCAACAGCAGCGGGCCGGCGGCTGGCCTCGGAGCGGAGGTCGACGTGTTGTTCATAGCCTGACGGCTTAGCGTCGGCGGCCGGCATTGCAACCCCGGACAGGCCGCCTGCGGATGGTCGAGGCCGGCGATGGCGGCGCCCGGAAACTGGGCGCCGCCCGATGGGATACCGTCGTTCTCGCGCGTCGGGCGAGAGGCGCTTGACGAACTGTTAGGCACAGGTATTCGTGCGGCGGGGGTGTATCGACAAGCATTGTTGCGGAAACTCGGCTTCCAGGGCGGACCTCGTTGCTGAAGCTCTGGTGACAGACGCGCCGTCCGCGAACATCCCCACCAAGCAAGACTGAACTTCCCTGCCCATTTTGGGGCGTTACACCAGTATTAAAGAGCGCTCGCATCCCGATGCCTTCGTTGACCGGCTTTGACGCCCCGACCTTCGCCGAAAACACCGCCAACGGGTCGCCGCAGCTGATCGATGACGACGTCGTGTTCACCGATGTGGAGGGCGACTTTGACGGCGGGACCCTGACGGTCTCGGGGTTGCTGGCCGAGGACACCATCTCGGTCGCCAGCGGCGCGATCATTTACATGGACGGCGCGACGGTGATGTACGACGCCGACGGCGCCGGCGGTTCGGCAGCGGTGGCCATCGGCACGGCCAGCGGCGGGGTCGGCGCGACCTTCACGGTGACGTTCAACGCTGCGGCGACGTCGGACGCCATCGACGCCCTGATCCAGAACCTCACCTACGCCAACAGCAGCGACGCGCCGACGGCTTCGCGTACGCTGACGATCAATGTGACTGATGCCGGGGGCGATAGCCTCAACCCTACTGGTTTCCTGGATGTCCTGGCGGAATACAGCGGATTCATGGGCGCCGGGGGTGGTTACGGCTTCACCCCGTTGGTGGCGGACTGGGATGGTGATGGCGACCTCGATATCGTCTCGTTTGGCGGCTGGGAGACCTTTCTCGTCAATGACGGGGGCCCATCGTCGCCCCAGATGAGAAACGTCGGCTTCGGTACGCTTACCAGCGAGTTCTTTCTTGACTACCAGCAGAGCGCGACAGCGGGTGACCTGGATGGCGACGGCGATTTGGATGTCCTGCTCACCAACTTGAACGGGGACGTTGTTTACCTCGAGAACACTGGTTCATATGGCTCGACATCCTTCGTGCAAGCGACGTCGCCGATTGGATCCTCCCTCGGCCCCTGGTCCATGATTACGCTGGGCGACCTCGATGGCGACGGCGATATCGACGCGGTCAGGTCTTATGGGGGCGAACTATACTTTGTCGAGAACACAGGGAGTCCCGGAGCGCCCAACTTCGTGTTTCACAGCGGCTCCGGCCACCTTTTTGAAGGAATCACGATCCCCGCCCTGTCCAGAATGGCGATCGTGGACCATGACGGTGACGGCGACAACGACCTTCTCTACCTGGAGTATTATGGCGGCAGCCTGAAAGTCATCACGAATACCGGCTCCGCGAACAGTCTGGTGTTCTCTGGGCCAAGCTGGATTCCGCTGCTTGCTTCAGGGGATGGCAATTCCCTTGGCTTTGGTGATTTCAATGGCGACGGGAAGGTCGACCTTGTCCTGAGCACCTGGGGGTATCCCGGGGATCTCAGCTACTTCATCAACGTCACCGCA
This sequence comes from Caulobacter sp., assembly GCA_041917095.1. Classification (GTDB taxonomy): domain Bacteria; phylum Pseudomonadota; class Alphaproteobacteria; order Caulobacterales; family Caulobacteraceae; genus Caulobacter. The sequence goes on along the minus strand of JAYRYI010000006.1, from coordinate 306,582 downwards.
CCCCCTCAGACAGTCACCATCACGGTCACGGCCCAGAACGACGCTCCGTCGGCCTCCGGTCTGCCGACCGATGTCACGGTGACCGAGGATGTCGCCTCGAACCTGAACCTGTCAGCGATCTCGCTGAGCGATGCGGACACGTCCGGCTCGATCACCGTCGTCCTGACCGCCTCGGCCGGGACGATGACCGCCAGCTCCGGCGGCGGGGTTACGGTGACCAACTCGGGAACCGGCGCCATCACCCTGGCCGGTACGGCCTCGGCCATCGATACGTTCCTGAACACGGCCTCCGCCATCCAGTACACCGGCGCGGCCAACGCCTATGGCGACAATGCCGCGACGATCACCGTCACGGCCAATGACGGCTCCGGCGCGGTCACGCTCGGCACGGTCAACGTGGACATTACCGCCGTCGACGACCCGATGAGCCTCACCGGCCTGACCGCCGCCACCTTCAACGAAAACACCGTCAACGCGACGCCCCAGCTAATCGACGCCGACGTCACGTTCGTCCACGCCGACAATGACTACGACGGCGGGACCCTGACGGTCAGCGGCCTGCTGGCCGAAGACCGCGTTTCCATCGCCAGCGGCGCGACCATCAGCCTCTCGTCGGGAACCGTCTACTACGACGCCGACGGCGCGGGCGCCGGCGCGGCCGTCGCTATCGGCACGGCAACCGGCGGCTCGGGTACGACCTTCACGGTGACCTTCAACAGCGCGGCCACCTCGACCGCCATCGACGCCCTGATCCAGAGCCTGACCTACGCCAACGTCAGCAATGCGCCGACGGCGAGCCGGTCGCTGACGATCAACGTTACCGACGCGTCGGGCGACGATCTTGCCAATGTGAGCTTCTCGTACGTCCCAATGCTCACCAGCGGCTTCTTTGGCGCGCTGGGCGGATCCTCAAAGATTCCACTGGTGGCTGACTGGGACGGTGACGGAGACGTCGACGTCATCTCGTTCGGCGAGTCCGAAGAATTCCTGCTCAACGTCGGAACCGCCAGTTCGCCAGACATGGTGAACATGGGGTCCGGAACACTCTCGGGCGGCTTCACCTTTGAATACTGGCAATCGGCAACGGCGGCAGACCTGGACGGCGACGGTGACCTCGACATCCTGTTGGCCAACCTGGGGGGCGATGTCGTCTATCTCGAGAACACAGGGGGCGTGAACTCCCCGTCGTTTCAGCAAGCCGCCTCGCCAATCGGATCCATGGGCTACCACTCCGTGATCACGATGGGCGACCTGGATGGCGACGGCGATATCGACGCGGTCGCGACCACGGGTAGCAATGAGGTTTACTTCGTCGAGAACATCGGCACGGCCTCAACCCCGGACTTCGTCGTGCACAGCGGCGCCACAAATCTCTTCGACGGGTTCAGCATTACAAACCTCTCCCGGCTCGCGATCGCGGATGTCGACTCGGATGGCGATAATGATGTCGTCTACTTCGAGTATTATGGCGGGCAACTCCTTTTCATCGAGAACACCGGTTCACTCAACAACCCCGCCTTTGCCCAGCCGGTAGTTGTTCCTGGCTTTGCACCCGGGGACGGCGTCGCTCTCGGCTTCGGCGATTTCAACGGCGATGGCCGGGTTGACCTGATCTTGAGCGCCGATGCCAACCTTGGCTACTTCCTCAACAGCTCCACAGCCGGGGGCCAGATCACCGTTACGGTGACCGCCCAGAACGACGCCCCGACGGCGTCCGGGCTGCCGACCGATGTGACAGTCGCTGAAGACACGGCCTCGAACCTCGACCTGTCGGCGGTGTCGATCACCGACGCGGACACAAGCGGCTCGATCACGGTGGTGCTGACCGCTTCGGCCGGCACGATGACGGCGACCTCGGGCGGCGGCGTCACGGTGACCAACTCCGGGACGGGGGCGATCACCCTCGCAGGGACGGCGTCGGACATCGACACCTTCCTGAACACGGCGTCCAACATCCAATACACCGGCGCCTCGAACGCGAACGGGAACAACGCGGCCACCGTCACGGTTACGGCCAACGACGGGACCGGCGCGGTCACGCTCGGCACGGTCAATGTCGACATCACGGCCGTCAACGACGCCATGACCCTCACCGGCTTCGGACCCTCGGTGACTTTCGCCGAGAACACCGTCAACACGACGCCGCAACTGCTCGACATCAATGTCGTCTTCACCGACCCGGACAGCTTCTCGGGCGGCACGCTGACCCTGTCGGGCGTGCTGGCGGAAGATCGCATTTCGGTTCGCAATCAGGGGACCGGGGCGGGCGAGATCGGCCTTTCCGGCAGCGACGTCACCTACGGCGGCGTGGTGGTCGGGACACTCTCGGGGGGCTCGGGCGCCGACCTGGTCATTACATTCAACGCCGCGGCGACCGCGGCGGCGATCGACGCCCTGATCCAGAACCTGACCTACGCCAACGTGAGCGACACGCCGACGACGTCACGGACCCTGTCCCTGAACCTGGTCGACGCCCATGGCGACACCTTTGTCGACAGCCCGACCACCTTCGCCGAGCAGACCAGCACGGCGAATCCCTTCAACGGCTTCAGCACCACCAACAACAGCATCCCGGCCCTGGTCGACGTCGACGGCGACGGCGACATGGACCTGGTCGCCGGCAGCTCCTCGGGGGCGCTCTTCTTCTGGCGCAACGGCACGAACGGGACCTCGGGAACCTTCACCGCCGTGACGGGCGCCAGCAGCCCCTTCAACGGCATCAACATCGGCTTCCAGAGCCATCCCGCCTTTTTTGACATGGACCAGGACGGCGACGCCGACCTGGTGATCGGCAATGAGGGCGGCGCCCTCGTCACCTACCGCAACGGGACGAACGGGGCTTCAGGCGCCTTCACCGTGCTGTCCGGCGCCAGCAATCCGTTCAACGGGGGGACGGCGGCCGGCGGATTCGCCGCGCCGTCCTTCGTCGATCTCGACCTGGACGGCGACCTCGATCTGTTCCTGACCGGCGAAGCCGGTACGATCGCCTTCTACCAGAACAACGGCGGCGCGTTCTCGCTCGTTACCGGTGCGTCTAACCCGTTCAACGGCGTTGACTACGGTCGCTGGGCCAAACCGGCCTTTGCCGACATGGACGGCGACGGCGACCTCGACATGATCCTGGGCGAGTACGCCGGGCGGCTGGACTTCTACCGCAACGGCACGGACGGGACGTCAGGCTCGTTCACGATCGTGGCCGGCGCCTCCAACCCGTTCAACGGCGTCGACGTCGGCTTCGTCAGCGGGCCGGAGTTCGGCGACATCGACGGCGACGGCGACCTGGACCTGGTGGCCGGCGGCCTGAACGGCGTCTTCCGCGTCTGGTACAACACCACGACCGTGATCCCCTCGATCGTCGTCAACGTGACCCCGCAGGCCGAGGGCCCCGGGCCGGGCGACGACACGGTGACCGGCACGTCCGGCAACGATGTGGTCTCCGCGCTGGACGGGAACGACACCGTTGACGGCGGCGACGGCAATGACGTGCTGAACGGCGACGGCGGCGATGATGTGCTGATCGGCGGGCCAGGCGCCGACCGGCTGCGCGGCGGCGCTGGCGTCGACGATCTGGACGGCGGCGACGGGGCCGACACGCTTGAGGGCGGCGCAAGCAACGACACGCTCGATGGCGGCGATGGCGCCGATCAACTCAGTGGCGACGCGGGCGACGACAGCCTGACCGGCGGGGCCGGCGGCGACCGGCTCAACGGCGGCGGCGGAAACGACACCATGTCCGGCGGCCTGGGCGACGACACGTACCATGTCGACGCCGCGGGAGATGTAGTCGACGAGACCGGCGGAGACGGCGCCGACACCGTGCTCAGCTGGCTCGACGACTATGTGCTGACCGCTGGAGTCGAAAATCTGACACTGGCGACCAAGTCGGTCGTCAAGGGCACGGGCAATGGCCTGGCCAATCTGATCACCGGCAGCAACGGCGACAACCTTCTGGTGGGCCTGGCCGGGATCGACACCCTGCTTGGCGGCAGCGGCAATGACACCCTCCTTGGTGGCGACGACAACGACACCCTGGATGGCGGGACAGGCCACGACCGCCTCGACGGCGGAACCGGAGTCGACGCCATGACCGGCGGGGTCGGCAACGACACCTATGTTGTCGATGATGACGGCGACACCGTCACCGAGCTGCTCAAGGGTGGAACGGACACCGTCGAGGCGTCCATCACCTACAGCCTGGGCAGCGAGGTCGAGAACCTGACCCTGACGGGCGGCGACGCCATCAATGGCGCCGGCAACGGGCTGGGCAACATCATCACCGGCAACGGCGCGGCCAACACCCTGGACGGGGGTCTCGGCAACGACACCCTGAACGGCGGCGCCGGCGAGGATGTGCTCAACGGCGACGGCGGCGCCGACACCCTGAATGGCGGCGGCGACAACGATGTCCTGAACGGCGGCGCGGATGTCGACACGCTGAACGGGGGAGACGGCGACGACGCCCTCAGCGGCGGGGCGGGCGGCGACAAACTGACCGGCGGCCTGGGCGCGGATCGTTTCATCTTCGGCGCCGCGGACACGGTCAGCACCGTCGGCGGCCAGGCTGCGGGGAAGGACCAGATTCTCGATCTGAACTTCGCCCAGGGCGACATCATCGACCTGTCGGCTATCGACGCCATCCTTGGCTCTCCGGCCAACGACGCCTTCACCTTCGTCAGCAAGTTCAGCAAGTCCGCAGGTCAGGCCACGCTCAAGTACGCGGCGGCCACCAACGTGACGACTCTCGAACTCGACGTCGACGGGGACGGCAAGGCCGATCTCCGCATCACCATCAACGGCAATCTCACCGGCACGACCACGAACCTCTACACCGGGGTCGGCGACCTCGACGGCGGCTGGATCCTGTAGGCGGGCCGGACTGGCCTGACCCTTCGCGGCGCCGTGACCCAGGTCGCGGCGCCGTTTTTTCTCGGCGTCCACGGACGTGAGCCGCAAAAAAGAAAAGGGGCGCCGAAGCGCCCCGAAGTTCCTGGCTGCCGCCCGGCCCGATCGGGCCCGGGCGGTTGGATCGAGCGAGAAACTGCGCTTACGCGCCGATGAAGGCAATCCCGCTGGTCGTGGCGGCGCCGAGGACCAGGAGGAAGACGACCGCCGAGCGGTCGAAGAAGCGTTCGAAGGCGACGAGGTTGGAAACCGACATGACACACATCCTTTGAGTTTATGGACCCGATTGCCGGGCCCCCCGTTATGACCCCTCGGGGAGGAGGGGCTGTCCGATCTGGACAATGCTTAGATAGCACGCATCTGAACGTCGTCAAGATCAATCTTTACGTTGTTCGGATTTAGTTTTAGAGTGCCCACGATGAGAGAACCTGCAACCGCCGAGAACCGGCCCTACCACCACGGCGACCTGCGCCGCGCCCTCGTGGACGCGGCCCGCCGTATCCTGGAAAGCGAGGGCCCGAGCGCCCTTTCGCTGCGGGCGGTTGCGCGGGAAGCGGGTGTCAGTCCGGCCGCGCCCTACCACCATTTCAAGGACAAGGGCGAACTGCTCGACGCGGTCGCCCACGTCGGTTGGGACATGCTCGGCGACGCCATGCGCGAGAGCCGCTCCCGGGCGGCGAACGCACGTCAGCTGATGACCGAGATCGGCGTCGCCTACATCCAGTTCGCCCAGCAGCATCCGGCGCTCTATCGCGTCATGTATGACGCGTCCCGTGACAAGGTCGCCTTGCCGGAAGGCATGAAGGCCGACGACAGCGCCTACTGCATGGTGCAGGACGCCTTCCGCGAGTCCGCCGGACCGGACGTGGCCGAGATCGATGTCGAACTGGCGACGATCGCAGCCTGGTGTGCGGCCCATGGTCTGGGCGAGATGAGCGCCTTTCATCAGTTCGACGCGCTGAAGGAAGCCCTCGGCGGGGAAGAGCAATTCCTACGCGCCGTGCTTTCGCACATGGGCATGTTCCCCGGCCCGCACGGCTGATCCTTGGGGAACGGCGCCGCGCCCGGCCCGTTAGGCTTGCTCCAGCCGCCGCCAGGAGCCGAGCCATGCAGATTTCAGACGTGATGACCGCCAGTCCGCAGGTCGCCAGTCCCTCCGACACCGTCGCCGATGTCGCGCGGCGCATGAACGAGATCGACACCGGCGCGATCCCGGTCGTCGAGGACGGCAGGATCCGGGGCATCATCACCGACCGCGACATCGTGCTGCGTGTCGTCGGCGAGCAGCGCAGCTTCGACACCCGGGTCGAGGAGGTGATGACCACCGAGGTCCAGACCTGCCGCGAGGACGCCTCGATCGCCGATGTCATCTACCAGATGCAGGACAAGCAGGTCCGCCGAATCCTGATCGTCGACGGCTCGGAACGCCTGACCGGCATCGTCTCGCTCGGCGACGTGGCGCAGGAGGCTTCGGCGCGGAAGGCCGGCGCGGTGCTGGAAGACATCTCCGAGGCCCCGGCGAACAACTAGACCCGGCGCCTGATGCAATGGGGCGCTCGCCGGTCTAGAGAGACCGGGTGAGCGCCTCCTTCGTCACCCGGTTCGCCCCCTCCCCGACGGGATACCTGCATCGCGGGCACGCCTTCTCGGCGCTCACCGCGTATGAAGCGGCGCGGGCGGAGCGCGGCAGGTTCATCCTGCGGATCGAGGACATCGACACCACGCGCTGCCGGCCACAGTACGAGGCCGGCATCCTCGAAGACCTGGCGTGGCTGGGCATTCGATGGGAACAGCCGGTGCGGCGCCAGTCGGAGCATATGGCCGACTACGAGGCGGCCCTGTCCCGGCTGGAGGCCAAGGGTCTCGTCTACCGCTGCTTCAAGACCCGCAAGGACATCGCCGAAGCCGCCGCCGGCGCGCCCCACGGGCCGACGGAAGCGTTCCGCGGCGGACCGCTGCATCCCAACGAAGAGGACCGCTTCCTGTCCGAAGGCAGGCCTTTCGCCTGGCGGCTGTCGCTCGACGCCGCCCGCGACCGGGTGGGCAGCTTCGAGAAGCTGAGCTTCCGCGAGGAGGGCCCGGTCAGGGGGCCGAAGAAGCGGATCGTGGCCCGGCCCGAGGCGGCCGGCGACGTGGTGCTGGCCCGCAAGGACGTCGGCGTCGCCTACCACCTGGCGGTCGTGGTCGATGACGCGTTGCAGGGCGTGAACCACGTGATCCGCGGCGAGGATCTTTTCGAGGCGACGCATATCCAGCGGCTGCTGCAGGCGCTTCTCGGCCTGCCGACCCCGACCTACCACCACCATCGCCTGCTGACCGACGCGCAGGGCAAGCGCTTCGCCAAACGCGACAAGGCCGAAACGCTGAAGGACATCCGCGAACGCGGCGTCACCGCCGCCGAACTGAAGGCAGACCTGGGGTTCGGCGCATGACCGCCGGGTCGCGGGCCCGCGCCCTGCCCTTCATCGCCCTGATCGTCGGGGCCTGCGCCATCGGCTTCGCACCGATCTTCGTGCGCATGACCGAGACCGGCCCGGCCGCCGCCGGTTTCTGGCGGCTGTTCCTGGCGCTGCCGGTGCTGGCCCTGATGGCGCTGCGGGACGGCAAGGGCGCCACTACGCCGCCTGGCCGGATGATGCTGCTGGCGGGCCTCTTCTTCGCACTGGACCTGTCGTTCTGGCACTACGGGGTCAAGCTGACTTCGGTCGCCAACGCCACCGTGCTGACCAACCTGTCGCCGGTTGTTGTGACCGCCGTCGCCTGGTTCCTGTTCCGCGAGCGACCGCAGCGCATCTTCATCGCCGGCCTCGCCGTCGCCCTGGCCGGCGCGGGGGTGATGGCGGCCGGCGCCGACCAGACCCGGGCGATCAACGCGCCGCTGGGCGATGTGCTCTCGGTGGCCACCGCCCTCTGGTACGCCTTCTACTTCATCGCCATGCGCTCGGCCCGCCAGGACGCCGGCGCGTCGCGGGCGATGTTCTGGTCGACGCTGGCCAGCACGCCGATCCTGCTGGCCGTGGCCTTCGCGTTCGGCGAGCAGATCATCCCGGGCAGCGGCGCGGGCTGGGCCGCCTGCGTTGGCCTGGCCGTGGTGCATGTCGCCGGCCAGGGCTCGATCGCCTGGGCGCTGGGCCGTCTGCCGGCCTCGATCGCCTCGGTGGTGGTGCTGGCCCAGCCCGTCGTCGCGGCGGTGGCGGGCTGGATCCTGTTCGGCGAGGCCCTGACGCCCGTGCAGATGCTGGGCGGCGTCCTGACGCTGGCCGGGGTCGTGATCGCCCAGCGGGCGCAGGTCCGGAAAGTCGGATAGTCGCCATCTGGCGCGACAGACCCGACTTTGCTATTCATGGCATGAATGGAGCTCACGCCATGAACGTCTATCGAGGGCGCGTTTCTGAATCAGGGCGGCTGAGTCTTCCAGCGGACTTGCGCCGAACCGTGGGTCTTGAGAACGGCGGCGACGTCGTCATCGAGCTTGAAGGCCAGACCATTCGCGTGCGGACCGTCGATGAAGTGGTCTCGGATGCGCAGGCGCTGATGAAAAAGCTCCTCGGCGGGCGAAAGCTGACCGTCGACGACTTTTTGGCTGACCGTTTGGCCGACACTGGCGAATGACCAGTTCGGTTCTCGATACTTCGGCCCTGATGGCAATGCTGCTAGGTGAGCCCGGCTCTGCAACGGTCAAGAAGCGCATCGCCGATTCCGCGATGAGCACCATCAATGTCGGAGAGGCCGTCGGCCGAATGGCTCGGCAGGGCTTAGACGCTGCTTCGATTCACAGCGTGCTGGACCCCCTTCCATTCGAACGCGTGGAATTCGATGAGGCGCAGGCCTTCGCGGCAGGTTTGTTGCTGCCGGTGACGCGTCCCGCAGGGCTTTCGCTCGGCGACCGCGCCTGCCTCGTTCTTGCAGCGAAACTGGGAGTGCCAGCCCTGACGGCTGATCGCGCCTGGTCATCGGTGGCGACCGCAGTCGGCGTCGAGATCGAACTGATCCGCTGACTGTCAGCGCGCCCAGTAGCGGTACTGGTACGCCGTCGTGAACCCGAGCTTTTCGTAGAGCGCCACGGCGGTCTCGTTGCTGACCTCGGCCTGCAGGTAGCTGCGGCTCGCGCCCTGCTCCGCCGCGAAGCCCAGCAAGGCGGAGATGATCCGCCCGGCCAGGCCCTGACGCCGGTGTTCGGGCGAGGTCCGCATCACCGAGAAGCCCGCCCAGTCGCCGTCCACCGCCACGGCGCCCACGCCGATCGCCCGTCCATCCTGCTCGATCCGCGCGAAACGCACCGGCTGGGCGATGCGGCGCAGGGTGGCCAGCCGTTCCTCGGCGTCGGCCCTGTCGCGGTAGAGGGTCTCGAACAACAGCCCCCGGAAGACCGCGTCGGGTTCGGCTTCGAGGATCACGCCGTCATTCGTCCCGCCGACCGGCCCGACCATCACCCTCGTCTCGGTGTTGGGCGAAAAGCCCTCGGCCCGCAGGAAATCCTCGATCCCGGCCGGGTGGGGCGCGCCGTCGACGGTCTTGAACCTGGTCGGCAGGCCGTGTCCGGCGTAACAGGCCTCGACCTTCGCCAAAGCCTCCTCCAACGGCCTGTCCGGCGCCTCCAACGCCCAGCAGGTGTTGGCCCGCCCGGTGTGCCCGGTCGAGGCGTTGAGCCGCCAGCCGCCGAGCCGCGCCTGATGCAGCGCCGGCCAGGCCCGGGCGGAAATGTCCTCAAGCGCGACGAGCGCGTCAGGCGTCATTCTTTCAGCAGCCGCTCGACGAGCTGCCGCGCTTCCTTGCCGTTCCAGTCGGCGTCGCCGGCGAGGCGGGCGCGTTCGCGGCCCTGCTTGTCGTAGACAATGGTGGTCGGGAAGCCGGCGACCTTCGGCTCCAGCCCGAAGGCGAGCTCGTAGCCGGGATCCCGGTACAGCTTCAGCGGCGGGTTCCGGGCGATGAAGGCCTGCGCCAGATTCAGGTCCACGTCCTTGTCGACGCTGACTGCGACCACGGCCAGCGGCTGGGTCTGGTAGGCCGCCTGCAGGGCGGCAAGCGTCGGCATCTCGATCTTGCAGGGCCCGCACCAGGTCGCCCACAGGTTCAGCACCACGACCTTGCCCTTGAAGTCGGCGATGGTCAGCGGCTTGCCGTCGGCATCCTTGAAGCCGACCGCCGGCGCGGCGCGCGGCGCGGTCGGCACCTCGAGCTTGGCCAGATCGCCGGTCGCCAGGCCGCGCAGGTCCGCCGTTTCCCTGGGTTTGAACGAAGCGCTGGCGATGACGTATAGAACCGCCGCGGCGCCGATCAGGGCGAAGCCCCGGATGGCCCATTTCAACAGGTCGGGCCCGGGTTTGGCCGGCTGGACTTCGCTCATATGACTGACAACCCTTCCGAAAAGTCCCAAGGCCAGGCGATGTGGGGCGGTCGGTTCTCGGCGCGCCCCAGCGACCTGATGCAGGCGATCAACGTCTCGATCGGCTTTGACAAGCGCCTCTGGGCGCAGGACATCGCCGGCTCGAAGGCCCACGCCGCCATGCTGGCGAAGGCCGGGGTCCTATCTAGCGAGGATGAAGCGCAAATCCAGCGCGGACTCGACGCCGTCCACGGCGAGATCGAGGCGGGGACCTTCCCGTTCCGCGAGGAATACGAAGACATCCACATGAACGTGGAGGCGCGGCTGCGCGAGCTGATCGGCCCGGTGGCCGGCCGCCTGCACACCGCGCGGTCGCGCAACGACCAGGTCGCCCTCGATTTCCGCCTCTGGGTCCGCGAGGCCTGCGAACGCTCGGCGGCCCAGATCACCGGCCTGATCACGGCGTTGCTCGACAAGGCCGAGGCCCACGCCGACGCCCTGATGCCCGGTTTCACGCATCTGCAGCCGGCCCAGCCGGTGACCTTCGGCCACCATCTGATGGCCTATGTCGAGATGTTCGGCCGCGACGCCTCGCGCTTCCGCGACGCCCGGACGCGGATGAACGAGTGCCCGCTGGGCGCCGCCGCGCTGGCCGGCAGCCCCTTCCCGATCGACCGGGAAATGACGGCCAGGGCGCTCGGCTTCGACCGGCCCACCGCCAACTCGCTGGACAGCGTCTCCTCGCGCGACTTCGCGCTGGAGGCCCTGTCGGCGGCCAGCATCTGCTCGACGCACCTGTCGCGGCTGGCCGAGGAGATCGTGATCTGGATGACGCCGCAGTTCGGCTTCGTGAAGCTGAGCGACGCCTTCACGACCGGCAGCTCGATCATGCCGCAGAAGAAGAACCCGGACGCCGCCGAGCTGATCCGGGCCAAGGTCGGCCGCATACTGGGCTCGCTGACCACCCTGACCGTGGTCATGAAGGGCCTTCCCCTCGCCTATTCGAAGGACATGCAGGAGGACAAGGTCCCGACCTTCGAGGCTTTCGATGCGCTCGAACTCGCCCTGCTGGCCATGACCGGCATGGTCCGCGACCTGGAGCCGGTCACCGAGCGCATGGCCGCCGCGGCCGGCGCCGGATTCTCCACCGCCACCGACCTCGCCGACTGGCTGGTGCGGGAGCTCGACCTGCCGTTCCGCGACGCCCACCATGTGACCGGCGCGGCGGTGAAGCGGGCCGAACAGCTGGGCGTCGATCTGGCGAACCTGCCGCTGACCGAGCTTCAGGCGCTGAACCAGGGCATCGGCGAGGACGTTTTCAGGGTGCTGACCCCTGCCGCTTCGGCCGCGAGCCGCGTAAGCTATGGCGGGACGGCCCCGGACGGCGTGCGGGCCCAGATCAAGCGCTGGAAGGACAGCCTGCGATGAAACCGGTTCGACTGCTTCCCCTCATGCTCGTCGCGACGGGCATGGCCCTGTCGGCCTGCGGCTCGCTCGGCGACCTCGAGCGTCCCGAGGATCCGGCCAAGCGCGCCGCCTTCGAAGCCGACCGCCGCGCCGCCATGGGCCGCGGCAACCGTCCGTCCGACCCGCGGTCCGACGAGGAACTGGCCGATCCGGCGACCAGCCGGGGCAACATCCGCGAGTCCCAGATCGGCGGCGCGCCGAACGACCCCTTCGCCGGGCCGGGCTCCGACCCCCGCTAGACAGAGAGACTCGAGACCAGCGTGAACCACTTCGAGGTCCGGGGCGGCGAGCTCCACTGCGAGAACGTCCCCCTGTCCCGGATCGCGGTTGAGGTCGGCACGCCGGTCTATGTCTACTCCCGCGCCACCCTGGAGCGGCACTACACGGTCTTCCGCGACGCGCTGGTCGACGCGGGCATTGTCGACCCGCTGGTCGCCTACGCGGTCAAGGCCAACAGCAACGTTTCGGTCCTCAGGGTTCTGGGCGATCTCGGCGCCGGGGCCGACACCGTCTCCGAAGGCGAGATCCGCCGGGCGCTGGCCGCCGGCATCCCGGGCGAGCGCATCGTCTTTTCCGGCGTCGGCAAGACCCGGAGCGAGATCGCCTTCGCGCTGAAGGCCGGCGTGTCCGAGATCAATGTCGAGTCCGAGCCGGAGATGCGGCTGGTCGCGGCGGTGGCTGAAGAGCTCCAGATCCGCGCGCCGATCGTCTTCCGGGTCAACCCCGACGTCGCCGCCGGCGGCCACGCCAAGATCGCCACCGGCAAGGCCGAGAACAAGTTCGGCGTCTCCTTCGCCGAGGCCGCGCGGCTCTACGCCAACGCCAGCAACCACCCGCACCTGAACCCGCTCGGCGTCGCCTGCCACATCGGCAGCCAGATCACCGACCTGGCGCCGTTCGAGGCCGCCTTCACCCGCATGCGCGGCCTCGTCGAGAGTCTGCGAGCCGAGGGGATGAGCGTCGAGCGCCTCGACCTCGGCGGCGGCCTGGGCGTGCCCTACTTCAACCAGCCCGACCCGCCGGGACCGGCCGAGTACGCGGCGATGGCGGCAAAGGTCGTGAAGGGCCTGCCCGACATCCGCCTGGCCTTCGAGCCCGGCCGGGTGATCGCCGCCAACGCCGGCGTCCTGCTGGCGTCGGTGATCCACCTGCACGAGCGGCCGGAGGGCCGGAAGTTCCTGGTGCTGGACGCCGCCATGAACGACCTGATCCGGCCGGCGATGTACGACTCCTTCCACGACATCCGGCCGGTTCGGGAGACGGACGCCGCGCCCTTGCCGCTCGATGTCGTCGGACCGGTCTGCGAGACGGGCGACACCTTCACCCGCGAGCGGCTGCTGCCGCCGATGGGCCCGGGCGACCTCGTCGCCTTCATGAGCGCCGGCGCCTACGGCGCGGCCATGGCCAGCGAGTACAACAGCCGTCCGCTGGTGCCCGAAGTGCTGGTCGACGGCGACCGCTACGCCGTGATCCGCAAACGCCCGAGCTACGAGGAAATGCTGGCCGACGAGGTGATCAGCGAGTGGCGGTAAGGCATCCTCTCCCTCCCCGCATGGGGAGGGTGGACCGGCGAAGCCGGGACGGGTGGGGAACCACCTGAGCGCCGGTCAGCGCCGACCTTCGATCACCTTTGCCCCACCCGCTCCCTTCGGGAGCACCCTCCCCATGCGGGGAGGGAGACTGGTCAGTCCTCCCACCACGGATAGACGCCCGGCATGTCGGTTGAGACCTTGCCCGGGAAGTTCGGCTTGCGCTTCTCAAGGAAGGCCGAGACGCCCTCGCGCACGTCCGGCGTCGCGCCCATGGCCATGGCCAGCGGGCCGTCGACGGAAAGGCTCTTCAGCGGATCGGCTTCTCCCGAGAAGCGCCACAGCAGCGCCCGGGTGACGGCGATCGAAACGGCGGAGGTCTCGTCGGCGATCTCGCGGGCGATGGCGGTGGCGCGGGGCAGCAGGTCTTCCGGTTCGGTCACCTCGCTGACCAGGCCGCCGGCCAGCGCCTCGTCGGCCCCGAACACCCGGCCCGAGTAGCACCAGCGCAGCGCCTGGGGCAGGCCGACGATGCGGGGCAGGAAGGAAGCCGCCCCGGCCTCCGGCGCCAGGCCCCGGCGGGCGAAGACGAAGCCGATCTTGGCCTTGGTCGAGGCGATGCGGATGTCCATCGGCAGGGTCATGGTGATGCCCACCCCGACCGCGCCGCCGTTGATCGCCGCGATCGACGGCTTGCGGCAGGTGTAGATCGCCTCGGTGAAGCCGCCCTTCGGCGCGCCGGTGCGCGGACGCCCCTCGCCGAACAGCTTGGCCCCGTCGCCGCCGAAGGCGTCGGCGCCCGCGGACATGTCCGCCCCGGCGCAGAAGCCGCGGCCCGCGCCGGTGACGATCACTACGCGGACATCGTCGTTGGCGTCGGCCTCGACGAACGCGTCGGCCAGCTCCGCACCCATGCGGGCGGTGTAGGCGTTCAGCGCCTCCGGCCGGTTGAGGGTAAGGGTGAGGACGCCATCGTCGAGCGAGGTGAGAATGGTCTCGTAGGCCATGGCCCCAGGTCTCCTCCCGCCGGTCTGGCGCCGGCCGCCTCTCAGCCTGTCAGCCCGCGCGGGCGGCCGACAAGTATGACGTCGCGTCAGGTCATGACCGCGTTCGCCCGCCCTCTCCGTCGCGCTCGCGACCGCCGCGCGCCGCGCAAACGCGGCTCACGTGAAAAAGACACTCGACATTATGTATGATATTTTTTACATGACGACCAACTTGTCAGACACCAACCCGGAGAACCGGTCATGTCGTTCCGCGAAAAGGCCCACTGGATCGCGCTGCTCGCCAGCCTCGGCGTATGGGGCCACTACTTCGCTCGCGTCGCGACGAGCCAGCCGCAGGGGCAGGAAGCCTTCTGGCTGTTCGCGGGCTCACTGGCCGCCGTCCTGGTGGTCCAGGCCGTGCTGATCATCCTGGTCGCCGTCCTCAATCCCAAGGGCCTGGAGGCGCTGGATGACGAGCGCGACAACCTGATCGAGCTGAAAGGGTTCCGGTTCGCCTACTTCGTGCTGACCGGCCTCGCGCTCGCCGCCGCGGGACTGGTCCTCGTCGACGCCCCGGCGATGGTCGTGGCCAACGGCGTCGTCCTGGCGGTGGTCGTCGCCGAGATCGGCAAGTCGATCCGGGAACTCATGGCCTACCGGCGCGGCGTCGCCTGATGACCGGCCCAACTCGCAACCCGCTCCAATTTCGGAGACCTCGCCATGCCTTTCCGTGAGAAGACCGCCTGGGTCTCGCTGCTCGCCACCGGCGGCGTCTGGGGCGTCTACTTCTGGATGCTGTGGCCCGACCTCCAGGACCGGTCGCTGCAAGCCAGTTCGGTGGGGCTGTTCATCGGCGGCGTGATCATTCTCACCATCGTCCAGGTCATCGTCGCCATCGTGCTGGCCCTGTCGTCCGGCAAGGCCGCCGACGCGCCGATGGACGAGCGCGAGCGACTGATCGACCTGAAGGGGGCCCGCGCCGGCTTCTACGCCCTGAATGCAGCGGCCATCTGCGTGTCCGCCCTGTGGCTGATCGGCGCCAGCCCGCTGGTCATGGCCAACGGCGTGCTGGCGGCCATGGTCGTCGGCGAGATCGTCCGGTCGGGCTGGGTGATCGTCAGCTACCGCCGGGGCGCCTGACGTGGCCGGTCCGCCGCCGATCTCGAACACCATCCGCCGCCTGCGCTTCGACCACGGCGAGATGACCCAGCAGGCCCTCGCCGACGCTATCGGCATGACCCGCCAGACCATCGTCGCCATCGAGCAGGGCAAGTACTCCCCCTCCCTGGAAGCGGCGTTCCGCATCTCCCGGGTGTTCGGCGTGGGGGTGGAGGATGTGTTCAGTTGGGACGGGTGAACGCCTAGTCCATCGCCCCGATGTACGGGATGCCGCGCATGCCGCCGGCCACGTCCATGCCGTAGCCGACCAGGAAACGGCCCGGCGCTTCCCAGGCCACGAAGTCGGGCTCGATGGCGCGCGGCGTCGGCCAGGGCTTGCGCGCGAACACCGCCGTCAGCACCTCGCTGGCCCCGGCGTCGGCGACCAGCCGCGCCGCCTCGCTGAGCGACAGGCCGGTGTCGAACACGTCGTCGACGATCAGCGCCTTGCGGCCGACCACCGGCCGCTGCAGGTCGGCGCGCACCTCGCACCGGCCATAGCTCTGGCGTTCGTCGCGGTAGGATGACAGCCACAGGGCGTCGAAGCGGGTCAGCCGCCCTTCCCGGGCCAGGGCGCGGGTCAGGTCGGCCGCGAACCAGATGCCGCCGGTCAGCAGGCAGACCATCACCGTCTCGTCGTCGATGCGCGGCGCGATCACCCTGGCCAGGGCGGCGACACGCCGGGCGACCTCCTCCTCGGGCAGCAGGACGGTCGGCTGCGCCTCGCTCATCAGTGGCTCTCCGTCGGCGCGTGACCGGCGTCCTCGACCGGATGGGCGTCCACGGGCGGCGGCGCGGGCGTCTGTTCGCCCCCGACTTCGCCGCGCAACGTCACGCGCTCGACCTGGCCCTTGGGCTTGGCGGCGGCGGTCGTGGCCTCGCCCTTGGCGCCCTTCTTGAGCTCGAAGCTGACCTCCAGGATCGCGGCGGTCGTCGGCGGATCGAGGATCGCCAACGCGAAATGCCGCGTCTCGCCGGGCGGAATCAGCGGGTCCGGCGTGCTCTTCACCGTCACCGCCACGACCTTGCCGGCCTTGTTGATGAGGCTGACGCGCAGCGGCGGCGCCTTCACCGGATGATCCTCGATGTTGCGCATCACGCCCGAGACCGCCAGCGCGGCGTGGCCGTCCTGCAGCGCGGCCTCGGCCTGGACATCCTCGATCTCCAGCCCGACCCGGTTCACGTCGAGGCCGACGGCGGCGAAGGCGCTGGCCGTCCGCGGCCACATCTCGACCACCGAGCCGCGGAACACGATCGAGCCCAGCGCCAGGGCCAGCACCCCGACCGCCATGCCGGCCCAGACCACGCCGACCGTCGCCGCCTCGCGCACGCGCCGTTCGTCGCTCGCCTTCTGGCGGAAGACCTTGGGGAGTTCGTCGCCGGGAAGCTCGCTGACCGGAGTCTCCTCGACCTTGTCGTCCTCGACAGCGGCCGCGCCGGCTTCAGGATCGACGAAGAGTTCGAGATCGGCCTGGCCCTCGGCGGTCCAGCGGTTGCCGCACGAGGAACAGCGCACCGTCCTGCCGGACGGGCCAACCTTCTCGTCGGGCACGAAATACCGGGTAGCGCACTCGGGACAGGTCAGTATCATGCCGGCGAATCGGACGCTCCCCGCTCCTCTTCCCGAGGTCGCCGATTTCGGCTTCCATGTCCAGAAACCACAGCACCGTATTTGAGGGCGAAGGCCCCGCCGGACCGGTATTGCGCTTCGACGGCGTAGGCATGCGCTACGGCCGCGCGCCGGAGGTGCTCAAGGACATCAACTTCGAGCTGGCGGCGGGCAGTTTCCATTTCCTCACCGGGGCTTCCGGGGCCGGCAAGAGCAGCCTGCTGAAGCTGATCTATCTCGCCGAACGACCGTCCAAGGGGACGATCGAACTGTTCGGCCGCGATGTCGATGCCGTGCATGCGACGGACCGACCGTTCCTGCGCCGGCGGATCGGCGTGGTCTTCCAGGAGTTCCGCCTGCTGGAGCACCTGTCGGCGTTCGACAACGTCGCCCTGCCCCTGCGGATCGCCGGCGCCAGGCCCGAGAGCTACCGCGCCGATGTCGCCGAACTGCTGGCCTGGGTCGGGCTGAAGGACCGCATGCACGCCCTCCCCCCGACACTGTCGGGCGGCGAGAAGCAGCGGCTGGCCATCGCCCGCGCGGTCGTGAACCGGCCCGACGTCCTGCTGGCCGACGAGCCGACCGGAAACGTCGACGACGCCCACGCCATACGCATCCTGAAGCTGTTCGTCGAGCTGAACCGGCTCGGCACCACCGTGCTGATCGCCAGCCACGACGAGGATCTGGTCGCCCGCTCCGGCCAGCCGGTGCTGCACCTGGACCGCGGCCGTCTGCGCGCCTATGGCCGGGGCGTCGGGGAGCGGCTGGGATGAGCGAGCTGTTCGACGTCCGCCGCTGGAAACCGGCCCCGCTGCTGCCGCGCAAGGATCCGCGCGACGGCGCGCTGGTGTTCGTGGTGGCGGTCCTCTGCTTCCTGGCCTGCCTGACCGCGATCGGCGCCCTGGCGGCGGACCGCGCGGCGCGCGGCTGGACCAGCCAGCTGACCGGCTCGGCCACCATCGTCGTGCGCGCCAACGGCAACGAGACGCCGGACACCGCCGCCGGTCGGGCCGCCGAGGCCCTGGCCGGGGTCAAGGGCGTCACCGAGGCCCGCGCGCTGGAGAAGGCCCGCGCCGAGGCGCTGCTCGAGCCATGGCTCGGCCGCGAGGCCCTGCTGGACGACCTGCCGATCCCGCGGCTGGTCACCGTGGACCTCGATCCGAAGAATCCGGCGACCGCCGTCACGCTCGACAAGGCGTTGAAGGCGGCCGGGATCGACGCGACCGTGGACGACCACAGCCTGTGGATCGCCGACATCGAGCGGGCCGCCGGCGTCGCCCGCTGGGCGGGGCTGGGCGTCTATCTGCTGATCGCGGCGGCGGCGGCGGCGGTCATCGGATTCGCCACCCGGGCGGCCATGGCTGCCCATCGCGAGACCATCGAGGTGCTGCATCTGTCCGGCGCGCAGGCAAAGTTCGTCGTCAGCCTGTTCCAGACCCGGTTCGCCCGCGCCGCCGCCCTCGCGGGGTTGTTCGGCGCGGCGGGGGCCGCCAGTATCGGCGCGCTGGCCAGACTCGCCGGAGGGGGAAAGGGGTTGACGCCCGTCCTCCCGGTCGCCTGGCTGGACCTGTTGGCTGTCCTTCCGACGCCGCTCCTGGCGGCGTTCGTGGCGGCCGTGGCCGCCCGCGTCGCAGCACGGGGGCTTATCGGAGAAATGGCGTGAGGACGCTGGTCGCCCTCCTGATCGTCGCGCTGATCTGGGCCGCCGGCCTGGTCGCCTTCGCGCAGCGCGTCGAACGCTCGACCCCGCCGGCCGAACCCCCGGTGGCGGACGCCGTGGTGGCCCTGACCGGCGCCTCGGACCTGCGCCTTGAGGCCGCCGCCCGCCTGCTGGAGCGCGGCAAGGGCAAGCGCCTGCTGATCTCCGGCGTCAACCGCGAGGCCAGCCGCGAGGACATCCTGGCCGTCAGTCGGGCGGTGAAACCGATCTACGACTGCTGTGTGGACCTCGGCTACACGGCCGCTGACACCGTCGGCAACGCCGAGGAGATCGCCGAATGGGCGCGCACCAAGGACTTCAAGACCCTGATCGTGGTGACCTCGGACTATCACATGCCGCGCTCGACCCTCGAGATCCGCGCGGCCATGCCCGAGGCGGAGCTGATCGAGTACCCGGTCGTTACCGGCCTGGTCGATGTCGACGGCTGGTGGAAGCGCGGCGGGGATGCGCGCCGGCTCGTGGTCGAGTACTGCAAGTACCTCGCGATTCTGACCCGCGAGGGCATCCTGTCGCTGGGGCCGAAGGACGAGCCCGCGGCGCGGGACAAGGCAGGGGATAAGACGTCTTGATCTGGATCCGGTCGATCGCCTTCACGATCGCCTTCTACCTGTACTCCACCATCTGCGCGCTGCTGATGGTTCCCCTGTTCGTCTGCCCGCGCGCCTGGACGACCCGGGCCCTGACCCTGCACGGCAAGGGCGTGGTCGTGCTGCTGCGCTGGATCGCGGGCATCCGCTTCGAGGTGCGGGGCCTCGAGAATCTGCCCAAAGGCGCAGCGCTCGTCGCCGGCAAGCACCACGCCTTCTTCGACATCTTCGGCAGCTTCACGGTGATGAACGACGCCTGCTTCGTTCTGAAGAAGGAACTGGCCTGGGTGCCGTTCGTCGGCTGGTACGCGGCCAAGGCCGAAATGGTCGTCGTCGATCGCGCCGCTCACTCCGCCGCGTTGCGCAAGCTGGTCAAGGACGCCAAGGAGCGGTTCAGCAATGCCCGCCAGCTGGTCATCTTCGCCGAGGGCACCCGCAAGACGCCGGGCGAGCCGACCGACTACAAGCCCGGGATCGCGGCCCTCTATCGCGAGCTGGAGATGCCGGTCACGCCACTGGCGCTCAACACCGGCGTCCACTGGCCGGCCCACGGCTTCAAGCGCATCCCCGGGACCATCGTCTTCGAGTTCCTGCCCCCGATCCCGCCCGGCCTGAAGCGAGGCGAGTTCATGCGCGAGCTGGAAAGCCGCATCGAGACCGCGAGCAACGCCCTGATCGCGGAAGGTCTCTAGCGTCCCCTGGCCTGGCCGATCAGCGTGACCAGCAGCGACAGGGCGCTGCCGCCGGCCAGGATCACCCCCGCGATCGCCGGCGCGCTCAGTCCGGCGCTCCCGCCGAACAGCACCGCGACCACCCCGAGCGCCAGCGTGCCGTAGTATCGGACGTTCCGCTCGCCATCGCCCGCGCGCAGCGCCGGCACGCGCTGCGCCAGCGACAGGCATGCCGCCAGACCAGCCAGAAGCATCGGCGGAACCGAACCCTCTTGCCCGCTCGCGACCATCAGAACGGCGAGGAAGGCCGCGCTGCCGCAGGCCAGGAAGGTCGCGCCCATCCGCATTCTCTCACTTGTCAGCTCGAACCAGGCTTCCGACAGCGTTACCGGCGCGCGCGCGAACGCCACCCCTGAGGCCAGCACGACCAGACTGGCCTGTGCGATGGCGAGCCCGGATCGGCCTTCCGACATCAACCCGATCCAGAGCAGCACCAGCGCCAGGTTGGTGAAGGCGACGGCGCCCAGGCGCGTCGCGAGCTCGGAATGTGAGTCATGCTCGGCGACGGTGAAGCTCCACAGCAGCACCACGGCCGCGAGGCCGCCGGACAGGATCACGCCGGCGACATGTCCCGGCAGAGCCGCGATGACGAGGATCGACAGGAAGGAGAGCCCCGCCCATCCGCCCTTGGCCCAGGCCGGCGCGCGCCAGCTCCAGCGCGTCTGCCAGAGGTGGCGCGGACGATCGAACGCGAAGTGCTTGATCGCCATCCCGCCGACGATCGCGCCGAAAGCCCCGCCGAACCCGGCGAGCCCGGACAGGACCCGCTGCATCGGCCCCACGCCTTCCGCCGCAACCCCGGCCACCCACGCGACGAACAGGGGCGCGACGACCGCCGCGATCATCGAGATCGGACCGATCCGGGGACGGTCGAAGTAGTCATGCCACCCGTCCAGGACCGAGTTGTCCAGGGTGTCGACCACGGTCGGATGCCTGTGCTGGAGCGACTCGAGCAGCTCATGCACCGCCTTGTGCATCCAGGCCACGCGCAGGCGGTGGAGCGGCGATCCGCCCGGCCCGGCGACCAGCACGCGCCAGGTCGGATTCTGGGGATGCTTCGGCAGCTGGATCTGGCGCAGGAAGCGCAGATCCTTCTCGCGGGTCAGGATGCGCTCGATCTCATGGCTGGACGCCAGGCTGCCCGCCCGGTCCCGCCAGTCGAACCGCTCGATGGCGCGATCGACCAGCGGATCGGTGCGCGGAAAGCTCCAGGCGATCTGCCGGCTGAGCCAGGCCTCGGTCTCGGTATAGGCGCCGAGGTCCTCGAGACCGTCGCTGGTGAGCAGCCTGTCCAGGGCTTCGGCGAGGGCCTCGGGGTCGGGGTCCGCCTCGCCCTCCAGCAGCAAGGTCAGGCGGCGACGGGCGGCGTACAGCGATTGCGCCCTGGCGCGGGCCTCGCGCTCGATCGCCTCGGCCTCGGCGCTTCGCTCCGCCCGGCGTTGATCGCGCAACTCGCGCAGCGCGTCCCGCCCGGGGTCCGGGCTCCAGCCCTCGTCGTCCGCGCCGTCGTCGCCGCCGCCGTCCGTCAAGGTCTCGGAGTCGGCGTCCTGGTCGTGATCGTCGTAGTCGTCTTCGTAGTCGTAACCCGCGTCCGCATAGCGCAGCGCCGCCTCGTAGGCCTGGCGCAGATGCTGGAAGCCCTCGGGATCGTCCTCGGGGTTGGTGACCTTCAGCACGCGAGCGTAGGCGCGCCGGATCTCGCCGCGGTCGCGCGTACGCGCCAGGTCGAGCCGCTTCCAGATGGACGTCACAGCCAGGTCTGGCCTTCGATCGAGTCGAGCCTGGCCAGCAGCTCCTTGCGGGCCGCCTCGATGGCGCGCGGATCCTGGCCGTCGAGCACGGATTCGAACTCGTTCGTCCAGGCGGCGATCATGTGACGCATGTCGCCGAGGAACTCCTCGTAGCAGCGGTTGGCGCGCGCCAGGGCGGCGCGGTTGGCCTCGTCCTCGCGCGGCGAGACCTTCAGCCCGGCCAGCACCGCGCGGCGCTTGGCGATCTCCGCCTCGGACATGTGGTCGTTGTCGACGATCACAAGCTGGCGCTTCTCGCCGCTCGCCGGAACGTGGACATCGACCTCCAGCAAGCCGTTGATATCGTAGGTGAAGCGGACATCCAGCGAGACCTCTCCGGCCCGCTTGGGCGGCACGTTCACGTCCATCCGGCCGAGGTGGATGTTGTCGACCACCGTCCGGGACTCACCCTGGTAGATGTTCAGCTCGACCACCCGCTGGCCGTCCTGCATGGTCGAGAAGAACTGGCTGCGGCTGGCGGGAATGATCGTGTTGCGCTCGATGATCGGCGAGAACAGGCCAGCGCGGACCTGGCCGCCCGGTCCCTTGTCGGCGGTCTCGATCCCCAGGGTGTAGGGACAGACGTCGGTCAGCACGACCTCCGACAGGGCCGCGTCGCGCGCCTTGAGGCCGGCCTGGACCGCGGCGCCGATGGCCACGGCCTCGTCCGGATTGACGGCGGTAGAGGGGAAGCGGCCGAACATCTTCGTCACCGCCCGGCGCACGACGGGCATTCGCGTCGAGCCGCCGACCAGCACGATCTCTTGCAGGCGCTCGGGCCGGATGTCGCTGTCGCGCAGCGAGCGCAGCACCGGCTCGCGGATGCGCTTCAGCAGGGGCGAGGCCATTTCCTCGAAGGCGTCGGCGGTCAAGTCCATCGCGTAGGACTTGCCGTCCCAGACGATCGACATGGTCGCCTGGGCTTCGGTGGTCAGGGCGCGGCGCGCCCGTTCGGCCGCCGCCCGGAGCAGCTCGTAGATCGCGTCGCCGCTCTCCAGCCCGCCGCCGCGCCATTCCGCGCCGTGCTTGGCCCGCATCGCAGTGATCAGCAGCTCGTTGAAGTCCTCGCCGCCCAGCCGGTTGTCGCCAGTGGAAGCCCTGACCTCGATGACCCCTTCGAACAGCTCCAGGATCGAGACGTCGAAGGTTCCGCCGCCCAGGTCGAAGACCAGGAACATCGACTCCTTATCGGCGTCGTGGATGCCGTAGGCGAGCGCGGCCGCCGTCGGTTCGTTCAGAAGGCGCTCGACCTTCAGTCCCGCCAGCTCGCCCGCCCGGCGGGTGGCCTTGCGCTGCTTGTCGTTGAAGTAGGCCGGCACGGTGATGACCGCTTCGGTCACCGCTTCGCCCAGATAGGCTTCGGCGTCCGCCTTCAGGCTGCGCAGGACCAGCGCCGAAAGCTCCTCCGGAAGCAGCTCGCGGTCGCCCAGCCGGGTGCGGCGCGCGCTGCCCATGTAGCGCTTGAAGGCCGTCGCGGTGAGCAGCGGATGGGTCGCCTGCCGCTCGCGCGCCGCGAGCCCGACCAGTAGCTCGCCGTTGTCCGCAAGGCCCACCGCCGACGGCGTAAGCACATGGCCCAGGCCGTTGGGGATCAGTTCCGCCTTGCCGTCACGCCAGACCGCGACCGCACTGTTGGTCGTGCCCAGGTCGATACCGATAATCACGCCAGCCCCCGCCATACTTCAGGGAACGCAACCTAGCCGGGCGGCGGGCGACGGTGAAGGCCTTGCGAAGACCTGTCAGGCCCGCGCAACGATCGGTGCTCTAGGGTTCGTACTCAGTACCGCTCACCCCGGCGAATGCCGGGATGAGGGGAAGTTATTGTGTTTTGTAAGCTCGAACTGAGTCCGGACCCTAGGGGAAGGCCTAGAACTCTTCCCAGTCGTCCGACGCGGGAGCCCGACGGGCGGCGGCGCCGCTGGCGAAGGCCTGAAGGCGCGAGCGGGCCGCGTGGACCGGATTCTCTTCGAGCACAGGCGGCGCAGGACGCCGGACGGGCGGCGTGGGCGCCTCGAAGCGCGCCGGCTCGTGGACCGACGGCGCCGGCCGGGCGGGTTCCTGGCGCGGGGCCGGCTCGTAGCGCGGCGCAGCCCGCGCCACGCCGCGGTCGATCTCGAAGCTCTCGACCAGCGTCGACAGCTGGCCCGCCTCGCCGCGCAGCGAACGGGCCGCCGCAGTGGTCTGTTCGACCATCGCCGCGTTCTGCTGGGTCATCTGGTCCATCTGGTTCACGGCGCTGTTGACGTCGCCGAGCGCCGTCGCCTGCTCCTGCGACGACGCGCTGATCTCGGCGACCAGATCATTGATCTCGCCGACCTTGCCGACAATCGCGGCCAGGGCCTTGCCGGTTTCGCCGACCAGCTTCACGCCCTCGCCGACCTGGGTGGTCGAGGCGCTGATCAGCGCCTTGATCTCCTTGGCGGCCTCGGCCGAGCGCTGAGCCAGGCCGCGGACCTCCGAGGCGACGACCGCGAACCCCTTGCCGGCGTCGCCGGCCCGGGCCGCCTCGACGCCCGCGTTCAGGGCCAGCAGGTTGGTCTGGAAGGCGATCTCATCGATCACGCCGATGATCTGGCCGATCTGCTGGGACGATTTCTCGATCTCGCTCATCGCCGCCGTCGCCTGGCGGACGACTTCGCCCGAGCGTTCGGCGTCGCCGCGCGCGCCGGTCACCACCGAGGCGGCCTGCTGGGCGCCTTCGGCCGACCGGCGGACGGTGGCGGTGATCTGGTCGAGCGCCGCCGCCGTCTCTTCCAGTCGGGCGGCCTGCTGCTCGGTGCGCTTGGAAAGGTCGTCGGCGGCGTTGGCGATCTCGTTCGAGCCGGAGTTGATGGCGTTGGTGGAGTCGTTGATCGACGCCATCGCCGTCTTCAGGCTGTGGACAGCGGCGTTGAAGTCTTCCTTGAGCTTCTGGTAGGCGCCCGGGAAGGCCACGTCGATGCGGGCGCGCAGGTCGCCGCGGGCCAGGCGGCCAAGGCTCTCGGCCAGCGTCGCGACCACGGCGTTCTGTTCTTCCTCGCCCTCGCGACGCGCCTCGTCCGCCCGCTTGCGCTCGAGCTCATCCTCGGTGACGTCCTGGGCGAACTTCACGACCTTCATCACCCGGCCGTCCGGCCCGAACACCGGATTATAGGAGGCGCGGAGCCAGATCCTGCGGCCGCCCTTGCCGACCCGCTCGAACTTGCCGACGCGGAACTCGCCGCGGGCGAGGTCGGACCACAGCTGGCGATACTCGGCCGAGGCCGCGTGCTCTGGCGTGCAGAACAGGCTGTGCTTGCGCCCCTCGATCTCTCCGGCGGCGTAGCCGACGGTGGAGAGGAAGTTGCCATTGGCGCGGAGAATTGTGCCGTCCGGCTCGAACTCGATAATGGCCTGCGAGCGCTCCATGGCCGTCTGCTGGGCTTCGAGTTCGCGGAGTCGTTCCGCGTCCCTGGCGGCCTTGTGGCGGTCGCCTCCCAGAAAGCCGAATGCCATGGACGTTCCCCCTCGATGGACAGCGCGCGCGAGTCGAGCCGCGCGACAGTCCGACGTCGCACTGACTGGTTAACAACTTCGAAAAATGGCGTTGCGCGGTGGAGCAAGGGCCTGTTCCACAGAGGATTTTCCCGGGACCACAACCCAGACCTGCGACAAATCCGGACCCACCGGGTCAGACGTCCGCGGCGACCGCCTCGCGTTCCTGCACCATCACGAGCAGACGTTCCATGCAGGCGTCCCGGACCTGATCGTCATGCAGGTGGCCGACCAGATCGGAGAGGTAGTCCACATTGCGCCCGGAAAGGCCGGTGGCGCCCGCGATCAGATCCGCCTGCTGGTCCAGCGTCAGCGCGCCGGCCCACTGCGGATGAGCGGTATCGGACAGGAAGACCAGGCAGTCGACCTCGCCATTCCCTTCAATCCGCACCGGGCGCCAGGCCTCGAAGTAGGTCTCGGTCGGCTGCTCCCGTTCCCGCAGATAGGCGTAGACGTCGTCCCAGTCCCTGGCGGCCACGCGATAGGCGGCGCCGCGCGTCGAGCCGCCGGGCGCAAGGCCCAGCACAAGCCCCGGACGCTCGTAGGTCCCGCGATGATGCACCGAATAGATGCAGAAAGCCCTCCGTCGGCCGTGGAGAAGCGCGCGGCGGCGTTCTACAAACGGGAACCCGGGCCGCCACATGAGCGATCCGTATCCGAACACCCAGCGGTCCCGCGCCGCCTCTGCGCCGTCCATCCGTTCCCGCCGATCCAAGAGCGCCTACAACGATGACCCTGCCCGAACGCGAGCGCGCCCGCAAACCCCGCCGACGCGGACTTTTCCTGCCGTGGTTTCTAGCCCTGCTGCTGGTGGTCGGCTGGAGCGGCGGCTGGTTCTGGCTGAAGGGCGAGGCGATCGCGCGGATGGACGCCGCCGCCGAGCAGCTTCGGGCCCAGGGCTACGACATCGCCTGGCGGCGGCGCGAGGTCAGCGGCTTCCCGTTCCGCCTCGACATCGTGCTCGACGGCGCCCGCATCGCCGAGCCGTCCGGCTGGGCCATCGGCGCCCCCACTCTGAAGGGCGAGGCCTGGATCTACAGGCTCGACCACTGGGTGCTGGTCGCCCCGACCGGCGTGACCCTGACCCGGCCCGAGGGCGGACCGGTGACCGTCCGGGCCGATGCGCTGCGCGCGAGCCTGGCCGGCTTCGACCAGACCCCGCCACGCATCTCGGTCGAGGGCGTTGGCCTGAACTTCGAACCGGCCCCGGGGGCGAAGCCCTATCCGGTGCAGTCGGCGCAGATGCTGCAGCTCCACCTGCGCCCGGGCCCGACGGATCAAGGCGCGGTGCTGTTCAAGGTCGAGGGCGCGCGGCTGAGCCTCGAGGGACTGCCCGCCCGGATCGTGCAGGGCAAACCCGCGAGCATGATGTGGGACCTGACCCTGTCGAAGGTGAGCGCCTTCAAGGGCCCGGACTGGCCGACCGCCGTGCGCGGCTGGCGCGACGCCGGCGGCGCGATCACCGTCCGCCAGGCCGAGGTGCGCGGCGGCGAGGCGGTGCTGTCGGGCCAGGGCGGCCCGCTGACGGTCGGTCTGGACGGTCGACTGCAGGGCGATCTGGAAGCGACGCTCAAGGGCGCCGAGGACGGTATCCCGGCCTTCAGCGGCGATGTCGAACTCAAGGACGGCAAGGCCATGATCGGACCGCTGCCGCTGGGTCCGTCGCCGCGGCTGTACTGAGCGGCCGTGCGGCAATTTTCTTCCAACGCGACTGCGGTATTGCCCCCGTCGCCGCGATGAAATACGCACCGCGTCTCGCTTTGAGGATGAAAATGGGCAAGGACGCCCCGGCCGCACCGCAGACTCTCGACGCCGTCCGCGCGCGCATCGACGCCGTGGACGCCGAGCTGCTGCGGCTGGTCGGCGAGCGCGCCTCGCTGGCCAGGGCGGTCGCCGAGGCCAAGCGCGCCGCCGGCGACGGCGGCAAGTTCGGCCTGCGCCCGGCGCGTGAAGCCCAGATCGTCCGCAAGATCCTGGCCAACAAGGATCCCGCCGCCTCCAACGCCCTGGTCGTCCGCATCTGGCGGGAGATCATGGCCGACAGCCTGAGCCAGCAGGGTCCGTTCCATCTTTCGGTCTGGGGCGGCAAGCTGGAAAGCCGGGCCGTCGAGCTGGCCCGCCTGCGCTTCGGCGCCGCGCCGAAGCTGGCGATAGCGGCCAGGCCCGAGGATGCGCTGGCGGCCGCCCGGTCGCCGGGCGGCGTCGCCGTGCTGGCCCTGGCGCCGGACAGCGCCTGGTGGGGCCGGCTGCTGGCCGAGCCGACGCTGAAGGTGTTCGCCACCCTGCCCTGCCTGACCGCCTGGGGACCAACCTCCGCCGTGGCCGTGGCCCAGGTCGAGATCGCGCCGACCGGCGCCGATCAGACCCTGTGGGTCACCGACGCCGCCAATGTCGCCGGCGTCGTCGAGGCCCTGAGCCGCGACGGCGTCGCCGCCGCGCCGCTGGTTCAGCACGGCGGCCTGACCCTGTACGGCCTCGCGGGCTATTATCAGCACGATGACGCCAGGCTGGCCCGCGCGCCGGGGCGGCTGCATGGCGTCATCGGCGCGGCTCCCGAACCCTTCGACCTTTAGGCCGGCGCCGTGTAGGAAGCCGGTTCGCATCGAGACCGGACTTCCAAATGACCGACCAGACCATCAATCGCTTCAAGGCCGACCGCCCGGTTCCCAAGCCCGGCATCGTCGAGATCGAGGCCTACAAGCCCGGCAAGGCCAAGGCCGAGGGCATCGAGAACCCGGTCAAGCTCAGCGCCAATGAGAACATCCTCGGCTCCTCGCCGAAGGCGCAGGAAGCCTACGCCGGCGCCCTTGGAAAGCTGGCGCTGTATCCCGATCCGCGCACCAGCATCGTGCGCGAGGCGATCGCGCAGAAGTACGGCCTGGAGCCCGAGCGCCTGCTGTTCGGCTGTGGCTCTGACGAAGTATTCCAGCTGCTCTGCCAGACCTTCCTGGAGCCGGGCGACAACATGGTCCAGCCCGAGCACGGCTTCGCCGCCTGGGCCATCGGCGCGCGCGCCTGCGGGGCGGAGATCCGCAACGCGCCGGAGAAGGATCTGCATGTCGACGTCGACGCCATCCTGGCCCAGGTCGACGAACGCACGCGCCTCGTGTTCGTCGCCAACCCGGCCAACCCGACCGGCACCTGGATCCCGTTCAGCGAGATCCGGCGCCTGCACGAGAACCTGCCGCCCTCGGTGGTGCTGGTGCTGGACGGGGCCTACGCCGAGTTCCAGAGCGACCGCGAGCACAGCGAGGACTTCGAACTGGCCCGGCACGAGCGCAACATCGCGGTCACCCGGACCTTCTCGAAGATCTACGGCCTGGCCGCGCTGCGCGTCGGCTGGGGCTATCTGCCGGCGGAAATGACAGCCGCGGTCGACCGCATCCGCCTGCCGTTCAACGTCAGCATCCCGGCCCAGCTGGCCGCCGTCGCCGCGCTCGGCGACGAGGACTTCAAGCAGCGGTCGATCGACCTGGTCGACATCTGGCGCCCCTGGCTGACGCAGCAGCTGGGCGGCATCGGCCTCGACGTCGCGCCGTCGGCGGCCAACTTCGTGCTGGCCGGCTTCCCGAAGACGCCGGGCAAGACCGCGGTCGAGGCCGAGGCCTTCCTGGCGTCGAAGGGCTACCTGGTCCGCGGCGTGAGCAACTACGGCCTGCCGGACCATCTGCGGATCACCATCGGCCTGGAAGAACACAACCGCGCGGTCGTCGACCTGCTCGCCGAGTTCATGAGCCGCTGATGCCCGGGAAACTCTACGAAAGGCTGGCCATCGTCGGCTTCGGTCTGATCGGCAGCTCGATCGCCCGCATCGCCCGCGAAAAGGGCGTGGTCGGCCAGATCATCGCCGTCGACGCGTCCGAAAAGCACCGCGAACGGATCGCCGCCCTGAACCTAGCGGACCGCGTCACCGGCGACATCGCCGACGGCGTGGCCGGCGCCGACCTGGTGATCTTCGCCGTGCCGGTGCTGGCGATGGGCAAGGCCATGGCCGCCGCAGCGGGCGCGCTGGCGCCCGGCGCCACCGTCACCGACGTCGGCTCGGTGAAAGGCAGCGTCGCCGAGGCGCTGACCGCCAGCGCGCCGGACCATGTGTTCGTGATCCCGGGCCACCCGATCGCCGGCACCGAGCACTCCGGCCCCGACGCCGGCTTCGCCGAGCTGTTCGACGGCCGCTGGGTCATCCTGACGCCCGACGAAAGCCGCGAGGACGCGCCCTACATCGAGGCCACGGCGAAGCTGTCGACCTTCTGGCGCGCCTGCGGCGCCCAGGTCGAGCAGATGGACCTCAAGCACCACGACCTGGTGCTGGCCATCACCAGCCACCTGCCCCACCTGATCGCCTACAACATCGTCGGCACGGCCTCGGACCTCGAGGGCGTCACCGAGGGCGAGGTGATGAAGTACAGCGCCGGCGGCTTCCGCGACTTCACGCGGATCGCGGCCAGCGACCCGACCATGTGGCGAGACATCTTCGTGGCCAACAAGGATGCGGTGCTCGAGGTGCTGGGCCGCTTCACCGAGGACCTGCAGGCCCTGTCGCGCGCCATCCGGTGGGGCGAGGCCGACAAGCTGCACGACCTGTTCAGCCGCACCCGCGCCATCCGCCGCGGCGTCATCGCCCTGGGCCAGGAAAGCGCCGAGCCGAACTTCGGCCGGGATCGCGGGAAGCACTGATACCTTCCCCCCTCGTGGGGAGGGAAAGTCGGAGCCCTACTCCTTCACGACCTCGCGCAGGTTCACCAGCACCTTCGGCGTGTCCTTGCGCAGCCCGGCACGGACGGCGAGCGGCGGAGCGAGGATGCGGGCGGCCAGGCGGTTCTCGTAGGTCACCCGGGTCCACTTGCCCTCGTTGAAGGCGGTGAGGCCCCACTCGCCCTGCATGATCTTCAGGTCGCCATCCACGCGGCGGAAGCGGATGCGGCGATAGGGTTCATAATCCGACCGGAACACGTTTCGCAGCGTCGGCAGCAGCAGGTTGCCCCTGGTCACATGCTCGCGGACATCCCAGCCGGCGCCCTGCTGCAGGACCCGGCACCGGGTCACGCTGGACACCAGCCGGGCGGCGTAGCGGCAGTCGGTCATCGCCTTCCAGATACGCTCGGCCGGCGCGGGAATGTCGATGGCGGCGTGGATCTGCGCGCTCTCGCCATCGGGATCGAGGGTGACGGAGATCCAGGGCAGCCCGGCGCGGAGCTTCGGCGCGGCGTCCTCCGGCAGCGTCGCGGCACCGGCGGCGCCGCTGATCGCCAGCGCCATAACGATCGATAGAGCGCCTGCCCGGATCATCGACCCGTCCCCCAACATGCAGCGTCACCGTCGGACGGGGACGCTACGCCGACCGCTTCCGACGTCGAGTCGACTCAGCGGACGCGGGAGCCTCCCGTCCGGCGTCGTCGCTAGCGGGAGAGTGCGACAACCGCGCAACAGGCGTGCGACACCGCCACAACGGCCTTGCGCCCGCCGAAAGCCCCGTGATATCCGCCCGCTCCCTTGAGGAAGACGATCATGGCTCACCAAGCCCTGTCCAATACCGGCATGCCTCTCCGCTTCGACCGCCAGGTTGAGGCGTTGGAGGACGTGTGCGCATTGGAGGGGTCTGCGGCCAGGATCTGATCGATCCTCAAGGCTTGTACGAACGAACCCCTCCTGGCCCGGCCGGAGGGGTTCTTCGTTTCAGGACGACGACACTTTCGACCGTGACGCCAGGAGGGGCGGCAGAGAGAAACGAAAGAGCGTTGAAAGGAGAACCCCATGAGCGGGTTCGATGTATTCGAAAGCGACAACCGGCCGATCAAGGCCTGGACCCGGGGCGTGCCGATCGAGGACGCCGCGATGAAGCAGCTGCACAACGTCGCGTCGCTGCCCTTCATCCACAGCCACATCGCCGTCATGCCCGACGTTCACTGGGGCATGGGCGCGACCGTGGGTTCGGTAATCCCGACCGTCGGTGCGATCATCCCGGCCGCCGTCGGCGTCGACATCGGCTGCGGCATGATGGCGGTGCGGACCTCGATCCGGGCCGAGCACCTGCCGGACAACCTGGCGGGCATCCGGTCGGCGATCGAAGCGGCCGTGCCGCACGGTCGGACCGACAACGGCGGGCGCAACGACAAAGGCGCCTGGCAGTCGGAGCCGCCGGCTATCGCGGCCGCCAAGTGGGCCGAGCTGAAGGACGGCTATGACGACGTCGTGGCGCGGTCGCCGAAGGCCGCCCACCCGCGCGGCTATGGCCACCTCGGCACGCTGGGCACCGGCAACCACTTCATCGAGCTGTGTCTCGACGAGGCGGGCGACGTCTGGGTGATGCTGCACTCCGGCTCGCGGGGCGTGGGCAACCGGTTCGGGACCTGGTTCGTCGAACGGGCGAAGAAGGACATGGAGCGGTGGTTCATCCACCTGCCGGACAAGGACCTGGCCTACTTCCCGGAAGGCAGCGACGGCTTCGTCGACTACATCCGGGCGGTGAGCTGGGCCCAGAAGTACGCGCGGGCGAACCGCGAAGTGATGATGGACCAGGTGCTGGGCGCGCTCCGGACCTGGTTCCCGGACCTGGTGACGACGGAAGAGGCGGTGAACTGCCACCACAACTACGTCACCACCGAGCATCACTTTGGCAAGAAGGTCTATGTGACCCGGAAGGGCGCGGTGCGGGCCGGCGACGGAGAGCTGGGGATCATCCCCGGCTCGATGGGCGCCCGGTCGTTCATCGTGCGCGGCAAGGGCAATGCGGACAGCTTCTGCACCTGCTCGCATGGCGCCGGTCGGGCGATGAGCCGGAACGAAGCCAAGCGGCGGTTCAGCCTCGCCGACCACATCGCGGCCACGGCCGGGGTCGAATGCCGGAAGGACGCGGACGTCATCGATGAAACGCCGATGGCCTACAAGGACATCGACGCTGTGATGGCGGCGCAGTCCGATCTGGTCGATATCGTCCACACCCTCCGGCAGGTGGTGTGCGTGAAGGGCTGAGAAGGACCCGTCTCCCGAAAGAGAGGCGGGTCTTTTTTCGCTACCGACCTTGCCAGCCGCTACGTCGAGGGTAGTTTGGATGAGGCGTCGGCGGCCTACAGTCTCCGAACCGAGTTCGGAGACCCGCCATGACCACCCCGCATCCGCTGGACGAAGCCACCGCCCTTACGCCGATCGGTGAGCGCCGCGCGCGCGGTCATACCAGCCCCCACTACTGGAACATGGCCGGTCCCTTCGGCGGCGCAACGGCGGCGACGCTGCTGCGGGCGGTGGTGGAGGATCCGGCCCGGATCGGCGACCCGCTGGCCCTTACCGCCAACTTCTGCGCGCCCATCGCCGAGGGCGGGTTCGAGGTCTCCTGGCGCGAGGTGCGGGCCGGCAAGACCACCCAGCACTGGGCCGTCGAACTGATCCAGAACGACAAGGTCGCCGCAAGCGCCAGCATCGTCTGCGCCCGCCGCCGCGAGACCTGGACCCACCGGCCGGGCGTCATGCCCGCCGTGCCGTCCGCCGACGCCGTGCCGCCCCTCGACCTGCAGGGCCGCGGCGGCTGGCTGGAACGCTATGGCTTCCGTTTCGTCGAGGGCGCGCCGGGCTGGGGCGAGGAACCGCCGATCGAGCCGAGGAGCGCGCGGTCGGTGCTATGGCTGGACGACCAGCCGGCCCGGCCGCTGGACTTCATCTCGCTGGCCGCGCTCAGCGACGCCTTCTTCGTGCGGATCATACAGGTGCGCGGCACGCGCCAGCCGATGGGCACCGTGACCCTGACCACCTACTTCCACGCCGCCCAGGCGGTGCTGGACGCCAACGGCGCCGCGCCGATCCTCGGCGTCGCCGACGCCAGGGTCTTCCACGACAACTTCCACGACCAGGACATCAGCCTGTGGACCGCGGACGGCGTGCTGCTGGCCACCGGCGTGCAGGTGGCGTGGTTCAGGGAGTAGCGGATCTCAGAAAGGCCCGACGGGAGCGTCGATGTTGTCCTGGAGAGCCTGCCGTTGCCGCCGCTCGATCGCTTCCATTTCCGAGGCGATCGTCCGGATCTCCGTGGCCATCTCGCGGAAACGATCCAGATCCTGCTGCCGATAGAACGCGACCTCGCGCCCCTGCGCCTTCCAGGCTCCGGGGCGGCCGAGCAGGAAGTTGACCTGCTCAAGGTTGAGATCGATCAGCTTGAGGCTCAGCGCGAACTGGCGATCCAGATCCCCGGAGCCCCGCTCCAGCGCGCCGTCGAATCCGCGGAGGAAGGCGGCCTTGCCCGCGGCGCCGATGTCGGACGCCTCGATGGTCGGCCGAATTCGCCCGATCGCCGCATTGACGTCGGTTCGATAGCGGGCCGTGAGCTCGCGCGCGGTCTTCAGCCGGCGCGCTTGCTCCTGCAGGCTGGCCCGGCTCGGCGGCGCCCCTGCGTACCGGTCCAGTTCGAGGGCGTTCATCTCGGCTCTGTAGGCCTTGGCGACCTTCAGCATGTCGGCGAAGCTCTGTTTGACGACGCGCTCGACCTCGCCGGCCTCGCCGCGGGCCTTCGGACGCGGATCGATGACCATCTTCTCCACGTCGCCTTGCTGAATCAGCGACAGCGCCGCCTTCATCTCGGCGACGGCGATCCGCTGCTGGCGCTCCTTCTCGGCCGCCTCGCCGATTGTCCGCGACAGGCCGAAGCTCACCAGGCTGGTCATCAGCAGCATCGCGGCGAGCACCGGCAACGACCAGGCCGGCTGGCGGGGACGCAGGAAGACCACCCACAGCAGGCCGCCGACGACGAGCGTGGTCGCCAGCGCCAGGCCCAGCGCGAAGACGGCGTGGCGGAACGGATCGCCCGCTCCGCCGGCGACCTCGACTGCGGCCTCGTGGATCAGCGGCAGCTCGAACAGTGTCGCGAAAAGGGCGACGGCGAACGCCGCAACCGTCCAGCCCACCGGCGCGCGCGGCTTCGCGGCGCGCGCGCGGCGCGCCTCCATCTCGGCCAGAAAATCAGACACTCAGACAGCCCCCGCTCATCCCCGCCGCGATATCAGCGGGTCCGCACGCGGAGCGCAAGGGCGCCGTTGCGTCAGGCGACCGGCGCGTTGATCGCCCGGCTCACCCCGCCCGGATCGCGGGCGATGACCTTGAGATAGGCGCGGAACGCCGCGTTGGGCCGCGCCCGGCCGGCCTCGACGTCCCGCAGGGCGTCGGGATCGATGGCGAAGCAGCGGGCGAAGGCGTC
Organism: Caulobacter sp.; assembly: GCA_041917095.1. GTDB lineage: Bacteria > Pseudomonadota > Alphaproteobacteria > Caulobacterales > Caulobacteraceae > Caulobacter. The sequence continues at coordinate 272,083 of JAYRYI010000006.1, read as the reverse complement.
CTGGCTCAGGCCCGTCAGCCACCGCACCCGCTGAACCTCGGCCCGGGCGCATACGGTCTCGGCGAGCGGCGCGGCGTCATCGGCGGGCAGGTCGGGGCGGGGCTGCGGCAGGCTCATCGGTCGACTCCGTCACTCACATCGCTCCCGCCGCCCGAGCCTCTACGCCCCGGACATTGCATCAGTGCGACGGCAGTGAGTCCGTTCCGGGGCCGTAAGGCTCGAGACCAACCCTATTCGTCCGGTTCGATGTCGGTCAGCCGGCCGGACCGGATCGCTTCGGCGCGTCGCCTGCGACGTCCTTCCGACTCGAACGGACCCGACAGAGGCTGTCCGGGCCCATTCATCCAAACGGGATTGATCAACCAGTACAGACGATCGAGAAAACTCATGACCCGCACGAAGCGCACGGTCAGCCACTCGATGACGGCGACAAGACGACCTGTCACTCGCCGGTCCCCAAAAACGCCGCCGTCGCCTCGATCGCCTCGACCAGGCCCACGCGCTGCAGCTCCACCCCTTCCGGCAAGCCGCTGAACAGCCGCGTCGGTGCGGCGGCGTCGAGCATGACGAAGACGCCCTTGTCGTCGGCGCGGCGGATCAGCCGCCCGAACGCCTGCGCCAGCCTCGCCCGGGCGATGCCATCGTCGTAGGCCTTGCCGCCGAAGCGCTGGCGTCGGGCCTTGTGCAGAATGTCGGGGCGCGGCCAGGGCATGCGGTCGAAGACCAGCAGCCGCAGGGAGCGGCCGGGCACGTCGACGCCGTCCCGCACCGCGTCGGTGCCGAGCAGGCAGGCGTTCTCCTCGGCCCGGAAGATGTCGACCAGGGCGCCGACCTCCAGCGGGTCGACGTGCTGGGCGTAGAGGGCCAGGCCCTTGTCGGCCAGCGGCGCGGCGATCCGCTCGTGCACCGCGCGCAGCCGGCGGATGGCGGTGAAGAGACCCAGACCCCCGCCCCCGGCGGCCAGGAACAGCTCGCGCATCGCGGCGGCGACCTGGCGCGGGTCGTCCTTGCCGACGTCGGTGACCACGAAGGCCCGGCTGTTGGCGGCGTAGTCGAACGGCGAGGCCAGTCGCAGCGTCTGCGGCCGGTCGGGCAGCCGCGCGGCGCCGGTGCGCATTTCGGCCAGGGCGAACGGATCGTCCAGCGTGCTGTCGGCCAGGGTGGCGCTGGTTACCAGCACGCCGTGGGCCGGCGCGATGACGGCGGAGGCCAGCGGTTCGCTCGGATCGACATAGTGCCGGCGGCAGGCGGCGTCGACCACGCGGCCGTACAGGAAGGTGGCGTCGAACCAGTCGACGAAGTCGGGATCGTCCTCGGCGTCCTCCTCGATCGCCTTGAGCATCGACCGCCAGCTCGGCAGGTGCATCCGCGCCCGCCGATCGAGCCCCCTCAAAGCCCCTTCAATTCTCGCTCGATCGGACGGCGGCAGCTCGTCGCTTTCGTCGTCCAGGATGTCGGCCAGATGCCGGGTCAGGGCGATCAACGGGCCCTCGATCCGCGCCAGGGCCGCGGCGGCCAGGGCGGCCGTGTCGCGGACCAGGTCCGTGGCCGGGCGCGCATGGCATTCCATGCCCTGGTCACCCTGGGTGGCGCGGGCGCGCAGCTGCTCCATGACCGCCACGAGGAAGGCCTCGATCGGACCGTGCGGGTTCACCTGGCCGTCCGGGGGCGCGATGCGGCCGGACCAGCCCTCTCCGGGCAGGGCGGCGGCGGCGTGGACGGCGTCCTGCAGCGCGTTGCGGGCGTCCTCGCGGTCGCCGACGATCTCCATCAGCCGCGCCTCCAGCCCCCGTCCCCGGCGGCCGCGCCCCTCCGGTCCGCGGATCCAGCGCCGCAGATCGGCCGCCTCGGCGCCCGAGAGGGCGGCGGCGAAAGCGCTGTCGGCGGCGTCGAAAAGGTGATGACCCTCGTCGAAGACGATGCGGCGCAGGGTCGTGGTCTCGTTGTCAGCCTTCATGCCCCGCGCCGTCCGGGCGCCGTCGTAGGCCGCCTGGGTCATGACCAGCGCGTGGTTGGCGATGACGATGTCGGCGTGCTTGCTGGCGCGAATGGCCTTCTCGATGAAGCAGGAGCGATAGTGGACGCAGCCGGCGTGCATGCACTCGCCGCGCCGGTCGACCAAGTTGGCGGCGCTGGCCTGGGCCATCGCCGGAACCGCGAAGAGCGTCGGCAGCCACGCCGGGAAGTCGCCGCCGGTCATGTCGCCGTCGCGGGTGGCGCGGGCCCAGCGGGCGGCGAGGGCCAGGCCGATCAGATCGCCATTGCCCAGCTGCGAGGCCTGCGCCTGTTCCTGGAAGTTCAGCAGACAGAGGTAGTTTTCCCGCCCCTTGCGGACGACCGACTTGCGGGCCCGGACGGCGGGATCGGGATAGATGGCGGCGCTCTCTCGCTCGATCTGGCGCTGCAGGGCCCGGGTGTAGGTCGACACCCAGACGGCGGGCCCGTTCGCCTCCGACCACAGCGAGGCCGGGGCCAGATAGCCCATCGTCTTGCCGACCCCCGTGCCGGCCTCGGCCAGCATCATCCGCGGTTCGCCTTCGCGGTCGCGCGGCTGGAACGCCCAGGCGGTCTCGGCGGCGAACACCTTCTGCGAGGCGCGGGCCTCGTCGAGGCCGGCCTTCTGGAGCAGTTCGTCGAGGCGGCGGGCGGCGGCCTCCGGATCAATCGGCCTGCTGCCCGGCTCGCCCGGCGACGCCTGGTCCTCCCACTCCGGGATGCGGCTCCAGACCTCCAGGCCCGAGCCGCGCGCGCTGTGCCGGACGGGCTGCGAGCGCAGCGCGGTCACCGCCGCCATACCCCAGGCCCAGCCGGCGCGATCCATCGTCTCGGCCAGCGCCAGCGCCTCCTCGCGCGACGGCCAGGGGGTCGCGGCCAGTTCATCGAGCAGCATCCGGCAGGTGACACGCAGGGCCTCCGCCTGGGCCGACGGCCCCCTGGGCTCGGGCAATCCCATCGCCTGGGCGAGGCCCACCGCCGACGGAGCGGTGAACCTGGCCGGGCGGACGAAGGCGAACAGCTCCAGCGCGTCGAAGATCCGTCGCGAACGCCCCGGCGCGTTCAGGCCCAGCCGCCGCGCCGTCATCGCCGCATGGGCGACCAGCACCGGCGCTTCCTCGAGCATCTCCCGGGCGTAGGGCGGACGCAGCTCCCGCGCGCCGACGGCATCGGCCACGGCCGACTTCGCGCCGGGCAGGACCACGAGGGCGGACGGAATTTCGAGGACGGCGGGAAGATCGGTCACCCGACCTGAATAGCTGGACTCGCACGGAAACGGAACGGGAACATTGACGGCGCGCCGGCGGAGTGCTGTTTGGTATCGTGGACGGAACCGCCCTCCCCTCCCTGCTGCCCGAGCGCTTCGCCGACTGGTTCGCCCGGCGCGGATGGACGGCGCGTACGCACCAGCTGGACATGATCGCCCGGGCCCGCGCCGGGCGCCACGCCCTGCTGATCGCGCCGACCGGCGGCGGCAAGACCCTGGCCGGTTTCCTGCCCAGCCTGATCGAGCTCGCCGAACGCCCGCTGGCCAACGGGCCGCGCGGCATCCACACCCTCTACATCTCGCCGCTCAAGGCGCTGGCCGTCGATGTCGAACGCAACCTGATGACGCCCATCCTCGAGATGGGCCTCGACATCGTCGCCGAGAGCCGGACCGGCGATACCGGCGTCAGCCGCAAGCAGCGCCAGAAGCTGCGGCCGCCGGACATGTTGCTGACGACCCCGGAGCAACTGGCGCTGCTGCTCGCCTGGGAGGGCGCGCGCGGGCTTTTCGAGGATCTGCGCTGCGTGATCCTGGACGAGATCCACACCCTCTGGCCGACCAAGCGCGGCGACCTGCTGGCCCTGGATCTGGCGCGGCTGCAACAGCTGGCGCCGAACATGCGACGGGTCGGGCTGTCGGCCACGGTCGACGATCCGGACCTGATAAGGGATTGGCTGAGTCCCTCACTGATCACCCCCGCGAAGGCGGGGGCCCAAGCCGAATGGGCGGACGGCGTTGAGGGCCGCTTGGGTCCCCGCCTTCGCGGGGATGCTCGGTTTGATGTGGACCTCGTCCTCGGCCCGCCCGGCCCCGCGCCGCAGGTCGACACCCTGATCTCGCAGGGCCGCGTGCCTTGGGCGGGTCATACCGCCGAGCACGCGATGGAAGAGGTCTACGAGATCATCAAGCGCCATCGCACGACGCTGATCTTCGTCAACACGCGCTTCCAGGCCGAGTACGCCTTTCAGGAACTCTGGAAGCTGAACGACGACGACCTGCCGATCGCACTGCATCACGGCAGCCTGTCGGCCGAGCAGCGGCGCCGGGTCGAGGCGGCGATGGCGCGCGGCGAGCTGAAGGCGGTCGTCTGCACCTCAACTCTCGACCTCGGCATCGACTGGGGCGACGTCGACCTGGTCATCCAGCTGGCCGCCCCGAAGGGCGCCGCGCGGATGGTCCAGCGCATCGGTCGCGCCAACCACCGGCTGGACGAGCCGTCGAAGGCGCTGTTCGTCCCCGCCAACCGCTTCGAGATGCTGGAATGCCAGGCGGCCATCGAGGCCATCGCCGAGAACGCGCTGGACAGCGAGCAGCCGCGGGTCGGGGCGCTGGACGTGCTGGCCCAGCACGTCATGGGCTGCGCCTGCAGCGAGCCGTTCGACCTGGTGGCGCTCTATGACGAGGTGCGCACGGCCGGGCCGTACCGGGCGCTCAGCTGGGAAGACTACGAGGAGGTGGTCGACTTCGTCTCGACCGGCGGCTACGCGCTGAAGACCTATGACCGTTTCCGACGGATCGTGAAGGACGCCGACGGCCTCTGGCGCGCGCGCAACGCCGACACCGTGCGGCGCCACCGGATGAACGTCGGCGCCATCGTCGCGCCGGCCACCCTGAACGTCCGCATCGCCATGCGCGGCGGCAGGGGTGGACGCAAGATCGGAGAGGTCGAGGAAGGCTACCTGGAGGTGCTGGATCCCGGCGACACCTTCGTCTTCGCGGGGATGACCTGGAAACTGGTCGGGGTCACCGGAACCGACGTTCTCGTCTCGCCGGCCCCTGACACGAACGCCAGGATGCCCAGCTGGGGCGGCAGCAAGTTCGCGATCTCGACCTTTCTGGCCGCCAAGGTGCGGCGGATGATGTCGGACGAGAGCGCCTGGTCGGTCCTGCCCGACGACGTCCGGGAATGGCTGGAAGCCCAGCGCGACCGCTCGGTCATCCCCGCTCCCGATGAGATGCTGCTGGAGACCTTCCCACACGGGAAGCGGTTTTTCATGGTCGTCTATCCGTTCGACGGCCGCCACGCCCACACGACCCTCGCCATGCTGCTGACCCGGCGTCTGGACCGGCTGGGCATCGGGCCGCTCGGCTTTGTCTGCAACGACTATGCGGTGGCCATCTGGGCGCTGAAGCCGATGGACCGCGTCGATCTGGCGGACCTGTTCGCCGAGGATATGCTGGGCGACGACCTCGAGGCCTGGATGGACGAGAGCTTCATGATGAAGCGCTCGTTCAAGGGCTGCGCCCTGATCAGCGGCCTGATCGAACGGCGGATGCCTGGTGCGGAGAAATCAGGCCGGCAGGTGACCTTTTCGACCGACCTGATCTACGACGTGCTGCGCCGGCACCAGCCCGACCATCTGCTGCTGAAGTGCGCGCGCGCCGACGCCGCCAGCATGACAATCGACGTCTCCCGGGTCGGCAGGCTTCTGGCGCGGGTGAAAGGACATATCCGCCATGCGGCGCTTGAGCGCCTTTCGCCGTTCGCGGTTCCGATGTTCATGGAGCTCGGCCGCGAGCGGGCGCCCGGCGGCGCCGCCGACATGATGCTGGCCGAGGCGGCCGAGGATCTGATCGCGGAGGCGATGGCGTGATGTGCGCCCTTCGACACGGGGCCTGCGGCCGCTGCTCAGGATGACGTATTCAGTGGAGCGTTTGGATTCGGACCCGATGCAGCTTTCCCCAACACGTCTTCCTGAGCAGGCGCGCAGCGCCGTGTCGAAGGACGCAATGAGCCTGCGCGCGGCGGCGTGCGGCGGCCTCCACCTCGCCGTGAACGGGACCGAGGTGGTTCTGAAGGCCTCGGGGGCCCTGCGGGTCACGGCCGCCGAGGCCCTGCTCGTCGCGGATCTGCACTTCGAGAAGGGCTCGGCCTACGCCATGCGGGGCCAGCTCCTGCCACCCTACGACACCCGCGAGACCCTGACCCGGCTGGAGCGCGAGGTCGCCGCCAGCGCGCCGCGCCTGCTGGTGTTCCTCGGCGACAGTTTCCACGACGGCGCGGCCGAGGGCCGGCTCGCGTCCGAGGACGCGGCGCGGCTGGCGGCCCTGGCGCGCGGCCGGACCCTGGTCTGGGTGGTCGGCAATCACGACGCGGACGGCCCTCGCGCCTTGCCGGGAGAGGTCGTCGACGAGATGACGCTGGAGACCCTGCGGCTGCGTCACGAACCCCAGCCGGGTGTTCAACCGGGCGAGGTCGCGGGCCACCTGCACCCTGCCGCGCGCGTCGCCGGCCGGGGCGGACGCGTGCGTCGGCGCTGCTTCGTGACCGATGGCGCGCGGATCGTGCTGCCCGCCTTCGGGGCCTATGCCGGCGGGCTGAATGTACGAGACGCGGCGTTCGCGCCGCTGTTCTCCGGCCGGCCGCTGGCGGCGGCGCTGGGTGCGGACAGGGTCCACCCGATCGGATGGAAGTCCCTGGTCAGCGATTGAGCTACAGGCTCATCGCCTGTTCGAGGGCGAACGCCAGGGCGACCACCGCGCCGGCGGTGATGAAGGTGCGGTATCGCGGGCGCCAGGTGGGACCGTCGTGAGCGCGGGTGTCCCAGATCCACATCAGCAGGAAGGCCGTCATGAACCCTGAAACCTGCTGCGCCTGGGACAGCGCCCCGGTGAGGGCGCCGAACAGCAGCGCCAGGGCGGCGAACGGCGACAGCAGCGCCAGCCCGGTGCTCCACCAGCGGGGACTTGCGTGGCTGTCGATCTCCAGCCCCGCCCGCACCCCCCCCAGATAGCTGAGCATGGCGGTCGACCAGCCGATCAGCCCCAGGAAGGCCTGGCCGCGCATCTCGCCCGGGCCGTAGCAGTAGAATCCCGCCGCCAGGTAGAACGGCACGAGGCTGATCACCCCCATGGTCCAGGCGGACGCCGGCGCGCGCGCGATGGCCTGCCTCATGCCTGGTACTCCCGCACCGCGCCCCCCCGAGGCGACCTGGCGGAAACCATATATCGTCGGGCGACGAACCGCGAAGAGGGAAAAGCGCCGCAGATCATCCGCCTGCGGGATGTCTTCTAGCGCGTGTAGACGGCCAGACGGGTGGACGTCTCGGCGTCCAGATTGCCGGTCGCCCGCAGTCCCTTGTCGCGCTGGAACGCCTGGATGGCGCCCTTCAGCGCGCCGGACTGGGATCCGTCCTGCGGGCCGCGATAGTAGCCGAGCATCGACAGCGCCTTCTGGGCCGAGGCGACCCCGACCGGCGAGCCGGACGCCGTGGACGTCGACGCCGAGGGATTGGGTGTGGCGGGACGGAAGCCGACCGCAGACCGTTCGGCCGCCGCGCGCGCTTCGGGAGACAGGCCCTTCCTGATCCGCTCCGCCGAGGCGCGGGCCTCGGCGTCGCCGCCGCGGGCGGCGATCAGATACCACTTGTAGGATTCGGCCGCGTTCTGGCTGACGCCGGCGCCCTGCTCGTAGAGGTTGGCGAGATTGAACTGGCTGTCGATCCGGCCCAGATCCGCGGCGCGCCGGAACCACTGGGCGGCGGTCGTCTTGTTCATCGGGCCGCCCGAGCCCTGGAAGAACGCCAGGCCGAGATTGTGCATCGCGCGGGGATCGCCGGCCTGGGCTGCCCGTTCGGTCCAGCGCCGCGACTCCGCCTCGTCCTTCTTCAGGCCAAGGGCTCCGGCCTGATAGGCCTTGGACAGATCGAACTGCGCCGGCGCGTAGCCCAGATTGGCGGCGCGGCGAAGGCGATCGGCCGCATCCGGATCCTTGGCCTCGATCAGGCGCAGGGCTTCGCCATACAGCGCCGCGCCGCTCGCCGCCGTATCCTGCGACCCCGCGTCGGCCAGAGGCGGCGGGGCGGCGGCGCCGGTCGGATCAAGTCCCGGGACGACGGCCACGGCCACGCGCGGCGTAGTGTCCGCCTCGCGGGTCTTGATCTCGCCGCGGTCGTCGGCCGCGTTGATGCGTTTGCTCTCGGCGACCCGCGGACTGTCGACCCCTTCGCCCACCAGTCCGGTGTACAGGGCGGCGCCGACGCCCAGCGTGCCCAGCGTCGCCGCGCCGCCGGCGACGACCAGGGCGGTCATCAGGGCGGAGCCGGCGCGCTTCTTCGGCTTCTTCTCGCGTCCGCCGAACAGGCTGCGGCGCTCCTCCGCCGGCGAGACCGGGGTCGGACCCGCGCCGCCGGCCGCCCGGGCGGCGAGGCGCGCCTGTTCGATGACGTCGCGTGTCGAGCGCGGCGCCGCCACTTCCGGGGCCTCATCGACCTCGAAGGGATGGATGACCGGCGCGGCGGGAATCTCGGGCGCGTCCGGAACATCGACGTCGTCAGACAGCGTCGCGAAACCGTCGGCGGCCGCGAAGTCTTCGTCCGAGAAGGACGGCGGGCCGCGCTCGGCGGTCGGGAACGGCGCGGGCTCGCCCGGCGCGGCTTCGGCCGGCGGACGCGCGAAGGCCTGGGGCGCGAAGGCGTCCTCGGGGATCGAATGCGAGGCCGGCTCGAACGGATCAGAGGCGAACGGATCCGCGAACGTCTCGCGCACGGGATCAGGCTTGCGCACGATCGGCGGCGGCGGGGCGGCGACGGCGGCGGCCGGCGCCATCTGTTCGGCCAGACGGCGATGCGAGCCGCTCAGGCTGGCGTCGATCTTCTCACGCGCTTCGTCCAGCAGCCGCGCAGTGCGCTCCTCGCTCAGCCGGATGCGCTCGGCCAGGTCGGTCGCCGTGCGCTCCTGGCGCTGGCTGATCCGTTCGGTGACCCGCGCGACCTGCTCGCCGACCTCGTCGATGGCCAGCGCGCCGCGCCGCTCGGAGTTGGCGATGCGTTCGGCCAGCCGTTCTGTGATGCGGGCAATCTCGCCGCCCAGTTTCTCGAGCGCCTGGGCCTGGGCGGTGTCGGCCCGGTTGAGCTTCTGTTCGACGGCGGCGGCGATCCGCGCCACCTCGCCGCCGACCTGTTCGATCGCGTCGGCGCTGCGGTTGTCGACGGCCTGGACCCGGCGGCTGAGGTTGTCGGCCATGCTGACCATCTCCCGGCCCACGCGCTCGATCGCCTGCGCCGAGCGCGCCTCGGCGGCGCTGACGTGCCGCGCCATCTCCGACAGCTTCTGGTCCATGCGGTCGAAGCGCCCCTCGGCCGAGGCAGCCAGCTTCTCGGCCAGTTCGGCCCGCGTCGCCTCCATGCGCCGCGTCAGGTCTTGGGCCAGGGCCTCCAGACGCTCGCCCGCCCCGCCGGCCGTCTCGACAGCCTTCAGCCGCCGGTCCAGGGCCACGAAGGAGGCGCCGAGGTCGCGCAGGGCGTCCGTCGTGCGGCCCTCCGCCGACTCCAGCCGCTCGGCCACGCGGGCGGCGACCGCCTCGACGAGGCCCGAGGGATCGGTGCGCTCGACCTCGGCGACGCGGGCCTCGATCGAGGCCAGCGCCTCGCGGGTGCGGGCCTCGCCATCGTAGAACTGGCCCGCGACCTTGCCGAGCATGCCCTCGAGCGAGCGAAGCGCCTCCGCCGAGCGCGGGCCGGCGGCCTCTTGCTCGACCCGGCGCAGGCGATCGCCCGCGCGGCCGGCCTCTGTGCGGATGTCGTCCACGGCGCCTTCGAAACGCGCGGCGACGGCGACCTGTTCGCGCTCGGCGGTCTCCAGCCGGGCAAGGGCCCCGCGCACCGACTGGTCAATGCCGCTAATCGCCAGGGTCGACCGTTGCTCGGCGGCCTCGATCCGCGCCGTCAGCCTTTCGATCGCATCAGCGACCTTGCCGACCTCGTCGGCGGGGTGGTTGGGGATCTCGTAGCGCGGCTCGCCGGCCGAGCCGCCGATCACAATGGGCCCCGTGTCCACGGCGTTGAAGGCCTGATCGGGCGCCGGATCCGACGATGCCGGCGCTTCGCCCTCGACGATCATGCGGTTCAGCCATTCACCGAGAGTCATGCCGGAGCGCCGCGCGAGATCCTTGGCGATCTCGCGCGCCTTCGGGTCGATGCCCTTAACGCTCCAAGGCGCCCCCGCCGTCATTCGAATCGCACCTCCGGCACTCCAGAGGAGAACGCTAACCACCCACCCCTAGTGTGTAAACGCGAGGTTAACCCCAAATCTTGCGCCTGCGACGATTTGCTGTGGATGACGCTTGCGGGCGACGAAAGCCTGCTCCATCTGGCCGTGATGAGCCTGATGATGACCCTTCTGGCGGCAGCGCTGATGGCCGCTCTCGCCGCGTTCGCCGGCTGGCGCGGCGCCCAGCCGCCGGACCTGATCCGCGGCGTCCGCATGGTTCCGTGGCGCGCGGTGATGGTCGCGGCCGCGGTGATGACGCTACTGCTGCTGGTGCACGTGGTGAACCTGCTGGGCTTCACCACGGGACAGCGCTGATCCGGCCGGCTCGGCCCTGGGCCGCCGCCGCGTCAGGCCCGCCATGCCGCCCGACGACATCAGGCCGACATCCGCCATCACCATGGGGATCTGCCAGCGGTGCGGCGCGGCGACGTAGCGGGGCTGCCAGAGCGGGTCGTACTTGTCCTTGTACCGGCGCACGCCGCGGAAATTGTAGATCTCCTCGCCGCGCTCGAAGAGCAGCTTGCCGACCCGCGACATGATCGGCGCCAGCGGCCGGTCCTCGAGGCCCGCCAGTGGCGCGGAGCCGAAGTCGAACGCCTGGTAGCCCTGTTCGCGGCCCCATTCGAGGAGCTCGACGAACAGGTAATCCATCACGTTCTTGGGCGCGCTCTCGCCATAGCGCATCAGGTCCATGGAGAAGGACTTGCGGGTCGCCGTCGGCCACAGGGTGGCGAAGGCGACGATCCGGCCTCCCGTCCGCACCAGCGCCATCGGAAATTCGCAGACGTAGCGCGGCACGAAGCCGCCCAGCGAGAACCCTTTCTCGCCGCCCGAGTGGTGGGACAGCCACTCGTCGGAGATGGCCTTCAGCTCGTCCAACAAAGGAGGAACCGCCTCGGGGGGAATGACCTCGAAGCTGGCGCCGCCCTCGCCCGCCTTGCGCCAGTTGCGCCGCAGCACCTCACGGCGACGGCCGGCGAGGGAGAAGCCGTCCAGCGGCACAGCGGCGGCCTCGCCGATCTTCTGGATCGAGAACCCCAGCTCGACCGCGTCGGGCAGGTCTTCCGGCCCGATGCCGTACAGCGCAGGCCGCGCGGCGTGGGCGTCGGCGAGTTCGCGGAAGCGCCAGAGCAGCTCCATCCGCTCTTCGGTGCGGCCGACCGGGCCGTCCATGGCGATCCAGGACCGGCCGCGCACGCCGAACATCAGGAAGGTCTCGCCGCTCTCGGAGAACAGGAACCGCTTGTCGCCCAGCAGGGCGAGGTTGGAGTCCGGCTGCGACCACTCCGCCTTGCCCAGGATGTGGCGCACGCGATGGAAATCGGGATCGTCGTCGCCGACCACCGGGGGCGTCGCCGCCGTCGCGAACAGCCGCCAGAGGCCGAAGCCAAGCAGCGCCAGCGCCGCGCCCGCCGAGGAGCGGATGGCCCGCGCCACGTCCTGGTCCTGGATCACGCGCCAGACCGGCTGGTCGGCGTAGTCGGCGTTGGCGAACGACCACCAGCCGAGCACGCCCGCGCCGAGGATCACGGCGGCGGCCGAGATCAGCCAGCCGGGCGTGACCTCCATCCGGGACAGCCGGGCTTGCCGGGGAAAGCCGGCATGGAGTGGCAGCATGATGACGATGCAGCCGACCAGCAGCACCGCCTCTTCCCAGTTGAAGCCCTTGAACGGCGCCAGCAGGGCGGCGAGCAGCAGCGACACCAGGGTCGCCGTCCAGGCCGCGTCGAGCCGCGCGCGCAGGCCGAACGCCAGCAGCACCAGCACCAGGCCCAGGACCGACGACAGGAAGTGGCTGGTCTCGATCAGCAGCGCCGGCGTGAAGCGCAGCAGTTCCAGAAAGCGCGCCGGATCGGACGGCGTGGCGCCGGACAGGATCAGCATCCCGCCGGAGGACAGGGCCGCGATCGCGCCCAGGGTCGGGGCGACGCCGATCAGCGCGGGTCTCAGTTCGCGAAGGAAGTGCATACGAATCCCGCGGTTCCGCCTCGACTATAGACGCCGCGCGCGCCCGCGCCGACAGCGCGTCGCCGGAAAGTGTTTCGAACACTCGTTTGAACCGGCTTGCTCCATCGCCGCCGCGCGCTAATGTGCGCCGCAACAACAAGCACGGGAGGATGACATGGCTGATTTCGGCGGGACCGAACTGGAGGCCTTCCGCACCGAGGTGCGCGAGTGGCTCGCCGCCAACTATCCTCCCTCGCTCAATACGCCGATGGATGACGAGTCCGAGGCGCCGTGGGGCGGCCGCAACTTCAAGCCGGCGAACCCCGACGTCCAGCTGTGGCTCGACCGCATGGGCGAGAAGGGCTGGACCGCGCCGATGTGGCCGAAGGAATACGGCGGCGGCGGCCTGACCCGCGAGCAGAACAAGGTGCTCGAAAGCGAACTGCGCCGCATCAAGGCCCGCCCGGCCCTGATGAGCTTCGGCGTCTGGATGCTCGGGCCGGTGCTGATGGAGTACGCCACCGAGGAGCAGAAGCAGCGCTTCCTGCCCGACATCGTGAAGGGCAAGATCCGCTGGTGCCAGGGTTACTCCGAGCCGGGCGCCGGCTCTGACCTCGCCGGCCTTCAGACCCGCTGCGAGGACAAGGGCGACCACTTCCTGATCAACGGCCAGAAGGTGTGGACCAGCTACGCCAACTACGCCGACTGGATCTTCTGCCTGGTCCGCACCGACACGACGAAGAAGCATGAGGGCATCTCGTTCGTGCTGTTCGACATGACCTCGCCCGGCGTCGAGACGCGCCCGATCAAGCTGATCAGCGGCGCCTCGCCCTTCTGCGAGACCTTCTTCACCGACGTGAAGGTCCCCAAGGACCAGCTGGTCGGCAAGCTGAACGGCGGCTGGGAGATCGCCAAGCGGCTCCTGCAGTACGAACGCCAGAACATCTCGGCCGGCGGCTTCGGCGGCGGCGCGGGCATCGACGTGGTCGACGCGGCGAAGGAACACGTCGGCGTGGACGAGAAGGGCCGGATCGCCGATCCTGACCTGCGTGGCCGCATCTCGGCCCACAAGATGGACGCCGCGGCCTTCGCCCTGACCGTCCGTCGCGCCGAACAGGAAGCCAAGGCCAGCAAGGGCCCCAGCGCCGCGACCTCGATCATCAAGTACGCGGCCGCCAAGCTGAACCAGGAGCGCACCGAACTGACCGTCGAGGCGCTCGGCCTGCAGGGCCTGGGCTGGGAAGGCGACAGCTTCGATCCGGGCGAGATCGCCGCCCTGCGCTCGATGCTGCGCGCCAAGGCCAACTCGGTCGAAGGCGGCACCAGCGAGATCAACCTGAACGTCGTCGCCAAGCGCGTCCTGGGCCTGCTGGACCACCAGTAGGTCCGGCCCGGAGCCCACGGTCATGATCGAGTTCTGGTACGAGTTCGCCTCGACCTACTCCTATCCCGCCGCCATGCGCGTCGAGGCGCTGGCCGGGGAGGCCGGCGTCGCCGTGGCGTGGCGCCCGTTCCTGCTCGGCCCGCTGCTGCACGCCCAGCAGGGCATGACCGACAGCCCGTTCAACGTGGTGCCGGTCAAGGGGCAGTACATGTGGCGCGACATGGAGCGGGTCTGCGAGGAGCAGGGCCTGCCCCTGGTTCACCCCAGCCAGTTTCCGCGCAACACCCTGCTGGCGGCCCGGGTCGCCGTCGCCGGACTGGAGGACGGCTGGACGCCGGCCTTCACCCGCCGCGTCTACGAGGCCAACTTCGTCGCTGACCAGGACATCTCGAACCCCGAGGTCCTGGCTCCTTTGCTGGAAGAGGTCGGCGCCGCGCCGGACGCGGTCTTCGCCGCCGCCCAGGGCGAACCGGTCAAGGCGCGGCTGAAGGCGCACGTCGAACAGGCCCTGGCGCGCGGCGTCTTCGGCTCGCCCAGTTTCATCACCGCCGACGGCGAGCTCTTCTGGGGCAACGACCGTCTGGAACAGGCCCTCCAATGGGCCCAACGACACACAGCATTGAACGCAAAAATGGGGGAGCACGCCTGACATGGCCGTCCTGAACGAAGAACAGACCATGCTCCGCGACGCCGCCAAGAGCTGGGCGCAGGAATCCTCGCCCGTGGCGAAGCTGCGCGCGCTGCGCGACGGCGGCTCGGGCGCGCCGTTCGACCCCGCGACCTGGGCCGAGATCGGCCAGATGGGCTGGGCCGGGGTCATCGTTCCCGAGGCGTTCGGCGGCTCGGAGTTCGGCTATCTGAGCCTGGGCCTGATCCTGGAGGAAACCGGCCGCACCCTGACCGCCTCGCCGCTGATCTCGACCGCCCTGATCGGCGCCTCCGCCCTGACGCTGGCCGGCTCGGACGCCCAGAAGGCGCAATGGCTGCCGAAGATCGCCGAGGGCGCGGCGGTCACGGCCCTGGCCGTCGACGAGAACGCCCACCACGCGCCCGAGCGCATCGCGCTGAAGGCCGAGAAGGCCGGCGACGGCTACAAGCTCACGGGCAGGAAGACCTTCGTCATCGACGGCGACGCCGCCGACCTGCTGATCGTGGCGGGCCGCACCAGCGGCAAGCCGGGCGAGACGGCGGGGATCAGCCTGTTCCTGGTCGATCCGAACGCCGCCGGCGTGACCCGCAAGCACCTCGCGCTGGCCGACAGCCGCGGCGCCGCCGAGATCACCTTCGACGGCGCTTCCGGCGAGCTGCTGGGCCAGGCCGACAAGGGCTGGGACGTGCTGGAGCCGGTGCTCGACCGCGCACGCATCGGCCTGTCCGCCGAAATGCTCGGCAGCGCCCTGCAGGCGTTCGAGATCACGCTCGACTATCTGAAGACCCGCACCCAGTTCGGCCAGCTGATCGGCGCCTTCCAGTCGCTGCAGCACCGCGCGGCCAAGATGTTCACCGACCTGGAGACCACCCGGTCCTGCGTCGAGGCGGCGCTCGAGCAGCTCGACTCCGGCGCGGCCGACAACCGCGCGGCCGCGTCGCTGGCCAAGTGCAAGGCGAGCGAACTGGCCCATCTGGTCAGCAACGAGATGGTCCAGATGCACGGCGGCATCGGTCAGACCGACGCCCACGACGCCGGCCTTTTCCTGAAGCGCGCCCGGGTCGCCGAGCAGCTGTTCGGCGGCGCCGGCTACCACAAGGATCGCTACGCGACCGTGCTGGGCTTCTAGCGTGAACATCTCCGGCGCGGTCGCGGTCGTCACGGGCGGGGCCTCCGGCATCGGCCTGGGGATCGGCCGGGCGCTGGCGGCGCGCGGCGCGAGGGTCGTGCTCGCCGATATCGAGGCCGAGCGCGCCGGCGAGGCGGCCCGCGCGTTGGCGGCGGACGGCTTCGACGTCGTCGGACTGCACCTGGACGTCATCGACGAGGCCAGCTGGCGCACCCTTGCCGACCGGGCTGAGGCGCAGTGGGGCCAGCCCGTCCAGCTGCTGTTCAACAACGCCGGCGTGGGGGCGCCGGGGACCGTCCACCGCGTCTCGCTCCAGACCTGGGACTGGGTGTTCAAGGTCAATGTCGAGGGCGTCTACCTCGGCGTCCGCACCTTCGCCCCGGCGATGCTGGAGAGCGGCCTGCCCTGCCGGATCGTCAACACCGCGTCCGAGCACGCGCTGGGCCTGCCGGACAGCGCCACGGGCGGCATCTCGGCCGCCTACACCGCCGCCAAGCACGCTGTCATGGGTTACAGCCTCTGCGCCCGCCGCGACTTCGAGGGGACCAACATCGACGTCGGGGTGATCTGCCCGGGCCCCGTGGCGACGGACATCTGGAACAGCTTCCGCAACCGCCACGGCAACTTCGGCGGGCCGCGCACGCTGAAGGTCGAGGGCGAGGTTCCGATGTCGCAGCACCTGCCGGCGACAGCGGCCGGCGAGCGGATCGTCGAACAGCTGCAGGCGGGATCGTTCTTCATCTTCACCAACGGCCCCAACGAAGCGGCGGTGATCGACCGCTACCAGGCCGAGGTGACCGCCGCGATGGCTGCATTCCGGGCGCGGTACGCGACCTGACGCCGGGCGGGCCGTTACCAGTCAAGGTCCGCCAGCATCGCCGCGTAGATCTCCACGCCATCCCACAGGTTCTGCAGGCGCGCGTTCTCGTTCGGCGCATGCTGGTTGTTGTCGTGGTTGCCGATCGGAAGGCCGATGATCGGCGCGTCCGAAACCTCGCCGAACATGTAGATCGGGACGCTGCCGCCGATCATGGGCAGCGCCAACACCGGCTTGCCTGCCGAGCGGCTCGCGGCGGCCAGCACCGCCTTGGCCGGGACGCTCGACATGTCGCTGCGCAGCGCGGGATAACCGGTCTCCCACTGCAGGCGGACGAGCTTCGGGTGGGCCGCGCGCATGGCGGCGTCCGGCGGCTCCGACACGACGGTCCAGCCCTCCGCCGCGAACCAGCGCTCGAGACTCTGGCGCACGCCCTCAGGTGTCTGGTCCGGGACCAGCCGGAAGTCGATCGACACGACGGCCTCGGTCGGGATCGAGTTGGTGGCTTCGTCGCCGACCTTGCCGGCCCGCAGCCCGCGGACATTCAGCGACGGCCGCATGGTGCTCAGGGTGAGGCCGTCGGCGCTTTCCGCCCGCGCGATGCCGAACTCGGCCAGCAGTCCGGCCTCGACCGGCGGCAGGGCGGCGATCGCCGCGCGCTCGGCGTCGGTCAGGGGTCGCACGCTATCGCCGATGCCCGGAACGAGAATGGTCCCGTCCCGCGCGCGCATCCGGGCGATCAGATCGGCGGCGGCAGCGGCCGGATTGGGGACCCAGTTGCCGTAGTGCCCGTCGTGCAGGGGTCGCAGAGGACCATAGAGCGTCATCTCCAGGCTCATCACCCCGCGCGCGCCGAAGTAGATCATGCGCTCGCGCGACTGGTGGACCGGCGCATCGCCGATCAGCCAGAGGTCCGTCCGGAACAGGTCTGCGTTTTCGCGAAGTATCCGGGGCAGTCGGGTCGATCCGGCCTCCTCCTCGCCCTCCCAGACGACCTTGATGTTCACGGAGGGCTTTCGTCCTGTCGCCTTGAGCGCGTCCATCGCGGCCAGGAAGGCGACGATGGACGACTTGTCGTCACTGGCCGCCCGGCCGAACAGACGCCATTCCGGGTCCAGCCGCACACCCGGCTTGCGCCAGTCGATCTCGGCCGCGTTCGCGCCGATGCCCGTCCGCATGACCGGGATGAACGGATCGCCCCGCCATTGCGACGGTGTGACAGGCTGACCGTCGTAGTGGGCGTAGAAGGTTACAGTCCGCTGGGCGCCGCGCACCTTGAGCTCGCCGAATACGAGCGGTGGCGAGCCGCCGGCCGTCAGCTGCCGGGTCGCGAAGCCGCGCGATTTCAGCTCGGCCTCCAGTCGGTCGGCCGTGGCGCGCAGACCCGCGGGGTCGGCCGCCACGCTGCGCAAGGCGATCAGGTCGGCGAGATCGCCGGCGATCTCGGCTTCATTCGCCATCCGCCATTTGCGGACGTCCTCGCGAAGCTCGTTCGCGCCCGCGGCGCCCGCGCCGAGCAGCGCCATCGACAGTACGGCCGCCAGCAGCTTCTTCATCGCATCCCCCGTTTCGTCAAAGGTGCGCGAGGAACCGGACGTCACGCAAGCGCGCAGGATTGTGGGCGGTCCGGAACCTCACCTTCCCGCACCGGTTCTCCTCTGCAACTCAATCGCACCGGGAGAGCCCCATGACCGACATCAACGACACCGAAGCCGTCCGCAAGCGCCTGTGGGACGAGATCAGCAAGCACGGCCGCACGGTCATGCTCGGCGCTCACACGCATCCCATGCAGCATTTCCAGCCGATGACCGCCTTCTGCGAGCCCGAGCAGGGTCTGATCTGGTTCTTCACCCGCGCCGACACCGACCTCGCCCGCTCGATCGAGGAGGGCAAAGGGGCGATGATGGTTGTGCAGGACGGCCAGAAGTTCCACGCCTGCGTCGCCGGCGAGCTGACGCTGCAGCACGACACCGCGCGCATTGACAGGTACTGGAACCCGGTCGTCGCGGCCTGGCGCCCCGAAGGCAAGGCCGACCCGCAACTGACCATGCTGTGCCTCGACGTCTCCGACGCCCAGGTCTGGATCACCGAAGGCGGCCCGATCAGGTTCGCCTGGGAGATCGCCAAGGCGAACGCCACCGGCAAGCTGCCCGACGTCGGCGACAGCCGCCGGATCGACCTGCACTGAGCACAGGCGGCCGCCTCCCCGCGAGGAGGCGGCCCAAGCGCCGCTAGGCCTTCTTCACGAACGGCCTCGGCACGCGATTCATCCCCTGACGTTCGAACATCCAGCCCGGGTACTCCGGCGGCAGGGCCGAGGCCTTGTCCAGGGCGGCGAGTTCGTCGACCGTCAGTTCAATCTCCGCGGCGGCCAGATTGTCGTCCAGCTGCTCGGCGGTCTTGGCGCCCACGATCACCGTCGTGACCCAGGGCTTGGCCAAGACATAGGCCAGCGCGATGCGGGCGACGGAGACGCCCCGCGCTTCGGCGATCGGCCGCATGGCGTCCACGCAGGCCCAGGCGCGGTCGCGGTTCACCGGCGGGAAGTCGAACGACGCCCGCCGCGCGCCCTCCGGCCCGTTGCTGCCCGGCCCGAACTTGCCCGAGAGCAGGCCGCCGGCCAGCGGCGACCAGACCATCAGGCCCATCTGCTGGTCCTGCATCATCGGCACGATGTCGCGCTCCAGGTAGCGGCCGGCGATCGAGTAGTAGGCCTGCACCGACTCGAACCGGGCATAGCCCTTGGCGTCCGCGATGCCGTGCGCCTTCATCATCTTCCAGGCCGCCCAGTTGGAGCAGCCGACGTAGCGGACGAGGCCCTGGCTCACCAGATCGTCCAGCGCGCGCAGGGTCTCGTCGACCGGCGTGATGCTGTCATTGCCGTGGATCTGGTAGAGGTCGATGTAGTCGAGGCCCATCCGTTCCAGACTGGCCTGGACGCCGTCCATGATGTGGCCGCGTGAGGCGCCGCGGTCGTTCGGCCCCTTGCCCATTTCGCCATAGACCTTGGTGGCGATGACCACGTCGCTGCGCTTGACCCCGAGGTTCCTGAGCGCCGCGCCGACCATCCGCTCGGACTGGCCGAACGAGTAGACATCGGCCGTGTCGATGAAATTGACGCCGCTTTCCAGCGCTCGTCCGATCATCGCGTCGGCGCCCGCCTGGTCCACGGAGCCGATCTGCCCCCACATGCTGGCGCCCTCGCCGGCGAAGGTCATCGCGCCCAGGCAGATTTCCGAAACGTAGAGGCCCGTGCGGCCCAAGCGTCTGTATTTCATCAGTTTCCGTTCCCGCTTTTCTTATACTTCAGACGACTCGAATGTTGTTGTGTCGACTATCCGACAGAATGAGACACTGCGTCAGGTCAATCCGTGAATTGCGTCACCGACCATTGGTTGACTGAATTAGGCGACCAACTGTCTGGATTATGTCGACTAATCGACGGTGCTTGAGGATACGCCCCTATAGCTTGAAACCGCCGTCGCACAACGGCGTTTTGAGTTGTCATGACGAGTCCTCTGCCGTTGAAAAACCGATTGCTGGCCTCCCTGTCCCCCGCGGACTTCGCGCGCCTGTCCCCCCAAATCGCGCTCATCGAGATGGAGAAGGGGCGCCTGATCTGCGACCCGGGCGACCCGATCGACACGGTGTACTTCCCGCATGATTGCGTGATCTCGCTGATGACGCTCATGGAAAATGGCGCCGCGATAGAGTCGGCCACGATCGGGCGCGAGGGCGCCTTCGGCCTGATGGCCGCCGTCGCGCCGCGCCAGAGCATGTCGCGCGCCATCGTCCAGGCGCCGGGCCGCGCCTCGCGCATCGCCGCCGGCCACCTGGCCGAAGCCGTCAGGCAGGCGCCGGACCTCGCCGCGCTGATCGACCGGCACAACGACGCGCTGTTCGGCCACGCGATCCAGTCCGTGGCCTGCAACGCCCTGCACTCCGTCGAGGCCCGGTTCTGCCGCTGGCTACTGTCCTGCCGCGACCGGATCGACAGCAACACGGTGTCGCTGACCCAGGAGTTCCTGGCCGACATGCTCGGCGTGCAGCGCACGACAGTGACCGCCATCGCCGGCTCTCTGCAGGCCAAGGGCCTGATCAGCTACCGCCGCGGCGTGGTCGACATCCTCGACCGGGCCGGCCTCGAGGCGGCGGCCTGCGAATGCTACGACAGCGTCCGCCGCACCTACGAGCGCCTGCTGCCCGACCCGTTCGGCAAGACCCGCGGCTAGCCGACCGAGCGCCAGAGGATCCAGGCGGCGACGACCAGGATCATGCCGCCGAAGATGCGCCGGGCGAGCAGCGCCCTCGTCGCGAGGCGCCGTGCGACCGGGCCTCCGGCCAGGGTTCCCACGACGCCGCCGACGACCAGCGCCACGAGCAGGGGAACGTCGATCAGGCCCGAGGCGGCATAGCTGACGCTGGTCGCGGCGCCGAACAGGGCGACCGAGATGAGCGACGAGGCTGCGGCGTTGGCCAGGGTCATGCCGCTGGCCGCCATCAGGCCCGGTGCGATCAGGAAGCCGCCGCCGATGCCGAAGAAGCCGGCCGCCAGTCCCGTTGCGGCGCCGATAGGCGTCAGCTTGAGAGTGATGGCCGGGTTCAGTCGCACGTCAGGATCGCCCGTGCCGACGCTCGGCCGCATCATCGAGATCGCCACAGCGGCCATGGCGACCGCGAACCAGACCATCAGCACGGCGCCGTCGATCCGCTTGGCGATCGCCGCGCCGGTCAGGGCGCCGGCCAGACCCGACACCGCGAACAGCGTGGCGCACGGCCACTTCACGCGGCCGGCCCTGGCCTGCAGCGCAAGGCCGGCCAGCGCATTGAGCGACACCGCTGCCGCGGAGGTGCCGATCGCCACATGGGGGTCCTTCACGCCCGCCCCATAGATCAACAGCGGGGTGGCCAGCACCGAGCCGCCGCCGCCGAACACCGCCAGCAGGAAGCCGATCACCGCGCCGCCGAGGATGGCGACTTCAATGGCCCACAGGTCCGACGGCATCGGTCAGGCCGCCGCGCGGCGGTTCCAGGGCGCCAGCATCAGCAGACGCGCCATGCCGCAGAAGCCCGTGGCGCCGGCGAAGGTCAGGCCCGCGCCGACGAAGGCCGACAGCCCGAAGAAGGCGGGATGAACCAGGAAGCCGGCCAGGACCCCGGTCACGACCAGAAGCCCGGCCACGATGTGGACCTGACGGGTGACCTCCAGGGGCGCGTCGTGGTTGGTCACCACGGCGAGTCCGGCTTTCGACCAGCCGTCCAGTCCGCCGTCCAGCACATAGGCGTCGCCGTCGATGGCGGCGGACAGGCGATTGCAGTTGGCGCCCGTCCTCATGCCCGTCCGGCAGGTGAAGACGACGTCGCGGCCGGGCTCGATGCGCAGATGGGCCGCCTCGAAGGCCGACAGCGGCCGAGACAGCGCGCCGCCGATATGGCTGCGGGCGAACTCGTCCGGCTCGCGGATGTCGACCAGGACCGCGGTGCGGGCCTTCAGGCGCGCGGCGACGTCAGCCGGCGCCAGCGGGATCAGTTGGTTGCTCATGGCTTTTCCTCATGTCCGGGGGACAGAAGATCTCCGCGAGCGTCCCGATCACCTTCACGGCCGCCGGATCGCTGATCCGGTAGTGAATGACCTGTCCCTCGCGGCGCGTGGCCACGATCGCTTCGTCCCTGAGCACCGCGAGGTGCTGGGACAGGGCCGACTGCGAAAGGCCGACCCGGGGAATGAGATCCCCGACCGACAGTTCGCCGTCCGCCAGCTGGCACAGGATCATCAGCCGCCGCTCGTTGGACAGCGCGCGCAGAAGCCTTGCGGCCTCCGAGGCGCTGGCCTCGAAACGGGTGATGTCGAAGTTCGCGAGATCGAACATGATCGCCATATATGAGCTATTGCTAATTTAGCAAGTGCTAATATGTATGCTGCATCCGATATGGAGACGCATCCATGACCCCGAACGTACAGGCCTTCTTCGACAAGGCCACCAACACCGTGAGCTATCTGGTCGTCGATCCGGCGACCGCGACCGCCGCGATCATCGATCCCGTGCTGGATTTCGACCCCAAGGCCGCGCGGATCTCCACGACGTCAGCCGACGCCCTGCTCGCCGCGGTCGAGCAGCAGAAGCTGACCCTGGCCTGGATCCTGGAGACCCATGCCCACGCCGACCACCTGTCGGCCGCCGACTACCTGAGGCATCGCACGGGGGCGAAGGTGGTGATCGGCGACCACATCCGCGCCGTCCAACGCACTTTCGACGACCTCTTCGAGACGCAGACCGATGGCCGCGTCTTTGACCGGCTGGTTCACGAGGGCGATGAGATCCCGTTCGGCGAACAGGCCTTCCGGGTCCTGCATACGCCCGGGCACACGCCGGCCTGTGTCACCTATCTGATCGGCGACGCGGCCTTCGTCGGCGACACGCTCTTCATGCCGGACTACGGCACCGCGCGCGCCGACTTCCCCGGCGGCGACGCGGCGACGCTCTACCGGTCGATCCGCCGCATTCTCGCGCTGCCGGCGGAGACGCGCATTTTTGTCGGCCACGACTACCTTCCAGAGGGCCGCGGCCATTTCGAATGGGAATCCACGGTCGCCGAGGAGGCGGCGCACAACATCCACCTGCGCGACGGCGTCGACGAGGCGCGCTTCGTCGCCATGCGCGAGGCCCGCGACGCGACGCTCGCCGCGCCGACGCTCATCCTGCCTTCGTTGCAGGTGAACATCCGGGCCGGCGCCCTGCCCGAACCGTCCGGCAAGGGCAGGGTCTTCCTCAGGCTCCCGGTGAACGCCCTCCAGGCTGGATCAGGCGGCCGCCCTCGCCTTCTGGCTGGCCTCATCGGCCTTGCGCCCGGTGAGCTCGACCATGTGGTCGAAGGCGGTCTCGAAGCCGCCCAGACCCTGGGTCATGGAGCGCAGGTCCATGATGAAGTCCTGGCGTTCGTCGTGCGGCATGTAGACCTCGATGCTGTCCCAGCCGGGCCAGCCGTCGCGGGCGTCGAAGCCGAGGATCTGGCCGCGCTTGTTCGAGATCGACGAGGTGATGCGGGCCGTCGCCGCGCTGGGTGCGTGGATCACCAGCTTCTCGACCGGCTCCAGCAGGATCGGCGAGGCCAGGGCCAGACCCTCGCTCATGCCGATCCGGCCGGCGGTGCGGAAGGCCATTTCCGAGCTGTCGACCGCATGCCATGAGCCGTCGACCAGCGTCACCGCGACGTCGACGACCGGGAAGCCGAGCGGCCCCTTCTCCATGGCGTCGCGGACCCCCTGTTCGACGGCCGGGATCCACTGCTTGGGCACCACGCCGCCGGTGATCCTGTCGTTGAACTGGAACCCTTCGCCGCGAGCCAGCGGGCGGATTTCCAGCAGGACATCGCCGAACTGTCCGTGGCCGCCGGTCTGCTTCTTGTGCCGGCCGCGCTGCGTGACCGCCTTGCGGATCGTCTCCTTGTACGGCGTCGCCGGCGTGTGGGTGGCCACATCGACCTGGTAGCGCCGCTTGAGACGTTCCAGCGCGATGCGCAGGTGCGCCTCGCCCTGCCCTCGCAGCCGCATCTCGTGCAGCGCCGCGTCCTGGACCAGCGACAGGCCGCGATCCTCCTCCAGCAGCTTCTGAAGTGCGCCGGACAGCCGCACGTCGTCCTTGCGGTCCTTGGTGGCGATGGCCAGCTCGAACACCGGCGTGCGCGGCGACGGAGTCGCCCGCGCCGTCGCCGCGCCCGAGGCGGTCATGAGATCGCCCGCCCGGGCCGTCTCCAGCTTGCCCAGCGCCACGACGTCTCCGACCTCCGCCGATGCGATCTTCCTGGTCGCCTGGCCCATCACCGAGAAGACGCCGCTGATCCGGTTCTTGTCGCCGCCGGACAGCACCACGTCGGAACCGTCGGCCAGCGGCCCGCCGAACACCCGCGCCCAGGTCATCTTGCCCGCCTGGCCCGCATGGCTGGCCTTGATGGCGTAGGCGGAGGGCTTCTCGACGCCGAGCCGCGCCGCGGCGACGTCCGGCTCGGGCGTATCGTGGCGCAACGACTTCAGCAGCCGGCCGACGCCGTTGCGGGTCGAGGCGGCGCCGAAGAACACCGGCGTGATCTGCGCGGCGCGGGTCTCGGCGATGATGTCGGCGAAGATCGTCGCCTGGCTGGGCATCTCGTCGCTGAGCAGCATCTCCATCAGGGCGTCATCGAAGTCCGCCATCTGTTCGAGCATGTGGAAGCGCGCGGCTTCCTCCTCGGCCTTCAGCTCGGCGGGCAGGTCGACCTGCTCGGACGGCTGGCCGGGCCGGTAGATGAAGGCGCGTTCCAGCGCCAGGTCGATGAAGCCGGCGACGTGCTCGTCCTTCCAGATCGGCAGCTGCCGGGCGACCAGCGGCGAGCCGCTGACCGGCGCGAGGGCCTGGAGCAGCTCATCGACGTGGCCCCGGGCCTGGTCGATCTTGTTGACGAAGATGGCGTGCGGAACGCCCAGCCGCTCCAGCTCGCGGAGCCAGGGCTGGACGAGAATGGCCTTGTCGGGATCGGGATCGATCACCACCAGCGCCAGGTCGACCGCCGGCAGAGCGTAGTCGGCGTCGGCCCGGAACTCCACCGAGCCCGGCGCGTCGATCAGCGCATAGCGGTCGCCCATGAATTCGAAGTTGGCGAGGTTCATCTCGACGCTCTGGCCGGCGGCCCTTGCCTCAGGCGAGGCGTCGCCCGTGCAGCCCGACTGGCCGACCACGCCCTGGCGTTCGGTGGCGCCGGCGGCGTGAAGCAGGGCCTCGAAGAGGGTCGTCTTGCCGGCGCCGTTCGGGCCGACCAAAGCGATCGCCCGAACCGCGCCTGATTTCCTGACTGGCATGTGCGTTCTCCCACCATTCGATGGCGGCGAGACCGCGGCCCCGCCGCGTCTTTTCGCTTGAGGACGCCGCGTGACCCGCGGTCGTCGGGAGCAATCGAACACCCGGGCCGCGGAGACCGCAAGACGCCTGACCTCGGGTCAGGCTTTTCCCGCTCCCCCCGCTGCGCAATAGTTCGTGAAACACAGAGGGAAACGAAGGGCATGAGCGGCGAGCTGGACGCCATCATCATCGGCGCGGGCTTCGGCGGGCTGACGGCCGCCATCAAGCTGAAGGAAGCCGGGTTCACGAACCTGGTGGTGCTGGAGAAGGGCGACCGCATCGGCGGCACCTGGCGCGACAACACCTATCCCGGCGCCTGCTGCGACGTGCCCTCGCGGCTGTACTCGCTGTCGTTCGCGCTCAATCCGGACTGGAGCCGGGCCTATTCGCCCCAGCCGGAAATCCGCGCCTACATGGAGCGCGTCGCCGAGCAGTTCGGCGTCACGCCGCTGTTCCGGTTCAACACCGAGGTCGAGAAGGCCGCCTGGGACGAGGCGGCGGCGCGATGGGTGGTTACCCTGAAGGGCGGCGAGACGCTCAGCGCGCCGGTGCTGGTCTCGGGCCTCGGCCAGCTCAACAAACCGGGCTACGCCGGCATCCCGGGGCGCGAAGCCTTCAAGGGCGACAGCTGGCACTCGGCCCGCTGGCGCCACGACGTCGACCTGAAGGGCAAGACCGTCGGCTGCATCGGGGCCGGCGCCAGCGCCATCCAGTACATTCCGGAGATCGCCAAGGAGGCCGGCAAGGTCGTCATCTTCCAGCGCACGCCCAACTACATCGTGCCGCGCCTCGACAAGCCCTTCAGCGCCTTCGAGAAGTGGCTGTTCCGCACCTTCCCGGCTACCGACCGGGCGCTGCGCTGGTTCACCTGGAAGATGATGGACCTGCGCTTCCAGGCCTTCAAGACCGGCACCAAGTCGGCGGAAAACTTCAGGAAACTGGCGCTGAAATATCTGGACGACACCATCGCCGACCCGGTGCTGAAGGCGAAGCTGACGCCGGACTATCCGATCGGCTGCAAGCGCATCCTGGTGTCGGACGACTACTATCAGGCCCTGGCCCGCGACAACGTCGAACTGGTCACCGAGGCGGTCAAGGAGATCACGCCCGCGGGCGTCCGCACCGCCGACGGCGCCGAACACGCCTGCGACGTGCTGGTCTACGGCACCGGTTTCATCACGACCGACTTCATCGCCCCGATCGAGATCGCCGGCGCCGGCGGCAGGACGCTGGCCGAGGCCTGGAAGGACGGCGCGGAGGCCTATCTGGGCGTCACGGTGTCGGGCTTCCCGAACCTGTTCCTGCTCTACGGCCCGAACACCAACCTCGGCCACAACTCGATCATCGTGATGATCGAGGCGCAGGTGGACTATGTGGTGCAGGCGATGCAGGCGCTGAAGGCGCGGGGCGCCAGGGCGCTGGACGTGAAGCCGGCGGCCTACGCCCGCTTCAACGCCCAGCTCCAGGCCGACCTGGCGCAGACCGCCTGGGCCGGTTCCTGCTCCAGCTGGTACAAGACCGCGTCCGGCAAGATCACCAACAACTGGTCGGGCGACACCAACACCTACCGCGCGCTCATGCGCCAGCCGGCGCTGGAGGACTACGAGGTGGTTTGAACCACTGCGTGCTTCGACACGCGCCTGCGGCGCTGCTCAGCATGACTAAGGGGGAATGACCTTCTTTCTCAGTCTTCCTGAGCAGCCCGCGCAGCGGGCGTGTCGAAGGACGCAGGGCCTAGAACGGCCAGACCTTGTCCACGGTCGCCAGCAGCACCCGCACGAAGGTGGCGGCCGCCGCGATCATCGCGCCGGACAGCAGCGCCAGCATGGCCATGCTGATCGCCGTCGCGACCCCGCCGAACAGGCCCATGAACCCGTCACGCTCGGCGATGCCGAGACCGAAGGCGGCGATGGCCAGCGCCGGCAGCATGTTGCCGAACGGGATCGGCAGGAACACCACGATGGCCAGCGCCAGGCAGATCAGCCCGGTCACGCCGTCGAACCAGCGATTGTAGAGGAAGGTCAGCCTGGGCCGCAGCCGGCGTTCGATCCACGTCAGGTACGGCGTCAGCTTCTCGACGAGGCCGGCGTAGTCCGACCGGCTCATGGTGCGGTCGGCCAGCGCCTTGGGCAGCCACAGGGTGCGCCGTCCCATCATCAGCTGCGAGGTGATGAACAGCAGCGGCGCGCCCAGGATGGCCGACACGCCCGGCGGCATCGGCAGCGCCACCGGCGCGGCGAACACGAACATCAGGGCGCCGAACGCGCGGTCGCCGAACGCCTCCAGCACATCGCGCACCGAAACGGTCTTCCGCTTCTGCGAGGCGATGCCCGCCAGGATCTCGGAGATCCGCGGGGCGTGCTGGGGCGACTCCGTCATGATGGGCCGGGCTTACAACCTCCCGGGGAATGGGTCACCACCCGATTGGGGGTCAGACGCGTCCGCTGACCGGCAGCAGCGCGCCGGTCACCCCGCTGGCCGCCTCCGAGGCCAGCCAGACGATCGCCTGGGCCACCTCGTCCGGCGTGACCCAGGCGCCGAAGTCGGCGTCGGGCATGTCCGCGCGGTTGGTCGGAGTGTCGATGATCGAGGGCAGGACGGCGTTGACCGTGATCTTCCCCTTGGTCTCCTCGGCCAGGCTTTCGGTCAGGCGATGCACGCCCGCCTTGGACGCGGCGTAGGCGCCCATGCCGCCGGCCGCCTTGACCGCGCCGCCCGCGCCCACGTTGACGATCCGCCCCGCCTTCGCCGCCAGCAGGTGCGGCAGCGCCGCCCGCGAGGCGTTGGCGCAGGTCAGGGTGTTGAGGCGGTACATCCGCTCCCAGTTTGCCGGATCGCCGTCCTCCAGCGTCTGCCAGACGAAGCCGCCGGCGACGTTGACCAGCACGTCCAGCGCCCCGAGATCGAGCGCGACGCGGTCCATCGCGCCGCGCGCCTGCGCGACCTCGGTCAGGTCGACGCCGCCCAGCGCCAGCACCCCGTCCGGCAGGCCGCGCCCCTCCGGCGCCGCGTCGATCAGCGCCACCCGGCCGCCCGCCGCCAGCGCCGCGCGCGCCACCGCCTGACCCAGCACGCCGAAGCCGCCGGTAATCGCGTAAACCCGTCCGGACATGAAGACTCCCTATCCCTGAAGCTCGGTCGTGATGTCGGCGGCGTTCTTCAGCGTCAAGGTCACGGGCGTGCGCTCGGCGATATCGGCCAGCCGCGCGCGCTGCGCGTCGTCGAGATCGCCCTCGAGCCAGATCTTGCGCGTGATCTTCGAACGGTCGTCTTCCTTGTGGTGCGACAGGTCGATGGTCACCTCGTCCAGCGGCCATGCCTTGCGCGCGGCGTACATCCGCAGCGTGATGGCCGTGCAGGACCCCAGGCTGGCCAGCAGCAGATCATAGGGCGCCGGCCCCGCGTCCGCCCCGCCCAGCGCGGCCGGCTCATCCGACATGAAGCTGTGCGCGCCGGTGGTGATCGCGGTCGCCCAGTGCGGTCCGCCGCTGGCGACATGGGCCTTGGCCATAGGGGAATCTCCGATTGGAAACTGACCCTACAATCCTCCCCACGCAGTGGGGAGGGGGACCGCGGGGAGCGCGGTGGAGGGGTCGGCGCCGGCGCGGGCCGGTCATCCGGAGCCCAACCTTCAAAGACGGCGCCGCCCCCTCCGACCCGGCTCCGCCGGGCCACCTCCCCCTCGCCTTGCTCCGGGGAGGATGACAACGGCTTCGCCCCGCTCCAATCTCCCCTCATGACCCTGTCCCCGCTCCCCGCCCAGCCCTCCGACACCCCTTGGCCGACGCAGGACTGGCCCCAGGGCGCTCCACTCCCCGCCGACATCCGCGCCTTCCTCGACGCCGCGTTCGCGCCGGAAGCCGAGGCCTCGACCGGCCTCACCGACGCCGTCGTGATCGTCCAGGGCGGGCGGCTGGTCTTCGAGCGCTACGGCGAGGGCCTCGGCCGCGAGAGCACCTTCCCGTCCTGGTCGAAGGCCAAGAGCATGACCCAGGCCCTGGTCGGGATGGCCGTGCTGGACGGCAAACTCGACATCCATGCCCCCGCCGACGTCCCCGAATGGACCCGGCCCGGCGACCCGCGCGCCGCGATCACGCTGGACCAGCTGCTGCGCATGTCCAGCGGGCTGAAGTTCGTCGAGGACTATGTCCCGGGCAGCGTCTCCGACGTGATCGAGATGCTCTACGGCTCGGGCAAGGACGACACCGCCGCCTATGCCGCCGCCCAGCCGCTGATCCACCCGCCCGGCGAGGTCATGAGCTACGCCAGCGGCACGACCAACATCGTCGCCCGGGCCCTCGGCCGCGCGTTGGGAACCGACCGCGCCGGGTTCGAGGTCTTCATGCGCGAGCGCCTGTTCGGCCCGCTCGGCATGAAGAGTCCCCTCCCCAAGTTCGACGCGGCAGGGACCTTCATCGGCTCGTCCTTCTGCTTCTGCAGCGCGCTCGATTTCGCGCGGTTCGGCTACCTCTACCTGCGTGACGGCGTCTGGGAGGGCGAGCGGCTGCTGCCGGAGGGCTGGGTCGACTATGCCCGCACCCTCACCGCCTCGAAGCATGATCCGGAAGCGCCCTACGGCGCCCACTGGTGGCTCGGCGTCGGCGGCCCCGGCAGCTTCTCGGCCAACGGCTACGACGGCCAGTACACCTGTGTGGTCCCCGATCTCGACCTGGTGATGGTCCGCGGCGGCCGCACGCCGCTGGACCTGAAGGACAACCTCAAGGTCTGGGTCCGCGAGGCGATCGAGCGAATCCGGGCTGGCTGACCGATGGCCTTCAACGCCGCTCTCGTCGGAACGCGCTGGGGTCCGCTGGACTGGGCGGTGACCCCGCGCCGCGTGCTGGCGTTCCGGGGCGTTCTGGCGCCGGACGACGCGGCGGGCCTCGACGACGCGGCCGGGCCGCTGGAGATGCTGCCGATGCAGGTGGTCGCGCCCGAATGGGTTCTGGCGCTGGAGAGCCGGGCGCACCCGGCGCAGACCCTGACCGCCGAAGAGCGGCTGCGCGGCGTCCACGCCTCGCAGGACACGCACTTCCTGCGGCCGGTGCTGGCCGGCGAGACGCTGACCGTGACCGCCGAACTGACCGGCGTGCGCGCCAGCCGGGCCGGCGCGGTGGCGACCACGGTCTACGAGAGCCGCGTCGGCGACGAACGGGTCGCCGTCTCGACCTCGATCAGCGTCATGCGCGGCGTCGCCGTCGACGGGCCCGACAGCCCGGTCGAGCCGGACGTGTTCGGCGCACCGTTCGAGCCGGCCGGCGATCCGTCGCCCGTCGCGACCCCTCGCGCGTTCCCGCACCTCTATTCGGAGTGCGCCGAGATCTGGAACCCGATCCACACCGAACGCGCCGTCGCCCTCGCCGCCGGTCTGCCCGACATCCTGATCCATGGGACGGCGCTGTGGGCCCTCGCCGGCCTGCGCGCCGCGCCTCCGGCCGCGAGGATCACCCGGCTGGCCGCGCGGTTCCGGTCCCCGGCCTGGGCGGGCGAGGACATGCTGCTGCGGACAGACCGGGCCGAGGGCGCACGCACCGGTTTCCAGCTGACCGCGCCGGACGGCCGACTGCTGACGGAGGGGTTCGTCGAGACGGCCTGAACCTTCAACGCTGGCAAGCCCGGGCGCCGCGTCCGACGACCAGCGCCGCCGGGCGGAAGTCCCAGTAGTGATCCTGACCCGTGTCAGCGATCGACAGGCTCGGCCGGCCGAGTTCGATTGTCATCAGCGCCGTCAGCCCGCCGGTCATCAGCGCCAGCGCCAGCGCGATCCAGGCCAGCGGCCACCGCAGGCCCGGCAGCCAGCCGGTGATCCTGCCGTGCACGGCCGCGATCAGCGGATAGAGCACCGCCGCCAGCACGATCAGGTTCAGGGCCTGGACATGCGGCATGTAGCTGAACTCCATCGACATGACGGTCGGCATGGAGGCCGGAAACGGGAAGCCGACGCCGTAGAAGCCGCCGCCGTCCCAGGCATTGTCGCAGGCTGGATGCCACCAGCGCACGTCGGCCGCCGCCAGCACCAGCAGCGCGGCCACCGCCGTCAGCAGGGCGGCGGCGTATCGGCGGATGTCCAGCAGTCTCGCCACCTCGCGGCCTCCCTCGCCACGCCTCGCGCGCGCCTCCGGACAGCTAGAACCTGGATGTGCAGAAAGGATGGAGCGGGCGACGGGAATCGAACCCGTACGAAAAGCTTGGGAAGCTTCCAGGCTACCACTACATCACGCCCGCGCGGCGGCGGTCTTCGCATGGCCGGGATGGCGTCGCAACGGAAAAGGCCGCGCCGGGCGCGCGGGGATCAGACCTCGGCGGCGGGCTCGACGCGGCTCTGGCTGACCTCGCCGGGCGTGACCGGACGGCCGAAGTGGAAGCCCTGCAGGTAGTCACAGCCGGCCGCCATCAGCACCTGGCGCTGCGGCTCGCTCTCGACGCCCTCGGCGACGACCTTCATGCCCAGCGTGCGCGCCAGCTTGGTCACCGAGGCGACGATCATCGCCGCCTGGCGGTCGCGGGTGACGGCGTCGACAAACGACTTGTCGATCTTGATGCAGTCGATGTCGAACCTGTGCAGGTAGGTCAGGCTCGAATAGCCGGTGCCGAAGTCGTCCAGCGCCACCCGCACGCCGGCGTCGCGCAGGGTGCGCAGATTGTCCCGGGCGCGATCGACGTCATCGATGATCGCCGTCTCGGTCAGCTCGACCTGGATGCGGTCGGCCGGCAGATGACAGTCCCTGGCGTACTGCAGGATCCGGTCCCCGATCTTCTGGTACAGGAACTGGCGCGCCGACAGGTTGATCGAGACATAGGGCCCGTTCCAGCGGCGGCAGTCCTTCATAGCCTGGCGCATGATCCAGTCGCCGAGCTCCAGGATCAGGCCGGTCTCCTCGGCCACGGGGATGAAGTCGGCGGGCGAGACAGGACCGAACTCGGGGCTGATCCAGCGGATCAGGGCCTCGTAGCCGAGCGTCTCGCAGGTCTCGCCGTCGACGATCGGCTGGTAGACCATGCTGAACTCGCCGGCCCGCAGCGCGCGCTCCATGCCGGCCTCCAGCTGAAGGCGACGGCTGGACGAGCCGGCGATCTCCTCATCGTGCAGGCGGTAGCGATTGCGGCCCTCGCGCTTGGCGGCCCTCAGCGCGAGGTCGGCCTGGCGCAGCACGTCTCCGTTGTCGTTCTCGGGCTTCTGCACGCAGACGCCGATACAGGCGCTGACCTGGACCTCGTGGCCGTAGACGCGCCGGCTCTGGGCGCAGCAGCGCAGCAGCCGCTGGCAGAACTCGTCGATGCCCTGTTCCGTCAGGCTCTCCGTGACGATGCCGAACTCATCGCCGCCCAGCCGGGCCAGGAGACCGCCGCCTGGAATGGTTGCGCCGAGCGCCACGCCGATCTTGCGGATCAGGTCGTCGCCGGCCTCCTTCCCGAGCGTCTCGTTGACCAGTTTGAAGCGGTCGAGGTTGATCAGGAAGATGGTCTGGCTCTGGAAGCCGTTGGCGATCCGCGCGGTCAGCTCGCCGACGAAGCCGGCGCGGTTGGGCAGACCGGTGAGGGCGTCATGACGGGCGGCGTGCAGCGCCACGTCCAGCCTGGCCTGAACCTCCAGCACCTCGAGTTCGAGCCGGCGTATCGCCTCGTCGCGAGGATCCAGCGACCGGTCGAAGCCGTCCGGGACGGCCGCCGCGCTACTGCTCAACCCTGGGCCCATGAACCCCGCCCCACGCGGCGTTTCTCGCCGTGACAGCGGTGACATTGCCTGACCAGCCTCAAGAAAACGCTAAGGTCCGGCAACCGGCGCCGGCAACGACGTTGACGAACTTCGGCCGTCGGGCGCACCATCGTTCAAACGATCGTTGGGAGGACGCGATGGCGGACGGCGAGCACGGCGAAGCGCGGGCCAGGTTTCACGCGATGACCGAGAGCACTCAGGAGGACTGGGCCGTCATCGCCTCGGCCTCGGCCCGGTACGGCCGCGAGCTGCCCGAGCGGATCGTCAGCCATCTGAACCTGCTGAAGGGCGACTGCGGCGGCTTCGTCGTCGACCGGCTGGAGCACAGCCTGCAGACCGCCACCCGGGCCTTCCGGGACGGCCGCGACGAGGAGTACGTGGTCTGCGCCCTGCTGCACGACATCGGCGACGTGCTCTGCCCGCGCAATCACCCGGACATCGGAGCGGCGATGGTCTTCCCGTTCGTGTCCGAGGCCAACCACTGGATGGTGCAGCAGCACGGCATCTTCCAGGGCTACTACTTCTTCCACCACCTGGGCCTGGACCGCGACATGCGCGAGCAGTTCCGGGGGCATCCGCACTTCGAGTACACGGCGCAGTTCTGCCACCTGTACGACCAGTCGGCCTTCGATCCGAACTACGAGTCGATGCCGCTGGAAGCCTTCGTGCCGATGCTGCACCGGGTGATGAGCGTGCCGAAGCGCTCGATCTACCTGCGGCCGCCGGCGGTCGCCGCCGAGTAGCGGCGGCTACCGCGGCAGGACGGGCGCCTGCACGACCAGGCGCACCCGCGGCTCGGCCATTCCCGCCAGTTCACGCAGAACCGGGGCCGCCGGCTCGGCCACCGCGGCCAGGGTCGTCACGCCGGCCAGCAGGCCGAGCGACAGGGCCAGGACAGTCATGATCGCGCGCACGACGAACGCTCCGCACCGTCTACAGGGTCAAGGTCAGGCGAAACCGCGCCGGGCGGCGATCACCGACGAGATCAGCAGGTAGAAGGCCATCAGCAGGCTCATCAGGTCCCAGCTGGTCAGCGGCGGGGCGACGCCCAGCTTCTCCGCCGCCGCCCAGAGGAACAGCGCGCCCTGCATCGACCAGAAGCAGACGGTCGCGACCTCGGACATCACGCCCTTCATCATCTCGTCGCCGCGGTTCCAGATCGAGAAGTTCAGCCCGGTCTGCAGCAGCAGCAATGCGATCAGCGCGGCCAGGGTGGCGACCCCGAGTTCGACCGGCAGCGGCGTCACGACGAGGTTGGCCAGCACCGGCGCGCCCATCATCAGCCCCGCGAGCAGCATGACCGCGGCCTGCTGGCGCAGCAGCGTCAGCTGCGGCGGCCGGGCCGGCGCCTGGCTCTCCGGGTCCAGCATCCGGGCCGCGGCCCTGGCGCTGAAGCTGCTCAGGCCGATGACCACGGCGCTGACGATCATGATCGCCGCCAGCGCCAGCGCCAGATGGTCCGACCAGCCCAGCTGATCGAGATCGACGCCGCCGAAGTCCGACAGCGAGACGCCGGCGATCGCGGCGGCCGCGCCGGCCAGGGCGCCGACGCCCATCTGCACGAGACGGGTGCGGTTGGCCTGCGACAGGCCCGGCTTGGAAACAGCGTTGGTCATCAGGGATACCTCTGGCGGCTCCGGCGGCGGCTCAGGCCGCGCCGTCGTCGAAGATGGATTCGATGGACCGCCCGAACAGGCGGGCGATGCGGAAGGCGAGCGGCAGGGACGGATCGTACTTGCCGGTCTCCAGGGCGTTGATGGTCTGGCGGGAGACCTCGAGCTTCTCGGCCAGGTCTGCCTGGCTCCAGTCGCGTTCGGCCCGCAGGACCTTGAGGCGGTTTTTCATTCTGGAGCCCTCACTGGAACCGCCGGCGAACCACGGGCTGGGCCACGCCCATGCCCGCGCAGAAGATCGGGAAGGCCCAGAATGACGGCAGCTTCGGCGCGGCGGCATAGATCTCCAGGAAGCCCCAGACGGTCATGATCGCCAGCGTCAGGCCGACGCCCCAGAGCATCGACTCGATGAGAATCCTGCGGACGAACTCATCGGTCTCCTCCCGCAGGTAGGCGGCCATGATGACGATGATCCCGAGCAGCGGCAGGGCCGGAAGCAGCGCCAGGACCCAGGCGACCGGGCCGGTCGGCTCGTACTGCCGGAACACCCAGCTGACGCCGAAGATCAGGATCACATAGAGGGTCATCGCGGGGATGAAGCGCGCCATATAGCGTCGCTGGGCGGGGTTTCTTGCTTTTCCATCCATGGGAAGGATCCTTGCGAAGGCGTCGGGGATCAGCGGCTGCGCTGCAGCCACCAGCCGGCCCAGCACAGGCCGTAGCCGACGAACAGGGTGACGACGGTGAAGGCGATGCCGGTCAGCACAAGGCCGGCCTCGCGCGGGGTGAACCCGAAGGCTCCGTCCCCCTGTCCCTGGGTCACGCCGTAGAGCGCCATCGCGACGCCGCCGACCACCACGAGGCCGGCCGAGGCGCCCCAGAACCAGCTGGTCTTGTGGGCTTCGCGGACCGCTTCATCGACCGCCCGCCACCAGCGCAGGCTGAACCAGAGGGCGACGAGACCGGCGACGAGGATGGCGGCGCCGTAGGCGAGGGGTTCGGCCACGAGGCCGAACGCGCCCAGCAGGGCGGCGGCGGCCCCGGTCAGGGCGCCCAGCCCGACGCAGATCAGCATCGTGCGGCCGAAGCTGGCGCGACGGCGGCGGTCGGAAGGGGTGGCGGCTGTGTTCACGTCATAACTCCTTGTCGTTTTGACAAGGGTGCTTGTCACACAGACTCGCGGACTATGTCAAGCGACCATGACATTTTGTCTTTGACGCTTGTCTGGTTGATCTCGCGGGCCGGCTCGGTTCAACTCGGCGGGCGTCCTGCCGGAGGGTCAGCCTTGCGCCGCGCCGCCATCGCCCTGCTCATGCTGTGCGCCCTCGCCGGCTGCGGCGCCCTGCCGTCCCGCGACCGGGTGCAGGAGGATCTGCAGGCGATCGCCCAGGCGGGCGCGCCGGAGGAGGCGATCACCGTCTCGCTGGTGGCCCTGCGCCGCACGGACGGCGACTTCGAGGCGCTCAACCACGAGGTCGACTACGATCTGCTGATCTGGCGCAGCGGTCCGATCCACGGCCCGCTGGTCGGCGGCGCGATCGATGCGCGGGCCGGCCAACACCTCCGCGGCGGCAAGGCGACGCTGGTCTATGTGCGCGGCGAGGGTCGCCCCTGGCAGGTCGCCGGGCTGAGGCTCGACCGCCCGCCCTCGCCCGCCGCCGCCTCCGCTCCGGGCGGCTGACCGGCCTATTTCCAGGGCCGGAAATGCTTCGACAGCTTCAGGCCCTGC
Source organism: Caulobacter sp. (assembly GCA_041917095.1). Lineage (GTDB taxonomy): Bacteria > Pseudomonadota > Alphaproteobacteria > Caulobacterales > Caulobacteraceae > Caulobacter. Next base: position 235,973 of record JAYRYI010000006.1, on the reverse strand, counting down.
CGCAGGTAGTGCGAGCCGTCCTCGCCGTAGAGCCGCGTCGGGCGATCGGTCAGCGGCTCGTAGACCAGCCGGGCGACGGTCTGGCCGTCCTCCAGCAGGAACGGCGTCTCGTGGCTGCGCACCTCGAGCACGCCCTTGGAGCCGACCGAGCCGGTCTCCGCAGAGCCGAACCCGGGATCGAAGAAGCCCGCGTAATGGACGCGGAACTCGCCCACCGCCGGATCGATCGGCGTCATCTCCGCCGCCTCCAGGGCCGGGATCTCGATGTCGTCCTTGGACACCAGGATGTAGAACTCGTTGGGATCGAGCAGCAGCTCGCCCTTGGGCGCCTCGAGCAGTTCCCAGTAGTCGCGCGGATCGTGGCCGTCCTCGTGGTCGAGGTCGATCACCCCGGCGTGGCGGCGGCCGCGGAAGCCGACCAGGCCGGTCGACAGGTCGACGCCGACGTTGCGGGTCTGCAGGATCGCCGGCTCGCCCCGCTTGAGGCGCAGCTGGTTCAGCCGGGTGCCGGGCCGCACCAGCACCGAGAAGGTCTGCGGCGCGATCTCGACATAGAGCTTGCCGGCATAGCCCTCGGCCACGTCGTCATAGGCGGCGCCGTAGTCGGTCAGCAGACGGACGAACACGTCGACCCGGCCGGTCGAGCTCTTGGGATTGCCCCGCGCCGCCACGCCGGGCGGCAGGGCCAGCCACTCCTGCACCTCGGCGATATAGACGCAGCCGCGCTCCAGCACCGCGCCCCTGGTCAGGTCGAGCTGGTGCATGGCCACGTCGGGCAGCCGCTCCATCACCCGCCGGTGGCGCGGCAGGAACGACGCCCGCACCCGCCACGCGCGCTCGCCCAGCCGGAGGTCGAGGCTGGCCGGCTGGACCTGGTCCTTGTCGAAGGGCGTGAGCGATCCGATGGCCTCGCCGGCGATCAGATCCTCGATGGCCTGGCAGGGGAGAATCCCCGCGGAATGTGCATCGTTCATCGTCGGGCCATTACTCACGGCCCTCGCGTCAATTTGCAAGTGACGGATCGAAGAAGGGCGCTCGCCCCCTTTTTTTTCGATCCCGCTCATCCCGGCGAATGCCGGGACCCAGATGGCATGGCTCAGAGGCGGGCTCCCCAAGCGCCGAAGGCTTCCAGTCAGCTTCTGCGTTCAGGGATCTGGGTCCCGGCATTCGCCGGGATGAGCGGAGTCCTGGTTCAGGCCTGGCCCGGATCGAGCCGCCCTAGTGGTGCGCCTTTTTCCCGCCGGCCCCAAGGCCCAGCAGGTAGATGCCGGCGCCGACCCCGAACAGGATCAGGGCTTCCGACAGGTTGCCCACCGCCTGCACCTGCACAGGCGAGTACCGCGCGATCGGATCGGCGAGCACCAGAAGCAGGACATTCAGCAGCCCCAGAAGTCCCAGAAATGAGGGACACACGCGCATTTTGCGCGCAAATGCGTGTGTGTCCCTCATTTCCCCGCCTTGACCCGGCCGCCCGGTTTCCTGTTGATGCCGCCCTCTCTGCTCCAACGAAAGCCGTAGCCATGGCCGAAGATCCGAACCGCTGGGAACCCGCGACCCGCCTCATCCGCGGCGGGCTGATGCGCAGCAACCACGGGGAGATCGCCGAAGCCCTCTATCTGACCCAGAGCTTCGCCTACGAAAGCGCCGGCGCCGCCGATCGCCGCTTCTCGGGCGAGGAGCCGGGCTTCGTCTATTCGCGCTACGCCAACCCCACGACCCAGATGTTCGAGGAGCGGCTGGCGCTGCTGGAGGGGGCCGAATACTGCCGCGCGCTGGCGTCGGGCATGGCGGCGGTGCATGTGGCGCTGACCGGGCTGTTGAAGGCGGGCGACCATCTGGTGGCCGGCCGGGCGCTCTTCGGGTCCTGCAACTGGATCGTCGCCAACCTGCTGCCGCGCTTCGGCGTGGAGACGACCTTCGTCGACGCCACCGACCTCGACGCCTGGAAGGCGGCGATGCGGCCGAACACGGCGGTGGTGCTGCTGGAGAGCCCGGCCAACCCCCTGCTCGAGATCACCGACATCGCGGCGGTGGCGAAGATCGCGCATGACGCCGGCGCGAAGGTGGTCGTCGACAACGTCTTCGCCACGCCGATCTTCCAGAAGCCGCTGCAGCTGGGGGCCGACATCGTCGTCTATTCGGCGACCAAGCACATCGACGGCCAGGGCCGGGTGCTGGGCGGCGCGATCCTGGGCGGCAAGGACCTGCTCGAGGAAGCCTACCGCGACATCATCCGCCACACCGGCCCGGCCATGTCGCCGTTCAACGCCTGGGTGCTGCTCAAGGGGCTGGAGACGCTGGACCTGCGCGTGCGCCGCCAGACCGAGACGGCGGCGGCGCTCGCCGACCAGATCGCGGCCCACGCCCGGTGCCTCAGCGTGCGCTACCCGGGCCGCGCCGACCATCCGCAGGCGGCGGTGGCGCGCAGCCAGATGAGCGGCTTCTCGAACCTGCTGGCCTTCGACCTGGGATCGCGCGAGGCGGCCTGGCGTTTCCTCGACGCGCTGGAGATCGTCGACATCTCCAACAACCTCGGCGACGCCAAGTCGATGGCCACCCACCCCTCAACCACGACGCATCGCGCCATGCCCGAGGAGAAGCGGCTGGAGATCGGGCTGACCGAGGGCTTCGTGCGGATGTCCGTGGGTCTGGAGGACCTCAAGGACCTGTCGCGCGACGTCGGCCGGGCGCTGGACGCCATCTGATGAGCCGGATTCCGCGTCGCCCCGCGCCGGACAGTCCGGTCTACGAGGCCCGCACGCGGGACATCCTGGTGCGCGTGCTGCCGACCTATCTGCCGGAGGAGTCCAATCCGGCCGATGGGCGGTGGCTGTGGTCCTACAAGATCGAGATCGAGAACCACGGGACCGAGACCGTCACCCTGCTCTCGCGCCACTGGATCATCACCGACGCGATGAACCGGGTGGAGGAGGTCAAGGGCCCCGGCGTGGTCGGCGAGCAGCCGACGCTGGGGCCGCGCGAGGCGTTCCGCTACGAGTCCGGCTGCCCGCTGTCGACGCCGTCCGGCGCGATGCGCGGGACCTTCCACATGGTCACCGCCGAGGGCGAGGCGTTCGAGGCCGAGGTTCCGGCGTTCTCCCTGCACCTGCCCGGCGCCATGCGGCGGATGAACTGAATGGCCTCAGCGGGCGCGTCGGACCGGCACGATCACCGCTGTCGCGACCAGAACGGTCAGCACGCCCGTCACGAAAATCAGGTCGTAGCCGCCCGTCGCGCTGACGATGCCGCCCGCCACCGCCGGCGCCAGGGCCTGGCCGAGGTTGATCGCCAGGATGCCCATGCCCAGGTCGCGGCCGGCCGCCCGCTGGTCCGGCAGCACGTCGATCATCAGCGCCTGGTCGACGACCATGAAGCAGCCCAGCGCCAGCCCGATCAGCACGGCCTGGGCGAACAGCGCCGGCAGGGTCGGCGAGATCAGCGGCACGGTCAGGGCGACGGCGAACAGCAGCGAGCTGCCGATCACGAACGGCTTGCGCCGACCGATCCTGTCCGACCAGCGGCCGCAGACGGCCATGGCGACCAGGGTTCCCGGCAGCGCGGCGAGGCTGAGCAGCGGTGTGATGCGTGCGGCTTCATCGGCGTCGAGCGCCGGCCGGATGTAGCTCTGCAGCATGTACAGGATGAAGGTCGTGCCCGCCGAATAGGCGAACATGATCAGCACCTTGGAGATCCATACCAGCCGGAAGTCACGATCCAGCAGGGCTGCGACGAAGCCCTTCAGCTGTCCGGCGGCGTCGAGCCGCGGCGTCACGAGGTCCCGCGAGGACCGGTCGGGCGCGCCGGCCACGAAGGCGATGGCGGCCGGGATGACCGCAGCGAAGGCGAGATAGCTCCAGACCCCGATGTTGGCGAACAGCGCGCCGCCCAACATGCCCCCGGCGATCAGGCCGGTCACGCCGCCCAGACTGGTCACGGCCGAGACGGTTCCGATCTGGCTGGCCGCGACCCGGTCCGCCATCGAGGCCATCAGGGGCGCCAGCGCCATGTTCGTCGAAACCCCGATCAGGCCGGCTAGGGCCGCCAGCTGCCAGATCGCGGTCGCCTGGGTCATGAGGACCAGGATGACGCCCGTCATGACCCCTCCGCCGAGGATCCACGGCGCGCGCCGGCCCCAGCGGGACCGCGTGCGGTCGGAGAGTGTTCCCACGACCGGCAGCATCATCATGGTCGCCACGACGCCGGTGGTCGCCACCAGCACGAGACCCTCGGCCCGCGCGGCGTCGAACCGGGCCAGCAGGCCCAGCAGGCGGGTCTGGTCCGGCGTCGCGACCGCGCCCGCCGCGACCTGGGCCTTCAGCAGCGTCAACGCCTGAAGGTCGGCGCCGGCGTCCGCTCCGGTGAAGACCGCGGCGAAGGCCATCTGCTGCACGTGCAGCGGATAGACGATTGTGCCCAGTCCGCCCCAGACCATGTTCAGGGTCAGGACCGCGAGCGCGAACAACAGCACATACCGCCACAGCCCCGCGCCACCGTCGTAGAGTCTGGGCTCGTCGTCCCCCGAAGCCGTTTCCATCGCCGCCCAGCGCCCCCCGCCGCCCCCTGCCCTCCCTTCCCGCGTCTCGGGGCTGAGTCAACCAGCGGCCGCCTCGCGGAGGGCGCGACGCGCCGGCACGGGTCCCGCCGCGGTCAATTCGGCGGGCGCGGCCGGTCAATTCTGGAGCCGTGCGCTTGTCGACTTCGGCCGGCGTCGACAAGCTTTCGCCAGCACCGCGCAGACGCGGTCGGAGGAAGGGGCCGATGGACGCCACCCTGGGACTTCCCGCCGTACGGCGGATCGGCATGGCAGCACCGCTCCGCTGGCTCGGACAGGGCCTGCGCGACTTCGCGCGGGCTCCAGGGCCGCTGCTCATCTACGGCCTGGTCGCCGCCGCCGCCAGCTTCGCGCTCTGTTACGGCGTCTACGTCACCAACGGAGCCTTCTGGGTCATGGCCCTGAGCGCGGGATTCGTGTTCGTCGCGCCGGTGCTGGCGATGGGGCCCTACGAGGCCGGACGCCGCCTCGACGCGGGCGAGCGGCCACGCCTCAAGGACATCCTGTTCGTCCGGTCGGCCTTCCGCCAGGATGTGGCCTACCTCAGCCTCTTGCTGGTGCTGGTCTACTTCCTCTGGGGACGCGTCGCACAGATCGTCTATGGTCTGTCGACCTACCAGCGCCACGACGGCTCGGCCGCGCTGGTGGAGTTCGCGCTGAGCACAGCCGAGGGGCACAACATGCTGCTGATCGGCTCCGCCATCGGCGGGGTCATGGCCTTCGCGACCTATGCCCTGGTCGTGGTTTCGGCGCCGATGCTGCTCGACCCGCGGGCCAACGTGTTCGCGGCGGTAGCGACCAGTGTCAGGGCCGTGAACGCCAACTTCTTCCCGCTGCTGCTCTGGGCGGCGATCATCACGACCTTGCTGCTGCTGTCGGCCCTGACCGGATTCCTGGCGCTGGTCGTGATCTTCCCATGGCTGGGCCTCGCCAGCTGGCGAGCGCGCCAGGACCTTGCCGAGGCCGGCTAGGCCTTCAGCCGGCGGCGGGCGGGGTCATCTCGTACACCCGCGAGCAGTATTCGCAGGTGACGCGGATCTTGCCGTCGTCCTCGACCATCTCGGCCCGCTCCTCGTCGCTGAAGCTGGTCAGGACGGTGATGATCCGCTCTTCCGAACACCGGCAGAAGGCCGCCAGCGGCCATGGTTCGAACACCCGCACGCCGTCCTCGTTGAACAGCCGCCACAGCAGGGTGTCGGACGCCAGCATCGGGTCGAGGAGTTCATCCTCGCGGGTGGTGTCGAACAGGACCTGGGCGCGGACCCAGGCGTCCTCGGTCGAGCCCCGCGCCTCGTCGGCGGCGATGTTCTGGATCAACAGGCCGCCCGCGCGCCATTCGGCGCCATCGCCGGAGTCGACCTGACCGACCGCCAGCTTGATACGGGTCGGAGTCTGTTCCGACTGGGCGAAGTACTCCTCGGCGCACAGGGCCAGGGTGTCGCCCTCGATCGAGGTCACGCCCTGGTAGCGGTCCATGTCCGCGCCCTGGTCGATGGTCATGATGAAGACCCCCTTGCCCAGCAGCGCCCGCGCGCCGGCGCGAGGCGTCTCGGCGAGCAGCGTCGCGAGCCGGTCGGCGTCGAATCGGCAATAGCCGCGCAGGCTGCCCTCGGTGTCGTAGTCGACGACGACATAGGCCACGGGACCATCGCCCTGGGCCTGGACGATCAGGCGGCCGTCGAACTTCAGGCTGGAGCCGACCAGCGAGGCCAGCGCGCAGGCTTCGCCAAGCAGGTTGGCGACCGCCGCCGGATAGTCATGGCGGGTCAGAATTTCGTTCACGGCGGCGCCCAGGCGCACGATGCGGCCCCGCACGGGCCAGCCCTCGATCTGGAAGGCGGCGACGAAGTCGTCGGCGGGAAGGGTGATGGTTTCGGTCATGGCGGGCCCATATAGGGTGTCACGCGCCCGGTTGCGAGCCGCGCCGGAAACGCGCATTGACGCGGCTCGTCACGCCTCTGAGACCGCACATGTTCCATACCCTCCGCGTCGCCATGCTCTGCAGCCTGCTCGGCGCCTGCGCCAGCCTTCCGGCCCTGCCTGCCTTCGGGCCGAAGCCAGAGGTCGCGCCGATCCTGATGACCGCCGACTCCATCGACGACCAGAGCTATGCCCGCCCCCGCGAGGCGCGGGTGACGCACGTCGACCTGGACCTGGAGGCCGACTTCGACGCCAGGGTGATGAGGGGCAAGGCGACGCTGGACGTGATGGCCCAGCCGGCGGCGACCGAAGTGGTCCTCGACGCGCTCGGCCTGACCATCAGCAAGGTCACCGACGACAAGGGCCGCGACCTGCCCTGGACCCTCGGCGCCAGCGACGGCGACAAGGGCGCGCCGCTGACCGTCACGCTGAACGGCGCCCGTCGGGTCGTGATCGTCTACCAGTCGGGACCGAACGCCATCGCGCTGCAATGGCTGCCGCCGGAGCTGACCGCGGGCAAGACCAGGCCGTTCCTCTACAGCCAGGGGCAGGCGATCCTGAACCGCAGCTGGATCCCGACGCAGGACAGCCCCGGCGTGCGCCAGACCTGGTCGGCCCGCATCGTCGTGCCGGAAGGCCTGACCGCCGTGATGAGCGGCGACAAGCTGACGCCGGCCGGGGAACCTGCGGGCCCGGGCAAGCGCGCCTTCCGCTTCCGCATGTCCCATCCGACCGCGCCGTACCTGATCGCCCTGGCGGCCGGCGACATCGCCTTCAGCGACCTGGGCCCCAACACCGGCGTCTACACCGAACCGGTGATGATGCAGCGCGCCGCCGCCGAACTCGCCGACACCCAGAAGATGGTGACGGCCGCCGAGGCGCTCTACGGGCCCTATCGCTGGGGTCGCTACGACGTGCTCGTGCTGCCGCCGGCCTTCCCGTATGGCGGCATGGAGAACACCACACTCACCTTCCTGACCCCGACCTTCATCACCGGCGACAAGGCCAACGTCGGCCTGGTCGCGCACGAGTTGGCGCACAGCTGGTCGGGCAACCTGGTGACCAACGCCACCTGGCGCGACATCTGGCTGAACGAAGGCTTCACCAGCTACGTCGAGAACCGGATGATGGAGGTGCTCTACGGTCCCGAGCGCGCCGAGATCGAGGCCGACCTCGCCTGGGACGAGCTGCAGGAAGCCATCCGCGAGGCCGAAAAGCCCGAAGTCATCACCCTCTACGGCGAGGGCACCGGCGTTGAATACATCAAGGGCGAGGCCTTCCTGCGCACGCTGGAACACGCCGTCGGGCGTGAGCGGTGGGACGCCTACCTGCGCGGCTATTTCGACCGCTTCGCGTTCAAGCCGCAGACGACCGCGGGCTTCCTGGCCGACCTGCGCGAGCATCTGGTCAAGGGCGACGCAGCGCTGGAGGCGAAGCTGCAGCTGGACGAATGGGTGTACAAGCCGGGCATCCCCAGCAACGCCTGGCACAAGGCTTCGCCGGCCCTGCTCAAGGTCGATGAAGCCCGCACGGCCTTCCTGGCCGGAGGGCCGGCCTCGGCCGTGCCCGGCAAGGACTGGACGACCCAGCAGTGGAAGCGCTTCCTGGACGGTCTGCCGCGCAAGCTGACGCCGGCCCAGATGACCGAGCTGGACGGCGCCTTCGGCCTCTCGGCCTCGACCAACGCCTACATCCGGTCGGCCTGGCTGGAGCTGGTCGTCGCCAACCGCTACGAGCCGGGCCTGGCCTCGCTGGAGACCTTCCTCGGCAGCGTCGGCCGCGGCCTGTTCATCCGGCCGCTCTATGTCGGTCTGCTGAAGGACAGGGACTGGGGCGCGCCGCTGGCCCGCAAGTACTTCGAGCAGAGCAAGACCACCTACCACCCCTCGATCAGCGCCGAGTTCGAGCGGCGCATCAAGGCAGTGGAAGGTAAGTAGGGAAGGCGCCGACCGGCGGGTCGCGGAGGCGGCCCGTCAGTCGAAGATCTTCAGCGTGACGTTCACCATCGTCACCAGAGCGGTAACACCGCCGATCAACATCCATGTCTGCTGCAGGAGCTTGACGCCGAACTCCGCGCGGAGGTCAGCGAGGTCCGTCTTCGTGGCCATATCGCGCTTGAGGGCTCCGATGTCCGCCCTCATCACGTCGATGTCGGCCTTCAACAGTGCGCCCTGGGCGTCGAGATCAGACTTCATCTTTGCGCCCTGGGCGCCTAGTTCAGCCTTCATCATTGCGCCCTGGGCGTCGAGATCAGCCTTCATCATTGCGCTTTGGGCGTCGAGATCGGCCTTCATCATTGCGCTTTGGGCGTCGAGATCGGCCTTCATCATTGCGCTTTGGGCGTCGAGATCCGACTTCGTCATTGCACTTTGGGCGTCGAGATCGGCCTTCGTCATTGCGCTCTGAGCATCGAGATCCGACTTCGTCGCCAGGTGGCTGATGTCCGGCATCGTCGCGGCGTGCTGGAAGACCGACACCACCGCTTCGGCCATGCCTTCAGCCATCCCCGCCTCGCGGAGCTGTTTGGAAGCACTGAGGGTGTCGAAGACGAACGGCGTCATGGGGACAACCATAACGCGCGTTCTCGTTTTATCTACCCGATTTCGCTAGTTGCGGGGCTCGGCCTGCTCGAGCTCCTCAAGCGCCTCGGCCAGCACGTCCATGCGCTTGCTGAGCGCCGCGGCGGCGTCGCGAAGGCCCTGGTTATAGAAGCGCGGTCCGAGCTTGGCCGTCACGAAGTCGAGCAGGAACTCGGCCTCGAGGTTACCGATCTCGACGTCGCACTCGCGCTTGAGCCAGTCGCGCAGCATGTGGGCGAGGTCGCCCCGCGTGGCCTTGTCGAACTCGATGCCGGCCATCGCGGGGTCTCCCGGTTCAGTTCAGCCGATCTTGCCGAAGCACCAGGCCAGGATCGACTTCTGGGCATGGATGCGGTTCTCCGCCTCGTCCCAGACCAGCGACCGCGGGCCGTCGATCACGGCGTCGGTCACCTCTTCCCCCCGGTGCGCCGGCAGGCAGTGCAGGAACACGGCGTCACGGTCCGCCAGGCCCATCAGGTCCTCGTCGACCTGGTAGGACTCGAAGGCGTCCAGGCGGGCCTCGCCGTCGACGTCGCCCATCGACACCCAGGTGTCGGTGACCACGCAGTCGGCCCCCTCCACCGCGGCGCGCGGATCGTCCGTCATCTCCACCCGCCCCTGCTGCTCGGCCGCGCGGGCCAGGTCGTACAGGTCCGGATGGTAGGCCGCCGGGCAGGCGATGTTCAGCCTGAAGCCCAGCTTCGGCGCGGCGTGGATGAAGCTGGCGCAGACGTTGTTGCCGTCTCCGACCCAGGCGATCGTCTTGCCGGCGACGGGCCCGCGATGCTCCTCGAAGGTGAGCAGGTCGGCCATGATCTGGCAGGGATGGCTCTTGTCGGTCAGCCCGTTGATCACCGGGATGGTGGCGTTCTGGGCGAACAGCTCGACGTCCTCGTGCCGGTTGGCGCGGATCATCACCGCATCGACCATGCGCGAGAGCACCCTGGCGGTGTCCTCGATCGTCTCGCCGCGGCCCAGCTGCATGTCGGCCGAGGTCGAGATGATGCCGTGGCCGCCGAGCTGGCGGATGGCGGCGTCGAACGAGAAGCGCGTGCGGGTCGAGTTCTTCTCGAAGATCATCGCCAGCGTCCGGCCCTCGCCGGGACGGTCGTGGTCGACCATCGCCTGCGTCCAGCCTCGGCGGCTGGCCTTGCGGGTCTTGGCGTCGTCGAGAATGACCCGAAGGTCGTGGGCTTCCAGCTTCCAGATGTCGAGAAAATGCCTGACCGCGGTCATCCCGCCGCCTTCGCCCGCGCCACTTCGCAGGTCTTCTCGAGTTTCTCGACGGCCTCCCTGGCCTCGTCCAGGGTCAGGTTCAGCGGCGGCAGCAGGCGCACGCAATTGTCGCCGCCGCCGGCCACCAGCAGCTTCTGGTCGCGGGCCCAGCCCATGAACTCGCGGTTCACCGGGACGAGCTTCAGTCCGATCAGGAAGCCCTTGCCGCGCACATCGACGATGATGTCCGGGAAGCGGTCCTTCAGGCCGGTGAGCTGCTGGGTGAAATAGCCGGCCACCTCGCGGACATTGGCCAGGGTCTCCGGCTTGCTGATCTCCTCGAACGCAGCGAGCCCGACGGCCATAGCCATGGGATTGCCGCCGAAGGTCGAGCCGTGAGCGCCGACTGTCATGCCCTTGGCCGTCTCGGCGGTCGCCAGGCAGGCGCCGACCGGGAACCCGCCGCCGAGCGCCTTGGCCACGCACATGATGTCCGGCGCGGCGTCGCCGGCCCACTCGTGGGCGAACAGCTTGCCGGTCCGGCCCATGCCCGACTGGACTTCGTCATAGATCAGGACGACGCCGTGTTCGCGGGTCAGCGCGCGCAGGCCGGTCAGGCAATGCTCGGGCATGGCGCGCGCGCCGCCCTCGCCCTGGACAGGCTCGACGATGATCGCGGCGGTCGCCGGGTCGGCGATCGCGGCCTTGATCGCGTCGTGGTCGCCCCACTTCAACTGGCTGTAGTTGGGCAGCCGCGGGCCGAAGCCATCCACATAGTTCGGGTTCCCCGCCGCATTGATCGCGGCGTAGCTCCGACCGTGGAAGGATCCGTCGAAACCGTAGATTTCCACGCGCTCGGGCTGGCCGTTGGCGCTGTGGAACTTGCGGGCGGTCTTCAGCGCGCACTCGATGGCTTCGGTGCCCGAGTTGGTGAAGAACACCACGTCGGCGAAGGTCGAATCCGTCAGCCGCTTGGCCAGCGCTTCCTGGCCCGGGATACGGAAGATGTTGGAGACGTGCCAGAGCTTGTCGGCCTGCTCCTTCAGCACCTCGACCAGCTTCGGATGGCAGTGGCCCAGACCGTTGGTGGCGATGCCCGCCACGCAGTCGAGGTATTCCTCGCCGCTGGTGTCCCAGAGTCGCGCGCCTCGGCCTCGCTGCACCGCCAGCGGGGCGCGGTTGTAGACGCCCATGATGTGGTCGGGAGACGGGGTGGCGGTCGCGGTGGTGCTCAAGGGTACCCTCCCAAAAGCGAGAAAGTCCCCGGCGGTTGCGCGGGGACGGGAAGGCTTGGCGTTGTCGCGGGACAATCGCGTTATGTCAATGAAATGTCCGGCGGAAACGCGATCTTCGCCACGCTGTCACACCCCTGCATCGGCCCGCTTCAGGCGCCCGATGGCGGCCCGCAGAAGCGCGCGGGCGTAGAGGCGATGGAACGGGGTCAGGGCGCGGAAGCCCGGGCTCGGTCGGCCAGTGCCGCGACGGAGCACGATCGCCGAGCCGAAGCAGAGGGTCGTCGCCTCACCGTCCGGCGCGGTCATCAGCCACGACCGGGTCGATCCCATGAAGTCGCACATCAGGATTTGGTCAGGCTCGCGCGCCTCGACGGTCCAGGCGGCGAACCTGTCGCCTTCTCCCGCCGCCAGCGCTCGCGCGTCCGCGTCGCTGGACGGCTTTGCAACCAGCAGCGCGAGCACCAGCCGCTCCAGCTTGAAAAGCCAGCTCGTGTAGAAGGCCTCGACGTAGGCCGCCTGGGTGACGCGTCCAGGGACGGTGGCGACGAAACAGTCGGTGTAGCCGCTGCCGTCATAGCGGGCGATCAGAGCTCCGGCCGGTCGGTCGCCCTCGCTGATCATGACCTCAACGGGCGTCGGCGGCCCTGGCCACCGCGACGGCCAGCTTCGCCGCGCGCTCCACGGTGGCCGGATCGACAGCGGCCATCCTGTCGTTCGGCGTGTGGATGAGGGTCAGGATGCGGGGTGGCGGCAGGGTGTTGCGCGAGGCCTTGCGGGACTCGAGCATGAACGCCTCCAGATCGTTCACTTCCTGTTTGGGCAGGTAGCTGAACGACGTCGCCGGCACGTAGCGCAGCCAGAAGGCGATGTGGTCGCTGGGGGGATAAACCTCGAAGGGGCGGCAGATCTCCGTCGCCGCCTCGCAGCCCTTCACGACCGCGTCGGCAAGGGAGGCGTCCTCCTTGCGTGGCGGGATGGCGTAGAATGGCGTGTCGCCGTAGGCGTTGACGTCGAAGTTGATCACCGCCGCGACCCGCTTGCCGTCCTCGCTGGTCGCGTAGGCCTTGGCGCCGAGCAGGCCGAGCTCTTCCTGGTCGAAGAAGATGACGCGCAGGCGATGGTTCTTCAGCCCCTGCGCCCGCAGAACGTCGGCGGCCTTGACCAGCGCGACCACAGAAGCGGCGTTGTCGACCACCCCGTCGACCAGCTTCCCGTCCGGCAGGCGCTCGGCGTCATAGTGCGCGGTGAGCAGGATGTCCCTGTCGCCTTCGCCCAGGGTGACGATGACGTTGTAACCCTCACCGGCTTTCTCATTGAAGGTGAAGGGTCGGACCTCGTACTTTAGCCCGTGGGCGTCGAGCATCGCCCGCAGACTGTCCAGACGGGCCTTTTGGGTCGGCTGGGCGAAACGGGAGACCCACTCCGCGTGGGTCGGCGGCGGCGGCGGGGGCGGCGTGAGACCCGCCGAGCCCAGGAACAGGGCAGCCGCGACAGCGGCGGAAGCAACGCGTTTCACGAAATCCCCCGGACCAGAAAGCTAGGTCTTCAGCCGCCAGCCGGTGACGAACATCCGCCAACAGGCCAGGAACAGCACGACGTTGAGCACCGCCACCATGATGACCCCGGCCGTCAGGTTGCCGTCGGCGTGGCCGATGAAGCCATAGCGGAAGCCGTCGATCAGGTAGAAGAACGGGTTGAAGTGGCTGGCCGTCCGGAACGGCTCCGGCAGGCGGTCGACCAGATAGAACGTCCCGGACAGGAAGGTCATCGGCATGATCAGGAAGTTGGTGATCGCCGACAGGTGATCGAACTTCTCAGACCACAGCCCCGTGAACATCCCGACAAAGCCGAGCATCAGCGACGCGCCGACCGCGAAATAGACCACCGCGCCGAAATGGCTGACCGACAGGTCGGTGAACGGCAGGAAGGCGATCGTCGCCGCCGTGACCACGCCGACCAGGACGCCGCGCGTCGCCGCGCCCAGCGCGAAGGCCAGCACCTGCTCCAGCGCCGACAGCGGCGGTGTCAGGAAGTCCGGCGTCAGTCCCATCATCTTGGCCTGCAGGAGGCTGGACGAGGAGTTGGCGAAGGCGTTGTTGAGAATGGCCATCATGATCAGGCCGGGCGCCACGAAGGCCGAGAACGGCGTCCCGTCGACCGGCGGCGCGGCGCCGCGCACGGCCACCACGAACACCATCATGTAGAGCAGTGTCGTCACCACCGGCGCCGCGACGGTCTGCATCCAGACCTTCCGGAAGCGGTTGACCTCCTTGAGGTACAGGGTGGTGAAGCCGGTCCAGTTGAATCCGGCATAGTCCCGCGGCTGCGGCGGAACGACGCTTTCGGCCATATCCTTCATGACCCCTAGGTGCGCCCGCATCGCTTGGCGCGCAAGGCGTCGGTGAAAATCGAACCCGGAAACCGGTTTCCGGCAGCGCCGATCAACATCTTGAATCTGTGGACAGTGAAGGTGGCGCCTATTGTGCCGGTTAACAGAAGGTTTACGATATCTGGTAGCAGGAGGGCCCGAGAGGCCGTCCAGACACAAAATGTGGGGTCGGCGTCGCGGGGGCGTCGGCGGCTCCTCCAGGCGAATGAGGGTAAGTCATGGGCTGGACCGACGAACGCGTTACGACGCTCAAGAAGCTCTGGCTGGACGGCCTTTCGGCCAGCCAGATCGCCAAACAGTTGGGCGGGGTCACCCGTAACGCCGTGATCGGCAAGGTCCACCGCCTCGGCCTGTCGGGCCGCGCCGCGCCGTCGCAGCCGGCTCGCCCGGCGTTCAAGGCCCCTCGCCCGGCCCGTCCGGTCGCCGCCGCCCCGGCCGCGCCGCGCCGCATGGTCGCCGAGCCGGTCTCGGCCCCGGTCGCCGCCGCGCCGCTGCCCGCGCCGATCCACCGCATCGAAGAGCCCGGCAGCGCCACCGTGCTGACCTTGGGCGCCCACATGTGCAAGTGGCCGATCGGCGATCCGTCCAGCGACGGGTTCACCTTCTGCGGCCGCCGCATGGGCGACGCCGGCCCCTACTGCCGCGAGCATGCGCAGGTGGCCTACCAGCAGCCGCAGCCCGGCAAGAAGAAGGCCGGCGCCTCGGAACTGGCTCGCTCGCTGCGTCGCTACATCTAGGTTCCCGTCAGGGATGACCCGCTGCGCCCCGGCTTCCGCTTCGCGGAGGCCGGGGTGTCAGTTTATGGGTAGGGCATGAGCGAAACCGACTCGCCCTCCAACACCCAGGCCTACTCGGTCTCCGAGCTGGCGTTCGCGCTCAAACGGACGCTGGAGGACGCCTACGGCTTCGTGCGGCTGCGTGGCGAGCTGTCGAAGGTGACGCACCACGCCAGCGGCCACGTCTATCTGACGCTGAAGGACGACAAGGCCGCCATTGACGGCGTGGTCTGGAAAGGCAGCGTCCGCGGCCTCTCGGTCCGGCCCGAGCAAGGGCTTGAAGTCATTGTCACCGGCCGCATCACCACCTTTCCGGCGGGGTCTCGCTATCAGATCGTCATCGAGAGCATGGAGGCCGCCGGCGTCGGCGCCCTGCTGGCCCAGCTCGAACGGCTGAAGCAGAAGCTGGCCGCCGAGGGCCTTTTCGCCGCCGAGCGCAAGCGACGCCTGCCCTCGATGCCGGCCACGGTGGGCGTCATCACCAGCCCGACGGGCGCGGTGATCCGCGACATCCTGCACCGCATCCGGGACCGCTGGCCCTGCCGGGTCATCGTCTGGCCCGTGGTCGTCCAGGGCGACGCCGCCGCGCCGCAGGTCGCTGCCGCCATCCGCGGCTTCAACGCCATGAGCGCCGATGGCCCGATCCCCCGGCCCGACATCCTGATCGTCGCCCGGGGCGGCGGCTCGGTGGAGGATCTCTGGGCTTTCAACGACGAGGCCCTCGCCCGCACGGTCGCCGAAGGGACCATCCCGCTGATCAGCGCCGTCGGGCACGAGACCGACACCACGCTGATCGACTTCGTCTCCGATCGCCGCGCGCCGACACCGACCGCGGCCGCCGAGATGGCGACGCCGGTGCTGGCCGAGCTCAAGGCCCTGGTCAGCGACTACGACCGCCGCCTGAACCAGTGCGGAGCGCGGACCATCGAGAGCCGGCGCGAACGGCTGACCGCCCTGTCGCGGGGCCTGCCCCGCCCGGCCGACATCCTCGCCTTGGCCGGGCAGCGGCTGGACTATGCGGCCAGCCACCTGACGATGGGCCTGCGCCGCAACGTCGACCTGCACGCCCGCCATCTGGCGCAGATCTCGGCTCCGCTGCGGCCGGCGCTGCTGTCCGGCCGCCGTGAGCAGCTTTCGAACCGGCTGGACCAGCTGAACCTGCGCCTGAACGCGGCTCTCCCGCGCAAGCTGGAGGCCGACCGGCTGAAGCTGGCCAGTCTCGAGAAGCTGCGGCTGACCCTGAATCCAAAGCGCCCGCCCCGCCCCGGCTTCGTGCTGGTCACCCGGGCGGACGGCTCCACGATCCCGCGCGGCGCGGATCTGGCGGCGGGCGAAGGCGTGCGGCTGATGTTCGAGGACGCCACCCGCGAAGCAGTGATCGACGGCGCGGTAGACGCGCCGCCCACGCCTGCCCCGGCGCCGAAAACCTCACCGAAGAAGACCCCGCCGCCGGCGACCGGTCAGGGCGACCTGTTCTAGCGGCGTCCGACCCGCTACATTGCGAGAATGAACGCTTTTGATCGTGACATGGCCGGGCGGGACCTGGCCGTCCTGCACTATGGCGACGGTGAGTACGCGGTGATGAAGCCGGGCCGCCACGTGATCTGCGCCGTCAGCGGCGCGAAGATCCCGCTGGAAGCACTGCGCTACTGGAACCCGACGACGCAGGAAGCCTATGCCGGCCCGGCCGAGGCTCTCCAGCGCTGGAAGGAACTCAACCCCTGAATCGCCGCGGGCTCCTCGCGGGCCTGGCCCTGACCGCGGTGGCGGGCCGCGCCTTCGGCGCGCCGCCGGCCCTGGCCATCGGCGGACGCTATCGCCAGGGCGGCTTCGCCGTGGGTCGAACCGCGCCGCACGCCACGGTCATCCTGGACGGCGAGATCGTCGGCGCCGCCTCAGCCGCCGGCTGGTTCTTCATCGGCTTCGACCGCGATGCGGCGCCGACCGCCGAGCTCCGCCTCGAGACGGTCGACGGCGCCCTGAGCCACCGCATCGACGTCATGCCGGGCGACTTCGATATCCAGCGCATCGGCGGCCTGCCCCGGGACCAGGTCGAGCCTTCCGACCCCGCGTTGCTCGAGCGCATCAAGCGCGAGGCGGCGCTCAAGGCCGCCGCGCTCGAAAGCCGCTTTGAGGCGGACGACTTCAAGGACGGCTTCAGGATGCCGCTCGACAGCTGGCGCGTCACGGGGCGTTTCGGCGGCCAGCGCATCCTCAATGGCGTGCCCGCGCGACCGCACTACGGCGCTGACCTCGCCGCCAGGGCAGGGTCGCCGATCCACGCCCCGGCCGATGGTCTGGTGACCCTCGCCGAACCCTCGATGCATTTCGAAGGCGGCCTGTCGATGATCGATCATGGGCAGGGCCTGACCAGCTTCTACCTGCACCAGTCGCGCCTGGAGGTTACTGCCGGCAACAAGGTTGTGCAGGGTCAGGTCATCGGCGCCGTCGGCATGACCGGACGCGCCACCGGACCGCACCTTTGCTGGCGTCTGAAATGGCGCGGGCGGAACCTCGATCCGACCCTGCTGGCGGGCTTCGATCGGCCCGGATTGGGGTAACCATTCAGTAGCAGACAGGCCCCTATCAAGTCGCACAATGAAATGCCGACGGGTCAACCGGGCGGCGCCATGAGGGGTTCGATGGAAGCGGCGCTCGGCGGATTGAAGGTGCTGCTCGTTGACGACAACGAGCATATGCGCACCATCGTCGGGGCCATCCTCAAGGGCATCGGCATTCTCGACATCCGCGAGGCTGCAGACGGCTCCGAGGGCCTGCAGGCCCTGCGCAAGTGGCCCGCCGACCTGGCTATCGTCGACTTCCGCATGGAGCCGATGGACGGCGTCGACTTCACCCGGCTGATCCGCAACGCCGAGGACAGCATCAATCCCTTCCTGCCGATCATCATGATGACCGGGTTCGCCGACCGCTCGCGCGTGGAAGAGGCGCGTGACGCCGGCGTCACCGAACTGATCGCCAAGCCGGTGACGGCCCGCGCGATCATCGACAGGCTCAACGCGGTGGTCTATCGCCCCCGCCCGTTCATCCGCACCGCCGACTACTTCGGTCCGCGCCGCCGGGGCATCGACGACGTCGCCCTCGACGAGCCGAGCGCCCCGGCCTACGCCCGCATCTAGGCTTTCGCGGCGAGGCCCTCGTAGGCCTCGTTCGGCCAGCGGCGGTGGACCCAGAACCATTCCTCTGGCCGCCTGCGGACCTGCGCCTCGACCATCGCCGTGATCCGGCGCACGCCCTCGGCGATATCGGCGGTCCGGTCGCCGGTGGGTTCCAGCACGATCGGTTCATGGACCACGACGCGGAAGCGGGCGCCCTTCGTGCGTTCGACCGTCATCGGCTGCAGCACCGCGCCGAACCTCAGCGCCAACCGCGTCGGCCCTGGCGCCGCCATCACGTCGTAGCCGAAGAACGGCGCGGCGACGCCGCCGTTGTTGAACTTCTGGTCGTTCATCAGCGCTACCGAGACGCCCTTGGCCATCGCCGCCAGCATCTCGCGCGCGCCGTCGCCCCCCTTTGGCGCGAACAGTCGTACGCCGTACCGAAAGCGGCTGTCCCGGATCCGCTTGTCGACATAGGGGTTGTTGGCCGCACGGTAGGTGATCTCGCAAGGCACGCCCGCATTGACGATCGCGGCGGGCATGACCTCCCAGTTCGAGAAGTGGCCGGACACGAAGACAACCGGCTTGCCGCTGGCGGCGATCTCGGCCAGCCGCTCGCCGTTGACGACCTCGACCCGGCCCGTGGACGGCAGCAGCCTGTCCATGTTCGGAAATTCGGCCACCGTGCGGCCGTTGCTTTCCCACTGGTCGCCCAGCACGCGGGCATGCCAGGCCTCGTCCTTCTCGGGGAAGGCCAGTTTGAGATTCTGGCGAGCCACCTCGTGGGTCTTCGTAATGGGCCCGATCAGCCGGAACAGCCTGCCCCCGAGCCACGAGGCGGCGTCCACCGGCAGCAGCCGGAACAGGCCGTTGAACAGGTCGAAGGCCAGCGCCTCGAGGCGCCAGGCCAGGTCCTGTCCCTTCGAAGGATTGGGGGGCGGGGTCGCCATGGCCTCGATCTAGCGCGGTTCGCGCGGGGCGAACAGCTTGTCGCCCGGCGGATGATCTCCCTACGGGCGGGTATCCACAGGCCGGACTCACTTGGCAGGCGACTTGCGGCTGTCACATCAGGCTGTTTCGTTCCGGGACAGCCGTCAGATGCAACAACACGGGGGCGTGAGCCCATGGGCAACGACATCGACGTTCATCTCGGCAAGCGGCTTCGTCGCCGTCGCCGTCTCCTCGGCCTGACCCAGCAGCAGCTGGCCGGCACGGTCGGGGTTCGCTTCCAGCAGATCCAGAAGTACGAGTGCGGCGCCAACCGCATCTCGGCCTCGCGTCTGTGGCAACTGTCCGAGGCCCTCGAGGTCCCGGTCGGCTACTTCTACGACGGTCTTTCCGACGCGGACCGCCGCGAGCTCGCCAACCATGACGGCGGCGAAGGCGGTGAAATGTTCGCCCGCAAGGAAACGCTGGACCTGATCCGCGCCTACTACCAGCTCGGCGAGCGCCCGCGCCGCCGCCTGCTGGACCTCGCCAAGTCCCTGAACGGCGAGACCGACGCCGCGTAAGAGTTTTCGAGTGTTGTTTGCATTGTGTGGCGGGGGCGCTATCCCCGCCACATGACGCTCTCCACCGACAAGCTCGCCGAGCTCGACGCCTTCCTGATCGAGCTGAACCGCGCGTCCGCCGGCGCCATCCTGCCGTTGTTCCGGGCCGACCACGGCCTGGAGAACAAGCTGGCTACGGGATTCGACCCGGTGACCGAGGCCGACAAGTCGGCCGAGCGCGCGATCCGCAAGCTGATCGCGGAGCGCTATCCCGATCACGGCGTGATCGGCGAGGAGTATGGCGAGGACCGCCCCGACGCCGAGTTCGTCTGGGTTCTGGATCCTGTCGACGGAACCCGCGCCTTCATCGCCGGCCTGCCGCTGTGGACCACGCTGATCGGGCTGCGCCACCAGGGCGCGCCGGTCCTGGGCTCGATCGGTCAGCCCTACATCGGCGAAATCTACATTGGCGGACCGACCACCGGCTCACGCCTGATCAGTCGCGACGGCGAGACCCCGCTCAAGGTCCGCCCCTGTCCCAAACTGACCGACGCCATTATCTGCACCACCGATCCGGCGATCCTGACGGGACCGGAACTCGGCTCCTGGACCCAGGTCCGCGCCGCGGCCCGCCTCGCGCGGCTGGGCCTGGACGCCTACGGCTACGCGATGGTCGCCATGGGCAAGATGGACCTCGCGCTCGATACGGGCCTCAAGGTCTGGGACGTCGAGGCGGTGATCCCGGTCATCCAGGGCGCCGGCGGCATCGTCACCGACTGGTACGGTCGCCCGGCGACGACCAGCGCCGGCAAGTTCGCGTTCGCCGGCGATCCGGCCTGCCTGGAAGAGGCGCTGGTCACGCTGAAGCGGTCAGCCGCCGCCTAGCCCAGCACGGCGTCCACTTCGGCCCAGACCCGCTGGCGGATGTCGTCGGTTTCCTGGAACAGCTCGTGGAAGGCGCCGGGGATCTCGATCCAGCGGCCTTTCGGAATGCGGGCCGTGATCAGGCGCTGGTCGGCGTTGTCGACCAGCTTCTCGTGCTCGGCGCCCATGACCAGCACAGGGATGTCGATGGCCGCCACGCCCGGCGCGCGTTTCAGCCACGCCGACGCCGAGAAGGCGAAGTCCAGCCAACCCCAGGTCCCCGCGTTAAGGTCCAGCTGCGGCTCGGCGACATAGATCGCCCTGTTGCGCGCATACCGGCGCGGGTCGTGCGTGACGATGTTGGTTTCGAACGTCTCGCCGTGCGGATCGCCGGGATTGCCGAGGATGTACTCCTCGCTCCGCGTGCGGGCCATCAGCCAGGCCAGCGCCCGCGCCGCGCGCTTTGGCCGGTTGCCGGTCTGCAGGCCCAACATCGGGGCCGACAGCACGGCCGCCTTGAAGCCCCCCACCCCATGCGCCAGCGCCAGCAGCGTCAGGCAGCCGCCCATCGAATGGCCCACCGCGTACCAGGGCTTGGGCAAGCGGTCGCCGAAGTGCGCCAGCAGGGCGCGGTAGTCCTCGACGAAATCGCGAAAGCCCTGGGCGTGCCCCTTGAGCCGGTCTTCGAGCAGGCGGTGCGACAGACCCTGCCCGCGCCAGTCATGAACCAGCACCACGAAGCCGCGCTGCTGCAGTTCGGCGACGACCTCGAAGTACTTCTCGATCGGCTCGGTGCGGCCGCCGCTCAGGACCACCGAACCCTTCGCCGGGCCCTTGGGCGAAAACAAAGCGGCGCGGAGGCGAACAGCCCCCGCGCCGCTGAACCATTCCGCCGTTCCGTCAGACGGAACGGGCGCCTCGGCGGTCGAGACCAGAGGCGCTTGACCGGACATGAGAGCCGTCAGGCCATCTTCGCGAAGAGCGCGCCCATCTTCGGCTGCAGCGACATGGCGAGACCCATGTCCGACAGCTTCAGACGGCCCGACATGAACGCCATGGTGGCGTCCAGCTTGCCCTGGCCCATCTCCAGCAGGTCCGCCAGCGAGATGGTCATGGTCAGGTCGGCGGGCTTGTCCTCGTTGGTGACCGAGCCACCATCGATGTGGATGAAGCCGTCACCCTTGAGGTCAAACTTCAGGGTCTTGCCCAGACCGGAGTCGTCGCCGACGGCGGCTTTCACGCGGTCGGTAATCTCTTGCAGCGTCGCCATTGGCGGCCTCCCATTATGATGCGGTGAAGTTGGTAACTTGGCCTGCGGCAACGCACAAGCGAACTGCGGTCGCTCAACGAAAAAAGATGACGCCCCCGCCATTTTCGATGACCGTTGCGAATGGATCGCAAAAGCGACGACGTGAATCCGCTCGTGACCAGCCTCGCCCTCGACGATCCGGACCGCATCTACGGCCAGCCGCACACGACGACGAAGGTCAGGTCTCTCGACCATGTCGACCAGTGGGGCCGCCGGTACGTCGAGCGGTCGCCCTCCTGCGTGATCCACTGTCGGAAATGGTCATGGACCAGCTGAACCTCGGCAAGCCGCAGTTCGAGGAGGCAGCGGTGATCGAGCGCTACAGGAAGCAACTCTGATCCCTCGCCCGTTCATCCTGGCGGACGCCGGGAGGAGTGGGGATCGCTTCTACTTCGTCTTGCCCGAGAGCATGGCCCGCGCCGGCGGGTTGGCGAACCTGAGCGTCTGGGCGCCCGGCATCGTCGACGGGCGGTAGAACGGCATGCCCTTGAACAGCGGCAGCGTCGTCGCCTTGCCGTCCGCGGTGACCGCCGAGCCGCCGCCCGCGCCGACGAACAGCACCTGCTCCATCTTCGGAACAGCGAAGCCGATCAGCCCGGCCCGCTTTCTGATCGCCGCGTTGCACTGCTCGATGGCCGCATGCAGGTCGCCGACGGCGATGGTCTCCGACAGCCGCACGATCGGTTGCAGTTCCATCGACAGCGAGTACCGGTCCGACTCCTTGCGCTCGGCGGCGTCGATCACCCCGTCCTTCAGCTCGGCCAGGGTGGGCATCCGCGTGATGCGCCCATCGGCCGCCTGGGTGAGCAGCGTCCGAGCGCCGTTTGGCATCACGACATAGAGACCCTGTCCCGTCGCGGGCTTCCCGTTGAGCCGCAGATAGTAGTTCATCACGAACCGCGTCCGCTCGGCGGCGGGAATGCCCAGGTACAGGTCGTAGAAGGGAAAGACCTTCTTCGCGGGCGGCGGCGGCTTCTTGTCCGCGGCCGAGGCGGCGGCGGGCATCGCGGCGGCGGCGAAGGCCGTCAGGACCAGGTCGCGGCGGCTCGGGGTCATGCCGGTTTCACCAGCTTCAGCGTCATGCGGTCGCTCTCGCCGATCGCGTCGTACTTCGAGTGGTCGAACCCCGGCCTCGGCGGCTGGCCGCGCGGCGCCGACAGCCGGGTCGGCGGCAATGTCCAGACACCGAACGGATGATCGCGCGTGTCCTTCGGATTGGCGTTGATCTCGGATTGCGCGGCGAGCTTGAAACCAGCTTCGGAGGCCAACTGCAGGGCGTAGGCGGTCTGGACGTAGCCCGAGGCGGCCAGGACGTCCTGGACCTTGCCGGGCTCGGCGCGATGTTCCTCGATGCCGAGCACCCCGCCGGGTTTCAGCGCCGCGAAGGCCGCCTTGAAGGCCTTGTCGGCGATGCCCGCGGCCATCCAGTTGTGCAGGTTGCGCAGGAACAGGACCAGGTCGGCAGAACCGTTCGGAGCGACCGGTCCGCTGGTCGGGCCAAAGGCGGTCACCTCTACGTCGCCGTAGAGCTTCTTGCCGGCGAGAAGCTTGGCCTTGTAGGCCTCGACGATCCGCGCTGCGGCCGCATCTGTCGGCTCCAGATTGGCGGCGTAGAGCTTGCCCTTCGTCTCGGCCAGGAACGGCGCGAGGATGTCGGTGTACCAGCCGGCGCCCGGCCAGAACTCGACGACGGTCATGCCGGGCTGCAGTCCCCAGAACGTCAGGCTTTCGACCGGATGCCGCCAGGCGTCGCGCAGCTTGTCCGCCGCCGGGCGCCAGTCGCCGGCCACGGCGCCGCTGATAGTGTCGGGGCCGCCGCCGGCCTTGGCCTTGCCCGCGTCGGCTGTCGGTTCGGCCTTCTTCTCCGCCCTGGGGCCGCAGGCGGCGACCGCCGCGCTGAGACCGCCGGCGAGAAACAGGCGCCGGGAGGCTCCGGACAGGAACTCAGACATCGACTCTTCCGACAAGGCCGCCCCCGCGCCGCCGACAGACGGCTTACCGTGACCGCTCGACGAGGTCAAAAACCGCTATTTCGGCTTCACGAAACGCAGCGTCATCCGGTCGCTCTCACCGATAGCGTCGTATTTTGTCCGGTCGAAGGCGGGATTGGCCGGCTGGCCGGCGGGCGCGGTGCGCTTGACCGGCGGCAGGGTCCAGACACCGAAGGGATGGTCCTTGGTGTCCTTCGGGTTGGCGTTGATCTCCGACCGCGCCGCCAGCTTGAAGCCCGCCTTCTCGGCCGCGGCGATGACGGTCGCCTCCGAAACGTAGCCGTCGGTCACGCCGGGAAGTTCGGGCCGGGGGTCGGCGCGGTGCTCCTCGACCGCCAGCACGCCGCCGGGCTTGAGGACGGCATAGAAGTCAGCCATCGACTTGGCCAGCATGTCGCCCTGGTACATGAAGTTGTGGATGTTGCGGGCGGTGATGACGATGTCCGCCGAGCCCGGCTCGCCGAGCGGGCCGGACACCGCGCCGAAGCCGACGTAGCGGATCGCGCCGTACTTCGACTGGTCGCCGTACTTGGCCTCGAAATCGGCCCGACCCTTCCTGGCGCCGTCGCTGATCTTCGGATTGTTCAGGTCGGCCACGCCGGCGACGTAGGTTCCGCCGGTCGCCTTGGCGTAGGGCGCCAGGATTTCGGTCCAGTAGCCGCCGCCGGGCGAGACCTCGATCACCGTCAGCTTTGGCTTCAGACCCCAGAAGATCAGGCTCTCGTAGGGATGGCGCGCGCCGTCCCGGGCGACGTTGTCGGCGCCGCGCTGCGAGCCCGCGATCGACGCGCGAAGCGCCGCGTCCTCTTTGGGCTTGGCGATGGCGGCGGCGCCGCCGCCGGCCAGAAGGGTGCCCGCCGCGAGGGCGACCGCGAGCCTGCGGGTGATCATCGTCGTCTCTCCCCATGAACTTTTGTCGGCGGGCACCCTATCCGGCTGGTCGATCCGATCAAGCGGAGGTCTTGAACGTGACGAAAGCTTCACCAACTGAAGGAGCGAAGGCGCCGATCACCGGGCCTTCCGGGTCACAGACGGTCGCCGCTACGGGGCCGACGACGATCCGCCCACACAACGCAACCTTGCTTGATGAAGAAGGATGTGACGCACATGCGTACTGTCGATTTCTCCCCCCTCTACCGCTCCGTCGTCGGCTTCGACCGCCTCGCCGCCCTGCTTGACCAGGCCGCCGCGCAGGACAGCGCCGCCGGCTATCCGCCCTACAATATCGAACGCACCGACGAGAACGCCTACCGGATCGAGATCGCGGTCGCCGGCTTCCGTCCGGACGAGCTGTCCATAGAGGTCAAGGAGAACCTGCTCACCGTCACCGGCCGCAAGGCGGCCAACGACGACGCGCGCAAGTTCCTCCACCGCGGCCTCGCGGAGCGCAACTTCGAACGCCGCTTCCAGCTGGCCGACTACGTGATCGTCACCGACGCGGCGCTGGCCGACGGCCTGCTCTCGGTCTCGCTGAAGCGTGAACTGCCGGAGGCCCTCAAGCCCCGCACGATCGCCATCAACACCGGCGGCGAGAAGCTGATCGAAGGCAAGAGCAAGAAGGCCGCGTAAGCGCCTTCCTCCGACCAGGCAGCTATCCCCGATAGCGGGAAAGGGCGGCGCGATGCGCCGCCCTTTTTCTTTGCTGCAAGCCTTCGGCGAAGCGTCCCGCTGCGCTCTAGGGTTCGTACTCAATACCGCTCATCCCGGCGAATGCCGGGACCCAGATGGAAGCGCTCGGAAACGGGTTCCAGGAGCTCGGAGCTGCTCCAATCAGCATCTGCGCCTTGGGATCTGGGTCCCGGCATTAGCCGGGATGAGCGGAAGTTATTGTATTTGTTGAGCTCGAATTGTGTCCGGACCCTAGGCGGCTTCCAGGCCGATCGTCGAGGTCAGCTCGGTGTCGCGCATGGACGCCTTGTCGAGCCGCGCGCCCGTGAGGTCGGCCCCGCGCAGGTCGGCGCCGTCCAGCACCGCCGAGGTCAGGTCCGCCGCCTGCACCCAGGCGTAGCGCATCGTCGCGCTGCTCAGGGAGGCCGGATTCTCCCGTCCGGGCCCCAGCGGCAGCACGCCCATCACGGCGCCGCGCAGGTCGGCCTTGGTGAGGTTGGCGCCGGCCAGCCGCGCGCCCCGCAGGTCCGCCTTGATCAGGATCGCACCGCGAAGATCGGCGCCTTCGAGGTTGGCGCCCTGGAGCTGGCAGCCGGTCATGTCCAGGCCGACCATGCAGGCGCCCTTGGCCGACATCGCCGTCAGCCGCCCGCCCTTCAGCACATCGCCCAGCGGCCGCAGATCCTCGCCGTCCAATCTGGCGGGCGAGCCCTTGGCGCCGCCGCTCTCGCACCAGCTCCGGTTGCTCTGCACCTGGTCGACGAAGTTGGCGATCCGCGCCAGGGCCTGGGCCGTCGGCGCCCGCAGGCAGCCGTCGAGCGTCGCGCCGCTCATGTGGGCGACCGACGTATCGAGACTGCCGAGGATCGCGCCGCTCAGGTTGGCCCCCGTGAAGTTGGCCCCTCCGACGTCCGCGCCTTCGAGGATGGCCCCCGACAGATTGGCGTCCTTCATGTTGCAGTTGGTCAGCTTGGCGCCGCGCAGCGAGCAGTCGGTGAAATCGGCGGCGAAGGCCGACACGCCGTTGAACCGCGATCCGTCCAGGGTGGCGCCGGTGAAGTTCGCGCCCTCGGCGTCGCCGCTGCGCGCCTCGTGCTGCAACACGCTGAGGCCCTTGCGGGGATGCGGGATCGCGATCTGGCCTTCCCGGAAGTCCGCCTGCGTGAGGTCCGCCTGGCTCATGTTGGCGCCGCGCAGGCAGCAGCCGCGCAGGTCCGCCCGCCGCAGGTTCGCCTGGCGCAGGTCCGCCTTGCGCAGGTCGCAGCCGAACAGGTTGGCGCGCTCGAGCTTGGTGCGGATCAGCCGGGCGCCGTCCAGGATCGACGCCGACAGGTCGGCGTCGGTCAGATCGCGGCCGGCGAGGTCGAGCTTGGTCAGATCCAGGAAGCGCAGTGACGCCCGCTTGCCGCCGGGCTTGCCCGTCAGGAACCGCTCATGGGCCGTCACCATCAGGTCGAGCTCCGCCTGGGTCAAACGACGCCGTCCGGCGAGACTGGTCTGCGGTACGCTCAAGGCCCCTCCCTCGGGTCCGAAATGAAAGCTGGCGGACGCCGATCATAACGCCGGTCGCCGAATGCAAGGTTAATCGTCAGACGATCTGCTCGAGGCCGCGCGATCCTTCGCGGATGATCCCGGCCAGGTTGGCGGACTTCAGCTGGGCGCCGGTCAGGTTGGCGCGCGACAGGTCGGCGCCGCTGAGATTGGCCTGGCGCAGATCGGCCCGCGCAAGGTCCGCGGACTTCAGCTGGGCGCCGGAAAGGTCGGCCGGCAGGAGCCGGTCGGTGCCGAGCATCAACGGACCCAGCTGGGCGTCGCGAAGGTCGGAGCCCGACAGCTTGGCCCCCGCGAGCCGCGCGCCGCGCAGGTCCGCCCGGCGCAGGTTGCAATGGCGCAGGTCGGCGCCTTCGAGCTGTGCGCCCTGGAGCTGAACGCCTTCCATGTCGAGACCGTAGAACACGGCCTGGCGGGCGGACAGCGCGGTCAGGTCGAAGCCGCGCGCCGATCTCAGCCCCCTCAGATCCGCCTTGTCGAAGCTCGACGGCTTGCCCTTGGCGCCGTTGGTCTCGCACCAGAGCATGTGCTCGCGCAGCATCTCTTCGTACGGCAGGTCGTTGAGCGCCCGACCGGCCGGGGCGTCGGTCAGCGCTCCCTCCAGATCGGCGTCCTTGACGTTCCAGGCGAAGGTCTTGGCGCCGACCAGTACCGCGTCGCGCATGTCGGCGCCGGCCAGGTCGGCCCCCGACAGGTCTGCGCCGGCCAGGTTGGCGCCGTTGAAGTTCACCTGTTTGAGGTTGGCCCGGACCAGTTTGGCGTCCTTCAGGATCGCGTCGCTGAAGTCGGCCTTCACCGCCATGATGCCCGACAGGCGTGACCGCTCGAGGTTGGCGCCGGCGAGGATCGCGCCCCGGGCGTCGCCGCTGCGCGTCTCGTGTTCGTGGATGCGCAGGCCCTTGTCCCGATCGGGCGAGGCGATCGCGCCCTCGCGCAGGTCGGCCTCGAACAGGTCGGCCCCCGTCAGGTTCGCGCCGCGCAGGCAGGAGCCGCGCAGGTCGGCCCGCCGCAGGGAGGCGTCGGTGAAGTTGCTGCCCTGCATGTCGGCGCCGAAGAAGCTGGCGTTGTCGAGCCGCGTGCCGACGAGCCGGCAGTCGACAAGGTGTGCGCCGGTGAAGTCCGCATCCGTCAGATTGCGGCCGGACAGGTCCAGTCCGTGCAGTTCGCACCAGGCAAAGACTGCGCGCGCTCCGCCCATGCGCGCCTGGAACAGGCGGTCATGCTTGGCGCAGATGATCTCGACGTCCTGCTGGGTGAGGCGTCGGCGCGAGCTGTTCGGCGCCGGCACGGCGACCATGGATCTTCTCCTCTGGAGAAAATCCTATGCACGATCAGGATTAACGCCGTCCTTCCAGGCCTGATACTGCAAGGCTTTCCAGGCCTCGGCGAACAGCAATCCGCTTTCGATTGCGACGCCTGCGGCCCTCAACCGCTCGATGCCCTGTCCGGAAGCGTAGGGCGAGGGATCCTCGCAGGCGATCACCACGCGGGCGACGCCCGCCTCGACCAGCCTCAGGGAACAGGAGGCCGCGCCGGTGGAGCGCTCGCCACAGGGTTCCAGCGTGACGTAGGCGGTGGCGCCGCGGGCGTCGATCCCTTGCAGCGCCTGCTCCTCCGCATGGGGACGACCGCCCGGCGCGGTGGCCGCCTCGGCCAACACGAGGCCGTCCCTCACGATGACGCAACCGACCACCGGGTTGGGCGCGGTCTTGCCGAGGTTGGCGAGGGCCGCCTCGATTGCGCGGCGCATATGGGCTTCGTCAGACATCCGAGGGTCCGCGCCAACCAGGGACACGCACTAAAGTGCATGCCCCCGATCCGCGCTAGATGGCGGGCAGCGGCGTAGCGCGAGCCGTGTCGAGATACCGCGCGCTGACCGGCTTCAGGTCGCCGTCCAGCTCGATCAGCAGCGGGTTGCCGGTCGGGATCTCGACCTCGACGATGTCGCTGTCCGGCACGGAGAACAGCAGCTTCACGATGGCCCTCAGACTGTTGCCGTGGGCGGCGACCAGGACGGTCTCGCCGGCCTTCAGGCGGGGCGCGATCTCGGCGTCCCAGTAGGGCTGAACCCGGTCGAGGGTGGTCTTCAGGCTCTCGGTGTCGGGGATCGCCTGGCCGGCATAGCGCGGATCCTTGGCGAAGCTCCATTCGCTGCCGGCGTCCAGCGGCGGCGGCGGAATGTCGTAGCTGCGCCGCCAGATCTTGACCTGCTCGTCGCCGTGCTTCGCCGCCGTCTCGGCCTTGTCGAGGCCGGTGAGACCGCCGTAGTGGCGCTCGTTCAGCCGCCAGTCCTTCGTGAGCGCCATATCGCCCTGCCCCGCTTCGGCCAGCGCCAGGTCGCCGGTCCGATTGGCGCGGGTCAGGACCGAGCTGAAGGCGCGGTCGAAATGCACGCCGGCTTCCTTGAGCAGCTGCCCGCCGCGCCTGGCCTGGGCCTCGCCCTCGGCGGTCAGGTCGACGTCCACCCAGCCGGTGAAGCGGTTTTCGAGGTTCCACTGGCTCTGGCCGTGGCGGAGAAGAACGAGCTTGGACATGGCGCGACGGGCTAAGGGCGCGGGCTGGAAGCGTCAAGGGCGAAGGGGCTGTCGGCGCCGGCGAAGCATGGCATGGAGGGGATGGTTTCCGGGGGCATCTCATGCGCGCCATGGTCTTCTGGTCGGCGGTCGTCGGCTATCTCCTGCTCGTCTTCATGGTCGTCGCCGGCGGGGCGGCATGGCCCGGCTATTCCCACTACGGCCAGTACATCAGCGAGCTCGGCGCCGCCGGCGCGCCGCACGGCCGGCTGGTCAGTCTCGGGGGCTTTCTGCCGGTCGGCCTGCTGCTGACACTGTTCGCGGTCCTGGCGATTTTCATCGAACCCCGCAGCGGGTTGCGCACGGCCGGCTTCCTGTGCCTCATGCTGTTCGCGACCGGCTACACCGGCGCGGCCTTCTTCCCGTGCGACGCCGGCTGCCGGTCGGTGACGCCGAGCGCCTCGCAGATGATGCACAACCTCTTCGGACTGGTCGGTTACCTCGCCGCGCCGGTCGGCCTGGTGCTGCTCGGCGTCTCGGCGCGGAGCTGGCCCGGCGGAAGGCCGCTGTTCCCGTTGGCCATCGTCTGCGCCGTGCTGGCGGCCGGCGGCTTCCTGACGATGATCGACACGCCGTTCGGCGGCCTGTCGCAGCGCATTCTCGAGATCGCCGTCGGCGTGTGGATCCTGGCCTGCGCCTTCACGCTTCGGCGCCGCGCATGACACTGCTATACCCGCCGCATGCTGCGTGACCGCATCTTCTTCCCGCTCTGCATCCTGGCCGCCGTCGCCATGATCGCGCTGGCGCTGGTCTGGCCCCAGGGCATGGGCGCCCGCTCGCCGGCGCCGTTCGGCCATCCCGTGGAACAGGCGAAATGAGCTTCGACGCCGTCGCGGTCGGTCGCCGCGTCCTGACCACCGAGGCCGACGCCCTGCGCAGGATGGGCGACGAGCTGGGCGAGGTGTTCGTCCAGGCGGTCGAGACCCTGTTCAACTGCAGGGGCCGCATCGTGCTTACCGGCATGGGCAAGAGCGGCCACGTGGCCCGCAAGATCGCCGCCACCATGGCCTCGACCGGCGCGCCGGCGATGTTCGTGCATCCCGCGGAGGCCAGCCACGGCGACCTCGGCATGATCGGAACCGACGACGTCGTGCTCGGTCTCTCCAAATCGGGAGAAGTGCGCGAGCTGGCCGACATCCTGGCCTACACTCACCGTTTCGCCATTCCGCTGATCGCCATCACCGCCAATCCGGAGAGCGCGCTCGGCAAGGCCGCGACCCTGGTCCTGAAGCTGCCCGACGCGCCGGAGGCCACCGGCGAGGTCAGCGCCCCGACGACCTCGACCACCCTGCAGATCGCGCTGGGCGACGCGCTGGCCGTGGCGCTGCTGGAGCGGCGCGGATTCACGGCGCGCGACTTCCACGTGTTCCACCCAGGCGGCAAGCTGGGCGCCATGCTGCGGACGGTCGGCGACCTGATGCACAAGCTGGAGGAAGCGCCGCTCGTCGACGAGGCGACGCCGATGCCTGAGGCGATCCGCGTGATGACCGAGCGGCGTCTGGGCATCGTCGGCGTGGTGGCGGGCGACGGCGCGCTGATCGGCGTCGTCACCGACGGCGACCTGCGCCGCAACTTCGCCGGTCTCGACGGCCGCACGGCCGGCGAGATCATGACCCGCAATCCCCGCTCCGTGACCGCCGAAACGCTGGCCGGCGACGCCGCCCGGGCGATGAACGAGAGCCGGATCACCGCCCTGTTCGTGGTCCGCGACGGCAAGCCGGTGGGGGTGCTGCACGTTCACGATGTCCTGAGCGCCGGCGTCATCTGAAACCGGATTTCATCGTTCTTCGAACGTGGTAGCGTCTCCCGGCGAATGACCCCGGGGACGACCCATGGTCGGTCCGCGCATCCCGACCGGCGGCGGAGTGGCCAGCGACTACGGCAAGGATTTCGAGGGCAACGAAGTCATCCGCTTCGCCGAGATCTACGGTCCCGACGGCAAGACGATCGCCACCTTCGACCTCAACTTCGAAGGCGTGCCCTGGCAGGCCGAGTTCTTCGATCCGAAGACCGAACAGCGAACGGCGCCGCCCGGATCGGCGCGATCATCGACAGCGCCTCGGTTCGCATCGCCGGCGAAATCGAGGGCATCGGGGCCATGCGACCGCGGCCCGAGCCGAAGGTCTGTCCGGCCGAGCCCGAGAGCATCCTCGAGGACATCGACGAGGTCTTCGTACCGGCCTGACCCGGAGGAAATTCGCTCCGCCCTCTCACCAACTCGTCACACGAAGGCTATAGGGGGCGACTGAGAACCCGTGAGCCCCACTTGATGCCCTTTCTGCCCCGCGCCGACCTCGTCCCCAACACCCTCGCCTACGAGACCGAACCGCTGGTCAAGGCGACGGGCTTCCGCGAGTACGACGCCCGCTGGCTCTTCGGGCCGGAGATCAACCTGCTCGGCGTTCAGGCGCTGGGCCTGGGCCTGGGGACCTACATCCACGAGCTCGGCCAGTCGAAGATCGTCGTCGGCCACGACTTCCGGTCCTACAGCCTGTCGATCAAGAACGCCCTGATGCTGGGCCTGGTCGCCGCCGGCTGCGAAGTGCTGGACATCGGCCTGGCCCTGTCGCCGACCGCCTATTTCGCCCAGTTCGACCTCGACGCGCCCTGCGTGGCCATGGTCACCGCCAGCCACAACGAGAACGGCTGGACCGGCGTGAAGATGGGCGCCAACCGCCCGCTGACCTTCGGCCCCGAGGAGATGACGCGCCTCAAGGAGATCGTGCTGGGCGGCGCCTTCGTCGAGCGACCGGGCGGCAAGGTCACCCAGGTCGACGGCGTGCGGGAACGGTTCATCGCCGACGTCGCCCGTCGCGTGCAGGTGAAGCGCCCGCTGAAGGTCGTGGCCGCCTGCGGCAACGGCACGGCCGGCGCCTTCGTGCCCCAGGCCCTGCGCGACATGGGCGTGGCCGTGGTCGTCGAGATGGACTGCGACCTCGACTGGACCTTCCCGAAGTACAATCCGAACCCGGAAGACCACGAGATGCTCCACGCCATGGCCAAGGCCGTGACGGAGCATGGCGCCGACCTGGCGCTCGGCTTCGACGGGGACGGCGACCGCTGCGGCGTGGTCGACAACACCGGCGAGGAGATCTTCGCCGACAAGATCGGCCTGATGCTGGCCCGTGACCTCGCCCCGCTGAACCCGGGCGCAAAGTTCATCGTCGACGTGAAGTCGACAGGCCTGTTCGCCACCGACCCGGTGCTGGAAGCCAACGGCTGCACGACCGTCTACTGGAAGACCGGCCACAGCTATATCAAGCGCAAGACCGCCGAGATCGGCGCCCTGGCCGGCTTCGAGAAGAGCGGCCACTTCTTCCTGAACGAGCCGCTGGGCCGGGGCTACGACTGCGGCCTGACCGCGGCGGCGGCCATCCTGGCGATGCTGGACCGCAACCCGGGCAAGTCCATGGCCGACCTGAAGGCCGCCCTTCCGGTCGCCTGGACCTCGCTGACCATGAGCCCCAAGTGCGCCGATGAAGTGAAGTACCGCGTCGTCGATCGCATCGTCGCCGAGTACGAGGCGCTGGCCGCCTCGGGCGGAACCATCCTTGGGCGGAAGATCACCGACGTGATCACTGTCAACGGCGTCCGCGTGGCGCTGGAGGACGGCAGCTGGGTGCTGGTCCGCGCCTCCTCCAACAAGCCCGAGGTCGTGGTGGTGGTCGAAAGCACCCGCTCGGAAGACGACATGCGGGCGCTGTTCCGCGAAGAGGTCAAACCCCGTCTGGCGAAGCACCCCGAAGTGGGCGCATACAACCAGGAAATCTGAGGACTCCAGCGCATGCGCGTCGCGATGATCGGCACCGGCTACGTCGGCCTGGTGTCCGGGGCCTGTTTCGCCGACTTCGGCCACACTGTCGTCTGCATCGACAAGGATGCAGGCAAGATCGATCGCCTGCTGAAGGGCGAGATCCCGATCTTCGAGCCGGGCCTCGACGATCTAGTCGAGCGCAACGTGCGCGAGGGCCGGCTCAGCTTCACGGTCGACGGCGCGGAGGCGATCCGGACAGCCGATGCGGTGTTCATCGCCGTGGGCACGCCGACCCGGCGCGGCGACGGGCATGCCGACCTGAGCTACGTCTACGCCGCCGCCGAGGAGATCGCGGGTCTGATCGAGGGGTTCACCGTTGTCGTGACCAAGTCGACCGTGCCGGTCGGCACCGGCGACGAGGTCGAGGCGATCATCCGCAAGGCCCGCCCGAACGCGGACGTCGCGGTCGTCTCGAATCCCGAGTTCCTGCGCGAGGGCGCAGCGATCGAGGACTTCAAGCGGCCCGACCGCGTGGTCGTCGGCGCTGACGAGCCGCGCGCCCGCGAGGTGATGAACGAGCTTTACCGCCCGCTCTTCCTCAACGAGACGCCGATCGTCTTCACCAGCCGCCGGACCAGCGAGCTGATCAAGTATGCGGCCAACGCCTTCCTCGCCATGAAGATCACCTTCATCAACGAGATGGCGGACCTCTGCGAAGCGGTCGGCGCCGACGTGCAGCAGGTGGCCAAGGGCATCGGCCTGGACAAGCGGATCGGCGGGAAGTTCCTGAACGCCGGCCCGGGTTATGGCGGCAGCTGCTTCCCGAAGGACACCATCGCCCTGGTCCGCACGGCCAGCGACGCCGGCGCGCCGGTGCGGCTGATCGAGACCACCGTCGCCGTCAACGACGCCCGCAAGAAAGCCATGGCCGGCAAGGTCGCTGATGCGCTTGAAGGCGAGCTGCGCGGCAAGACCGTCGGTGTGCTCGGCCTGACCTTCAAGCCGAACACCGACGACATGCGCGACGCGCCCAGCCTGGACATCATCCCCGCGCTGCAGGCCATGGGCGCCAGCATCCAGGCCTTCGACCCGGAGGGCCACGAGGCCCGGCAGCTGCTGCGCGACGTCGACTTCAAGACCAGCGCCTATGACGCCGTCGAAGGCGCCGACGCGGTGGTGATCATCACCGAGTGGGATCAGTTCCGCGCCCTCGACCTGGACCGCGTGAAGCTGCTGATGAAGAGCCCCACGGTCATCGACCTGCGCAACATCTACCGCCCCGACGACATGGAACGCCGCGGCTTCAGATACACGAGCGTGGGGCGGGGGTAGCCTGAGGGACAGACACCTCGGTGTCTGTCCCTGTCGAGCCCTGACCGCCGCCTCCAGCGCGGCGTAGTCAGCGAACCCGGTCGCGGGCAATATGGTTTGCTCCCACTTAGCGTCCAGCTTCAGCGGCGGGGTTCCTAGTGCGCGTCGCGGAGCCGCCCGGGCTTGCGGGGCCATAGCCAGATCGCGACCGCTCCTCCGGCGAACAGGAGACAGGCGAGCCAGCTGCCTTCGGGACCCTGGGCGCCGCCGGTGAGCAGCACCGGTCCCTGGGGAACCAGCTTCACCAGCAAGGCGGGGAGCCCGACGTCGAGCCCGGTGACAGGCAGCTCGAAGCCGATCCCCAGCAGCCAGTTCCAGCCGGCGTGCCAGCCCATCACGCCCCAGACATTGCCCGCCCGGATCGCCCAGGCGCAGGCGAATACCGAGAACATGAACGAGCTCAACGTGATCACCCACGGCTGGCCCGGCGACCAGTGCAGGAAGGTGAACACCAGCGACGACAGCAGGATCCCGAGGGGCAGGCCCAGCTTGCGGGTCACCGCCGACAGCAGCCAGCCGCGGAACATGAACTCCTCGACCCCCGACTGCACGACGAAGCATAGCAGCATGAGGCCGATCGCCGTCAGCGCGGCCGGCGACGCCCAGGCCGGCCCGACGCCCGCCGCGCTGTAGCCGCCTGCCACCCCAATGGCGCCGACCAGGGCCAGAATCATCGCGGCGCCGACGAGGATGCCGACCGGCAAGGCCGAGACCGCCTTCCCGCCGCGCAGGCCGATGGTCGCCAGCGGTCGCCGCTCGACGAAGAACGTCCAGGCCACAACGATCAGGCCGGTCAGCGCGAAGGGAATGACGAGGAACGCGTACCAGCCGGCCAGCCCCTTCGGCTCGCCGTCCGGAGTCAGGAAGCCCCGAGCCTCCATCCAAAGCTCGGGGATCAGCGCGCCCGCGATGACGAAGGCGATGGACAGCACGGGGGCCAGAAGCCCCCAGGGCAACCACCCGCGATGGGGCTCAGGCGAGAAGATGGTCTTGCTTGTCATGCCCCTAGCTAGGGCGGGGTTCGGGCGTCCGGATAGAATGATCGTGCGCGAGCTTCATCGCCCGGCGCCAGGCCATGGGCGTCAGACCGTAGGTCTTGCGAAACAGCCGGCCCAGGTGGCTCTGGTCGGCGAACCCGGACGCGGCCGCCGCTTCGGCTCCGGACCGGCCGTCGAGAAGCAGCGCTCGCGCCTTCTCCAGCCGCCGCAGGATCAGATAGCGGTAGGGGCTGACGCCGAACATGGCGCGGAAGTCGCGCGAAAGCTGCCAGCGGTCGTGACCGGTCGCGTGCTCCAGATCCTGGAGCGCGAAGGACTCATCCAGGCAGGCCTCGATGTAGTCGCGGGCCGCCCGGGCCGCCTCGCGATTGACCCGGCGGATGGCCGCTCCCCCGCCGGAGACCGCTTCCAGGGCTGCGGCGATCCCGACCAGCGCATCCTGTTGCTCCAGCTCCGTCAGGGGTCGGTCGTAGTCGGCGAGCAGCGCATCGACCGCGTCCGCCAACCTCGGGTCGGTCGAAAGCCCGTCCTTGATGAACGGCAGCGTGCGGCCGCCGAGGATCGCCTGCAGGTCGGCGGGACGGACGTAGGCGGTACGGTAGTGGAAAGCAGCCCCGTCGCCGGCCCGGCCGTCGTGCAGCTCGTCCGGATGCAGCACGACCAGCTGTCCCGGCAGCGAATGTCGGGCCGCGCCCCGGTAGTCGAAGCTCTGAACGCCGCCCAGGGTGACGCCGATGGCATAGGTGTCATGCCTGTGCGGGGCGAAGGCCACGCCGGTGAAGCGGGCTTCGATGCGATCAACGTCGCCCGGGGCCCGGATCAGCCAGTTTCCAGCCGCTGCGCCCAAGATCGCCCCTTCACCCGCCCCTGCGGCGCGGACGATCAAAGCACAGTCCGGTCGCCGGCCGGCATGAACTCGCGTTCACCCTTGTGAACCGGTGGCCTTCCGCCCGGTTTCGGAGTCACTCTGCGATGGCTTGAGGGGGAGTCGTCGCGCATGTGGGTGTTGCTCGGGGTGCTTGCGGTCGTGGTCGGCTTCGCCGCCCGGCTCAATCCGTTGCTTGTGGTTGTGATCGCCGCCCTGGTGACCGGGGTCTCGGCGCTCATCGCGCCCGGACTGACGCCGGCCATCGTCTGGCAGGGGCTGGTCGACACGTTGGCCGTGCTGGGCAAGGCGTTCAAGGATAACCGCTACATCAGCGTGACCTGGATGATCCTGCCGCTGATCGGGTTACTCGAACGGGAGGGTCTTCAGGAGCGGGCGAAAACGTTGATCCAGCGGCTGAAGTCGGCGACCACCGGCCGGTTGCTGCTGATCTATCTCGTCATCCGCCAGGGCACCGCGGCGCTGGGCCTGACCTCGCTGGGCGGCCATCCGCAGATGGTCCGGCCGCTGATCGCGCCGATGGCCGAGGCCGCCGCCGAGGCGCAGGATCCGGACCTCACCGACACCGCCCGCAACCGCGTGAAGGCCATGGCGGCCGCGACCGACAACGTCGGTCTGTTCTTCGGCGAGGACATCTTCATCGCCATCGCCTCGATCCTGCTGATCAAGGGCTTCCTGGAGGCGAACGGCATCATCGTCCAGCCGCTGGAGCTATCGCGCTGGGCCATTCCCACGGCGATCGCGGCGCTGCTGATCCA
Source organism: Caulobacter sp. (assembly GCA_041917095.1). Lineage (GTDB taxonomy): Bacteria > Pseudomonadota > Alphaproteobacteria > Caulobacterales > Caulobacteraceae > Caulobacter. Next base: position 199,038 of record JAYRYI010000006.1, on the reverse strand, counting down.
CGGCGCGCGACTGATCCTGCTCGACCGGGCGCTGAAGCGGGAGGCCGCGCGATGATCGGCCTTCCGGTCCTCTACGTCCTGGCTGGACTGCTGTTCGCCGTGTTCGCGATCGGCTCGGCGACCGACGCCACGAACCCGAAACGCTGGGGCAGCGCCGCTTTCTGGGGCCTGTTCGCGATCAGCTTCCTGGCCGGGACCTGGCTGCCCGACGTGGTCAACGGCCTGATTCTGGTCGCGATGGCGCTGGTCGCCGGCTTCAACCTGATGGGCAAGGGCGTGCATGCGCCGCAGAGCGACCGCGCCGAGCGGGCGGAGCGCTGGGGCAACAGACTGTTCCTTCCGGCCCTGATCCCCCCGATCGTGACCCTGGCGGGAACCTTCTGGCTGAAGCACGTGACCATAGGCGACGCCCGGCTGGTGGATCCCAAGCAGGTGACGCTGGTGTCGCTGGCGGCCGGCATCCTCATCGCGACGACGGTCGCGCTGGTCATGTTCCGCGCCTCGCCGGCGGTGGCGGTGCGCGAGGGGCGGCGGCTGATGGATTCGGTCAGCTGGGCCGGCCTGCTGCCCCAGGCGCTGGCCGCGCTCGGCGCCGTGTACGCCGCCGCCCACGTCGGCGACGTCATCGGAACCCTGGCCGGCGACTACCTGCCGCTGAACGGACCGCTGGCGGCGGTGATCGCTTACTGTCTCGGAATGGCGGTGTTCACGGCCATCATGGGCAACGCCTTCGCCGCCTTCCCGGTGATGACGGCGGCCATCGCTCTGCCGCTGATCGTCGGCAAGTACGGCGGCGACCCGGCCATCGTCTGCGCGATCGGCATGCTGGCCGGCTTCTGCGGCACCCTGACCACGCCGATGGCGGCCAACTTCAACATCGTGCCGGCCGCTCTGCTCGAGCTGCCCGACCGCAACGGGGTGATCAAGGCCCAGCTGCCCACCGCCCTCATCCTGCTCGTGGCCAACATGGTGCTGATGTATGTCTTCGCCTTCTGACACCCGCCTGAGCGAGGCGATGGCCTGCAAGTTCGCGACGGTCGCGCTGGGCCATGTGACGCGCGAGTACCCGCACAAGGCCGACCACGTTTTCAACGGCCCGGAGGACGTCGCCCGCCACCGCGAGCACCATCCGGTGTTCTTCGGCAGTTTCGACTGGCACAGCTGCGTCCATGGTTACTGGACGCTGGCGACGGTGCTGCGCCGGTTCCCCGACATGCCGGAGGCGGACGCCATCCGCGCCCTGTTCGCGGAGATGCTGACGGCTGAGAAGCTCGGCGGCGAGCTGGCCTATCTCTCCCGTCCCATGAGCGCCGGGTTCGAGCGACCGTACGGCTGGGCCTGGCTGCTGAAGCTGGCCGCCGAGCTCAAGGCGCACAAAAATACGGGGCCGTATAATTCCATCAAGCCACTGGCCGAGGCGTTCGCGGACCGGTTCCGGGCCTTCCTGCCCAAGGCGACCTATCCCCTGCGCGCCGGGGTGCATTCCAACACCGCCTTCGCGCTGCGGTTGGCGATGGACTACGCCGACGCCTGCGATGACGAGCCGCTCGCCGAGCTCGCCACCGAGACCGCGCTCAGCTGGCATCTGAACGACCGCGACTGCCAGGCCTGGGAGCCGAGCGGCGACGAGTTCCTGTCCCCGGCCCTGATGGAGGCCGAGTGCCTGCGCCGGATGATGCCGGCCGGCGAGTTCGCGAGGTGGTTCTCGGACTTCCTGCCCCGCACAGCGGAGCGCCAGCCGGCGACACTGTTCCTGCCGGCCACCGTCAGCGACCGCAGCGACGGCAAGATCGCCCACCTCGACGGCCTGAATCTCAGCCGCGCCTGGTGCTGGCGAGGGATCGCGAGCGCCCTGCCCGCCACGGACCCTGCCCGCGCCGTCGCTCTGGAAGCCGCCGAAACCCACCTCGCCGGCGCCCTGCCCCACGTCGCCGGCGACTACATGGGCGAGCACTGGCTGGCGTCCTTCGCGCTGCTGGCGCTGGAGGCCTAGACGGCGGCCGGCGCGACCCGCAGGGCGAACAGCACCCAGATCGAGACCAGTACGGCGATGCTCGACGCAAACAACATCAGGCGCACCATGACGTTGTTGAACGTCAGGTGGACCAGACTGTGCAGCAGGCGGACGCCGACGTAGGCCCAGGCCAGTTGCACGACCAGGCTGTCGACTGTCCGCGTAACGAACAGCGCGAGGCAGACCACATAGAACAGCACCGGCAACTCAAGCAGGTTCATGTAATTGCGGTTCGGGAGCGACACCTCGCCCGGTACGTTTGCGGATTCGCCGTAGGCGAAATCCCTGACGGTGACCTTCCGCGCGAAGGCCGCCGCGAAGCGCCGGATCGGCACCAGTCCAAGCACGGTAACTGTCAGGCCCGCCAGGGCGATCATCGGCAGAAAGATCATTTCCTGAGACATGGTCGCCTCTCCGGTCCGGTTCGATGCGAACGACGTTTGCCGAAACGACCGGGAGCGGCAAGTCTCGTTAGGCCGCCGCCTGCACCGCGCCGGCGATCTCGTCGACCAGCCGCGAAACCAGCGCCTCGTCATCACCCTCGGCCATCACGCGGATGAGCGGCTCTGTTCCCGAGGCCCGCACCAGCACGCGGCCGCTGCCGTTCAGCTTCGCCTCCGCCTCAGCGATGGCGGCCTTGACCTTGTCGTTCTCCAGCGGCTTTCCGCCCTTGGCGAAGCGCACGTTCTTCAGCAGCTGCGGCACCGGCTCGAACTGGCGGGCCAGCGCGCTCATCGGCTTGCCGCTCTCGACCAGCACGGCCAGCACCTGCAGGGCCGCGATCAGGCCGTCGCCGGTGGTCGAGAAGTCCGACAGGATCACATGGCCCGACTGCTCGCCACCGAGGTTGAAGCCGCCGGAACGCATGCGCTCCATCACATAGCGGTCGCCGACCGGGGTGCGCTCCAGTTTCAGGCCCTGGCCGGTCATGAACCGCTCCAGGCCCAGGTTGGACATCACCGTGGCGACGATGCCGCCGCCGGTCAGCCGCTGCTCGCGGGCCCAGGCGCCGGCCATGATGGCCATGATCTGGTCGCCGTCGACGACCTGGCCGTGCTCGTCGCAGATGGTCAGGCGGTCGGCGTCGCCGTCCAGAGCGATGCCGATGTCGGCGCGGTATTCCTTCACCGCCGCCGCCATGCCCTCGGGATGGGTTGAACCGCAGGCCTTGTTGATGTTGAAGCCGTCGGGATCGACGCCGATCCTGATGATCTCGGCGCCCAGCTCGTAGAGGGCCAGCGGCGCGACCTTGTAGGCGGCCCCGTTGGCGCAATCGATCACCACGCGCAGCCCGTTCAGCCTGAGGTGGCGGGGGAAGGTCGCCTTGGCGATCTCGACGTAGCGGGCCTGGGCGTCATCGACGCGCTGGACGCGGCCCAGACCATCGGCGGCGGCGAGGCCCTCCTGCAGGCCCTCGTCCATGTGGGCCTCGATCTCCAGCTCCCGCTGGTCGCTCAGCTTGTAGCCGTCCGGCCCGAACAGTTTGATGCCGTTGTCGGTGTAGGCGTTGTGCGAGGCGCTGATCATCACGCCGAGGTCGGCGCGCATCGAGCGGGTCATCATCGCCACCGCCGGCGTCGGCAGCGGGCCGAACAGGCGCACGTCCATGCCCATGCTGGTGAAGCCCGCCACCAGGGCCGGCTCGATCATGTAGCCGCTGAGGCGGGTGTCCTTGCCGATCACCACCAGGTGGCGGCGGTCGTGGTCGCGGCGGAACAGCTTGCCGGCGGCCAGGCCCACGCGCAGCGCGACCTCGGCCGTCATCGGATGGCTGTTGGCCAGGCCCCGGATGCCGTCGGTGCCGAAATACTTACGCTTGCTCATCCTGGCTCCCCCTAGTGCGCCGTTACGCCCCTCTTAGCGCCGGATCGTGTGATCCCCGAGCGCAAAGACCTTCCGCGCAACAGTATGCAACGCAGTTTTATACCGACATCAGTTCGGCGGGTGTTAAACGCCGCTCCGGGGACAGTCCGTTCCCGCGCGTTCGATTCAGACGGAGACGGCGAAACCGGCATGTGCGGCATTATCGGCATCGTGGGCAAGGCGCCCGTCACCGACCGTCTCATCGAAAGCCTGAAACGGCTCGAGTACCGCGGCTATGACTCCGCCGGCGTCGCCGTCCAGGCCAATGGCAAGGTCGACCGCCGCCGCGCCCAGGGCAAGATCAAGGCGCTGGAGACCGTCCTCGAGCAGAGCCCGCTCAGCGCCCATGTCGGTATCGGCCACACGCGCTGGGCCACCCACGGCGCCCCGAGCGAGCGCAACGCCCACCCGCACACCTCGGGCAAGGTGACGCTGGTCCACAACGGCATCATCGAGAACTTCGCCGAGCTGAAGGCCGAGCTGCAGCGCAAGGGCGTCGTCTTCGAGAGCGACACCGACACCGAGGTTGTGGCCGCGCTGATCGACTACAACCTGAACCAGGGTCAGGCCCCGCTCGCCGCCTTCAAGGCCGCGCTGGACCGGCTGACCGGCGCCTATGCGCTGGCCGTGCTGATCGAAGGCCGGGACAACTTCATCATGGGCGCCCGCAAGGGCAGCCCGCTGGTGGTCGGCGACGGCGACGGCGAGATGTTCCTGGGCAGCGACGCGCTCGCGGTCGGGCCGTTCACCAACCGCGTCACCTATCTGGAAGAAGGCGACTACGTCGCCATCGATCACGACCGCGCCGAGATCTTCGACGTCGACGGCCAGCCGGTCGACCGCCCGGTCAAGGTCGTCTCCGCCTCCGCCGCCCTGGTCGAGAAGGGCAACTACCGGCATTTCATGGAGAAGGAGATCCATGACCAGCCGGAAGGCGTGCAGCGCACCGTCTCGGCCTACATCGACCCGATCGCCGGCCGGACAGCCGTGCCCGGCGGCATCGAATTCGCCGCCATCGACCGGATCCAGATCGTCGCCTGCGGCACCAGCTACATCGCCGGCGTGGTCGGCAAGTACCTGATCGAGCAGCTGGCCGACCTGCCCGTGGATGTCGAGATCGCCTCGGAGTTCCGCTACCGCTCGCCGGCCCTGCGCCCGGGCTCGCTGGCCATAGCCATGTCGCAATCGGGCGAGACCGCCGACACTCTCGCCGCCCTGCGCCTGTGCCAGTCGCGCGGCATGAAGACGGCGGCCGTGGTGAACGCGCAGGAATCGACGATGGCCCGCGAGGTCGATGTCGTCTGGCCGATCCATTGCGGACCCGAGATCGGCGTCGCCTCGACCAAGGCCTTCACCGCCCAGGTCACCGTGCTGACCGCCCTGGCCGTGGCCGCCGCCGCCGCGCGCGGCCGGATCGACTCCGCCGAGGAAGAGCGGATGGTGCGGGTCATGCTGGAAGCGCCACGCCTGATCGCCGAGGCCATCGAGCTGGAGGACGCCGTCCGCGCCGTTGCCGTCGACGTCGCCAAGGCTCGCGACGTGCTCTACCTCGGTCGCGGCCCGATGTCGGCCCTTGCCCTGGAAGGCGCCCTGAAGCTCAAGGAAATCAGCTACATCCACGCCGAAGGCTATGCGGCCGGCGAGCTGAAGCACGGGCCGATCGCGCTGGTCGACGAGCTGACGCCGATCATTATCCTGGCCCCGTTCGACAGCTACTACGAGAAGTCCGCGTCCAACATGAGCGAGGTGATGGCGCGCGGCGGCCAGGTGGTGTTCATCACCGATCCGGAAGGCGCCAAACATGCGCCGGCGGGCGCCAAGGTGGTCATGACCGCCCCGGCCAGCGATCCGCTGATCTCGCCTCTGGTGATGTCCGCGCCGATCCAGCTGCTGGCCTACCATGTCGCCGTGCTGAAGGGCGCCGACGTCGACCAGCCGCGCAACCTCGCCAAGTCGGTGACGGTCGAGTAGACGAGCGCCCCATGAAACCTGTTCGCAAAGCCGTACTTCCGGTCGCCGGCCTCGGCACGCGTGTGCTGCCGGGCGCCAAGACCACGCCCAAGGAAATGCTCAACGTCGTCGACAGGCCCATCCTGTCCTACATCGTGGCCGAGGGCCGCGCGGCGGGCATCGAGCACTTCGTCTTCGTCACCGGTCGCGGCAAGCAGTCGATCGAGGACTACTTCGATCACCACGTCGAGATGGAGAGCCAGCTCGAGGCCAAGGGCAAGATCGACGTGCTGGAGGACATCCGCTCCGATCTGCCGAAGCCCGGCGAGATGAGTTTCGTGCGCCAGATGGCCCCGCTCGGCCTCGGACACGCGGTCTGGTGCGCTCGCGACATCATCGGCGACGAGCCGTTCGCGGTCATGCTGCCGGACATGCTGATGCACGCGCGGACGCCGGCGCTGAAGCAGGCGGTCGACGCCTACAACAAGGTCGGCGGCAATATCGTGGTCGTCGAACCGGCCCCCGAGGGCGAGACCCACAAGTACGGCATCGTCGCGCTGGACGGCCGGGAGGGCCGCCTGAACCGCATGACCGGCATGGTCGAGAAGCCGGCGCCGGGCACTGAGCCCTCGAACCTGTTCATCTCCGGCCGCTACATCCTGCAACCCGAGATCTTCAAGCTGCTGGCCGATCAGGCCAAGGGCGCGGGCGGCGAGATCCAGCTGACCGACGCCATGTTCCGCCTGATGGCCATCGAGAGCTTCCACGCGCTCGAATACGAGGGAACGACCTACGACTGCGGCGACAAGATCGGCCTGCTGAGGGCGAACGTCGCCTTCGCCCTCCAGCGCGAAGACCTCGGCGCGGCGGCCCGCAAGGCGATCGAGGCGCTGCTTTAGCCCGGCCAGGGGACTGCTTCCGGTGTCCCGTCTTCCGGGACATCGGTAGCTGCCCCCGATCCTGCAAAGTGTCGGGGACTGCTACCCTCTATCGACGGAAGCAGTCCCCATGAGCGCCTCGAGCCCCTGCTTCAGAGCCAGCGCCTGCGCCGGCTCCATGTGCAGCTGCTCGCCGAGCCTGAGCGGGATCGGCTCGGCCTCCGCCTTCAGCGCCCGGCCCTTCGGCGTCAGGGTGATCAGCACCACCCGCTCGTCCTCCTCCGACCGCCGGCGCGCCACGAACCCGGCCGCTTCCAGCCGCTTCAGCAGCGGCGTCAGCGTCCCTGAGTCCAGGTGAAGCCTCCGTCCGATGTCGCCGAGGGAGACTCCGTCGCGCTCCCACAGCACCAGCATCACCAGGTACTGCGGATAGGTCAGGCCCAGCGGCGCCAGCAGCGGGCGATAGGCCTTCTGGACAGCGTTTGCGGCAGCGTAGATCGGGAAGCACAGCTGGTTGGACAGCTTCAGGGCTTCGTCAGGGGCGGTGATCGCGGGCTTGGCGGACATGCTCCGAAAATAATGTCGCGAGTCCCTGTTGCAAACCTTATGATCATGCGCAATTAGATTGCGCACAATCATTCTTGCAGGAGATACTCCATGGCCATCCTCTACACCGCCACCGCCACCGCTTCGGGCGGCCGCGACGGAATCGCGAAGTCCGACGACGGCGTCCTCGACGTCGCCCTGACCACGCCCAAGGGCCTCGGCGGTCCGGGCAAGGCGGGCGCGACCAACCCCGAGCAGCTGTTCGCCGCCGGCTATGCCGCCTGCTTCGACAGCGCGATGCGCTTCGTGGCCCGCAGCCAGGGCGTCACTGTCGACGACAGCGCGGTGACCGCCGCAGTCGGGATCGGCCCGAACGCGGCCGGCGGCTTCGGCCTCGAGGTCTCGCTCACCATCAGCCTGCCGGGCCTGGACCGCGAGGCGGCCCTGAAGCTGGTCGAGACCGCCCATCAGGTCTGCCCCTACTCCAACGCCACCCGCGGCAACATCGACGTGAAGCTGGCGCTGGCCTAGGCGCGATCCTCACCAAAGGGGGAGGACCAGATGACTCACCCTCCCCCAGCCGCTACTCCTCCCCCGAGGAGTCTCGCGTGCACAACCTGCTGATCTTCGGTTTCGGTTTCACCGGCGCGGCCATGGCCAGACGCATGAGCGCGCAGGGCTGGGACGTCTGGGCCGCCGTCCGGTCCGAGGCCTCGGCCGCCGAAGCCCACGCCGCCGGCGTGACGCCGATCGACGCCACCGACCGGCAGGCCCTGGTCGACGCACCGCCGATGCAGGCCATCCTGGTCACCGCTCCACCGGACGAGCAGGGCTGCCCCGGCCTCCGCGCACTGGTCCCGGCCATGGCCCGGGCGAACGCCTTTCCGGACTGGATCGGATATCTGTCGACCACCGGGGTCTACGGCGACCGCGAAGGCCGCTGGGTGTTCGAGACCAGCCCCCTCTCCGCCCGCTCCGCAGAGGCCGCCCGCCGCGTCGCCGCCGAACGCGACTGGCTGGAGGTCGGCCGGGGCATGGGCCTGACCGTCCAGGTCTTCCGGCTGCCCGGCATCTACGGCCCCGGCCGTTCGACGTTCGACCGGCTGCGCGAGGGGCGCGCCCGCAACCTGGTGAAGCCGGGGCAGGTGTTCAGCCGGATCCATGTCGACGACATCGCCGCCGGCCTGGCCGCCTCGATCGCCCGGCCGCATGCCGGACGGGCCTACAATCTGTGCGACGACGATCCGGCCCCGCCGCACGAGCTGAACGCCCACGCAGCCGCGCTGATGGGCGTCGAACCGCCGCCGACGGTCCCCTTCGACGAGGACGCCCTCCCCCCGGCCGCCAGACGCTTCTGGGCCGAGAACAAGCGGGTGTCGAATGCCCGCGCGAAGGCGGAACTGGGCTGGAGACCCCGATTTCCGACCTATCGCGAGGGACTCGCCGCGATCCACGCAATTGCATCCTCGAAGCCGTAGCGCGACGGCGGCGACGAAACTACGCTGGCCCCGGATCGATCAGGAGACCCCTACCGCATGAGCATGCCGGCGAGCGGCTACAGGCGCGATATCGATGGACTGCGCGCCCTGGCCGTCGTGCCGGTGGTGCTGTTTCACGCCGGCCTGCCGGGACTCGGCGGCGGCTTCGTCGGCGTCGACGTCTTCTTCGTCATCTCGGGTTTCCTGATCACCGGCATCCTGCAGGGCGACCTGGCGAAGGACCGGTTCTCGATCGTCAGCTTCTATGACCGCCGGATCCGGCGCATCTTCCCGGCGCTGATGGTCGTTCTGGCGACGACGACTGTGGCCTGCCTGCTGCTGATGACGCCCTTGGCGTTGCGCGCCTATGGCCGCGAGCTGGCCGGCGCCGCCCTGTTCGCGTCCAATCTCGTATTCGCCGCGCAGAACGGCTACTTCGCCGCCGCCGCGCACGAAAAGCCGCTCCTCCACACCTGGTCGCTGGCTGTCGAGGAGCAGTTCTACATCTTCTGGCCGATCGCGTTGTGGCTGGCGCACCGGTATGCCCGCAAGGCGTTGTTCACGCTCGCCGTAGCCGTCGGTCTGGCGTCCTTCGCCATCGCCGTGTGGTGGACCCGGGCGGACCCGGGCGACGCCTTCTACCTGCCCCAGACCCGCGTCTGGGAGCTGATGATCGGCGCGGCGCTGGCCCTGCGTCCAGTCGAGATCAAGGCCCGTTGGCTGCGCGAGACCGCGTCGCTGTCAGGCCTGGCCCTCATCATCGCCGCCATTGTGCTGTTCGATGAGAAGACGCCCTTCCCGGGGCCGATGGCGCTGCTTCCGTGCCTGGGGGCGGCCTTGTGCCTGATCGCCAACCGCAACGGCGACACCCTCGGCGCCCGACTGTTCTCTTTGCGGCCGGTCGTGTTCGTCGGCCTGGTGTCCTACTCATTCTACCTCTGGCATTGGCCGCTGATGGCGCTGGCGCGCTACCGGCTCATGGGGGAACTCTCGGCGCCGGTGGGGCTGACGCTCGCGGCGGTGTCCTTCCTGCTGGCCATGGCGACCTGGCGCTTTGTCGAGCAGCCCTTCAGGCGGCCCACCGCCACGAGCCGCGAACGCACCGCGACGATTGTGGCCGGCGCCGCCGCGATCCTCTTGGTCGTCCTGACGGGCAGCGTCTTCTATGCCAGTCGCGGCCTGCCGAAGCGGGCTCCGGCGGGCGTCGTCACGGCCGAGCGCGGGGCGCGGGGCAAAAGCCCGTACGCCACGCGGTGCGCGGCCGGGAGTGACGCGGGCGGCCGATGCCGCGCCGGCGCCGGCGACGGCGGACAGGTCGTGATCTGGGGCGATTCCCACGCGCGCGCCTTCGCCCCGGTCGTCGAACGCGCGGCCGCCGAGGCCGGCCTGGGCATGCGACTCTATACCCAGTCGGGCTGTCCGCCGCTGATCGGCGTCGACCGCACCGGTTTCGGCGAAGAGGCGCGCAACTGCCGGCCCGAGAACCAGGCGGCGCTGGAGAGCATCGCCGCGACACGCGATCTTCGCGCGGTCGTGCTGGCCGCGCGCTGGAGCTTCTACACCGAGGCGGCCCGCATGGGCTCCGAGGAAGGCGCGTTGCCCTACCTTGTCGCCCGCCAGGGGGATCCCATGTCCGCGGCGAACAGCCGGCGCCTGATGGCGGAGGGACTGGACCGGACCCTCGCCGCCCTGCGCCGAGCCGTCGGTCCCGACGTGCCCATCATTCTGGTCGAGTCCGCGCCGGAAGTGGGCTTCCCGGTGCCCGATTGCTTCGCCCGGCAAGGTATGTGGCGCCGGTCCACGGACAGCTGTGAGCGGCTCGACCGCGCCGCCGTCGACGCCCGCCAGGCCTTCCCGCGTCAGGTCCTGCGCGCCGCGGCGGCGCGATGGCCGAACGTGTCGACTTACAGTCTCGCTGACCGGATGTGCGACGCCCGTTTCTGCTTTACGCGCCGGGGTGAGACGCTGCTCTATGTGGACGACGATCATCTGAGCCTGAACGGCGGACTGACCGTCGCCGGCGACTTCTCGCTCGGCGGCGGGGCGGCGCGTCGGGCCCAATAACTTGGCAGGGAAGCGAAACATGGGCAGGGCTCTGGTGCTGGGCGGCGGCGGACCGGTGGGGATCGCCTGGGAGACCGGGCTGATCGCCGGGCTCGCGGACAGCGGCGTGGCCGTCCACCACGCGGACTTCATTCTGGGCACCTCCGCCGGCTCGGTGGTGGGCAGCCAACTGGCCCTGGGCCGCCTGCCCGAGGCCCTGCTGCGCAACGAGTTCGCCGCCGCCGCGGTGGCCCGGGAGGCCCAGGCCTCGCGCGGCGGCAAGGCGCCGGACCTGACGCCGCTGATGGCCATCTTCGCCCGCCGTCCGCCCGGCCAGCCGATGCCGCAGGACCTGATGCTCGAACTCGGCGCCTTCTCGCTGAACGCCGAGACGGCCAGCGAAGAGGTCTTCATCTCCGGCTTCGGCGCCCTGGCCGAACTCGAGCACCCCTGGCCCGAGAAGTACGCCTGCACGGCGATCGACACGGCGACTGGCGAGTTCCTGCTGTGGAATAAGGACACCGCCGCGCCGCTGCGGCTTGCGGTGCCATCCTCCTGCTCGGTGCCGGGCATCTTCCCGCCGATCACGATCGACGGGCGCCGCTACATGGACGGCGGCATGCGCTCGGGCACCAACGCCGACATGGCCAAGGGGCATGGCAAGGTGCTGATCATCGCCGTCGCCCCGCCGATGATGCGGCCCATGATGCAGCCCGTCTTCGACCGCGAGATGGAGGTCATCCGCGAGCACGGCGGCGAGGCGGTCCTGATCGTCCCCGACGCCGCCTCGGGCGACGCGTTCGGCATGAACCTGATGGACAACTCCAACCGCGAGGCGATCGCCCGGGCGGGCTACGCGCAGGGCCAGGCGGAGGCTGAGCGGATCGGGGCGTTCTGGGGGTAGCAGGGACTGACACCGCAGGTGTCTGTCCCTAAGGGGCGCTTCAAGCTCATCCCCGGATAGGCCGCTTAGGGACAGACACCGTCAGTGTCAGTCCCCGAGCACCTCCTCCACCGCCCGCAGCAGCCGTTCGATGTCCTGCGGCCGGCTCAGCCGGTGGTCGCCGTCCTTGATCAGCGTGAACACCACGTCCTCGCTGCGGATCGCGTTGGCCAGCTCCAGCGCATGGAGCCAGGGCACGTCCGGATCCTCGCGGCCCTGCAGCACCCGCACCGGGACCTCGACCGGAACCGGCGCGTCGAGGATCGACCATCGCGCGCCGTCTTCCAGCAGCGCCCGGGTGATCGGATAGCCGCCCTCGTCATAGAGAGACGGTCGGATCCATTCGCCGTCCCGCTCGATCGCCGTAAGCGCCTCGGGCGGGAAGCCGGGCTTCATCAGCTTCTCGGTGAAGTCCGCCGCCGGCGCGATCAGCACCAGGGCGTGCAGCCGCTCGGGGATCACGGCGGCGACCAGGCAGCTGATCCATCCGCCCATCGAGGAGCCGACCAGCACCAGCGGCCCCTCAGTCAGCGCACCGATCGCCGCCAGGGCGTCCTCGCGCCACCGGCTGATGGTGCCGTCCCGGAACGCGCCCGACGACTCCCCGTGCCCCAGGTAGTCGAACCGCAGGAACGCCCGGCCGTTGGACTGCGCCCAGTCAGCCAGCGCCTGGGCCTTGGTCCCGGCCATGTCGGACATGAAACCGCCCAGCCAGACCACCGTGGGGCCGGCTCCGTCGACCTTGCGCCAGGCCACCCGCTCGCCGTCGCCCCGGTCAAGGAACCCCGCCGTCTCACTCATTCGTCACCCATCGCCTGGAACCCGGCCATTTACGTGACCGACCAGTAGTTTAAGCAAGGGCCCGTGTCCGTCCTGCCCCCTGATTTCACGCTTCTGCAGGTCACCCCCGAACTCGAGACCGGCGGGGCCGAGCAGACGACCATCGATGTAGCCCGCGCCGTGATCGAGGCGGGCGGTCGCGCGCTGGTCGCCGCGCGCGGCGGCCGCATGGTCTCGCGACTGGAAGAGGACGGCGGACGCCTGGCGCAGATGCCGGTCCAGTCGAAGAACCCGCTGGTCATGCTCGGCAACGCCGCCCGGTTGATCGACCTGATCCGACGGGAAAAGGTCAGCCTGGTCCACGCCCGCAGCCGGGCGCCGGCGCACAGCGCGCTCTGGGCGGCGCACACCACCGGCGTGCCTTTCGTGGCCACCTATCACGGCGTCTACAACGCCCGGTCCAGGCCCAAGCGCTGGTACAACGCGGTGATGACCCGGGGCGATCTCGTGATCGCCAACTCCGACTACACCCGCGATCACATCCTCGCCGAGCACGGCGTCGATCCGGCGCGGGTGGTGACCATCCCGCGCGGCGTCGACCTGCGCCGCTTCGATCCGCGCAAGGTTGACCTGGCGCGCGTCGAGACGCTGCGCGCGGCCTGGCGGCTGCCCGCCGACCGGCTGGTCTTCCTGTTGGCCGGGCGGCTGACGCGGATCAAGGGCCAGCTGTCGATCGTCGAAGCCGCCGCGCGGATGCGGGCGGCCGGACGCGAGGATTTCGTCGTCGTCTTCGCCGGCGACGACCAGGGCCGCACGGGCTATCGCGAGGAAATCCTGACCGCCATCGCCGACGCCGGCGTCACAGACGTCGTCAAGGTGGTCGGGCACTGCGACGACATGCCGGCCGCCTTCATGGCCTGCGACATCGCGCTGTTGCCGACGCTCAAGCCGGAGTCGTTCGGCCGCGCGGCCGTCGAACCCCAGGTAATGGAGCGGCCGGTTATCGTCTCGGACCACGGCGGCGCCCGCGAGACGGTGCTGGAGGGCGAGACCGGCTGGCGGGTCGCTCCCGGCGACGTGGAAGCCTGGGCCAGAGCCATGACCTACGCCATCGAGTGCGGCGGCGTGCGGCGGCGCGCGATGGGCCAGTACGCCGCCTCGCGCGCGAGACGACTTTATTCGGTGGACGCCATGTGCGAGGCGACGCTGGACGTTTACGCTCGCGTGCTGGAGGGACGGCGGTGAGCAAGGAAGTGAAGAAGATCCTCGTCATCCAGGCGGGGTCGATCGGACAGTTCGTGCTGTCGCTGGCGGCGATGAAGCGCATCCGCCATGCGCACCCGCGCTGCCGCATCACCCTGCTGACCCGGCCCGAGTTCGAGACCCTCGCCAAGGGCAGCCCCTACTTCAACGAGGTCGAGAGCGAGGAGAAGCCGGTCGTGCCGAGCGACTGGCTGCGCATCCGGAACTGGATCAAGCGGGAAAGGTTCGACCGGGTCTACGACCTGGAGAACTCCGGCTGGACCATCGCGCTGTTCGCGCTGCTGCGGCCCTTCCCGCCGGTCTGGTCGGGTGTGGCCAGGGGCGCGCGGCTGCGGCATCGCAACCCCGAACGCGAACAGATGCATACGCTGGAGCGCCAGGCCGAGCAGCTGAAGGTCGCCGGCATCTGGCCCGACGCGCCCACGTCGCCCGGCGATGCGCCGGCCCCGGACCTCAGCTGGATCCTGCGCCGCGTGCAGGAGCCACGGCCGGTGGCCGGCGCGCCGCCGCCCAGGCCCTTCGTGCTGATGGTGCCGGGCGGCGTCGAGAAGCGGCCCGAGAAACGCTGGCCGCTGGACCGGTACTGCGAGCTGGCTCGCCAGCTGCGCGAGCGCGGCTATGACATCGTCATCATCGGCGGGCCGCAGGAGAGCGCGCTGGCCCGCACGATCCAGAAGGCCGCCGGCAACGCCCGCGACCTGACCGGCCGCACCGACTTCGCCCAGATCGCGGTGCTCGGCGCCCGCGCCGCGCTGGCGGTCGGCAACAACACCGGCCCGATGCACCTGATCGCCGCGGCCGGCGCGCCGACCATCGCCGTGGTGCCGGAAGAGCCGGACGCGCTGCTGACCGCCCCGCGCGGCCACGTGGCGGTGCTGCAGGCGCCCAGCCTGGACCAGCTGACGGTCGAGACCGTGGCCACGGCCGCCAACTCGCTGCTGCCTCGCTGACGATCTTCCACGCACTGTGTCCCGGCAGCGCTTGATCGGGACCGGGGTCGCGGTCATATATCGATGCGACGCGCGGAACGCTCAGGCGGGCCGCGCCATTCTGTGTAAACAGCCCTCGGAGCACCGCCTATTCGCCGTCCCAACAATACGCCGCCCGTGAAAGACGGGCCGCGGATGAACGAAGATATCCGCGTCCCCCGCGTTCTTCTGATTGATCAGAATGGCGAGAAGCAGGGTGAGATGCCCATCAGCGCCGCGCTCGAAGCGGCGGAAGAGGTCGGCCTCGACCTGGTGGAGATCGTCCCCAACGCCAACCCGCCCGTCTGCAAGATCCTGGACTACGGCAAGTTCAAGTTCCAGGAACAGAAGAAGAAAAACGAGGCGCGCAAGCGGCAGAAGGTCGTCGAGCTCAAGGAAATCAAGCTCCGCCCGAACATCGACACCCACGACTACGATGTGAAGGCCAAGGCCATGCATCGCTTCTTCGACGAGGGCGACAAGGTGAAGGTCACGCTCCGCTTCCGCGGCCGTGAAATGGCCCACCCCGAGCTCGGCATGAAGCTGCTGCTCAAGGTCAAGGCGGACTTCGACGAGATCGCCAAGGTCGAGTACGAGCCCCGCATGGAAGGCCGCCAGATGATCATGATCCTGGCCCCGCGCTAGGACCGGTCATCGCCAAACGCCAGAAACGCCCCGGCCCGCAAGGCCGGGGCGTTTTTCGTTGAGGCGGGGCGGCCACAGCCTTCCCGGTTGTCCAGAACGCCTTGACCACCTGACCGCTTGCTCCCCATCCTTCCGGAAAAGGGGAAGTGGGGATGCTCAGACGAGAACTGCTGGCCGCGGCCGCGGCAGCTACGGCGGATACGCCGCCCTCGCCGGGGTGACGGTCCAGAACGGACTCTACCGCTGCGCCGTGTCCGTCGCGGGCGTCGCCGATCCGGTAGGCATGCTGGAAGAGGAAATCGCCAATCGCGGCGGTCGGAACGCCATCGTCCGCTACTGGCGCGCCTTCCTCGGCACAGACCGCCCAGGCTGGGTGGACGAACTCAACGCCGTCTCGCCGGTCAAGCTGGCGGCCCGGTCCGACGCGCCGGTGCTGCTGATCCACGGCAAGGACGACACTGTCGTGCCGATCGAGCAGAGCCGCCGCATGGAGCGCGCCCTGAAGGCGGCCGGCAAGCCGGTCGAACTGGTCGTGCTCGACGGCGAGGATCACCTGCTGTCGGGCGAGGCCACCCGCACGGCCATGCTGCAGGCCTCGCTGGCCTTCGTGCTGAAGCACAACCCGCCGGACTGATTTGCCAGCGGCGGTCGGGGGGCGTACAGCCCCTCCCCTTATGTCCGCCGAAGCGCCCCCTGCGACGCCCGGCGCTCCCGGGCAGGGAGATCGTCGGGCGCTCTATGTGCTGCTGGCCGTGGTGTTCGTGAACATCGCGGGCTTCGGCGTGATCATTCCGCTGCTGCCTTTCTACGCCAAGTCGTTCGGCGCGCCGGACTGGCAGGTGTTCGTGCTGTTCGCGGCCTATAGCGTGGGCAACTTCTTCGCCGAGCCGATCTGGGGCCGGCTGTCGGACCGGATCGGCCGCCGGCCGGTGCTGATGATCACCATCTTCGGCAACGCCCTGACCTATGTCGCGCTGGCCTTCGCCCCGAACCTGTGGGTCGCCTGCCTGATCCGGCTGGTCGGCGGGGTGCTGACCGGCAACATCTCGACCATCCAGGGCTATCTGGCGGACATCACCCCGCCGGATCGCCGCGCCGGGATGCTGGGCCTGATGGGCGCGGCCTTCTCGCTGGGCTTCATGACCGGCCCGTCGATCGGCGGCCTTCTGGCCCACGCGGAGGCGGGCACCGAGGGCTTCCGCCTGCCGCTGCTGTTCGCCGCCTGCCTGGCGGTGGCCTCCGGCGTCGGCGTGATGCTGTTCGTCCGCGAGACACGCCACGTCCACAGGGACGCCCCGCGCCGAGGGCGGCTGGAGGGCCTCAGCGACGGTATGGCCAACCCCGTGGTCTGGCGCGCCCTGACGGTGACCCTGATCTCGATGGCCGGCTTTGCGGGCATGGAGGCGACCTTCGGCCTGTGGGGCGAGGCGCGCTTCGGCTGGGGGCCGAAGCAGATCGGCTTCTGCTTCCTGGCCATCGCCGTCACCGCCGCCTTCGCGCAGGGCATCCTGGCCGGCGCCATGGCGCGGCGCTTCGGCGAGGCGCGCACCCTGATGATCGGGCTGGCCCTGATCTGCATCGGCTTCGGCCTGCAGCCGCTCGTTCCGAACTGGCAGCTGGCGGTGGTCGGCATGATCACCGTCGCCTTCGGCCAGTCGCTGGCCTTCCCCAACCTCGGGGCGATCATCTCCAAGTCGGTCCATCCCGATCGCCAGGGCGAGATGATGGGCCTGAACACCGCCGCCGGCGCCCTGGCCCGGATCATCGGCCCGCTGAGCGCCGCGCCGATCTTCGCCATCTTCGGCGCCAACGGCCCGTTCGCGGTCGCCTCAGCGCTCTGCATCCCCGCGCTGTTCATGGCCTGGCAGGTCAGCAAGGCCGTGCGCCGCAGCGCCTGACAGGCGACCGCTCTTGCCCGCCGGAAGGCCTCGCGGATAGGTTGTCCGCCGGGTATCGGGGGGATTGCATGGATCGGCGTGAGTTCGCGACAGGGCTGTCGCTGGCCCTTGGCCTTGGCGTGGCGTTTCCAGCGGCGGCGCGCAACGCACCGCCACTTTCGGCCTGGGGGGCCCTGCCGGCGATCGAGCGCGTGGCTCTGTCGGACGATGCGACGCGGCTGGCGTTCATCGGCGTCACCGCGGAAGCGCGACGCCTGGTTCTGCAGACCGTGGATGGCTCGGTGCTGGGCGTCATCGGCCTGGAAGACGCCAAGGTCATCGACATGAAGTGGGCCGGCAACGACGACATCGTCATCACCACGGCGCGAACCACGGCGGCGCCCCAGCTGGGCCTGGGTCTGACGGAGTTCTACTCGGCCCAGAGCTACAGCCTCACCAAGAAGCGGTTCATCAAACTGGCCAGCCGGGTGCCCAACGCGCTCGGCTTCGTGCTGACCCGGCCCTCCATCCGGGTGATCGACGGTCAGGCCTTCGCCTTCTGCACGGTCATCACGCTGGGCACCTCCGTGCAGATCGTCCTGGCGCGCATCGCCTGCGCCGACGGTTCGGTCGTGATCGTCGATTCCGCCAATCCCGAGACCGGAAACTGGCTGGTGTCCGACACCGGCCAGGCGGTGGCCCGTTCACGCTACGACCAGTCGAACGGATCGTTCGGTGTCGCGCTGCGGCAGGGGGCCATCTGGCCCGAGGTGTTCCAGCAGAGGGCGCTGCTCGACCGGCCGTACCTGGAGGCGCTGACCGCCGACGGCGCCGGTGCGGTCGTGTCGGTCTTCGATGAGGACGGCTACGTCTTCGCCGAGGTTCGCCCTGATGGGGCGAGGCCGGCGGCCATACCCACAACGCGCAGCTATCGCGAGATCCTGGTCGACTCCCGCACCTCCCGGATGATCGGCGGGCAGTGGTTCGACCACCATGACCGCTTCGAGTATTTCGAGCCGGTCCGGAAGGCATCCTGGGAATCGATCCAGCGGACCTTCAAGGGCCAGCGGGCGTTCCCTCAGGCCTGGTCGGCCGATGGCCGTAAGGCCGTCGTCTACGTCGAGGGCGCGACGAACTCCGGCGCCTACTACCTCGTCAACCTTGAGGCCAAGCGGGCGGACATGGTCGGCGAAGCCTATCCGCAGGTCACCCCCGACCGGGTCGGCGAGATCAGACCCTACAGCTACAAGGCGTCCGACGGACTCCAGATTCCCGGTTACCTCACCCTGCCTCCGGGCGTCGCGAACCCGCGCGGCCTGCCGCTGATCGTGCATCCGCACGGCGGGCCCGCCAGCTACGACCAGCTGGCCTTCGACTGGTGGGCCCAGGCCATGGCCGCGCAGGGCTACGCCGTGCTGCAGCCGAACTTCCGGGGCTCGACCGGCCAGGGCCGCGAGCACCTTGCGGCGGGCTTCGGCCAATGGGGCCGCAAGATGCAGACCGACCTGTCGGACGGCGTGAAGGCGCTGGCGGCGGAGGGCGTGATCGATCCGAAGCGCGTCGCGATCGTCGGCGCCAGCTATGGCGGCTACGCGGCGATGGCCGGGCCGACGCTGGACCCGGGACACTATCGCTGCGCGGTGGCCGTGGCGGGCGTCTCCGACCTTCGCCGGATGCTCACATGGAGCGCCAACCGCTATGGCGAGAAGAGCGAGACCACCCGCTACTGGACCCGCTTCATGGGCGGCGGCCGCAACGACGCCGCGCTCGACGCCATCTCGCCCGCCCGTGTGGCCGACCGGGCCGATGCGCCGATCCTGCTGATCCACGGCAAGGACGACACCGTGGTGCCGCACGAGCAGTCCGCCCTGTTCGCCGAGGCCCTGAAGCGCGCCGGCAAGCCCTACGAGCTGATCACGCTGAAGGGCGAGGATCACAACCTGGCCCGGAGCGACACGCGCCTGCAGATGCTGGAGGCCACCATGGCCTTTCTCCGCAAGCACAACCCGCCGGGATAGCGCCGGACAAATCGACGCCTTGCGCGCCGGGGTCGGTTATCGCTTACTCGACGCATGGCGGCCCTCAACATTCCCACCGGCGGCGGATTCGGCTCGCGGCTGCGCAAGCTGGTCGATCGGCTCGATCGCGAGGTGGTCGTGCTCTATCGCGAGCTGGGCGTGGGCTTCGAGCCGCGCTGGTATGCGGTGTTCACGACGCTGCTCGCCGACGGGCCGTCGACGGTGGGCGAGCTCTCGATCAGGCTCGGCGTCACCCACGCGGCGATCAGCCAGGTGCGGTCGGCGTTGCAGGCCGAGGGTCTGGTCGGCACGCGTGTCGATCCCCGCGACGGCAGGCGGCACGTGCTGGCGGTGACGCCCAAGGGCGCGGCGCTGGCGGTGCAGCTGCAACCGCTGTGGGACGCCATCAACGCGGTCACGGCCCGGCTGCTCGAGGCTGAGGCGCCCGGGCTGGTCAGGGGCATAGAGGACTTCTCCGCCGCGCTCGACCGCCAGTCGCTCAAGGACCGCGTCGCGGAGGCGATGCAGCCCGCCTAGGGCTTTGACTCCCGGCCCTCTTTCACGTATTAGCCCCGCCTTTCCCGAACCGCCGGGCCAAATGGCATGCCTTGGCGGTTCTTATGCGTCTCTACAGAGGACAGGGCTCCGGCCCTGAGCAAAATGCCGAAACTGAAGACCAAGTCGGGCGCCAAGAAGCGCTTCAAGATCACGGCGACGGGCAAGCTGAAGGCCGGTGTGGCCGGCAAGCGCCACCGCCTGATCAGCCACAACGGCAAGTACATTCGCCAACAGCGCGGCACGAAGGTGATGAGCGAGGCTGACGCCAAGACCATCAAGTCCTACCTGCCCTACGGCCTGTAAGAAGGAGCGCTGAGAAATGGCTCGCGTTAAACGGGGCGTCGTCGCCCACGCCAAGCACAAGAAGGTTCTGGAGCAGGCCAAGGGTTTCTACGGCCGCCGCAAGAACACCATCCGGACCGCCAAGGCCGCCGTCGACAAGGCCGGCCAGTACGCCTACCGCGACCGCAAGGTCCGCAAGCGCAACTTCCGCAGCCTGTGGATCCAGCGCATCAACGCGGCCGCGCGTCTGGAAGGCTTCACCTACTCGCAGTTCATCCACGGCCTCGACCTGTCGGGCATCGAGATCGACCGCAAGGTCCTCGCCGACATCGCCGGCCAGGACGCCGTCGCGTTTAAGGCCATCGCCGACAAGGTTCGCGCCGCGCTGGCTTGATGGTTGGGGTTCGCCCCTGAGACATCGAAAAGCCCTCCGGTGTGAGCCGGGGGGCTTTTTGTTTTTCCCGATGATCGGAACGAGAATGATCGCAAGGCTTCTCATCACCGCACTGACCGCCCTGTTCATCGCGAGCCCGACCGCCGCGCAGACGCGCAGCGTGGCCGTGACCTTCGACGACCTGCCCTACCAGGCGACGAAGGAAGAGCTCTGCGATCCGAAGACGCTGGAGACGCTGTCGGCCGACTTCCTGGCGATGCTGAAGCCGCTGGACGCCCGCTCCACCTTCTTCATCAACAGCGGCAAGGTCTGCCCGTCCCAGTCGCGCCGGCTCGCCACCCTGCTGGCGCGCTGGGCCAAGGCCGGCGTCGTGCTGGGCAACCATACCGCCAACCACCCGAACATCCACCGGATGACCGTCGAGGCCTGGTTGGCCGACGTCGACGCCGGAGCCATCCAGGTCAAGGCGGGCGCACCCCGGTACTTCCGCCATCCCTACCTTTTCACCGGCGAGACGCCGGAGAAGAAGACCGCCATGGCCGCCGGGCTGGCCGCGCGCGGCTATACCGTCGCGCCGGTGACGATCGACAACAACGACTGGATGTTCGCCGCCATCTACCGCAAGGCTGAGCTGGCCGGCGACACGGCGCTGATGAAACAGATCGGCGAGGCCTACGTCCTGCACATGGCCGCCGTGCTCGACCACTACGAGCCCTACAGCGCCGAGCTGATGGGCGGCCGCGAGCCGGCGCAGGTGCTGCTGCTACACGCCAACAAACTGAACCGCGACTGGTATCCGAAGATCCACGCGCTGTTCCTCGCGCGCGGCTATCGCTTCATTCCGCTGCAGGAGGCCCTGACGGATCCGGTGTACGCCCTGCCCGACACCTATGTGCGGGCAAACGGCGTCTCCTGGCTCCATCGCTGGACCTTTAGCCAGGGCCGGCCGATCCGTTGGGAGCCCGACCCGCCCGACTGGATCGTCAAAGCCTACGAAGCCAAGTGACGAACCCCCTTTGGACCGCTAGACCACAGCCCGTCATGACCGACCTTTCCCAACTCGAAGCCGACCTCTCGGCCCAGATCGCCGCTGCGGCGGACGTCGCCGCGCTGGAGGCGATCCGCGTCGCCACGCTCGGCAAGTCCGGCTCCATCTCCGGGCTGCTCAAGACCCTCGGCTCGATGAGTCCGGACGAACGCAAGGAAGCCGGCCCGGCGATCAACGGCCTGCGCGACCGCGTGCAGACCGCGATCGCCGCGCGCAAGGAAGCGCTGGAGGCCGCCGAGCTCGACGCCCGGCTGGCCGCCGAGCGCCTCGACCTGACCCTGCCCGCCCCGACCCGTCGCAAGGGCTCGGTGCATCCGACCATGCAGGTGATGGATGAGATGACGGCCATCTTCGCCGAGATGGGTTTCGCCGTCGCCGAAGGTCCGGATATCGAGACCGACTTCAACAACTTCACCGCCCTGAACTTCCCCGAAAAGCACCCAGCGCGGGAGATGCACGACACCTTCTTCTTCAAGGAAGGCCCCGACGGCGTGCGCAAGCTGCTGCGCACCCACACCAGCCCGGTGCAGGTGCGGGCGATGCAGCGGACCAACACCCCGCCGGCCGCGCCGTGGATCGCGACGGCCATCGAGCCGCCGATCCGCATCGTCGTGCCCGGCCGCACCTATCGCTGCGACAGCGACGCGACCCACACGCCGATGTTCCACCAGATGGAAGGCCTGGTGATCGACAAGGGCATCCACATGGGCCATCTGAAGTGGACGCTGGAGACCTTCATCGCGCGGTTCTTCGAGACGCCGGAGGTGGTCACCCGCTTTCGCCCGCACCACTTCCCGTTCACCGAGCCCAGCGCCGAGATGGACGTCGGCTGCGACCGGTCGGGCGGCGAGGTCCGCATCGGCACGGGCAGCGACTGGCTGGAGATCCTGGGCTGCGGGATGGTCCATCCCAATGTGCTGCGCCACTGCGGCATCGACCCGGACGTCTACCAGGGCTTCGCCTTCGGCCTCGGTATCGACCGCCTGGGCATGCTGAAGTACGGCATGCCCGACCTCCGCGACATGTTCGAAAGCGACACCCGCTGGCTCGGCCACTACGGCTTCAGCGCGTTCGCCGCCCCCAACCCCGCCACGGGACTGAGCTGATGACCATTCAACACGGCCAACGCGGCCTGACCCTGCCGACCGATTTCAACGCCAAGGTCTTCGACAGCAACGAAGTCGTACTGTTCGACCTGTTCCGCGAAAGTCTGCGGGCCGGCAACGCCATGATCGAGGGGCGCACCTTCATCAACTGCCGGCTCGATGGCCCGGCGGTGATGGCGGCGGTCGCCGGCTGCGAATTCGACTCGACCGACTTCGGCTACGCCTCGGGCGACATCCGCACCCTGATCATCCGCTCGGCGGCGCCGAACCGGATGGTCGGCGCGCTGCCGTTCAAGGACTGCAAGTTCATCGGCTGCATGTTCTTCGCGGTCGGCTTCACCGGCCCGGACTCGTTCCTCGACCAGATCATGGCCCTGGAAACGCGCGCATGAAGTTCACGCTTTCCTGGCTGAAGGAACACCTGGAGACCGACGCCGACGTCGTCCGGGTCGTGGACGCCATGACCATGGCGGGCCTGGAGGTCGAGCATGTCGCCGATCCGGCGACGAAGCTGGCGCCGTTCACGGTGGCCAGGATCGTCGAGGCCGTGCAGCACCCCAACGCCGACCGCCTGCGCGTCTGCCAGGTGGACACCGTCGATGGCCGCAAGGAGATCGTCTGCGGCGCGCCGAACGCGCGTCCGGGCCTGACCACCATCTACGCCCCGATCGGCAGCTACGTGCCCGGCCTGGGCGTCACCCTGGTCGAGAAGCCGGTCCGCGGCGTCGTCTCCAACGGCATGCTGTGCTCGGCCGCAGAGATGGAGACCGCAGAGGAGTCGGACGGCATCCTGGAGCTGCCGGACAGCTTCCCGGTGGGCATGCCTGCCGCCGAGGCTCTGGCGCAGGAAGCGGTCATCGACTTCGAGGTGACCCCGAACCGACCCGACTGGCTCGGCGTTAACGGCATCGCGCGCGACCTGTCGGCGGCCGGCGTCGGCCGGCTGAAGACCCGCGCGGTCGAGCCGGTCGCCGGAAAGTTCCCCTGCCCGATCACGATCAAGGTCGACGGCGACGCCTGCCACATGTTCTCCGGCCGGGTGATCCGGGGCGTGAAGAACGGACCCTCGCCCCAATGGCTGCAGGACAAGCTCAAGGCGGTGGGCCTGCGCCCGATCAACGCCCTGGTCGACGTCACCAACCTGATCACCTACGACCGCGCGCGGCCGCTGCACGTCTATGACCTGGGCAAGCTGGTCGGGACGACGATCGAGGCCCGCCTCGGCCGTCACGGCGTAAACGGCGACGAGCACCTGATCGCGCTGGACGGCAAGACCTATGAACTGACCCCGGAGATGAGCGTCATTTCCGACGCCGACGGCGAACGCCCGGTCGGCATCGGCGGCGTCATGGGCGGCGAGAGCACCGGCTGCTCGGAGGAAACCACCGATGTCTTCGTCGAAAGCGCGTGGTTCGATCCCATCCGTACTGCCCAGACTGGGCGCGCGACCGGCATCACCTCTGACGCGCAGTACCGGTTCGCCCGTGGTGTGGATACGGGCTTCGTGGTCGAGGGTCTGGAGTTGGCCACGGCCCTCATCCTCGACCTCTGCGGCGGCGAACCCAGCGACGTCGCCGTCGCCGGAGAGCCGCTTCCCGCCCCTGGACCCATCGCCTTCGACCCGGCGTACGTCCATCAACTAGCCGGGCTGAACATCCCGCGCGACGGGGTGGTCGAGATCCTGAGCAGGCTCGGCTTCGCGGTCGAGACCGGCCACGCCCTGCTGACCGTCACGCCGCCGACCTGGCGTCGCGACGTCGAGGGCAAGGCCGACCTGGTCGAGGAAGTGGCGCGCATCGCCGGCTACGACGCCCTGCCCGCCACGCCGCTGCCCGAGGTCGCCCGGCGGCCAGGCGGGGTCTTCACCGTGCGCCAGAACCGCGCCCGCATCGCCCGCCGGGCGCTGGCCGCGGCCGGCTATGCCGAGGCTGTGACCTGGTCGTTCACTTCGAACGCCACCGCCAGGATGTTCGGCGGCGGCGACGCGCGGCTGGTCCTCGCCAATCCGATGTCAGGCGACATCGACACCATGCGCCCCTCGATCCTGCCCAACCTGATCGAGGCGGCCGGCCGCAACGCCCGGCGCGGCTTCGCCGACGCGGCGCTGTTCGAGGTCGGCCCGGTGTTCGGCGGCGACGAACCGCAGGACCAGCGGCTGGCCGTGGCCGCCGTGCTGGCCCCGCACGCGCCGCGCAGCTGGGACAAGCGGGGATCGGAAGACCTGTTCACGCTGAAGGCCGACCTGCTGTCCGTGCTTGAGGAGCTCGGCGCGCCCGTCGCCTCGCTCCAGACCGCGCAGGGTTCGGCCTCCTCGTGGTGGCATCCCGGCCGGTCGGCCCGTCTGCAGCTCGGCCCGAAGGCGGTCATCGCCGAGTTCGGCGAACTGCACCCGGCGGTGCTCAAGGCGCTGGACGTCGACGGCCCGGTCTATGGCTTCGAGATCTGGCTGGAAGCGATTCCCGAGCCCAAGAAGAAGGCCACCAAGACCCGGCCGGCGCTGGCGCTCTCGCCGCTGATGCCGCTGACCCGCGACTTCGCCTTCCTGCTCGACGCAGACAAGGCGGCTGGCGACCTGGTGAAGGCTGTCGCCGGCGCCGACAAGGCGCTGATCGCCGGGGCGCGCGTGTTCGACGTCTACCAGGGTCCGGGCGTTCCCGAGGGCCAGAAGTCGGTCGCCGTCGAAGTCACCGTACAGCCGCGCGAGAAGACGCTGACCGACGCCGAGATCGAGGCCCTGTCGGCCCAGGTCGTGGCCGCGGCGGCCAAGGCCGGCGGCAAGCTGCGGGGATGAGCCGCCGGATCGGCGCGCTCACCCTCGTGGTGCGCGACTACGACGAGGCCATCGCCTGGTACCGCGACGTGGCCGGGTTTGTGCTGGTCGAGGATATCGACCAGGGCCACAAGCGATGGGTGACCGTCGCCGCGGCGGCCGATGCCTTCCCGCGCCTGCTGCTGGCCAGGGCGACGACGCCGGACCAGGCCGCGCGCGTGGGCGACCAGACCGGCGGCCGCGTCGGCTTCTTCCTGCACACTGACGACTTCGACGCCGACCATGCGCGGATGAAGGCGGCCGGCGTGCGTTTCCTCGAAGCGCCGCGCCGCGAAGCCTACGGGTCGGTCGCGGTGTTCGAGGACCTCTACGGCAACAGGTGGGATCTGCTGGAGGCGCAGGGGACAGTTTAAGATGTCCCTGCAGGGACACCTTACACTGTCCCCGACCTTGCCACGCCCGCGCTTCCCGCCTATCCCTCTTCCCGCACACGGAGCCTCGCCGGAATGCTTTCGCGTTTCGACATCGCTGAAATGACCGCCGCCGCCCCTTCGGGCGCGAGCGTCGCCGTCTGCATGCGCAAAACCATGATGATTATCACCGGCCCCACCGGACCGGAGCGGCAACGCGCGTCTTAAGACCCGCCGGCGGATCGCAAGATCAGCAAAAAGCCCCGCTCCGGAAACGGCGCGGGGTTTTTGCTGTGCGCGGTCTGTCGGTTCCCTCTCGAACAAGGACCAACACCATGCCACTGCCCAGTACAGCCCTCGATCTCCCCGACCCCGAAGCCCGCCACGTGCTGCGCTTCGCGGCCCGCGACGTGTTCACCGCGCTGGACGCCGTCCGGCACGGTCTCGCGCAGTCGCGCGCCGAGGTCTGCAACTTCCAGCTCAAGGCCGTCGGCGACCTCGTCGAGGGCGTGCTGCGCCTGCAGCAGCTCGACGAGGACGGTGCGGTCGCCCTGTGTCACCGCTTCAGCGGTCTTCCCGGCGTCCTCTCTTCGCGCGTCGAGCACCAGTGGGGGCTGAAATGAATGCAGATGATCAGAAACGGCGGCTTTTCCTCGTTCGCGCCCTCGATGAGCCGGACGCCCTGGCCCGGGTGCTGGGCGTGGTCACCTTTCAGCAGGCGCGGCTGACGCGGCTGGAGGCCGAGCCGGTCGGCGACGGTCTCTCGATCCGCCTCGAGATCGAGGACGCCGGGGAGCACAAGGCCGAGGCGCTGGCCCGGCGGCTCGAAGCCTGTCCCGCCGTGCGGCGCCTGGCCTTCGGCTGGCGCGGCGGCCTTGCTCCCGCCCCGCTTCCGGGCCACTAGATCATGCACGGTCCGGAGGCGTCCATGAGCAGCAAACCCACCCTTGAGACCATCCTGGAACGGGGTCTTTTCGCCTCGCGCTGGCTGATGGCGCCGATGTACGTCGGCCTGATTGTCGCGCTGCTGGCGCTCATCGTGATCTTCTTCCAGGAGCTGGCGCACGGCGTGCCCCTGATTCTGAGCGGGACGGCCCACGCCGACGACGCCATCCTGCTGGCCCTGTCGCTGATCGATCTGTCGCTGGCCGGCAACCTGGTGCTGATCGTGATCTTCTCGGGCTACGAGAACTTCGTCTCCAAGCTCGACATCGGCGAGACCGAGGACCGGCCCAGCTGGATGGGCACCGTCGACTTCTCCGGCCTGAAGATGAAGCTGGTGGCGTCGATCGTGGCGATCTCGGCCATCGCGCTGCTGAAGGCCTTCCTCGAAGCCAGCGACAAGGGCGCTACGGTCGACCAGACCAAGATGCTCTGGCTGGTCGTCGTCCACCTGACCTTCGTGCTGTCCGGCGTGCTGCTGGCCCTGATGGACTGGCTGGCCAGCCTCACCGACAAGCACTGATCAGAGCGGAATGATGTTCCGCTGGCGGCTGTAGGACAGGTAGCCGACGTTGGCGCCCAGCCTCAGGCCCACGCCCGCGCGGATCGGCGCCAGGGTGATGCCGTCGGCGCGCTGGTACTGCACGCCCAGCCCGCCCACGACATAGGCCGAGCCCTCGACCCCCGGGAAGCGTCGGAAGATCATGTCCGGGTAATGCAGATTGTAGCAGAGGGTGAAGACGCGGCTGGCGTTGCCGCCGACATCGAAGCCGATCGACGGGCCCTGCCAGAAGACCTCCATGGTCTCCCGCTCCTTCATGTAGAGCAGGCCGCGGCCGTAGCGGGCGCCGACCGTGATCGCGCCCGCCGCCTCCTCGCCGGCGATGTAGCCGGTGGGACGGCCGTTCTCCTTGAACACCTTCTCGATCGCCGCGCCGGCGGCCTCGGCGGTCACGCCCAGGAAGTCGGACGTGGCCCGCACGATCTCGTCGGAGCTGTAGGTGCGCGACGGCTCGCCGCCCGCCTCCTGATAGCCGCTGCTGCCTCCCCCTGTGGTCGCGCAGCCTCCAAGGCCGGTGGTCGTGGCGGCCAGGCCGGAGAGGATCAGGGTGCGGCGGTCCATGGACAGGCTCCAGTGCGTCGGGAGTCGGCAGACTCCCATCCCATTGGGACCGGTTTGCGGCGTCTTTCCTAAGACCGGATTAACCATGCCGGCGCCGCGCTACTCCGCGAGGGACGGCTTGAGCGTTTTCTGGTTGGCGAACATGCGGTCGAGCTTCCTGTGGCCCCAGGTGCGCATGTCGTCGATGATCGTGAAGATGGCGGGGATGTAGACCAGCGACAGCAGCGTGGAGGTGATCAGACCTCCCACCACGGCCACGGCCATGGGTTGGCGGAACTCGACGTCCGCGCCCAGGCCGACCGCTGTCGGCGCCATGCCCGCGCCCATCGCCACGGTGGTCATCAGGATCGGTCGCGCCCGCTTGTGGGCGGCGTCCATCAGGGCCTCATAGCGGGACTTGCCCTCCTTCATGGCCTCCAGCGCGTACTCGACCAGCAGGATCGAGTTCTTCGCCGCGATGCCCATCAGCATCAGGATCCCGATCAGGGTCGAGATCGAGAAGCTGCTCTTCATGATCAGCAGACCCACGAACGCCCCGCCGATGGCCAGTGGCAGGGCAGCCATGATGGTGATCGGATGGGTGAAGCTTTTGAACAGCAGCGCCAGCACCGCGTACATCAGGATCAGGCCTGTCGCGAAGGCGCCGGCGAAGCCCACGACCATCTCGACGAGGAACTCGACGTCGCCCGTCATTCCCTGCCGGACGCCTTCCGGCAGGTTCTTGACCGACGGCAGCCGGCCAACCGCGATCGACGCCTCGCCGCTGGTGATGCCGTTCAGCTCTGCGGTGATCGTCGCGACCCGCGACCGGTCGAGGCGGCTGATCTGCGACGGACCCGCCCCGTAGGTGATGTCAGCCACGGCGCTGAGGGGAACCGAGCTGCCGGTCGCCGTCGGCACGCGCAGGTTCTGGAGGACCGCGATGTCCTCACGTCCGCTCTCGCTCAGGCGAAGCCGGATCGGCACCTGGCGGTCGCCGAGGTTGTACTTGGGCAGCAGCTGGTCGATGTCGCCGATCGTGGCGACACGGATGGCCTGGGAAATGGCGCCGGTGGACACGCCGAGCCGCGCCGCTTCGTCGGTGCGGGGCGTCACGAGGAGTTCAGGACGGGCGATGGCGGCGGTGTTGACCACGTTGGCAAGGCCCGGGACCGCGCGCATCTCGCGCTCGATCGCCTGGGCGGCCGCCATCAGCTTCGCGCCATCGTCGCTCTGGATGGAGTAGGAGAACACGCTGCCGTCGGTCGGCCCGCCGCCGAGCTGGTTGGGCACGCCGATCCGGGCGCCAGGCACGGTCTTGAAGTGGTCGACCATCTCACGCGTGAACTCCTTCTGGGTGATCTCGCGGTCACCCTTGTCGACCATCTGGGCGGTGATGGTCGCGGTGTTGACGTCTGCACCGCCCACGGACGCGTAGACGTTGGTGACCTCCGGCCGCTTCTGCAACTCTTGCGAGACCCGCGCCACGACGGCGTCGGTCTGGCGGAGCGTTGACCCCGGGGGCAGCTCGACCGAGAAAGTCGCGCGGCTCTGGTCGACCGACGGCTGCACCTCGAAAGGCACGAGCGGCGTCAGGCAGGCGGTGGCCACGAAGATCACCACGCCCATCCCGAACACCTTCCAGCGATTGTGCAGGGCCCAGTTGAGCTGACGCAGGTACCAGCTCATCCACGGCGGATCGGCGTCCTCGTGATGCTTGTGCTTGAGGAGATAGGCGCCCATCAGCGGGGTCAGCATCCGCGCCACGATCAGCGAGAAGGCCACCGAGATACAGGCGGCCAGCGCGAAAGCCTTGAAGAACTGACCGATGATGCCCGGCATGAAGCCTACGGGGGCGAACACCGCGATAATGGTCATGGTCGTGGCCACAACCGCGAGGCCGATCTCGTCGGAAGCCTCCATCGCCGCCGGGTACGGCGCCTTGCCGCCCCGCATGTGGCGGACGATGTTCTCGATCTCCACGATGGCGTCGTCGACCAGGATGCCGATGGTCAGCGACAGCGCCAGCAGCGTGATCATGTTGAGCGACTGGCCCAGAGGCTCGAGCACGGCGAAGGTCGGGATCAGCGAGAGAGGCATCGCCACCGCGGCGATCAGCGTCGCCCGCCAATCCCTCAGGAAGAGCCATACGACGACGACCGCCAGCAGGGCGCCAAGCCCGACGGCTTCCAGCGAGGCGATGTAGCTCTCCTCGGCGAACTCGACGTTGGCGTTGATCTGCTCGATGGACAGTTCTGGATGGGCCTTGTCGATCTCGGCGATCTTCTTGCGGACCACTTCGGCGACCTTGACCTCGCTGGCGTCCCGGGAGCGCAGGAAGTCGAAGGTGACGGCCTCCTGGCCGTCGTAGCGCGCGATCGAGCGGGGCTCGGTCCAGGCATCCTCGACCCGTCCCAGGTCGCCGAGCCGCACGCTGCCGCCCGCGACGGGCACGCGGGTTTCCGCCAGTTCGGCCACCGAGCCTGCGGCGCCGAGGGCGCGGATCGATCGCTCTGCCCCGCCGACCGTGACCCGCCCGCCGGGCAGATCGTTGTTCACGTTGGTGAGCGCCTGACTGACCTGCGCCGCCGTCACGCCGAACGAGGCGAGACGGTCGGGGTCGAGGTCGATGCGGATCTCGCGCTCGACGCCGCCCCGTCGGTTGACCTCGCCGACGCCCGGAATGGCGAGCAGCGCGCGGCTGATCTCGTTGTCGACGAACCACGACAGCTGCTCGGGGCTCATCGAACCGGACCGGACCACCCAGGTGATCAACGGATCGCCGGTGATGTCGATGCGCTGGACGATGGGCTCCTGCATATCCTGCGGCAGCGACGCGCGCAGGTTGCTCATGGCGTTACGGACGTCGTTGGTCGCCTTCTCCACGTCGGTGGAGAGCTCGAACTCGATCACCGTAACGGAGACGCCGT
This sequence comes from Caulobacter sp., assembly GCA_041917095.1. Lineage (GTDB taxonomy): Bacteria > Pseudomonadota > Alphaproteobacteria > Caulobacterales > Caulobacteraceae > Caulobacter. The sequence goes on along the minus strand of JAYRYI010000006.1, from coordinate 168,230 downwards.
CCGTCACGGTCGAGCGCGAGTGACGCACGCCGCTCAGCCCGGCGATCTTGTCCTCGACCAGCCGGGTGACCTGGGTTTCCATCTCGCTGGGCGCCGCGCCCGGCCGGGACGCGTTCACGTAGATCAGCGGAAAGTCGATGTCCGGATTGTTGTTGATCCGCATCGCGTTGAAGCCGGCGATCCCGCCGAGCATCAACATGATGAACAGCATGATGACCGGGATCGGATTCTTGATCGACCAGGACGAGATGTTGCGCATGACGGCGGCCTATCGGGCCACGACGCGGACGTGGTCGCCGTCGGCCAGGAACCCCGCGCCCTGGACGACGAATCGTTCGCCCACGGTCAGGCCCCGGCTCACTTCGACCGTATCCTTGCCGCGCGAACCGATCTCGATCGGCCGGAACTTCACCACCGACTGGGCGCCGTAGACGAACACGCCGGGCTTGTTGTCGCGGAAGACCACGGCGATCGCGGGGACCGTCACAGCCGGCTGTTCGCCGACGTTGATCTCGCCCCTGGCGAACATGCCCGGCCGGAAGCCGCCGGCCGTGGTCAGCGCGATGCGAGCCAGGCCCACGCGGCTCTGGGCGTTGACCTGCGGCGTCACGACGCGCACGACCCCGGCGACCTGACCCATCTGGTCAGAGCTGACGGTCGCCGGCATGCCGGCGCGGACCTGCGCCAGCTGGGTCTCCGGCACCTCGGCGCTCAGCTCCAGCTTGCCGTCGCGCACGATGCGGAACAGCTCCATGCCGATGCCGACGAACTGTCCTTTCACGACATTGCGCGAGGAGATGTACCCGGCGACCGGCGCCCGCACGGTGGCCTGGCCGACGCGGGTGCGCATCTCGGCGAGTCCCGCCTCGGCGGCGGAAAGCTGGGCGGCGGCGGTCGCCTGGTTGGCGGTGGCGGTGTCGAGGCCGGCCTTCGACAGGTAGCCGCGCTCGTTCAGCTCGCGCGCGCGATCCAGGGCGGCGTTCATCTGGGCCACCGTCGCCCGGGCGGCGGCGACGTTGGCCTCCTGCTGGCGCATCTGGGCGCGGAGCAGGTCGGTGTTCATGATGACCAGCGGCTGGCCCTGGCGCACCCAGGCGCCTTCGTCGACCAGCACCTGCACGGCCGTCAGCCCGCCGGTCTCGGCGCCGACCACGACCTCGTTCCAGGCGGCGATATTGCCGCTGGCGGTCACCCGGCGCGGGGCGCTGACAACGCTCGCGGCCTGGACGGTCACGGTCTGGCTGGGGGGCGGCGGCCCGGCGGCCTTCTCATCCTTGTTGCCACAGGCCGCAAGGGCGACCAGGGCCAGGGCGAGCACCGCCAGCGGCCGGCCGCGCCGGTCTTGTCCGTGTCGCACGTCGATCTCCCTTCGCCCCTGCGGGTAACGCCCGACGCGTGAGCGTCGGGGTCACCGCCGTATCTAGGTTTCCGAGAGGCTTTCGCAAGTGCGAAATCGCCACGGTCCGCCGCCCCTCGCCTTCCCGGCCCAATGTGCTAGACGGGCGCCCATGACGACCCCGCTCGATAAGATCCGCAATTTCAGCATCGTGGCGCACATCGACCACGGCAAATCGACCCTGTCCGACCGCCTCATCCAGGAGACGGGCGGCCTGACCGCGCGCGAGATGACCGCGCAGGTGCTCGACAACATGGACATCGAGAAGGAGCGCGGCATCACCATCAAGGCGCAGACCGTGCGCCTGGACTACAAGGCCGACGACGGCGAGACCTACATTCTCAATCTGATGGACACGCCGGGCCACGTGGACTTCGCCTACGAGGTCAGCCGCTCGCTGGCCGCCTGCGAGGGCTCGATCCTGGTCGTCGACGCCAGCCAGGGGGTCGAGGCCCAGACCCTGGCCAACGTCTATTCGGCCATCGACAACGACCACGAGATCGTCCCCGTCCTCAACAAGATCGACCTGCCGGCCGCCGAGCCCGAGCGCGTGCGCGCCCAGATCGAGGACCTGATCGGCCTGGACGCCAGCGACGCCGTCCTCGCCTCGGCCAAGAGCGGCCTCGGCATCCACGAGGTGCTGGAGGCGATCGTCACCCGCCTGCCGCCGCCGAAGGGCGACGTGACCGCGCCGCTGAAGGCGCTGCTGGTCGACGCCTGGTACGACGCCTACCTCGGCGTCGTCGTGCTGGTGCGGATCTTCGACGGCACGCTGAAGGCCGGCCAGCAGGTCCGCATGATGCAGACCGGCGCCACCCACCGCATCGACAAGGTCGGGGTGTTCAAGCCCAAGGCCACCGATGTCGACCAGCTCGGTCCGGGCGAGGTCGGCTTCTTCACCGCCAGCATCAAGGAAGTGGCCGACGCCGCCGTCGGCGACACCATCACCGACGAGAAGAAACCCACGGCCGCCGCGCTGAAAGGCTTCAAGGAAGTCGTGCCGGTGGTGTTCTGCGGCCTGTTCCCGGTGGACGCCGCCGACTTCGAGGATCTGCGCGCCGCGGTCAGCAAGCTACGCCTCAACGACGGCAGCTTCACCTTCGAGATGGAGTCGTCCGCCGCCCTTGGCTTCGGCTTCCGCTGCGGGTTCCTCGGCCTGCTGCACCTGGAGATCATCCAGGAGCGCCTCAGCCGCGAGTTCGACCTCGACCTGATCGCGACCGCCCCGTCGGTGGTCTACAAGATCAACAAGCGCGACGGCGAAACGATCGATCTGCACAATCCGGCCGACATGCCCGACCCGATGCAGATCGAGAGCATCGAGGAGCCGTGGATCAAGGCGACCATCTTCACGCCCGACGAGTACCTGGGCGGGGTGATCAAGCTCTGCCAGGACCGCCGGGGCGTGCAGCGCGAGCTCAGCTACGTCGGCAGCCGCGCCATGCTGGTCTACGATCTGCCGCTGAACGAGGTCGTCTTCGACTTCTACGACCGGCTGAAGAGCATCTCGAAGGGCTACGCCAGCTTCGACTACCAGGTCGAGGACTACCGCGCCGGCGACCTGGTCAAGATGTCGATCCTGGTCAACGCCGAGCCGGTCGACGCCCTCTCCATGCTCGTCCACCGCGACCGCGCCGAGAGCCGCGGCCGGGGCATGGTCGAGAAGATGAAGGACCTGATCCCGCAGCACATGTTCGTCATCCCGATCCAGGCGGCGATCGGCGGGAGGATCATCGCCCGGGAAACCGTCCGCGCCCTGCGCAAGGACGTGACGGCCAAGTGCTACGGCGGCGACGCGAGCCGGAAGCGCAAGCTGCTGGACAAGCAGAAAGCCGGCAAGAAACGCATGCGCCAGTTCGGCAAGGTCGAGATCCCGCAGGAAGCCTTCATCGCCGCGCTGAAGATGGACGGGGATTGAGGGCCGAAGTTCCGCCGGATAGTTTCGAACATCCGGCATGTTCGACCTTGCACCAGATTTCCCGCATTGTAGGCTCCTGTCGGCACATAGGGCAGGAATTCGAACAATGAGCACGGCAGCAGCCACCGCCACGACGACCACCCCTGCCTCCGTCATGGGCGCCGTCGGCATCGGCGTTTCCGACCTCGCCCGGTCCGCCGACTTCTACACGCGGGTGCTCGGGATGAAGGTCATCACCACCTTCAAGCTCGACTACATGGACGAGATCGTCGTCGGCTACGGCGACCGGCAGGCGGCGCTGGTGCTGATGCACTGGACGGACGGGTCGGTGCGCAACTACCGGGACAATCCGGTCAAGATCGTCCTCTATGTGCCCGATCCCCGGGCGGCGGCCGACGCGATCCGGGCCGAGGGGCTGGAGATCGTGCGCGAGCCGCGGCCCGTGCCGGGGCTGGGCGACGCCGTGGTCGGCTTCGCCAAGGATCCGGACGGCTACCTGGTCGAGCTGCTGCAGCGGCGGGGGGCCAAGGCGGGCTGAACACCGGCCGCTGCCTCTGGGCCTTCACGCCATACCGCTCATCCCGGCATTCGCCGGGATGAGCGGAAACTCTTGAATCGCTGAGCTTGATCCTAAGGCGCCGCCGGCGCGGTCCAGTGGACCTGCGCCCCCGGCCCGAGCGGCAGGTCGAGCATCACCCAGCCCACGGTCATGCCGATGCCGACCACCATGAAGCACAGTGCATAGGGCAGCATCAGCGCCAGCAGCGAACCCACGCCCATGGTCCCGTCCCAGCGCCGGCCGAAGGCCAGGATCAGCGGGAAGTAGCTCATCAGCGGGGTCATGATGTTGGTGTAGCTGTCGCCCATCCGGTAGGCGGCGGTGGTCATCTCCGGGCTGATGCCCAGCAGCATGAACATCGGCACCACGACGGGGGAGAGCGCGCTCCACTTGGCGCTGGCCGAGCCGATGAACAGGTCGAGGAACGACGACAGCAACAGCACGCAGACCAGCAGCACCGCCGGCGCCAGGTTCATCGCCTTGAGCGCCTCGGCCCCGTTGATGGCGATGATCGGGCCGATGGCCGACCAGTTGAACATGGCCACGAAGTGGGCGGCGAAGAACACGAACACCAGGTAGGGCGCCATGGTGCGCACGCCGTGCTGCATCATCTGCACCACGTCCTGGGCGCCCTTCACCGTGCCGACCGCGCGGCCGAACACCACGCCGGTCGACAGGAACAGCAGGAAGAAACCGGCGATCAGCGAGGCGTAGAGCGGCTGCAGCCGCGCGGTGCCCTCGGCCTCCTCGTTGATGAAGGGAGTGTAGCCCGGCCACAGCGCGAGGGCGGCGAAGGCGCCGGCGATCACCAGGGCGACGAGGCCGGCGCGGCGCAGGCCTTTGCGCTCGTCGGCGGTGACCTCGGCCTTGTCGAGGTCGGCCTGCAGCTCGGCGTCGACCACCCCGCCCCAGCGGCCCAGGCGCGGCTCGACGATCCTGTCGGTGATGAACCAGACGATCGGCGTGAACAGCACCACGATGCCGGCGATGAAGTACCAGTTGCCCAGCGGGTTCATGGTCCAGTCCGGATCGATGATGCGCGCCGCCTCCTGGGTGAAGCCGAACAGCAGCACGTCGACCTGGCCCGGCATCAGGTTGCCGGCGTAGCCGCCCGACACCGCCGCGAAGGCGGCGGCCAGCCCGGCCAGCGGATGCCGTCCGGCCACCGCGAAGATGATCGCCGCCAGCGGGATGAACACGACATAGGCGGCGTCCGACGCATGGTGCGAGACCATGCCGATCACCGCCACGATGGGCGTCAGCAGGCCCTTGTGGGCATTGCGCAGCGAGGCGCGGATCAGGGCCGAGAACATCCCAGACCGCTCGGCCACCGCCGCGCCCATCATGATGGTCAGCACCAGGCCCAGCGGCGCGAAGCCGGCGAAGGTCTTCGGCATCTGCGTGAACAGCTGGGCGATGTTCTCTTCCGAGAACAGGTTCGAGGCGCGATAGGTCAGCACCCCGTCCTTGAGCTCGGCATGCTCGGGCGCCTTGGTCCCTGAGAACGGCAGCGACGCTTCCCAGCCCAGCGAAGCGCCGATCGCCGACAGCACCATCAGCGCGGCGATCAGCCAGACGAAGATGATGGTCGGATCGGGCAGCAGGTTGCCCACGCGTTCGACGAAGCCTAGGAAGCCTCGCTGTCGGTCGGGACGGGTCGTGTCGCTCATGGTCTTGCTCCGGCGCAAATACTCTGGACGCGCGTCGGGCAAGCGGGCGGTCCGTCAGGGCGGACCCTGACGAAATTCGCGCGGAAGTTCCAGTCCGGTCGGAGCGACAGTCAGGGCGTCTCCACGGTCAGGGTGACCATCGCCTTGCCATCCAGTTCCGTCACCCCGGCCGAAACGCGCGGCTTCTCGCCCGCGCCCAGCCGCGCCATGCCCCCCTTGCCCGACCGCGTGAAGTCGTAGAGCAGCGGCTTGCCGGTACAGGCTTCGACCTCGCCCCGCACCTTGTAGAACTGGTCCCAGCCCGCCTTCGGCGTCAGATCCAGCACAGCGCAGCTGTAGGTCTTGATCGACGCATAGACGGTACAGCTGCGGAAGCCGGGGGCCACCAGCCTGCCCGGCGTCGCGCCGCCCTTGGCGGGGCCGGAGATGGACTTGAAGGCCGTCGCCTCGCCGCCGGCCGCGAGGATCGCCTTGACCGCTTTGCAGGTCGGAGTCTCGCCGGCCAGGACGGGGATCGATATCGGCGCCGCCGCCGTGGACGCGCACTGCGCCTGCAACGCCTGGACGACGGCGCGCGGCTCGCGGCGCAATGCGATGCCGGCGGCCCCGAAATCATCGTACACCTTGGTCGGTTGCAGTCCCTTCGCCCGCCCCAGATCGTCGGCGCGACGGAAGGCCAGGCCGGTCTTGGCGACAAGCTCCTGCTGACGAGGGCCTACGGCGTAGAGCGCATCTCCGCTGTAGGCCGCCGCGCAGCGGACGGCCTGTTCGTAGGTGAGTCCTACCGCGGAGGTTCCCTGTGCCTGAGGCGTCGCGGGCGCGGCGGCGAGACCGATGGCGGTGGCGACCACGCCTGCTGTCTTGATCGTGCTGTTCATGGGCTCTTTCTTCCCGGGCGGGTCTCCACAGGAGGCACGATCTCCCGCCCGACGTCATGCTCCGGAAAGGGGGTCCAGGCCGCCGCCGATGCGCACCTGGCCCTCGCTTGGGCGGTCGCGGAAGGGCCCGCATAACCCCGCTTTCCCGCCGGGCGGGAATGTGCAATGGTCGCCGCCGTCGTAATCTGCAACGGTTCGGACGCGCTCTCTTTAGTTCGTTTCTATCCTGGATCGAGCCCCGGACTCGCCCTGATCTGCCTGCACATTCCGTCTCCATCCCGCCCCCGGGCGGAAATGCTCTACCTCTGAAAGGCACTGCGACTATGGCTACCGGTACTGTGAAGTGGTTCAACACCACCAAAGGCTACGGCTTCATCCAGCCGGACGACGGCGGCAACGACGTCTTCGTCCACATCTCGGCCGTTGAACGGGCTGGCCTGCGCGGCCTGAACGAAGGCCAGAAGGTCAACTACGACCTGGAGCAGGACCGCCGCAGCGGCAAGATGGCCGCGGGCAACCTGCAGCCCCTCTAGGGATCTTCGGGATCTGACATTCGAGCGGACCGGTGGCGACACCGGTCCGTTTTTCTTTGGGCGGTCCTCAACTGAGGAATACCCACTGCCGGTGCCAGTCCAGATAGCCGGCCTGGCGCTCTCCGAAGGGCCGCACATTGCGGGCGGTCAGGCCGCGCAGTCCCAGCCGCGCCAGGTCGCCTCCGTCGAGGCGGGGCGACACCAGAACGCTGCCGCGGTCCTCGAAGCTGATGAAACCGCGATCGAACAGCAGATCGACATGCGGCGTCAGCAGCAGGCCGTTGGCGCCGTCCAGCCGCTCCGACGCGCTCGCGCAGGCCCGCCATGGCTTGATGTGGCTGGCGATCAGCAGCCAGGGGTTGGCCACGCCGGTCACCCGGCAGACCGGCTCGAGGGCGCGGACGTTCTCGCGGAACACCCCCTGCCCTCGCCGCGCGACGACCAGCTGCTGCTTCTGGGTGGCGCTGAGCGAGGGATCGCCGACGATGGCGCGTTCGACGGCCTCGTCGAGACCGCCCGTCGCGGCCGTCGGGTCGAGGTCCGCCGGCACGGCATGGTCCAGCCCGGCCCGGTCGAACCACGACGGCGTCACGGCCGCTTCGAACGCGGCTTCGCCGATCTCCGTCAGATAGGCCTTCTGCCGCCCCAGCCCGGTCGCCGGATCGATCGGCGAGTAGCGACCCGGCATCAAGGGCCCCAGCGCGGCGATCACCTCCCGTGGACTGACCGGCGGCTCCAGCGGGGTCCAGCTCACCGGCAGCCACCAGCCTTCGCGCCCCTCGCCGCCCTCGGGTTCGGTCGCCGCGAACGCGAAGTCGACGACGCGCCCCACTTGGCGAAGCCGTCCGGCCGCATAGGACAGCATCAGGTCGCCGGGACCGGCGCGCCGCATGTTGTCATAGAAGGGGCTGCGCGCGCCGTTGCGCTCCGTGCGCGGCGACCACAGGTAGCCGCCGGCGATCTCCCGCCGCGCGGTCGGCGAATGATTGACCCACCACCAGCGCCGCATGCGTCCCCCGCCGCCCGGCCGACACAGTCTCAAGCTGCATCATGACGCCAAACGCACACCAGGGGTAGAGTTAGGGCGATCTTCGTCCGCCGCGCAGGTCGACGCCGCCACGGTCCCTTGCAACCAATGTCCGTCCCGCGCATTTGCCCGTGGGCGTCACGGGCATCGGGGTTCACTTGGCTGGTATTGATTACAGGGCGTTGTTCCACGCCCTGCCCGGCGCCTACATGGTGCTGGACCGTGAGCTCCGCTACGTCGAAGCGAACGCGGCCTACGAGGCCGCGACCTTCCGCACGCGCGACGAACTGATCGGCCGGCATCTGTTCGACCTCTTTCCGGATCCGGAAAACGGCGCCCTGCTGGAGACCTCGCTCCGCCGCGCGCTGGAGACGGGCGAGCGCGACACCCTGGCCTTCATCCCCTACGAGATCCGAACGGACGTCGGCATGGAGCGGCGCTACTGGACCGCCGTCCACACACCGCTGCGCGACGAGAACGGCCAGGTCGCCTGGGTGATGCAGAACACGGTCGACGTCACCGAGCTGCATCGGCTGCGCGACCGCTCCGGCCCGTTGCCCGGCGAGACCGACCTGCTGCAGCGGGCGCGCGAGGCGGAGACGGCCAGCCGCGCCCTGCAGCGCGAGACGGCGGGCCTGAAGGACATGTTCATGCAGGCTCCCGGCTTCATGGCCGTGCTTTCCGGCTCCGACCACGTCTTCACCCTGACCAACACCGCCTACCAGAAGGTCATCGGCCACCGCGACGTGATCGGCAAGACGATCGCCGAGGCCCTGCCCGACCTGGCCGGCCAGGGGTTCTACGAGCTGTTGGACCGCGTGTTCGAGACCGGCGAACCGTTTGTCGGCAGCGGCCTGCCGGTGACCCTGGTCAATTCGCCGGGCGCCCCGCCTGAAGAGCGGTTCCTCGATTTCATCTACCAGCCGATCCGCGACCAGGCCGGCGCCGTCATCGGCATCTTTGTCGAAGGCTCCGACATCACCGAGCGCGTGCGCGCCGAGGAACAGCGCAAGCTGCTCCTCGACGAGCTGAACCACCGTGTTAAGAACACCCTGGCGACGGTGCAGTCGATCGCCGCCCAGACCCTGCGCACGACGCCGGACCCGGTCGCCTTCCGCGCCGCGTTCGAGGCGCGGCTGATGGCGCTGTCGGGCGTCCACAACGTGCTCACCCAAGCCAACTGGGAGGGCGCGGACCTCGACGAGGTGCTGCGCATCGAGCTTTCACCCCATGGCGCCGACCGGTTCCATCTCGAGGGTCCGGTGGTGCGCCTGAGCGCGCAGCAGGCCCTGACCTTCGCCCTGGTCACGCACGAACTGGCGACAAACGCCGCCAAGTACGGCGCGTTGTCGGTTCCGGAGGGCCGCGTTGAGGTGGTCTGGTCGTTGAACGACTCGCGACTGGTCCTCGACTGGCGCGAGCACGACGGCCCGCCCGTCACGTCGCCCCGGCGCCGGGGCTTCGGTTCCCGGCTGATCGAGCGATCGATCCGCGACGACGTGCATGGAGAGGCGACGATCGCCTACGAGCCCGACGGCCTGTGGTGCCGCATCGCCCTGAGGGCCGGCGCCTAGAGCCCAGGAGGTTCAGGGCCAGGCCGGCGCGATCCCGGAGCCCGGGACGGGGCAGACAAGTTACCCACTAGTAGCGCACGCATGTTACCGGTTACTCTCCCCATACGGGAACAAGAGGGAGAGTGAGTCATGGCCGCGAAGATCGGACGCACGGTCGCCGAGTCGACTCCGTGGTGGCCCGCGCCGCCCCGTCCGCCCAAGGGGTCGCCCAACATCCTGGTGATCCTGTTCGACGACGTCGGCTTTTCCGACTTCGGCTGCTACGGCTCGCCGATCAGCACGCCGACCATCGACGCCCTCGCAGCCCAGGGCCTGCGCTACACCAGCTTCCACACAACGGCGATGTGCTCGACAACGCGAGCGGCTCTGCTGACCGGCCGAAACCACCACAGCGTCGGGGTCGGCTGCCTGGCCAACTTCGACAGCGGCTATCCCGGCTATCGCGGCAAGATCGCCAGGGAGGCCGGCATCCTGCCCGAGATGCTGCGCCCGCACGGCTACCGGAACTACATGCTCGGCAAGTGGCATGTGACGCCGCTGACCGAGAGCGGGGCGACGGGCCCCTTCGACGGCTGGCCGCTGGGCCGGGGCTTCGACCGCTTCTACGGCTTTCTCGACGCAGAGACCGACCAGTATGCGCCGGAGCTCGTCCGCGACAACACGCCGGTCGAGGCGCCCGGCTCCTACGAGACCGGCTACCACCTGACCGCCGACCTGGTGGACCAGGCGATCCGTTACATCGCCGACCACACTGCGGACGCGCCGGACACGCCGTGGCTGACCTGGCTGGCGCTCGGCGCCTGCCACGCGCCGCACCAGGCGCCGCACGACCTGATCATGAAATACGATGCCGTATTTAATGATGGCTGGGACGTCGAGCGCGACTGTCGGCTGGCCAAGCAGAAGGCGATGGGCGTGGTCCCGGCCGACACGGCCATGCCGCCGCGCAATGACCATGTGAAGGCCTGGGGCGAGCATTCGGCCGACAAGCGCCGGGTGTTCACCCGCCTGCAGGCCGCCTTCGCCGCCATGCTCGACCACGCCGACCAGCATCTGGGCCGGCTCATCGGGTTCCTGGAGCAGGCGGGCCTGAGGGACGACACTCTGATCCTGGTCATGTCGGACAACGGCGCCAGCCAGGAGGGCGGACCGCTGGGCATGGTCAACGCCATGGGCCCCTACAACATGAAGTTCGAGCCGATGGAGGAGAAGCTCGCCCTGATCGACCGGATCGGCGGGCCGGACACCCACTCCAACTTCCCGCTCGGCTGGGCGATGGCCAGCAACACGCCGTTGAAACGCTACAAGCAGAACACCCACGGCGGCGGCATCCGCGACCCGCTGGTGATGAGCTGGCCCAAGGGGATCAAGGCGCGCGGCGAGACCCGCGACCAGTTCTGCCACGCCAGTGACGTGGTCCCGACACTGCTGGACCTGCTCGGCCTGACCCCGCCGGACGTCATCGCCGGCGTCGAGCAGATGCCGCTGGAGGGGACCAGCTTCGCGCCCTCCCTCGACGACGCAGCCGCGCCGTCCAAGGCGAAGGCGCAGTACTTCGAGATGTTCGGACATCGCGGCCTGGTCCAGGACGGCTGGAAGGCGGTCGCCTATCACCCGCCGGGCCGGCCGTTCGACGACGACGTGTGGGAACTCTACCACCTGGCCGAGGATTTCTCGGAAAGCCGCGACCTGGCCGCCGCCCATCCGGAGAAGCTCGAGGCCCTCAAGGCGGAGTGGTGGCGACAGGCCGAGGCCAGCAAGGTCCTGCCGCTCGACGACCGGTTCGGCCCGCGTTTCGCCGAGAACGCCAGGCGCTTCCATGGCCCCCGCAACCGCTTCGTGTTCCACAAGGGCATGGGCCATGTGCCCACCGACGTCGCGCCGGATGTCCGCAGCCGCAGCTATCGCATCGAGGCGGACGTCCGCATCGAGGAGGACGACGAGGGCGTGCTGATCGCCCACGGCGACATGACCAGCGGCTATTCGCTGTTCGTACGCGACCGACGGCTTGTCCACGATCTCAACGTCGGCGGGACCCACGCCACGGTGGTCAGCGACCGCAAGGTCCCGGCCGGCCATCACAAACTGGGCGTCGCCGTCCGACCCGGACCGGACGGCCGCCGCATCGTCCTGTTGATCGACGGCAAGCCGGCCGGCGAGATCACCACGCCGCTGGGCTTCTTCACCCTGATCAGCTGGTCGGGCCTGGACATCGGCCTCGATCGCGGCAGCCCGGTCGCCGACTATGCCGCGCCGTTCGCCTTCACCGGCCTGCTGCGCAAGGTGACGGTGACCATGGACGACAACCAGGCCCTGGACGGCGACAAGGTCGGCGAGGCGGAGATGGCGCGACAGTAGGCGGGGGTGCGTGCTTCGGCACGCCGCTGCGCGGCTGCTCAGGATGACGTCTTCAGAAGGATTTTCTCCACGTCATGGTGAGCAGGCCCGAAGGGCCGTGTCGAACCACGCAAGGCCTTTACGGCGCCATCCTCCCGCGCCAACCTCGGCAGATGCTCACCCGCACCCTCGCCGCGTCCGTCCTCGTCCTCACTCTGTCCGCCTGTTCGCCGGCGTCGGAGCCCGCCAAGGCGCCAGACCCGCAGGCTCAGCCCGCGCAACCGGTCGAACCGGTTGGGCCCCAGACCGATCCGACCGCCACCGCGCCCGCAGACGCTGGCCTGCAGGGCGGCACGGATCAGTGGAAGACGGTCGCCAGCGCCGACGACGAGGACCGCATCTCCCGCCTCGACGACGCCTGGAAGAAGGCCCTGCGAGACGCCAACCACGAGTTCGGCGCCCAGATCGACGCGCTGGGCATGCTGGCGGTGCAGGACGCCGCCCTCGACGGCGGGGTCGCCGTGCAGCCGCCGCCGGGCAAGTACCGCTGCCGTACGATCAAGATCGGCTCGATCATCGACGGCCTGACCTACGTCGCCTATCCGTGGTTCACCTGCACCATCGAGCTGACCCCCGGCGGCGACGTGATCCTGACCAAGACCACCGGCAGCCAGCGCACGCGCGGGCTGATCTATCCAGACAGCGAGAACCCCAAACGGCTGATCTATGTCGGCGCCCAGGCCTGGGGCGACGCGGAGACGACCTTCCCCGCCTATGGCGCGCAGCCGGAACGCGACCAGGTCGGCGTCGTGGAGCGGATCGGAAACGGCCGCTGGCGCATGGTCGTCCCGTGGCCCAAGCAGGAGTCGAAGCTCGATATCCTGGAGATCAGGAGCTAACCCGAGATGCGCCTTCGTCAGATCGCCCTCGTCGGCGCCGACCTCGATAGGGCCGAGGCGGACATCCGCGCCGTGCTGGGCGTCGACTACGCTTACGACGATCCGGGCGTCGGCAAGTTCGGTCTGAAGAACGCGGTGTTCCCGATCGGCGAGACCTTCCTTGAGGTCGTCTCGCCCAAGGCCGAGGGGACGACCGCCGGCCGGCTGATCGAGAAGCGCGGCGGCGACGGCGGCTACATGGTCATCCTGCAGGTTCATGACATCGCCAGGGCCCGCGCCGGCATCGCCGCGGCGGGGGCGCGGGTGGTCGAGGACATCTCGTTGCCCGGCGTCGAGGCAAGTCACATCCACCCGCGCGACATCGGCGGCGCCATCGTCTCGCTGGACTGGATGGACAGCTGGGGCCGCTGGGAATGGGGCGGCCCGGTCTGGCGCGAGAACCTGCGCACCGATGTCTCGACGCGCATCGTCGGCGCGGAGATCCAGTCGGACGATCCTGAAGCCATGTCCGCGCGCTGGGCCGAAGTGCTGGATCAGGCCCGCGAGCAGGCCGCCGGCGGCTGGCGCATCCCGCTGGAGGAGGACGGCGAGATCCGCTTTGTCGCCGCCGCCGACGGTCGCGGCGACGGCCTGCGGGCCTTTGACGTGGCGGTGCGCGATCCTGACGCGGTCCGCGCCGTCGCGGAGGCGCGCGGTCTCCTGAAAGACGGCGAGGTCACGCTCTGCGGAACGGCCGTGAATCTTCGCTGATCCTCTCCCTCTTGGGAGAGGGGGACCATGCGGAGCATGGTGGAGCGGGAGGCGCGGCCGTTTGATGGCTGACCACGGTGTTCGCCGTCCTCAACGCCTCGCAAAGCCCTTCCCGCGCCGGCGCTTCCCTCACTACCGCCCTCCGGGCGGTGCCCCTCTCCCAAGAGGGAGAGGATAGTCGTTAGCCAAGCCCGCCCGCCACCTTGTGTGGCTCCACCGCCACACCTACATCCGACCTGTCCGACGTGCTCCTCTGAGGCGTCGGGTTTGATTCCGCCGATCCGGGGAAACCATGAACATCGACCTCTATTCCGACCGCGCCAAGCAGGCGATCCAGAGCGCCCAGTCGCTCGCCCTGGCGCGCCGCCACCAGCATCTGGCGCCCGATCACGTCCTGAAAGTCCTGCTCGAGGAGCGCGACGGCCTTTCGCGCGCCCTGATCCAGAGCGCCGGGGGGCGACCGGACGCCGTCGACGCCGCCGTCGAGGGCCTGCTGTCGCGCATGCCGAAAGTCGAGGGCGGCAGCGGCCAGCTCTATCTGAAGCCCGAGACCGCCCGCGTCTTCGCCCGCGCCGAGGAAGACGCCAAGAAGGCCGGCGACGCCTTCGTCACTACCGAGCGCCTGCTCATCGCCATCGCCGCCGAGGGTGGCGACGCCGCCAAGGCGCTGAAGGACGCGGGCGCCTCCGAGAAGGCGCTGGAGACCGCGGCCGCCGACGTCCGCAAGGGCCGCACCGCCGACAGCGCCTCGGCCGAGGAGGGCTATGACGCGCTGAAGCGCTACGCCACCGACCTGACCCAGCGAGCCCGCGACCAGAAGCTCGACCCGGTCATCGGCCGCGACGAGGAAATCCGCCGCACCATCCAGGTGCTCGCCCGCCGCACCAAGAACAACCCCGTCCTGATCGGCGAACCCGGCGTCGGCAAGACCGCCATCGTCGAGGGCCTGGCGATCCGCATCGTCAGCGGCGACGTGCCCGAGTCCCTCAAGGACAAGAAGCTCATGTCGCTCGACATGGGCGCCCTGATCGCCGGCGCGAAGTACCGCGGCGAGTTCGAGGAACGGCTGAAGGCCGTCCTGAACGAGGTCACGGCCGCCGAGGGCTCGATCGTGCTGTTCATCGACGAAATGCATACCCTCGTCGGGGCCGGCAAGAGCGACGGCGCCATGGACGCTTCCAACCTGCTCAAGCCCGCCCTGGCGCGCGGCGAGCTGCACTGCGTCGGCGCCACCACGCTCGACGAGTACCGCAAGCACGTCGAGAAGGACGCCGCCCTCGCCCGCCGCTTCCAGCCGGTGTTCGTCAACGAGCCGACGGTCGAGGACACCGTCTCGATCCTGCGCGGCCTGAAGGAGAAGTACGAAGTCCACCACGGCGTGCGGATCTCGGACTCGGCCATCGTCGCCGCCGCCACGCTGAGCAACCGCTACATCACCGACCGCTTCCTGCCCGACAAGGCGATCGACCTGGTCGACGAGGCGGCGAGCCGCGTGCGCATGGCGGTCGACAGCAAGCCCGAGGAACTGGACGAGATTGACCGCCGCCTGGTGCAGCTGAAGATCGAGCGCGAGGCCCTCAAGAAGGAGACCGACGCGGCCAGCAAGCAGCGTCTGGAGAACCTGGAGGTCGAGATCGACGACCTGCAGCACGACTCCGACGAGATGACCGCCCGCTGGAAGGCCGAGAAGGAGAAAGTCGGCAGCGCCGCCCAGGCCCGCGAGGCGCTGGACCGGCTGCGCGCCGAGTTGACCGCCGCCCAGCGCCGCGGCGACCTGCAGCGCGCGTCGGAGATCGCCTACGGCGAAATCCCGCAGCTCGAAAAGCGCCTGGCCGAGGAAGAGGCCAAGGCCCAGGCCGACGCCGGCGGGGCCCTGACCCCCGAGGTCGTCGACGCCGAGCAGATCGCCGCCGTGGTCAGCCGCTGGACCGGCGTGCCCGTCGAGAAGATGCTCGAGGGCGAGCGCGAGAAGCTGCTGAAGATGGAAGACGGCCTGCGCGCCCGCGTGGTCGGCCAGGAGGAGGCCCTCGTAGCCGTCTCGGACGCCGTCCGCCGCGCGCGCGCCGGCCTGAAGGATCCCGGCCGCCCGATCGGCAGCTTCCTCTTCCTGGGCCCGACGGGCGTCGGCAAGACCGAGCTGACCAAGGCCCTGGCCGAGTTCCTGTTCGACGACGAGAGCGCCATCACGCGGATGGACATGTCGGAGTACATGGAGAAGCACAGCGTCAGTCGTCTGATCGGCGCGCCTCCGGGTTACGTCGGCTATGACGAAGGCGGCGCGCTGACCGAGAGCGTGCGGCGGCGGCCCTACCAGGTCGTGCTGTTCGACGAGGTCGAGAAGGCGCACCCGGACGTCTTCAATGTGCTCCTTCAGGTGCTGGACGACGGTCGCCTGACCGACGGCCAGGGCCGCACGGTCGACTTCCGCAACACGCTGATCATCATGACCAGCAACATGGGCGCGGAGTTCCTGGCCGCCCAGCCCGACGGCGAGGACGTGGAGGCCGTGCGGCCGCAGGTCATGGACGTGGTCCGCCGCAGCTTCCGGCCTGAGTTCCTGAACCGGATCGACGAGATCATCCTGTTCAAGCGCCTGGGCCGCGCCGACATGGACTCGATCGTCAGGATCCAGCTGCAACGCGTCGAAAAGCTGCTGGCTGACCGCCGCATGGCGATCGCGCTGGACAGCGGCGCCCTGCACTGGCTGGCCGAGCGCGGCTACGACCCGGTCTATGGCGCCCGGCCGCTCAAGCGCGTGATCCAGAAGGAACTGGTCGACCCGATCGCCCGCAAGCTGCTGGCCGGCGAGTTCGTCGACGGCCAGGTGATCGAGGTCTCGGCCGGCGAGGACGGGCTCGAGATCGGCAAGGCGCGGGTGCACTAGGCGCCCGGAAGCGGGTCACAGGCCGGCGGACGGCCTGTGACCCCGCAGATCCCTTCTAGAATCCGTTCGATTCCTCCCTTCACCTCGCGGCCGGTCACGCCATAGTGCGTCGGTGAACCTGGAGCGATGAACTTGAACGGCCAATTCGACGGCGCGACACGCACGACCGCACTGGCGCTCATCGCCCAGTACGGTGGGGACGCCACGACGATCGCCATGCTGCGGGCGGCCGAGTTCGCCGCTGTGGGAGACGTCGACGGCCTCGCCCAGTGGGACGAGATCATCGCCTACATCCTGCTGGTGGAGGAATCAGGCTCCACGGGCCCGACCCACTGAGCGCCAGGGCCCGTCGAGAAGCGGCAGCGGACCGCCAGGCGCACGGCCGGCAGCGCTCCCGTGCCCCCCTCTGTCCAGCGCCGTCCACGAAGCTCCGGATTCGGGGCCGAGGTGCGGAGGCGGCCTGCTAGGCCGTCCTGTTGCGCTTGGTGATGGTCAGCGGGTCGAGGCGCGAGGGGGCGGCTTCCGATATGGCGAGGGTAGCACGGCGTCACATCGCGCGAACCTGCTTCACGGCAAGCGTGCGCGGGGCTACTGTTCGCGAAAGGGTTTGGGGGAGCTCATGAAGCGCGTTTTCGGCGCCAGCACGGCGGTCCTGCTGGCCGGCCTGGTCGCGGCCTGGATGGGCATGAACCACCTGCTCGTGACCTATGTTCCAGGCGTCACGCCGATCGTGCTGTACATGGATGCGGCGCTGGTCCCCAAGCTGTTGATGATCTTCTGCATCCTGGTGGGCATCGGCGTTCCCCCTGCCATTCTCGCTGGCGTGATCGCCGCGTTGGTCCGCCAGGCCAGCGCGGCGAGGATCGGAGCGATGCTGCTGTCTGTCGGCGGCTGGGCGATCGCCGGGCTGGGCGCGCTGGGAGCCGGCTACTCCGAACTGATCACGCGCCAAGCCATGGCCTCAACCGGCGTCTCCGATCTCGCGATCACCGCCCCCTCACATGCCGAGGCTTTGCTGACATTGGCCGTGGGCCTGTTCTTCGGCCTTATGGGCCAGGCGGGCGCCCTCGTCGTCGTATGGCTCAGCAGCGTCCGGCCGCCGCGAGCCATCGCCGCCTAGATCCCCTTCCCCATCCGCAGCAGCGGCACGGGCGTCCCGCCTCGGGCGTCCTCGAACGCTTCGATCACCGTATAGCCACAGGCCTCGTACAGCGGCCGGCCGCTGAGCGTGGCGGCCAACTCGACGCGCCGGAACCCTTCGGCCCGGGCCGCCGCCTCGCAGAGCGACAGGATCAGCCGCCCGACCCCGCGCCGGGCGAAGGCGGGGTGGGTGTACATGGCCCGCACCCGCGCCGCGTCGGTCGCCGGAGCGAGCAGGGCCGCGTCCCGGCCCGGACTGTGGTCGCCGCCGTAGAGGGTCGCCCGCCGGCTCCAACCGCCGCAGCCGGCGACGCTTCCCGCTTCCTCGACGACGAAGTAGGTCCCGTCGGCGACCAGCTGGGTGTCGAGGCCCATCAGCATCCGGCTGGCGGCGATCTGGTCTTCGCTCAGGAACCCGCGTTGCAGCTCGCCGATGGCGGCGTCCATCAGGGCGGTCAGGACCGGCAGATCGGCGGGCGTGGCGAGGCGATGAGTCAGGGCCATGGCCCCCTTCTTACCCATCCCCGGGGCAGGCCGCGACATTCCGCCCCGGTTTCGGCGCCGATGTGCTATAGGAAGAGCTTCCCGCGCGCGACCAGCGCGCTCAGCCCCCGGCCCTCTTGCCCGGCCGGCGGCAGATCGGAGATCCGATGATCGAGGAAGGCTTCGTGCGGATGTACACGCACGACTTCGCCACCCTGGCCGCCCGCGCCGAGTCCGGCGTGGATGTCGAGGCCCAGGTGCAGAAGCGTATCGGCGAAGCACGGTCGCACGCCGCCCTGATGGACGCCCGCAAGGGTGACGGCCACCTGCCCGCGGTCGCCGACCGCCTGGTGATGGAGGCCGCCCGCGACGACGTGAGGATGATCCGCGCCGGCGAGGACATTCCCGGCGCCCTGGCCCGCCGCCGCGCCTTCCTGAACCGCGTCGTGGAAGCCCTGCGTTCGCCGGCCGTCGCCGGCAAGGCGACGATGGCGGTCCGCGCCTAGAAGCTGGCCGACAGACCCGCGACCACCACGCCCTCGGCGCCCGGCCCGTCGGAGTCCGCCCAGTTCAGGCTGACAGTGACCGGGCCGAAAGCCTTGGCGGCGCCGACCGACCAGTCGAACTTGCCGTCGGCGAAGGCCCCGTCCTCGTAGCCGAAGCTGGCGTTGACGCTGACCGGCCAGTGCTCGGGCGCGTAGTCGGCGGCGAGGTTGAAGTAGCGGTTCTCGTCGGTGACGTTGTCCTGCTCGGGCGTGTACTGGAAGCTTGCCGTGCCGGTGAACGCGCCCCAGGTCTTCGCCGCCGAGATCGGGATCTCCCAGTAGTCGACGTCGACGCCGTCCGGGTAGGTGTAGCGGATCACGCCGACATTCCAGTCCAGCCCGCCGGCGCTGAAGGCGACGCCCGCCGACAGGTCCAGCTCGATGTCGGCCCCGGCGTAGTCGGCGATGCTCGACGCCCAGACCCCGGCATAGAGGCCATGCGGCAGGTTCAGGGTCAGGCCACCCTGGATGGCCGGATCCCCGTCGCTGAGCGAATAGCCGCGATAGCGATAGTCGGAGACCACGCCGATCTCGCCTTCCAGGCTGACCGCCTTCTGCTCTTCCGCCATGGCCTGGCCGGCGAAGGCGCAGGCCGCGATCGCGGCGGTGATCCGGACACAGAACCTCATGGTCATCCCCGTGTTTTCCTCAGGCCGGAGTCTCGTCGGGAGTGGTTAACAGGACGAGAGCGCGGACAAGGTGCGACAGCCGGGCGCAGGCCGCGTTCAGGGCCTGTTAGCTCCCTGCGTTTGAAATGGTCGCCTCGGATCGGAGAGGCGATGTCCGTTACGGAATCCAACACGACGCGCGGTCGACTGCGGCGCTTCCTCGCGCTCGCGGCGATCGCTGTCGCGCTGACGCTGGCGGGCGCCCTCGGTCTGCTGGCCTACAGCGCCCGCGCGGTCGATGAGCAGACCGCCCGCGCCGAAGAGGCCCTCGTCGCCCGCACGCTCGACCGGCGGCTGGAGAAGGTCGGCGAGGACGTCACCTCGGCGACGATCTGGGACGATGCCTGGATCAATGTGGTGGATCGCTACAACGCCGACTGGGTCGATCTCAATTTCGGTCAGTACTACGCCGAGTATATGGGCCATGACCGGACGCTGCTGTTCAATGCGGCCGATGAAATGGTCTACGCCTCGAAGGACGGCGAACAGTCGCCGCTCGATGAGCAGATCAGGGCGTTCGCCCGGACAATGGGTCCGGCGCTCGCCGATGTCCGCAAGGGCGAAGGCTGGCTCGCCAGGCATGGTCGGGCCGCCGAGGTCGGATTCGACGGCAACGCCACCCGAAGGACGATCATCGCGGCCGAGGGGTCGTTCTGGCTGGTCGCCGCCTCAACCATAACCCCCGAAACGCAGGGTGTAAGGACCACCCTGGGGCCTGCGCCGGTCGTCATCTCAGCCCGCAAGGTCGGCATGGATTTCCTGACCGGCCTTGAACAGGACCTGGGCATCGGCGCGCCGCGCGTCGCCCGGGCGGACGAGGCCGTGGACGGTCCCGGCGCTCCGCTGGTGGACGCCTCCGGCCGGAGGCTGGCCCAGGTCACCTGGACACCCGCGCGGCCGGGGGGCCGCGTGATGATGGAGGTGGCGCCGCTCTTCGCCGTCGCGCTGCTCCTGATAATCGCCATCGGCAGCGGCCTGCTCTGGAATGTCTTGCGGTCACTGTCGGCGCTGTCCGCCAATGACGAACGGCTGGCCCGGACCCTCGCTGAGTTGACCGCCGCCCGGGACAGGGCGGAAGCGGCCAGCGTCGCCAAATCACAGTTCCTGGCGAACATCAGCCACGAGATCCGCACCCCGCTGAACGGCGTGCTGGGCATGGCCCAGATCATGGCCAAAGGCGAGCTGGACAACTCTCAGCGGGAGCGGCTCGGGATCATCCGCGACTCCGGCGCCACGCTGCTGGGCATTCTCAATGACGTTCTCGACCTGGCCAAGATCGAGGCCGGGAAGCTTGAAATCAGCCGTCAGGACGTCGATCTGCCGTCCTTGATCGCCTCGGCCTCTGAACCTTTCCGCGCCGCCGCGGTGGAGAAGGGGCTCGCCTTCGGAGTCCTGGTCGAGCCGGATGCTGTCGGCGTCTGGCGGGTCGACGCGATGCGGGTCAGCCAGGTGCTGGGCAATCTGCTGTCCAATGCGGTGAAGTTCACCGCCAAGGGCCATGTCTCGGCAAGGGTCTGGCGTAGCGAACGCGGCCTCGAGTTCGCGGTCATGGACACCGGACCCGGCATTCCCGAGGACCGCCTGGCCGAACTGTTCGGCAAGTTCAACCAGCTCGACGCCTCAACAACGCGGCAGTACGGCGGCACGGGCCTGGGCCTCGCCATCTGTCGCGAGCTGGTCGAGCTTATGGACGGCCGCCTGGAGGTCGACAGCCGCGTCGGCCACGGCAGCTGGTTCACCTTCTGGCTACCGGCCGAACCCGCGCAGGGCAACGACCGCATCGCCGCCTGAGGGACTCGACCCGGCGCACCCGACCCGGCAGGATCGCTTCCAAAGACAAGCGGGGAGCGACAATGCGGAAGATGGTGCTGGCCGGGATCGCGGCTCTGGCGATGTTGGGCGGCGGAGGGGCCGCACGGGCCGAGCCGGTCGACTATGGCAAGGGTGAAAGCTGGCTCTGCCTGCCCGGTCGCGATGATCTCTGCCGACAGCCGCTGGACGCCACCATCGTGGTCGCCGACGGGACGCTGACCGTTGAGCCCTTCAAGCCGGCGTCCGATCCCGGCATTGACTGCTTCTACGTCTATCCGACGGTCTCGACCGATCTGACCGGCAACAGCGACATGGTCGTCGATCCGGCGGAGCGCCGGGTGATCCAGGTGCAGTTCGCGCGCTTCACCGCCGTCTGCCGCCCGTTCGCGCCGATGTATCGCCAGATCACCGTGCCGGCGCTGCGCGCCTTCATGATGGGTAGGCCGATCCCGGCCGACCGGGAGATGGCCTACGCCGACGCGAAGGCCGCCTGGAACTGGTACCTGACCCACGAGAACAAGGGCCGCGGCGTGGTCCTGATCGGCCACTCGCAGGGCGCCGGCGTGCTGACCCGCCTGATCGCCGAGGAGATCGACGGCAAGCCGGCCCAGAAGCTGCTGGTCTCGGCGCTGATCATCGGCAGCAACGTGCCGGTCAAGGACGGCAGGTTCGGCTCGGTGCCGGTCTGCGCCAGCGACAGCCAGACCGGCTGCCTGATCAGCTATGTCTCCTTCCGCGCCGACGTACCGCCGCCGGCGACCAGCCGCTTCGGCCGCGTCGAACAGGCCGGCGCACGAGCCGCCTGCACCAACCCCGCCGCCCTCGGCGGCGGAAAGGCCGTGCTGGACGATGTGCTGACGACAGGCCTCGCCTCGCCGTGGGTGGCCGGGCAGACCGTTTCCACACCCTTCGTGAAGGCCCCGGGACTGCTCAGCGGCGAATGCATCCAGGCGGGCCCCTTCAGCTACCTGGCGGTGACTACAAACGCCGATCCGGCCGATCCCCGTACCGACAGGATCGGCGGCGACGTGCCGGGGCTGGCCGGACCGGACGCCAACTGGGGTCTGCACCTGGTCGACATGAACGTCGCCTTCGGTGATCTGGTCCGTGTCGTCGGCGCCCAGGCGAAAGCCTGGAAGAAGTGATTGTTCCGCCAGTCCGGCAAAGCCTTCCATGACGCAGCGTTCGCGCGCTAGAACAACGGCGCGATGAGCAAGCCCGAGAGTCCGACCGAACCCTTCAAGCGCGCCCTGGCGCACGCCGCCCGCTCGCTCGCCGAGACGCCGGACCTGGAGGTGGTGTTCTCGGGCGACGGACCGTCGCTGTCGGGCAACCGCGCGGTGCTGCCGCATCCGCCCCGGGACCTCAACAGCAAGGAGGCCGCCCGGATCCGCGGCCTGGCCGACCAGATGGCCCTGCGCCTGGCGCACCACGACCCGGCCGCCTATGCCAGGGGTCGGCCGGGTTCGGTGCAGGGTCAGGCGATCTTCGAGGCCGTGGAACAGGCGCGGATCGAGGCCATCGGCTCCAACGCCCTCGGCGGCGTCCGCGCCAATCTCACCGCTGTTCTGGAACAGAACATCGAGCGCAAGGGCCTGGTCCGAATGCAGGACAAGGCCAACATCCCGATGGCCGACATCCTGTCGCTGATGGTCCGCGAGCGCCTGACCGGCGATGCGCCGCCGGACGGCGCCAAGGGGGTGGTCGCTCTGTTCCGCGACGAGATCGAAGCCAAGGCCGGCGCCGACCTCGACCGGCTGGCGACCGACATCCACGACCAGAGTGCGTTCCAGAAGACGGTGCGCACCATCCTGCGCGACCTCGACCTCGGCGACGCCGAGCTCGACGCCCAGGAAAGCGACGACGAACAGGGCGAGGACAACGAGCAACAGTCCGAGAGCGACGACAGCGATGACGGCGACGGCGATGGCCAGTCGCAGGACGCCGCCTCCATGGAGCAGATGGACGGCGACGACCAGGACGCCCAGGAGGGCGAGGAACAGCTGGTCGAGTCTGAAGACGACGATATGACCGAGATGTCCGACGAGGCGCCCGAGATGGGCGACGGCGCCAAGCCGGCCCGTCCGGACATCAAGGACAACAACCAGGCCGAGCCGCCCTACAAGGTCTTCACCACCGCCCACGACGAGGTGGTCGGCGCCGAGGAGCTTTGCGACGGCGAGGAGCTGACCCGGCTGCGCGCCTACCTCGACCAGCAGCTCGCCAGCCTGTCGAGCGTGGTCTCGCGCCTCGCCAACAAGCTGCAGCGCCGGCTGATGGCGCAGCAGAACCGCACCTGGTCGTTCGATCTCGAGGAGGGGATGCTCGACGTCGCCCGCCTGCCCCGGGTGATCATCGACCCGACGGCGTCGCTGGCCTTCAAGCAGGAGTCGGACACCGAGTTCCGCGACACGGTGGTCACGATCCTGATCGACAACTCCGGCTCCATGCGCGGGCGGCCGATCATGGTCGCCGCCGTCTGCGCCGACATCCTGGCCCGCACGCTGGAGCGCTGCGCGGTCAAGACGGAGATCCTCGGCTTCACCACCCGCGCCTGGAAGGGCGGCCTGTCGCGCGATGACTGGATCAAGGCCGGCAAGACACCGTCGCCCGGCCGTCTGAACGACCTGCGGCACATCATCTACAAGGCGGCCGACGCGCCCTGGCGACGCGCGCGGCGGAACCTCGGCCTGATGATGCGCGAGGGGCTGCTGAAGGAGAACATCGACGGCGAGGCCCTGATGTGGGCGCACCAGCGGCTGGTTCACCGGCCGGAGCAGCGCCGCATTCTGATGGTCATCAGCGACGGCGCGCCGGTCGACGACTCGACCCTGTCGGTCAACAGCGGCCACTACCTCGAGCGCCACCTGCGCCACGTGATCGGCGAGATCGAGGGCAAGAGCCCGGTCGAGCTGCTTGCGATCGGCATCGGCCACGACGTCACGCGCTACTACCGCCGCGCCGTGACCATCGTCGACGTCGAGCAGCTGGGCGGCGTACTGGTCGAGCAGCTGGCCGCCCTGTTCGAGGAAGAACCGCGCCGAGTCGCCGCCAACCGCGGCCTGCTGGCCCCGCCGCCGGTGACCCAGCCGCCGCCGATGAAGACCACGACCTTCAAGCAGGTCGCCGAGGCGCTTCGGTGATCCGGTCTGTCCGCCGCCTGCTGCCCTGGATACTGCCGGCCCTGCTGGCGGGTTGTGTCAGCGGTTCGGCGGACCTGCCTCCGGCGCCGGTTGCCTACGGACCGGCCATTGCGGTCGAGACCACGCCGGTGCCGCTCGATCCGTCCGATCCGGCGAAGGCCGCCGTGGGCGAGTTCCGCTACGCCGGCGGTATCGCCGTCACCAGCACGGCCACGAGCCGGCTGCACGGTCTGTCAGACCTGGTTCTGTCCCCGGGCGGGCGCATCGCCAGCGTGTCGGACGCCGGGGCGGATCTGTTCACCGCAACCCTGTCCCTGGACGCCTCAGGCCGGCTGACAGGCCTCACCGACGTCGCCCTGCAGGGACTGACTGACGAGGAGGGCCGCCCCTTCTCCTCCAAGGAACGCAGCGACGCCGAGGGACTGACGATCCTGGGCAACGGCGAGCTGCTGGTCAGCTTCGAGGGCGAACACCGAATCTGGCGCTATCCCCCCTCCGGCGAGCGCCGCCCGTTCCCGGTGGCGTGGCCGCAGATCGCCATGGCGGTCAATGACGGCATGGAAGGCCTGGCCGCCGCGCCGACGCTCTACGGCGACGGCTACTGGGTCGGTGTCGAGCCGGGCGGCATCTGGTTCTGCCGCCTGAATGTGAAGTGCGATCCGGTCTCGGGCCTGCCCACGCCCCCGACCGCCTACCGACTCTCCAGCGTGACGACGGGCCCGCGCGGAGAGCTGGTGATCCTGCACCACAGCTTCATCCCGGCCATCGGCTCGCGGATCATCGTCACCATCGTGCGCGATCCGCTGGGCGCGAAAACCGTGATCGGCCGTTTCGCGATGGGCCCCAACACCACCGTCGACAACTTCGAGGGTGTCGCGGTGGGCGCCAAGGCGAACGGCGACTGGCGCCTCTACCTGCTGTCGGACGACAACTTCAATCCGGCCCAGCGCACCCTGCTGCTCGCGTTCGACTGGACGCCGCCGAAATGATCGCCGCGTCGGTCACCGACTATCGCGAACTGGCCCGGCGGCGGCTGCCGCGCCTGCTGTTCGACTACATCGACGGTGGTTCGTACGCCGAGGCGACGCTGCGGCGGAACGTCGAGGACTTCGAGGATCTGGCCCTGCGCCAGCGGGTGCTGCGCGACGTCTCGAAGATCAGTCTGGCGACCGAGCTGTTCGGCCAGGCCTTTTCGATGCCGGTGATGCTGGCGCCGGTCGGCATGGCCGGCATGTATGCGCGTCGCGGCGAGGTGCAGGCGGCGAAGGCGGCGAGGGCCGCCGGCGTGCCGATGTGCCTCTCCACCGTCAGTGTATGCGACCTGGACGAGGTGGTCGCCGGCGCCGGCGTCGCGCCCTGGTTCCAGCTCTACATGATCCGCGACCGGGGCTACATGGCCGAGCTGCTGGCTCGCGCCAAAGGCCACGGCTGCCCGGTGCTGGTGTTCACCGTGGACCTGCCGGTGCCCGGCGCCCGCTACCGCGACATGCGCACCGGCCTGTTCGGCGGCGCGCCCTCCCTCACCGGCGGAATCAAGCGCGCTCTGGACGGGATCACCCATCCTGACTGGCTGTTCGACGTCCAGCTGGGCGGCAAGCCGCACACCTTCGGCAATCTGGCCGCGGCCATTCCGGAGGCCAAGGGCATGGCCGAGTTCTGGCCCTGGGTGACGAAGAACTTCGACCCCACCCTGACCTGGGCGGACCTCGACTGGATCCGCGCCCACTGGGACGGTCCGATCGTGATCAAGGGCGTCCTCGATCCCGACGACGCGCGCCAGGCGGTGAAGATCGGCGCGGACGGCATCGTGGTCTCCAATCACGGCGGGCGCCAGCTGGACGGCGTGCTTTCGGGCGTCCGGGCCCTGCCCCCGATCGCCGACGCCGTCGGCGATGACCTGACCATTCTGATGGACGGCGGCGTCCGCTCTGGCCTCGACGTGGTCAAGGCGCTGGCGCTGGGCGCGAAGGCCTGCCTGATCGGCCGCCCCTGGGCCTGGGCGCTCGGCGCGCGCGGCGAAACCGGCGTCGCCCATGTGCTTCAGATCATCCGGAACGAGATGATGATGGCCATGGCGTTGACCGGCTGCACCGATGTTCGGCAGGCCGGCCGGGACCTGCTCGCCCGCTGAATGCTGCGCCGCATCACAGAACAGTGCAATGCAACATAATCATTGATCACTTGAACCTCCGGCGGTAGCGTCGGACTCGATGGTCCAAGACGGACGATGAGCCGCAGCCATCAGGGGAAGCGCGCCGGAAGCGGTTGAAACCCAACCCCTTTCGGGAGTGCTTAGTATGACCAAGTTCAAGAAGTCCCTCGTCGCCGTGCTGGCCGTCCTCGCCTCGGGCGTGACCATTTCGTCGGCCGTGGCCGCCGAAGTCCGCGTTCCGGTGTCTGGCAAGTCCGTCGAACAGCTGCATTCCGACATCGTCCGCGCCGCCAGCGACGCCTGCTGGGCCGACCTGCGCGGTGAAGTCCTGGCCGGCTACCTGTACCCGGAATGCGTTCGTCGCAGCGTCGCCCGCGCGGTGACCCAGGTCGGCGACGCCAAGCTGGTGGCCTACGCCGCCGCGACCCCGGTCAGCTCGGTTCGTCTCGCGGCCCGCTAGACCCCGCGGACGACCAGCCGAAACGAAGAAGGCCCGCGGATCGCTCCGCGGGCCTTTTTCTTGTCTGCCTTGGAAGGAAGCGGCTCAGGCCGCGGCCTTCTCCGCCAGCTTCGCCTTGACCTGACGCTTGATCTTCAGGGCGCGCGGGGAGAGGGCCTCGTCCTTGGCGCCGACCAGGAACACGTCCAGGCCGCCCTTGAAGTCCAGCGTGCGCAGCGCGGCGTTGGTGATCCGCAGCTTGAACGACTGGCCGAGCGCTTCCGACTGGAGCGTGGCGGGCGACAGCGCGGGCAGGAAGCGGCGCTTGGACTTGATGTTGGAGTGGCTCACGTTGTGACCGACCATCGGACCAACACCAGTGAGTTCGCAGCGGCGCGACATGGAAGCGACCTTCGCATAAAGAAATTCGGACACGCGAAGGCCGGGCCTGCGCGCGAGAGGGGGCGGTATAGGCAGAGAGTCTCCGGGCGTCAAGTTTGGAGTCGCTCAGCCCTTCTCCGGCAAGGTTTCGGCCGCCCAGCGTTCGGCGAAGGCGTGGAGTGGACCGATGGTCTCCAGCAGCGAGCGGCCGAGCGGCGTCAGGGCATAGCCTTCGCCGCGTCCAAGCGACACCAGGCCCGCGTCCCGCAGTTCGGTGAGCCTGGCCTGAAGCACAGTCGGCGAGACATCGTCGCAGGCCTCGCGCAGCGCCCGCGAACTCAGCGCCTCCGCGCGAAGCTCCCAGATCACCCGAAGGCTCCATCGCCGGCCCAGAAGGTCGAGCAGGGCCATGATCGGACGACCGGTGCGTGAGCCGCGTACCGGTTGTCCCGGCGCCGGGGTGGCCATGCTTGACTCCGCTATGAAAACCGTAGCGATATGATGCTACGGAAATCGTAACAAGGAGATCGCGACGTGCCAAGGATCCCTCCCCTGTCGTCGCCCTACCCGGCCGACGTCCAGAAGAGCTTCGACGCCATCATGCCGCCGGGCGCCGACCCGCTGG
Organism: Caulobacter sp.; assembly: GCA_041917095.1. Lineage (GTDB taxonomy): Bacteria > Pseudomonadota > Alphaproteobacteria > Caulobacterales > Caulobacteraceae > Caulobacter. The sequence continues at coordinate 140,417 of JAYRYI010000006.1, read as the reverse complement.
TCCTGTTCCGGACGCTGGCGACGAGCGAACGCCATTGGAAGAAGTTCCGGGCCGGCTCGTTGCTCGATCGCGGGCCCCTGTCGCTTCGCGAGCGGGAGATCGTCATCGACCGCACCTGCGCCCTGGCCGGCTGCGAGTATGAGTGGGGCGTCCACATCGCGATCTTCGCCGCCCCGGCCAGGCTGACCGACGAGCAGATCGCCGCGACCCTCAGCGGTGACCGCGCCTGCTGGACAGAGGCGGAGCGGGTGCTGCTGGACGCCGTCGACGCGCTGCATGCTCGGGCCAGCCTGGATGACGCCGAATGGGCGGCGCTGCGCGCTCACTACGACGAGGAGCAGATCCTGGAGGTGCTGTTGCTCTGCGGGTTTTACCGGACGGTGGCCTATGTCGCGAACGGCCTTGAACTGCCGCTTGAACCCGCCGCCGCACGCTTTAGTGCGTATGGTTAATCCATGTTAATATACAATAGCTTGTGGCGAACATCTGAGGAACCGAGCCAAGTCGCTGATTCGGACATGATTCGTTTCGGTCCTGTCCTGCGCGGCGTTAACCTCTGGAACGGGGCTCAGATCGGGCGGATCTCGACCCGCCGGAACCTCACCGTTCCGCCGCCGTATTGCAGGGCGATCGGCCCTTCCGGGTGGGCGGCGTCCCGCGCGCCGTCGACGGTCTTCACGCCGTTGAAGCGCACCGTGAAAGTGTCGCCGCGCGCGCTGATCTCGAGGACGCTCCAGCGCCCGCCGGCCCGGGGCATCGGCGAGACGGCGGCGATGTTGACGATGGCGCCCGTGCCGTAGGTCGGGTCCGGTCTCTGGTCGAAGACGTTGACCTCGTAGGCGTTGGCCGGGGTGAACATGGTGCGGTCAGAGCACCGGATGAAGATGCCCGAATTGGCGTCCGGGCTGACCCAGATCTCGGCGCGCAGGTCGAAGTCGCGGAAGCTGTCCTTCGAGACCAGGAAGCTCATGCCGCCCTTGTCGGCCGTCACCACGCCCTCCGCGAGCGTCCAGTTGGCGTCGCCGACCGCGGACCAGCCCGCGAGGCTGGTCCCGTCGAACAGCACCCGGAGCGGCGTTTCGGCCATCGTCGGGCCCGCCAGGGCGGCGGCGGTCAGGCCGAGGATGACGGTACGACGGTTGGTCATGGCGCTTCCCCCTGCCCGCCAGCATCGCCGCCGCGGCGGCGCTCGGCAACGCTTTGGGATTGTGGTTAATACACGATGAGATACATTATCTTGCGGTGAACAAATGCCGAATCGGACGAGGTCGCTGATTCGGTCATGATTCGTTTCGCGCCTGTTCGCGCCCGGGCCGCCGCTCCCTTAACCCGACGCCTGTCGCCCCGTTGACGAGCCTGACGGCTGCGTCCCATGGTCGCCCGCGACCCGCCCGAAGGGGCCTCGCCGGGACCCGCCCCCATGAACCGCCGCTTCTTCCTGCTGGCCTCCGCCGCAACCCTGACCGCCGCTCCGGCGGCCCAGGCGGACGAGGACGGCTTCCTGATGTTCGGCGGCCGCATTTACGAGAGCCCCGTGAGCAAGGACGGGGAGCCGCAGGCGCTGGTTGTGCGTGGGGGCAGGATCACTTTCACCGGTTCGCTCGCCGCCGCGCGTCGCAAGGCCAAGGGGCTTCCGGAGCTCGATCTGAAGGGCGCCGCCGCCTATCCCGGCTTCACGGACTCCCATGTTCATCTCACCTACGTCGGCCTGCGTGAGATGACGCTGAACCTGGACCAGGTCACATCCGTCGCGGGTTTGGTCGAGGTGGTGAAGGCCTGGGACGCCACCCACCCCGGCACTGAGCCGCTGACCGGTCGCGGCTGGATCGAGACTCATTGGCCGGAAAGGCGCTTTCCGACCCGCGCCGACCTGGACGCCGTCTCGACCACCCGCCCGATCGTCCTGGGGCGCTCCGACGGCCACGCCCTGGTGATCAACAGCGCCGCCCTCGCGCTGGCCGGCATCACGAAGGACACACCGGACCCCGCGGGCGGCCGCATCGAGCGGGACGCCACCGGCGAGGCGACGGGCATGCTCATCGACAATGCCCAGACCCTCATCGAGTCGAAGCTGCCGCCGATGTCCTATGCCCAGCGCAAGGAGGCCCTCGCCCGTGGCGCGGCTCTATACGCGGCGCGCGGCTGGGCGCGAGGCGTCAACATGAGCACCGAAGCCGCTGACGTGAAGGCGCTGTTCGAGCTGGCCGCCGAGGGACGACTGCCGATCCGCGTCGACGTCTTCATGACGCCCGGGAACTCCGGCGAGGTGCTGGAGCGGGGCCCCTACGCCGACAGGACCGGGCTGGTCCGCGTCCGTGGCGTGAAGCTCTACATGGATGGCGCGCTCGGCTCGCGCGGCGCGGCGCTGCTCAAGCCCTATAGCGACCGCCCCGACACATCCGGCCTGCTGATCGCCCGGCATGACGAGACCCTCGCCCTTCTGAAACAGGCCCTGAAGGTGAAGGCCGAGGTCGCCATCCATGCCATCGGCGACCGTGGCAACCGCCTCGCGCTCGACTGGATCGAGGAGGCTTTCGCCACCGATCCGGCCGCCGCCAAGGCCGTGAAGTGGCGTATCGAACATGCGCAGATCATCGACTCGGTCGATATCCCCCGCTTCGCCCGCCTGGGCGTGGTGGCCTCGATGCAACCGTCGCACGCCATAGGCGACCTCTACTTCGCGCCGGCGCGGCTGGGCGGGGAGAGACTCGAGGGCGCCTATGCCTGGAGCGATCTCATGGACCGGTTCACCACGGTCGTGTTCGGCACCGACGCGCCGGTCGAGGTCGGCGACCCGCGCATCGAGTTCTATGCCGCCGTCGCCCGCAAGGATCTGCAAGGCCGCTCGGGCCCCGATTGGCATCCCGAACAGGCCGTTCCGCCGGCAATGGCCCTGGCGGCCTTCACGGCGATGCCCTGGGTGGTGGATAGCCATCCCGGTGAAGGCGGCTACCTGGCCTCCGGCTGTCCGGCCGACATCACCGTCTTCTCCGATGACATCATGACCATCCCCGAGGCGGACATCCTCACCGTCAAGCCGCTGCTGACCGTGGTCGGCGGCAGGATCGTTCACGACGGACGGTAGGCGGTCTATCCTGCGTGCGGCTTGACCATGAAGGAGCCACGCCATGGCCGGTGACAGCTTCTACAACGAGGGCTCGCGGGCCCTTCAGGACGCGTTCGACAGCCGCCGCATCGCCGATCGCCTCCTCGACATAGGGCGCACCGAGTTCACCGCGGACGACAAGGCCTTCATCGAAGGCAGCGTCTACTTCTTCCTCGCCACCGCCGACGCCGAGGGGCGGCCCGACTGCTCGTTCAAGGGCGGGCCGGCCGGCTTCGTGCGGGTGACCGGGCCGTCGGAGCTGGCTTTCCCGGACTATGACGGCAACGGCATGTTCAGGAGCCTGGGCAATGTCACGGTCAACGCCAACGTCGGCCTGCTGTTCATGGCGCTGCACGGCGCGCCCAAACGCCTGCGCGTGAACGGGACGGCCCGGATCGACCGCGATGACCCGCTGCTGGGCGAGACAGTGGGCGCGCAGATGATCGTGCGGGTCCAGGCGCGGAACATCTTCCCCAACTGCCCGCGCTACATTCCGACGCTCGGCCTGCAGGAGATATCGCCCTATACGCCGCAACCCGGCGTCGATCCGGTGGAACCCGCGTGGAAGAGCTTCGACCTGTTCAAGGACGACATCCACCCGCGGCGACCCACGTTCAGGGGCTGAGGGGAACAATCGCCGCGGCCCCTTGTTCAGACTTCGCGACTCTCCCACCTTTGCCTCATGAGTGACCGTTCCACAGGCCAGGCAGAACACCGGCTCGTGGCGGTGCTCGGCCCCACCAACACCGGAAAGACCCACCTCGCCGTCGAGCGGATGCTGGGCCATCACAGCGGCATGATCGGTCTGCCGCTGCGCCTGCTGGCGCGCGAGATCTACGACCGCATCGTCAAGGTGAAGGGCCCGCGCGAGGTCGCGCTGATCACGGGTGAGGAGAAGATCGTCCCGCCCCGGCCGAACTATTTCGTCTGCACCGTCGAGGCGATGCCGCTGGGCCGGGAGGTCGACTTCCTGGCCGTCGACGAGATCCAGCTCTGCGCGGACCCGGAGCGGGGCCACGTCTTCACCCAGCGCATGCTGCATGCGCGCGGCAAGCACGAGACCATGCTGCTGGGCGCGGGCACGATGGCGCCGCTGATCCGCCGCCTGCTGCCGAAGGCCGAGATCGTCTCCCGCGAACGCTTCTCCAGCCTGCGCTACACCGGCAGCAAGAAGCTGACCCGCCTGCCCCGGCGCAGCGCGGTGGTCGCCTTCAGCGCCGACGACGTCTACGCCATCGCCGAACTGATCCGCCGCCAGCGCGGCGGCGCCGCGGTGGTCATGGGCTCGCTCAGTCCCCGCACCCGCAACGCCCAGGTCGCCCTGTACCAGTCGGGCGAGGTCGACTTCCTTGTGGCCACCGACGCGATCGGCATGGGCCTGAACATGGACGTCGACCACGTCGCGTTCGCGGGCCTGCGAAAGTTCGACGGCAGGAAGACCCGCTGGCTGCACCCGCAGGAGATCGGCCAGATCGCCGGGCGCGCGGGCCGGCACGTCCGCGACGGAACCTTCGGCGTCACCGGCGAGGCTGAGGACATGGACGAGGATCTCGTCGCCGCGGTCGAGGCCCATGAGTTCCAGCCGGTGCTGAGCGCGGAATGGCGAAACCACAGGCTCGACTTCGACAACCTGCCGTCGCTGATCCGCTCGCTGGACGCCGCGCCGCCCCGCGAGGGGCTGATGCTGTCCGCCGAAGCCCTCGACGAGAAGGCGCTCAAGCGGATGGCCGAGGACGAGGATGTGGCGCGCCGGGTCCGCGACCGGGTGGCGCTGGAGCGACTGTGGGAAGTCTGCCAGACGCCCGACTTCCGCAAGCAGACGACTGACGAACACCTGCGGCTGATCCGAACCCTGTTCGACAATCTGACCGCCGGGCGGAGGCGCGTGCCCGAGGACTGGATGGCCGGACAGTTCGGCGCGCTGGACCGTACCGAGGGCGAGATCGACACCCTCGCCACCCGCCTGGCCAGCGTGCGGACCCTGACCTACATCGCCAACCGCCCCAACTGGCTGCACGATCCGGCCCACTGGCAGGGGGTGACGCGCGGGCTCGAGGACCGGCTGTCCGACGCCCTGCACGAGAAGCTGATGGCGCGGTTCATCGATCGCCGGACCAGCGTGTTGATGCGGCAGCTGGGTGAGCGCGGCGAGCTGCTCGCGGGCGTCGGCGACGACGGGGCGGTGACGGTCGAGGGCCACTTCGTCGGACGACTGAACGGCCTGGCGTTCGACGCGCCGCGCGCGGCGGCCGGCACGCTTGAGGAGAAGGCCCTGCGTGGCGCCGCCCAGCGGGCGGTCGGCCCCGAGATCGCCCGCCGGCTCGGCAAACTGGCCGCCGAGCCCGACGAGGCCTTCACCCTGACGCCGGATGGAGCCCTGCTGTGGCGCGGCGGCGCTGCGGGATCGCTGACCGCCGATGGCAAGGTGCGGCTGATCGGCGAGCTCGGGCCCGAGACAGCCCGCGAGCGCGCCCGGCAGCGGCTTCAGGCCTTTCTGGCCGCGGAGCGCGAAACCCGTCTGGCCCCTCTGGCGAAGCTTGAGCGGGCGATCGGCGAGGGGCGGTTGAAGGGCCTGCCGCGGGGCATCGGCCACCGCCTGGTCGAGGCCGGAGGACTGATCGACAAGAAGCCGGTCGAGGCCGACCTCAAGGCCCTCAGCCAGGGCGAGCGGCGCAGCCTGCGCGAGCTGGGCGTCCGGATCGGCGCCTTCAGTCTCTTCATGCCGGCGCTGTTGCGGCCGGAGGCCCTGGCCTTCGCCCAGGCGACCGATCGCGGCGCCTGGCGGCCGCCGACGGATGCAGTGTCGAAGCTTCCCGGCCCGGCGCCGGACGCGCGCGCGCTCGCGGCGCGCGGCCTGCGGGCGGTCGGCGGCCTGGCCGTTCCGGTGGAGCAGTTGGAAAAGCTCGACGAGCGCCTGCGCGAAGGCTTCAAACCGGGCGTCGGCATGGTCCTTCCGGAGGAGACGCGAACGGCTCTGGGATGGAGCGAGCGCGACCTCGATACGATCCTCAAGGCCCTGGGTTTCACCCCGACCGGCAAGAGCAAGCCGACGGTCTGGCGTCGACGCGGCGAGAAGGCCCGAGACGACGCGCCGGGGTCGCCCCCGGCCGCATCGCCCTTCGCCGCCCTGGCCGGCCTGAAGGTCCAGCCCGCGTCGCCGCCGCGCCGCCGACGGCCCCGGCGCCGGGCCAAGGCCGTGCGCCCATGACCGACGCCGGTTCCTGCCGCGCCGATGTCTGGCTCTGGCGCGCGCGCTTCTTCAAGACCCGCTCGATGGCGGCCCGATACGTCGACGAGGGTCGGGTGCGCCTGACCCGCACCGGCGCGGAAAGCCGCCTGGACAAGGCGTCCCGGGGGCTGAAGATCGGCGACCAGCTGGTGTTCGCGCTCGGCCCCCGGGTGATCGCGATCCGCATCGAGGCCTTCGGCGAGCGGCGTGGGCCGGCCAGCGAGGCGCAGACCCTCTATGGCCTGCTGACGGACGCCGATGCGTCCGATGAGATTTCCTGAAGGGGCCGGGAGACCTCGCCGCATTGACAAGCGCGGCCCCGCCTTCGAAAAGGCCCGTCGCCGCAACGTCTGGACGCCCCGCTTCCCCGATGACCTACATCGTCACCGACCCCTGCATTAAGTGCAAGTTCATGGACTGCGTGGAGGTCTGTCCGGTCGACTGCTTCTACGAAGGCGAGAACTTCCTCGTCATCAATCCGGATGAATGCATCGACTGCGGCGTCTGCGAACCGGAATGCCCGGTCGACGCGATCAAGCCCGACACCGAGGACGATCCCGACGGCAAGTGGCTGCGCATCAACTCCGAGTACGCCGCGATCTGGCCGAACATCACGCTCAAGGGCGAACCGCCGGCCGACAAGGAACAGTACGAGCGCGAGACCGGCAAGTTCGAGAAGTACTTCAGCGAGAAGCCGGGCCAGGGCAGCTAAGTCGCCGGCTCTGCGGAATCCCCAGCAATCCGCTCGGATTCCGCAACCCTTTCTTTGTGTTCATTTTTGTGATAGGGTTCTAACTGACGTGACGGGTCCGCCGTCGCGCCTTGGTTCAAGAACAGCCGCAACCGAACGGCGCGCCTACACAAGGGCGAGGGTGTCCTAGAGGCCTATCCAATTCGAGAGCAAATCCTCCGGGGCGCTGCCGCGGTCGGGATTCTTTTCGTCTCGGAACAGGCGTCTGACACAGCCGGTATCGAGGCCGCGGCCCGCGGGATTTCCCCCCGCGGACAGGGTGCTAGAGAAGGACGTACTGATGAGCAAGCAAGGTCTGGCGTTTTCGGTCGACGACCACGTGGTTTACCCGGCGCACGGCGTCGGCACGATCCGCGCGATCGAGACCCAGGAAGTCGCCGGCATGTCGCTCGAGGTCTATGTCATCACCTTCGACCACGAGAAGATGACGCTGCGCGTTCCGACCAAGAAGGCCGTCACCTCGGGCCTGCGCCCGCTGGCCGAAGGCACCATCGTGACCAAGGCGCTGACCACCCTGAAGGGCCGCGCCCGCGTGAAGCGCACCATGTGGTCGCGTCGCGCCCAGGAATACGAAGCCAAGATCAACTCGGGCGACCTGATCTCGATCGCCGAAGTGGTCCGCGACCTGCACCGCGCCGAGAACCAGCCGGAACAGTCCTACTCCGAGCGCCAGCTCTATGAGTCGGCCCTGGACCGCATGGCCCGCGAAGTCGCCGCGATCGAAAAGATCGACCGCGACGCAGCCGTCGGCATCCTGACCAAGTCGCTGCAGAAGGCCGCGTAAGCGGTTTCAGCTCCGGCTCGAAAGACAGAATCCCCGGTCGAAAGGCCGGGGGTTTTTCGTTGTCCTACGCCGAACAATTGCCGCCGTTCGGAGACCGCAGACAACGAATTTGGCTAATACTTCTGCGGCTAGGACGGCCAGAGCGATGATCGGCGTGGGCGTGCGCCTCTAGACCGTGGCCGTCCGTGCCGGGGCGCAACTGCGCGACGCGACTTTGATCCTTTCGGCGAGCGCCTCCGCGCCTTCCTCTATGAAGCTGCCGGGGACCACCATCCTGCCATCGCTAACCGGTTCGTTGATGCGGAGCTCGATAATCACGACATCGTCGATCACCACAGCGAAGCTTCTGCCGACGCCGTTGCGGGTCATCTGGCCAAACCGCTCCGTACCGGCTTCGTCAAAGAGCAGGTGGACCGCCGGCGCGCCGGTTACCGGGTTTGGAGAAGCCCAGGCATCGGCGATGGTACGGCCTGAGACTTCGATCCTGCGGCGGACAACATAAGGTTCGCCCTCCAGCCCCTTCAGGAGCTCGGCCCCCGGGGGTAGGGGGCCGTCGGGCCGTATGTCGTACGCGTAGACGCTATCGTCGACGAAACGGAGGTTCACCCGCGCCTCGGCATTGGCTTGCGCGCAACTTGCATCCAACGCTTGCGGCGGTGACGTGAAACCGGCGAGGAACCCTATCGAAAGCAGAGCGAGGGCGACCGACCGAACGCGCATGCGACCTCTCCGCTTGAATTGCTCCACGCATCGATACGGGATCGGTCCCGCGGCGGCTAGGCTAAGCGGCCACCGCCTGCGCCTTCTCCAGCCCCGCGTCCCGCAGCAACCGCGCCTGTTCGGCCGGCTTGCGCCAGAGGAAGTCGGCGGGCAGGCCCAGCCGCGTGCTGGCCAGGGCGGGCGGCGAGTCCGGTTGGAACGTGCGCTCGGCCATGCGGCCGGCGAACTTCAGCGCCATCCGGTCGAACACCGTCAGGTCGTAGTCCTTGCCCAGCTGCAGCTTGTCGCGCACCAGCGGCGGCAGCAGCGAGACCGAGGCTCGAGCCAACGCGCGGTGCAGGAACTTCGGGACCGTCGGCGCCGCTGTGCCGGATTTGATGATGCCGAGGAACTCGTCGACGATCGGGTGCGGCTCGAAGCGCGGCGCCAGCTTCTCCATCATGCCCATGAAGTCGGCGGTCGATTTGGGCGAATACTGCACGCCGTAAAGCGACGGGATCTGCGAGCCCTCGCTGTAGAACCGCGTCTTCTCGGCCTCGCTCAGCGGCGAGACGAAGCGGTCGTAGGCGTTGAGGAAGCCGTAGCCGGCGGTGGCCGCCACCCAGTCGAGCAGTTCCGGATCCAGCGCCTTGTAGGCCTCGCCCTTCGGCGTCACGCCGTTGACCCGGGCGTGCATGTTGGTGACGCCCTGGATCACGCGCCGGGCCGCGCTCTGCGGGCCGTAGACGCCGACCATCGCCGCGATGCCCGTGCGCTTGCTGCGCCCGATCGGATCGGCCTTGTAGGTCGAGTGATCCCAGACGCCGGAGCGGATGCGGGCGTCCGCGAACTCCAGCAGCACCGCCGCGACGCCGCCGATCCCCAGCGCGATCGGGTTCTTGTAGATGCGCCAGGCCATCGACGAGGGGTGCAGGAAGGCCGGCTCGCCGACCGGGTTGGCGTAGTCGATCTTCCAGCCGAGATAGGAGGTCGGTTCGGTCATCGCGCGGTCCGAATTGTTGTCGTACGGTCTGGCGTCCAGCCTGACCTCTTTCAGCATGCGAACGGTGGCTTTGAAATACCTCGACCGACCAGCCGCGACCGTCGACCGGCCGGGCGGCGCATGAGCGGCCTGCCCGCCTCGCCCTCGTCGGCCCGCAACCGCGAGCCTCTGCTGGCTGTGCTGCGCCGCTGGCTGCCGGCCTCCGGGACCGTGCTCGAGATCGCCAGCGGCCTTGGCGAGCATGCCGCCTGGTTCGCGGAGGCCCTGCCCGAAGTCAGCTGGCAGCCCACGGACCAGAACCCCGACGCCAGGGCCGTGATCGCCGCCCGGGTGGAGCGGTCCGGCCTGGCCAACCTGCGCCCGCCGCTGCCGCTGGACGCCGCCTCGCCCGACGGCTGGCCGATCGAGCGGGCCGACGCCGTTGTCTGCATCAACATGATCCACATCTCGCCCTGGGCGGCGACGCAGGGCCTGATGTCGGGCGCCGCACGGGTGTTGCCGATCGGCGGCGTGCTCTGCCTCTACGGCCCGTACATGGAAGCCGATGTCGAGACCGCGCCCAGCAACCTCGCCTTCGACGCCGACTTGCGCCGGCGCGATCCGTCGTGGGGCTTGCGAGACCTCGAAGCGGTGAAGGCCGAAGCCGCCCGCAACGGTCTGGCCTTCGAAGAGCGCATCGCCATGCCGGCGAACAACCTGAGCCTTCTGTTCCGCCGCGCGGCCTGAGGCATGGACTGCCCCGAGGGCATCCCTGTATGCCGGGCGACGTCATCAGAAGCAGAGTCCGCATCCGCGCATGAAACCGCCCGCCTGGCGCCAGGATCCCGCCGTCTATCCGCACAGCTTCCTCATCCAGACGCGCTATCGCGACGAGGACGGACTGCATCACATCAACAACATCGCCGTGGCCGCCTACTACGACGAGACGCGGGCGCGGTTCTCGCGGCAGGTGTTCACGACCGCGAACCTGATGGACCGGGTGCGCATCGTCACCGCGGACAGCCGGGTGACCTATCTGGGCGAGGTCTTCCACCCCGACGAGGTCGAGGTCCGGTCGGGCATCCTGCGGATCGGCACGGCGTCCTACGAGATCGGCCAGGCGATGTTCCAGAAGGGCCGTTGCGTCGGCATCTGCACCACGACCTTCGTCCAGGCCTCGGCGGAGGGATCGAGCCCGCTGGCCCCATCCCTCCGCGCGGCGCTGGAAGCGATGATGATCAGAGCGCCGGAACCGGCGGCCTGACGACCGGGGCCCAGCCGTCGCCGGCCAGGCGCGCGGCGTAGCGCCGGACATCCTCGGGCCAGCCCCGGCTCGCCTCGCCGAAGCGATCGAAGTCGCCCGCGTAGAGGGCCCGGCAGGCTTCCTCGAACCCGGCGCGGTCTCCGGCCATCATCGACAGAAACCGGTAGGCGGCGTCCCGGGCCTGGCGATCGCGTCCGACCCCATCGCGCCGGGCGGCGTCGATCAGCCGCCGCACCGCAGCTGAGGGTCCGCCGGCCTGGGCCTGCAGCCAGTCCAGGTGGCGCGGCAACAGCGACAGCCGCAGCTCCGACGGGCCCGCCGGCGCCATCGCCCGTGAGACCTCGTCGGGGCGACCGAGTTTCAGAAGCTCGCCCGTCGCATCATTGAAGACCTGCGCCTGACGCAAGGCCGGCTCCGCCGCGATCGCGCCGAGGACGGCCGTGAGCGGACCGGACGCGACGCGACGGTCGCGAAGGAAGGCGGTGAACGTGGCGGACATGACGATGCTCCTTTCAGGAGCGCGTCTTTTACCCGGATATAATGCCGAGTCAATAATACCCGGGCGTTATTCTCTCGCCACGCGCGCCGCGATCGCCGCATTCACCGCGTCATACCAGGGGACGAAGTCGCGCAGCAGCTGCTCGTCGCTGAAGCCCCGTGCGATCAATCCCTCCATGTCTTCGCCGTGCAGCAGGCGCGTGCCCTCGCCCTCGGGCGTCAGGGTGAAGTGGTGGCGGCCCTTGAAAAGCAGCGGCACCCAGCCGGTCCAGGCCAGCGCCCGTTCCGGCTCGAAGGTAGTGAGGGTCACCGTCTGGCGGATGGTGGCGCCGGGCTTGCCGCCCGGATTGACGAATGTGGTGTCCAGCTTGCCGCCCTGCCGCGCGGGGCCGATGGCGCGCGCCTTGATGTTCAGCGGATTCCAGTCGGCATAGGCGTCGAAATCCGTCAGCACCGCCCAGACCCTGGCCGGCGAAGCCGGGATCAGCGCCTCGGTCCGGATGGTCTTCAGGCGCGACATCAGCCGGCCGTCGCGGCGGTCGCCGCCGCTTCGACGCGATTGCGCTCGGCCAGCATGATCGTCGAGCTGGCCTTGGCCAGCACCACGCCAGCGGGGTCCAGCAGACGCCCTTCGAAGAAGCAGGTCCGCTTGCCCCTCCGCTCGACCCAGGCCTCGGCGAACACGCGACCCGGACGGGCCGGCGCGAAGAAGCTGACTTTCAGCTCCAGCGACATCGGTACGATGTCCTGACCGGCCATGGCGATCGCCGCATGGGCCATCGCCGCGTCGATCCAGCCGGTAATGAAGCCGCCCTGCACCACGCCGCCGGAGTGGCACATGTGAGGACCCGCCTCATACTCCAGCACGGCCCGCCCGGCCGGATCCATTTCGACTCGCCGGACCAGGCCCAGCGTCTTGTTGAGATCCTCGACCCCGGTCGGCTTCTTCTCGCTCATGCGCGTCCCCTCGCTTTTGCGCGACCATAGCCGACTGCCGCGCACGGAAGGAAAGGGCTAGAAGTTCACCCGCCGGCTGATCGCACCATCGACCAGCAGGTTGACCCCGCTGGTGAACGACGAGACCGGACTGGCCAGGAAGACCGCCGCGTTGGCGACGTCCTGCGGCGTGGCCATGCGGCCCATCGGGTTGCGCTCCATCGCGCCCTTGAACATCTCCGGCATGTTCTTTTCGACCATCTGCCAGACACCCCCCTCGAAGTAGACGGTGCCCGGAGAGACGACATTGGTGCGCAGGTGTTTGCCCGCGTACTGCCGCGCCAGCCCCTTGGCGAAGTGGATCAGCGCCGCCTTGATCGGGCCGTAGGAGCTGCCGTTGTCGGTCTCGGCCGCCGACACCGAAGAGATGATCACGAAGGCCGCGTCGCCCGTCGCTTCGGACGCCTTCAACAGGAACGGCTTGGCGGCGTCGAAAGCGTTGACCATGCCGAGCACGTCGAGGCGGAAGTTCTGTTCCCAGGAGGCCGGATCGCCACCCTGGGCCATGGCCCCGGCGTTGGAGACCAGGATGTCGATACCGCCCAGCTCCGCGCCCGCCGCGGCGATCCACGACTTGAGGGCGGCGCCGTCCATGATGTCGACGCTGGCCCCGGTCGCCTTCACGCCGGTCGCGGAGAGGGCCGTCACGGCTTCGGAGACCTGCTCGGCGTTTCGGGCGCAGATGGCGACGTTGGCGCCCTCGGCGGCCAGGGTCTCGGCTATGGCGCGGCCGATGCCGCGCGTGCCGCCCAGGATCACGGCGTTCTTGCCCTTGAGCTGAAGGTCCATCGTCTCTCTCCCCTTGTGTGATTGCCCAGCCTAGCGCGCGCGGCGGCTCGCCGACAGCGCCAGCAGGATCGCCGGAGCCACGACCAGCGCGGCCAGCACGAACGGCGCGTTGATCCAGGCGGCGAACACCCCGCTGACGCACAGCGGGCCGACCACCCGCGCCGCAGCGCCGGCGGCATTGTTCAGGCCCATGATCTGGCCCTGACGGTGTGGATCGGTGCTGCGCGAGATCATCGCCCCGACATTGGGGAAGGCCACGGACTGGGCCGCCGCCATCAGGCACATCAGCGCGATGGTGACGGGTCCGCTCGGCGAAACGACCTGCAGGCCGCAGACGACCACCATGATCGCCATGCCGATGGCCAGCATCCGCCCCTCGCCGAAACGTTCCGACAGCGGTCCGGTCACCAGGGTCTGCATCAGGAAGGCGGTCGCGCCGACGAAGCCGAAGGCCACCCCGATGTCGAACGGCTTCCAGCCGAACCGGGCCTGGGCCCACAGGCCGAACACGGACTCGATCCCGGTGAAGGCGAAGCCGACCAGGAAGGTCAGCAGGATCAGCCGCCCGACAACGGGGTGCGTGAGCGCCTCGCGCGCCGCGCTCCAGCGGCTGCCCCGCCGGCTGAAGCTGGTCTCGCGCACCCGGCTCTCGCGGATCACCAAGGTGATGGCCATCGCGCAGGCGAAGGCCAGGCCGCCGGCGATCAGCAGCGGGATGCGAAAGCCGACGGGCCCGAGCTCGGGGTGGGCGAACACGCCGCCGATCATCGGCCCGACGATCAGCCCGACGTTCCACGCCGCCCCCTGGTAGGACAGTTGCCGGGCGCGCTTCTCCGGCGGCGTGACGTCGGCGATGTAGCCCTGGATCACCGCCCCGTTGCCGGCCGCCAGCCCGCCGACCAGACGGATCGCGAACGCGGCCCAGATGTTCGGGGCAAAGGCCAGGGCCAGGTAGCAGAGGCAGTTGGCGGTGATCGTCGAGATCAGGATCGGCTTGCGCCCGATGCGGTCTGACAGCCGTCCCCAGAACGGCTCGCCGAAGAAGGCGCCCGCCGAATAGGCCGAGAAGATCAGCGCGATCTGCCAGGGCTGCGCCTCGAACGACTTGGCGTAGAAGGGCAGCAACGGGACGATGATCCCGAAGCCCAGCATGTTGATGAAGATCACGGCGATCAGCGACGCGGCCGCGAAGCGGGGCGCCGGCGCCCGCTCCGGGGTCTGCGTCATGGGCCCGTGATAGGGGTGAAACGAAGGGCCGTCACCCAGTTCCGGCTTTGCTGCCCTACCGTAAAGCACCCGATAGTGCGCCCGCGCCGCCAGGGAGAGCCGCCATGTCCTATCCGTTGCCCAATGCCTCGATCGACCTGACCGGCAAGGTCGCGCTGGTCACGGGGGCCTCCTCGGGCCTCGGCCGCCGCTTCGCCCAGGTGCTGGCGCGGCAGGGCGCGAAGGTCGCGATCACCGGCCGCCGTCTCGACCGGCTGGAAGCCCTGGCCGCCGAGATCGCCGCCGACGGCGGCGTCGCCGCGCCGCTGCAGCTCGACGTCACCGACGACGCCCAGCTGCTGGGCCTTTTCGAGCGGGCCGAGGCGGCCCTGGGTCCGGTGGACATCCTCGTAAACAACGCCGGCGTGCCAGACGCCCAGCGCGCCACAAAGATGTCGATCGAACTCATCGACACGGTGCTCGGCACCAACGTCCGGGCGCCCTGGATCCTGGCCACCGAGTTCGCCAAACGCCGGCTTGAGGCCAAGCTGCCGGGCCGGATCATCAACATCGCCTCGATGGCCGCCTACAGCTATCGCGGCGAGGGCGCGGCGCTCTACTCGGTGAGCAAGGCCGCCGTCGTGAGGATGACCGAAGCGCTCGCGGTCGAATGGTCGAAGTTCCACATCAACGTCAACGCCATCGCGCCGGGCGCCTTCGCCTCGGAAATGATGGATGGCATGCTGGAGCGAATGGGCGACATCAGCCAGCATATGCCCCGCAGGCGCATCGGTGATCCGGCCCAGCTCGACAGCACCCTGCTCTACCTCTGCTCGCCGGCCTCGGACGCGGTGACGGGGACCTCGATCAAGGTCGATGACGGCCAGGGCGGCCGTTGATCGGCGCCAACGACAAGAACACGATCATCAGGAAGGAACGACCATGAAGCTGTACACCTCGATGGGGCCCAACCCGCACATGGTCCGCATGTTCGCGGCCGAGAAGGGGCTCGACCTGCCGAAGGTCGACATCGACCTGATGGGCGGCGAGAACCGTCGGCCGCCCTACAGCGAGGGCGTCAACGTCGCCGGCCAGACGCCGGCGCTGGTGCTGGACGACGGCACGACGATCGCCGAGATCACGGTCATCTGCGAGTACCTCGAGGAGAAGCACCCCTCGCCGCCCCTGATCGGTACGACGCCGGAAGAGCGGGCCGAGACGCGGATGTGGACGCGCCGCATCGATCTCAACATCTGTGAGCCGCTCACCAACGGCTTCCGCGCCGCCGAGGGCCGCCGCATCTTCGAGAGCCGCATGAAGCTGGTCGGCGCCGAAGGCGCGGCGGAGCTGAAGGCCATCGCAAAGGACCGGATCCTCTGGCTCGACGGGCAGCTGAAGGGCCGGCAGTTCGTCTGCGGCGACCGCTTCAGCCTCGCCGACGTGCTGCTGTTCGCCTTCCTCGCCTTCGGGGCTCAGGTTGGACAGCCGATCCCGGACGAGGCCGCCTGGGTCAAGGACTGGTTCGCCCGCGTCGGCGCGCGCCCGTCCGCCGCCGCCTGATTTCATCGAAGAAGAACAAGACAGACAGGGAGACGCCAGGATGGCGATCGATTTCGAGATTCCGGCGGAGGCCAAAGCCGTCCGCGAGAAGGTGCGCCAGTGGGTGCATGACGAATGCAAGCCGGCGGAGAAGCGCCTTCTGGCCGGCGAGGACTACAAGACCGTGCTTGGCGAACTGCGGACCAAGGCCCGTTCGCAGGGCCTCTGGTGTCCGTTCATCCCCAAGGAGCATGGCGGCATGGGCCTGGGCCCGCTGGCCAACGCCCTGGTTCAGATGGAGCTGGGCGAGAGCTATCTCGGCGCCCTGTCGCTGAACACCCAGGGTCCCGACGACGCCACGATGATGACCCTGCTGGCGCACGGCACCGACTACCAGAAGGAAAAGTTCCTCAAGCCGTTGCTGAACGGCGAGAAGCGCATCTGTTACTCGATGACCGAAAAGGCCGCCGGCGCCGACGCGACGGGCATGCGGACAACCGCGGTCAAGGACGGCAACGAGAACTACATCCTCAATGGCGAGAAGTGGTTCAGCTCGGCCGCTTCGGTGGCCGACATCGCTCTGGTCATGGCCCGCACCGATCCGGACGCGCCGCGCCACCAGCAGTTCTCGACCTTCATCGTCGAACTTCCCAATCCCGGCTACCGCATCGTCCGCGACATCGAGACGATGGCCGCGGAAGGACCGCTGTCGCACATCCTGGGCGGCGGCCACTCCGAGGTCGAGATCAAGGATCTGGTCGTGCCGGCCGAGAACCTGCTCGGCGGCGAGGGCAACGGCTTCAACATGGGCCAGCACCGGCTCGCCTATGGCCGTCTGCGCCACGGCATGCACAACGTCGCCATGGCCCAGCGCGCGCTGGATCTGGCCGTCGAGCACGTCACCAAGCGGTCGACCTTCGGCAAGCCGCTGCATGAGCGCCAGGGTGTCCAGTTCATGCTCGCCGACTGCGCGCAGGACATCTACATCGCCCGCCTGATGCTGCTGCACATCGCCTACAAGGCGGAAAAGGGCATGGACCTGCGCCAGGAGAACGGCATCGCCAAGGTGTTCCTGGCCAACATGGTGCATCGGGTCGTCGACACGGCCATCCAGCTGCACGGCGCACTGGGCTACTCGATGGATACGCCGCTGGCGCGTTGGTACACGCACATCCGGTCGCAACGGCTCGTCGACGGCCCGGACGAGGTCCATCGCTGGACGACCGGCCGCAACGTGATCAAGGCGTTCCAGAAGGACGGCACGACAGCGGCCGCCTGCGGCGGCGACATGCTCTGAACAGGCCGTGGCCGCGCCGGGGATGGACTTCGGCGCGGCCCACCCTCATGTGAACGACGAGCCCGGCGCAGATCGGGCCGAACCGCATACGACGACAGGGAGACGACAGGGTGCATTACGCGGAACTCGACCAGGCCTGGGCCGAACTGACGGCGCCGGGGCAGCCGTTCGAGATCACCACCATCGAGGTGCGGGGCGCGCCGATGCGCAGCTTCGTGGCGGCGCCACCCAGCGTCCGCGCCCTGTGGCAGTCGACCCTTCAGTTCGCTGATCGCGAGTACCTGGTCTACGAGGACGAGCGGATCACCTACGCCGAGGCGCACCGGCAGGTCGCCGCCGTCGCCAACTGGCTGCTGGACCATGGGGTAAAGCCCGGCGACCGCATCGCGATCGCCATGCGCAACTATCCCGAATGGATGCTCATCTACTGGGCCGGTGTGTCGATCGGCGTCGCCGTGGTCGGCATGAACGCCTGGTGGACCGCCGCCGAGATGGCCTACGGCCTCAAGGACGCCGAGCCCAAGGTGGTGTTCGCCGACGCCGAACGGATCGCCCGCATCGCCGAACAGCCCGGAATGCTGGGCGCATCGAAACTGGTCGCCGTCCGCGCCGACACGCCGGCCGGCGCCGTCGCCTGGGCTGAGGTCATCGCCCGTGGCGGCGAGCTGCCGGAGATCGCGGTCGATCCCGACGCCGACGCCTGCATCTTCTACACCTCGGGCACCACGGGCTTCCCGAAAGGCGCGCAGCTGACCCACCGGGGCTGCATCAACAACCTGATGAACATGATGTTCGCCGGCCAGGTCACCTCGCTGGCGACGCAGCGCGGCACCGGCGTGTTCCTTGATCCGGAAGCCCCGGTTCCGATTCCGGTGACGCTCGTGACCACGCCGCTGTTCCACGTCACCGCCAACAACTGCGGCGCCTACGCGACCACTGCCGCGGGCGGCAAGATGGTGCTGATGTACCGCTGGGACGCGGGCGAGGCGCTGAAGCTGGTCGAGAAGGAGAAGATCCTGACCGTCAGCGGCGTGCCGGTCATGGCGCGCGAGCTGGTCACCCACCCCGACTTCGACAAGTACGACACCTCCAGTCTGCTTTCGGTCGGCGGCGGCGGCGCGCAGATCCAGCCGGACCTCGTCGACAAGATCGAAAAGACGGTCGCGACCGCCCGGCCGAACACCGGCTACGGCATGACCGAGACCTGCGGCATCATCACCTCGATCAGCGGCGATTTCTTCGTCGACAAGCCCGCCAGCTGCGGTCGCGCCATGCCGAGCTTCGAGACCAAGGTGGTTGACGACGAGGGCAACGCCTTGCCGGCCGGCGAGACCGGAGAGCTTTGGGTCCGCGGCGCCTCGGTGATCAAGGGCTACATCAACCGCCCGGACGCTACCGCCGAAAGCATCACCGACGGCTGGCTGCACACGGGCGACGTGGCCCGCATCGACGAGGACGGCTTCATCTTCCTGGTCGACCGCAAGAAGGACATGGTCCTGCGCGGCGGCGAGAACGTCTACTGCGCCGAGGTCGAGGCGACTCTGCACCAGCACGCCGCCGTGGCCGAGTGCTGCGTATTCGGCGTCGCCGACGCCCGTCTGGGCGAGGAAGTCGGGGTGGCGATCAAATTGCGCCCCGGCGAGACGGTGACGCCCGCCGAGCTGCGCGAGCACTGCATCGCCGTGGCCGCAAAGCACAAGGCGCCGCGCTACATCTGGATGCGCGACGAACCCCTGCCCCGCAACGCCAGCGGCAAGTTCCTGCGTCGCGAATTGCGCGAAGGCCTGAAGATCGAGGACGCGGCGGATCTCGGCTGAGACCGCCCTACCCCTTGGCCGCCAGCTCCCTCGCGCGGGCTCCGGCGCGGATGGCCTGGATCTGGCCGCGTTCCTCGATCTCGAGCGCGGCCTCGAAGCCGGGGGTTTCCAGGGTCGCGTCGAAGGTCCGCTTGGAGATGCGCAGGGCGTCGGGCGCCGCCTTCAGCATGTCCTCGGCCAGCGCCGCCCCGTGCGCCGCGAGGCCGTCGTCCGGAACCACGCCGGAGATCAGGCCGGTGCGCAGGGCTTCGGCGGCGTCCATCGGGCGGCCGGTCAGCAGCATCTCGCGGGCCTTCGACACGCCGATTGTCCGCTGCAGCCGCCAGCTGACCCCCAGCTCGCTGCCCGACAGGCCGATCTTGATAAAGGCCGGGTGGAAGACGGCGCTCTCGCCGGCGACGATGACGTCCGCCGCCAGCGCGATGGCCAGCCCGCCGCCCGCCGCCGCGCCATGGACCAGGCAGATGATCGGCTGCGGACAGGCGCGCATGGCCTTGAGCAGGTCGCGCAGGGTCCAGTCGCCGTTCGGGCCATCGCGCAGCCGGTCCGGCTGACTGCCCGCCTTCAGGTCGGCGCCGGAGCAGAAGCCCCGGCCCGCACCGCGCAGGACGATGACCCGGGTCTCTGTGTCGCGCCGCTTCCCCTCGAAGTAGGCCAGCAGGGCGTCGGTCAGCGGCTGGTTGAGCGTGTTCAGCCGGTCGGGCCGGTCCAGCGTGACCCAGTCTACGCCGTCGCGGGAGTCTACCGTCAGGCCGTCGCTCATCAGGTCAGCTCCTCGGACGAGTAGCCGAGGATCTCGCGGGCGATGATCAGGCGCTGGATCTGGCCGGTGCCCTCGTAGATGTCGCTGATGCGGCCGTCGCGCAGGTACTTCTCGACCAGATGATCGTGGCTGACCGACATGCCGCCGAGCAGCTCCATGGCCGCCTGCGGGATGGTCCGGCAGACCTCGCCGCCCTTGGCCTTGCAGACCGAGCTCTCCAGGTTGTTGGGCCGGCGCATGTCGTTCAGCCAGGCTGCGTGCAGTACGCTGAGGGCGGCGGCCTCGGTGTCCGCCTCCATCTCGATCAGCCGCTGTTCCACCGCCGAGCGCTGGTTGTAGCTCTTCTCCCAGTCGACGCGGACGCCTTCCTTGGCGAGCTCGGCCGTCGCGAAGTCCAGCGCGCCCTTGGCCTTCGCCACGCCGCCGCTGGCCACCGCCGGGCGGGTCATGTTGAAGGTCTTCATTACGCCCTTGTAGCCGGCCGAACCGCCGTCCTTGGGCACGGTCTCGTCGCCGCCCAGCAGGGCGTCGCGCGGCACGCGACAGTCGCGGAAGGCGTAGGCGGCGGTGTCCGACGAGCGGATGCCGAGCTTCTTCTCCTGGCGGACCAGTTCGAAGCCGGGGGCGCCCTTCAGCACCAGGAACGACTTGATGCCGGCGCGGCCCGCCGACTTGTCGATGGTCGCCCAGACGATGGCGCCGTCGCACTTGACCCCGTCAGTGACGAAGATCTTGTCGCCGTTGATCACCCATTCGTCGCCGTCAAGGCGGGCGGTGGCCTGGATGGCCTTGGTGTCTGAACCCACGCCCGGTTCGGTGATCGACATCGCCAGGAACAGGTCGCCCCACTTGGCCTTCTGCTCGGGCGTGCCCGCCGACTGGAGCGCGGCGTTGCCGAGGCCGCTGGCGCGGCCGGCGGGCATGGCGAGGCCGAGGCCGCGCGTGACGCCCATCGCCGAGCCGCGGGCGATGCTGACCGCCATCATGAAGGTCATCATCGGGGTGTCGTCCGGCTTGCGCTGGCCGAACAGCGGGAAGACCTCCTCGAAGCCCCGTTCCCCCTCCAGCCGCGCGGGCGGGGTCTCGTGCTCGTGGTCCTCATAGTAGCGGGTGAACTTCGTGGTCGAGTTGCCGACCTCGACGACCTTGTCGAGGATCTGCTGGTCGATCTCTGAGAGACGGAAATCAGCCATGGTCGAATCCTCCTAGACCGAGACCGGACCGTCGAGGACGGTCAGGGTGCGCGCGTTGCGAAGCCACATCTCGAGCGGCAGGTCGCGAATGAAGCCGTGGCCGCCGAAGATCTGCAGTGCGTCATCGGCGATCTTCACCGACTTGCGCCGGACGTAGTCCTGGGCGAGCACAGCGGCCTTCACCGCGCCCGGATCATTGTGCTCGAGCAGGCTGGCGGCCTTCCAGACCATCCAGCGCATGGTTTCGCACTCGATGTGCATGTCGGCGAGCATGAAGGCGATCGACTGCTTCTTGCCGATCGGTTCCCCGAACGCCACGCGCTCGCGGGCGTAGGGAATGGCGAAGTCGGTGGCCTGCCGCGACAGGCCGACCGCGACCGCCGCCGCGCCGACACGCGCCTGGCTGAGCAGCCTGGCGGCATCGATGCCGGCGTCGCCGCCCAGCCGCGCCGATCCCGGCAGTTCGACGTTCTCGAGCTTGAGCTTGCCCTTCGGCAGGGGCTTGAGGCCCTGGGTTCCGCTCTCGGCCTCGACCGTCAGACCCGCCGTGTCGCGGGGCAGGATGTAGCCCTGGACTGCGCCCAGGCCCTCACCGCCTTCGTCCCGCGCCAGCACCAGGAACAGGTCCGCCCGGTCGCCGAGCGGGACCAGACGCTTCTCGCCGTTCAGCACGAAGCCGTTGCCCTTGCGGGTCGCGATCGTTCGCTGGGCCTCGGCGGCGAAGCCGAACTGGCTCTCCTGCACCGCCACCGCCGCGGCGACCGGATCGGCGCCGGCGAAGCGCGGCAGATGCTCCGCCTTCTGTTCCTCGGTCCCGAAGTCGATCAGGGCGCTCACGAACTGTCCCGGCGCCATGATCGCCGCCGCCTGGCTGGCGCAGCCGCCGCCCAGCGCCTCGAGCGCCACGGCGTTGGTCATGCAGGAGCGTTCGCCGCCCCCGCCGCCATAGGCCTCCGGGATCGACGCGGCGATCAGGCCGAAGTCCCAGCCCTGGCGGATGATATCGTCGGGCATCGCGCCCGCCTCGTCGATGGCCCGCGCGCCCGGCGCCAGCACCTCCGCCGCGAAAGCCTTCAGGCTGTCGCGGATCATCGTCTGCTCTTCGTTCAGCTCGAATGAAATCATTGGCGTCTCCCTTCCCGCAGGCTGGCAGGCGGAAGCCGGGGAAGGCAAGGGATTCGACGCGGGTCAGGCTTTCAGAAGGCCCAGCCGCTTCGCCACCCCGTCCGCGAGGCCGGCGCGCTTGCCGAACACCAGTCGGTTGACGCCCAGCGCGAAGGCGACACAGGTGAACAGCGTCACCACCATCAGATGAATGTAATGGGTCGGCGTCCAGACGAAGGTGAAACCCGCATAGAGGAGCGTACCGAACACGACGGCGCCCATCACCGCCCGCGCGTCGACGTTCCGGAATATCAGGCCGACGATGAAGGCCGACAGGATCGGCATCGACAGCAGCCCATTGAGCTGCTGGACCAGATTGATGATCGAAGACGCGCCCATGTAGATCGGCACGAGCAGCACCGAAAGCACCATGAAGGCCAGCGAAATCAGGGTGTTGAGCCGTCCCACGTCCGGCTTCTCGGCGATGAACTTCTCATGCAGGTCGCAGACGTACAGCGTCACCGATGAGTTCAGGACCGAGGTGTAGCTGGTCAGCAGCGCGGCGGCCATGAAGGCGGCGAAGGCGCCCGACAGCCATCCCGGCATGACCGTCGCCACGATCCGGCCATAGGTGGCGTCGCCCGCGTCGCCGAACAGCTTGTAGGCCGCCACGCCCGGCACGACGACGATGGCGGGCACGATGAGCAGACGGATCACGGCGGCGGCGAGGACGCCCTTCTGGCCCTCCCTGAGCGTCGGCGCCGCCATCGCCCGCTGGGTGATCGTCTGGTTGGTGCTCCAGTAGAACATCTGGATGAAGATCATGCCGGTCAGCAGCGTCGGCCAGGGGATTGGCGAGTCGGCGTCGCCGATCATCGACAGCCGCTCTGCGGGAATGCCGCTGAAATCGAAATCGATGGCCGCCATGGCGAGGATGACGACCAGCATGGCCATGGCGAGCACGCCGACGCCCGAGATCGTATCGTAGACCGCGACGGCGCGCAGGCCGCCGCCGATCGCATAGGCTCCGCCCAGCACGGCCATGACGGCCGCGATGACGATCAGCGGAATCTCGATCCCGAACATCGTCTTCAGGAACAGGGAGCCGGTGTAGAGCATGATCGGCAGGTAGATGAACACGTTGCCGAGCAGGAACAGGATCGAGACAACGGCTCTCAGATGCTTCGAACCGTACTTCCGCTCCAGCAGCTCCGTCGTGGTCGTGCAGTTGTTGCGATAGTAGATCGGCAGGAAGATCCAGCAGAGCATGAGCAGGCCGACGATGGCCGACAGCTCCCACCAGGCCAGCAGCAGCATCTGGTTGCCGTTCATGCCGACCAGCTGGTCGGTCGACAGGTTCGTCAGCGTGATCGAGCCGGCGATGAACGGCCAGGTGAGGTTGCCGCCGGCCAGGAAGAACTCACGATTGGAATCGCTCGACCGGCCGCCCATGCGGGCCACCTGCCAGCCGGTCAGCACGGCCATCAGCACGGTCAGGCCGATGAAGACGGCCCATTGAACCAGATCGATCTGCACGGCTTCCCCCCCGGGCCCCGCGGAGTCGCGGTGTTGCGAGTTCGCGCCGCTGATCGCGCCGGCGTCAAGCGCCCCGCTCCACGAGAACGACCCGCTCGCCAAGTCCGACTCGCGTGCTAGGCTTGCCGCAACAGCGGATAGGCGGCCCGATGCAGGCGGTCTCGCGAGGGAGGACGTATGAAGGGCCCGGCAATTTTCCTGGCGCAGTTCGCGGGCGACGAAGCGCCCTTCAACAGCCTGCCGAGCATCGCGCGCTGGGCTGCTGACCTCGGCTACAAGGGCGTGCAGATCCCGACCTGGGACCGTCGCCTGATCGACCTGAAGCTGGCCGCCGAGAGCGACGCCTACTGCGACGAGATCAAGGGCGTGCTGGCCGACGCCGGTCTTGAGGTTTCGGAGCTGTCGACCCACTCCCAGGGCCAGCTGGTGGCGGTCCACCCCGCCTACGACGAGATGTTCGACGGCGGCGTGCCAAAGGCGGTGCGGGGCAATCCGAAGGCCCGCCAGGAGTGGGCCGTCGATCAGGTTCTGATGGGGGCCAAGGCTTCACGGCGGATGGGACTGGACGCCCATGTCACCTTCTCCGGCTCGCTGGCCTGGCCTTATCTGTACCCCTATCCGCAGCGTCCGGCCGGCCTGATCGAGGAAGCCTTCGACGAGCTGGCCCGCCGCTGGCGACCGATCCTCGACGCGTTCGAGGAGGTCGGCGTCGACCTCTGCTACGAAATCCACCCCAGCGAGGATCTGTTCGACGGCACGACAGTGGAGATGTTCTGGGACCGCGTGGATCACCATCCGCGGGCCTGCCTGCTGTACGATCCCAGCCACTTCATGCTGCAGCAGCTGGACTACCTCGAGTACATCGACCTGTACCACGAGCGGATAAAGATGTTTCACGTAAAGGACGCCGAGTTCCGGCCGACCGGACGGCAGGGCGTCTACAGCGGCTATGCGCCCTGGAAGGAACGGGCCGGCCGCTTCCGTTCGCTCGGCGATGGCCAGATCGATTTCAGGGCCATCTTCTCGAAGTTCGCCCAGTACGGCTACGACGGCTGGGCCGTGCTCGAGTGGGAGTGCGCGCTGAAGGACCCCGAAGACGGCGCCCGCGAAGGCGCGGTGTTCATCCGCGACCACATCATCCGGGTGACGGGCAAGAGCTTCGACGACTTCCTGGCCACCGACGTCGACATGGCGGCCAACCGCCGGATGCTGGGCCTCGACCGCTGAGATGCGTCTGAATCTGGGGATGATCGGTGGCGGCGACGGGGCCTTCATCGGCGGCGTGCATCGCATGGCCGCGCGGCTGGATGGTCGCTGGGATCTGGTCGCCGGGGCCTTCAGCCGCGACGCCGGCCGATCCCGGGTATTCGGAGGCGCGCTAGGCCTCGCCGATGACCGTTGCTACGCCGACTGGCCGACCATGGCGCGGGCCGAGGCCGGCCGGCCGGACCGCATAGACGCGGTGGCCATCGTCACGCCCAACCATCTGCACCATGGCCCCGCCAGGGCGTTCCTCGACGCCGGCATCGCGGTGATCTGCGACAAGCCGATGACCACCGGCCTGGCCGACGCGCTGGACCTTTCGGAGACGGTGGCGCGCACCGGCGTCCCCTTCGTGCTGACCCACAACTACAGCGGCTACGCCATGGTCCGGCAGATGCGGGCGATGGTGGCGGCGGGAATGCTGGGCGCGATCCGGGTCGTGCAGGCGGAGTACGCCCAGGACTGGCTGGCCCGCCCCCTGCCTGGCAACAAGCAGGCGGACTGGCGCGGCGATCCCGCCCAGGCCGGTCCCGGCGGTGCGCTGGGCGACATCGCCACCCACGCCTATCACCTGGCGACCTTCGTGGTCGGGGCGGCGGCCGACGCGGTCAGCGCCGAGACCTCGCGCTTCGTACCCGGGCGGAAGCTCGACGACGATGTGCAGCTTCGCCTGCGCTGGGCGAATGGCGCCCGCGGTCAGCTCTGGGCCAGCCAGGTGGCGGTCGGCGCCGCCAACGGCCTGCGACTGCGCGTCTATGGCGCGGACGGCGGTCTTGAGTGGTCGCAAGAGGATCCGGACATCCTGCGCTTCACCCCGATCGGCGAGCCGCCACGCATCCTGCGGCGCGGCGGGCCGGACTTGCTGCCCGCCGCCCACGCCGCCACCCGCATCCCGGCCGGCCACCCGGAGGGCTACCTCGAAGGCTTCGCCCAGATCTACGCCGACGCCGCCGACCTGATCGCCGCGCACAAGGCTGGAAAGCCCGCGCCCCTGACGCCGCTGCCCGGCGTCGCCGCCGGCGTCGAGGGCGTCCGGTTCATCGACGCGGCCGTCCGCAGCGCCGCCGACGACGGCGCCTGGACCCCGCTTGGAGGTGACGCATGATCCGCCAGAGCTTCGCCTGGTGGTCGTTCACCGCCGGCCGCGAAATCGATCCGGCCACGCTGCTGCGCCAGGCCGCCGCCGCCGGCGCCCAGGGCGTTGAGATGCTGCCCGAAGCGCTCTGGCCCATCGCGCGGGACGCCGGTCTGTCGATCGTCACCCTGACCGGCCACACGCTGGAACGCGGCTTCAACGACCGTTCGCTGCACGCCGCGCTGACCGACGAGGTCCGCCGCAACATCGACACGGCCGCGGCCGGCGGCTGCGAGGCGGTGATCGTCTTCTCCGGCGACCGCATCGGCGACGGCGCCGACGCGCCGGCCATCGCGGCCTGCATCGAGGGCCTTGCGCCCGTCGTCGCCCACGCCGAGGCGGCGGGCGTGCGGCTGTTGATGGAACTGCTGAACAGCAAGGTCGACCACCCGGGCCACCAGTGCGATCGCACGGCGTTCGGCGCGGAGGTCGTCAGGGGCGTCAATTCGCCTGCCTTGCGCCTGCTCTACGACGGCTATCACATGCAGCTGATGGAGGGCGACCTGAGCCGGACGATCCGCGCCAACTTCGACCTGATCGGCCATGTGCACACGGCGGGCGCGCCGGGGCGGCGCGATCTGGACGACCGGCAGGAGATCAACTGGCCGGCCATCGCCGGACTTTTGGACCACCTGGGCTACCAGGGCTGGGTCGGGCACGAGTTCGTGCCCCGCGGAGAGCCGGTCGCCGCGCTGCGGGCGGCGCTCGGCCAGTTCGACGCAACACTGAAGGGGGCGGCGTAATGTTCGACGCAATCGTCGTCGGCTCGGGGATCAGCGGCGGCTGGGTCGCCAAGGAGCTCTGCGAGCGCGGGCTGAAGGTGCTGATGCTCGAGCGCGGCCCCGACGTCGAGCACGGCGGGCCGGCCTACAGCCAGGACATCGCCCTCAGGACGCGTCGCCGCGACGACCAGATTCCGGACGACGAGAAGGCGCTGCACTACCCCTATCACGTCGGGGTCTCCTACGCGCTGTTCAACTCGAACAAGGCCTTCTGGGCCAGCGATCACGACCACCCCTACGAGACCGTCCCGGGCAAGCCGTACCGCTGGATCCGCGGCTATCAGCTGGGCGGACGATCGCTGACCTGGGGCCGCCAGTCCTACCGCTGGGCGCCGCACGACTTCCTGTCGAACCTGAAGGACGGCCACGGGGTCGACTGGCCGATCCGCTATGAGGATCTTGAGCCCTGGTACGACCACGTCGAGGCGTTCGCCGGGATCAGCGGCGATTATGACGGCCTTGAGCAGCTCCCGGACGGCGACTTTCTGCCGCCGTTCCCGTTCAACGACGTCGAGCTCGCGGCCAAGGCGCGGATCGAGGAGAGCTGGTCGACGCGGCGCATGATCATGGGCCGCTGCGCCCATCTGAGCCGGGTCGCCAAGCCGCAGATGGATCTGGGGCGCAAGCGCTGCGACCAGCACGTCAAATGCCACCACGGCTGCCCGCTGGGGGCCTACTTCTCGACCCAGGCGGCCACGCTGCCCGCGGCCCGGAACACCGGCAACCTGACGGTCCTGACCGACCGGGTGGTCGAGAGCGTCATCCACGATCCGGCGACCGGTCGCGTCACAGGCGTTCGCACCATCAACCGTCTCGACAAGACCGGCGAGACGTTTGAGGCGCGGATCGTCTTCCTCAACGCCTCCGCCATCAACACCGCCGCCCTGCTGCTGAACTCCAGGTCGGAAGCCTTTCCGCGCGGCCTTGCCAATGGCAGCGATCAGGTCGGCCGTAACCTGATGGATCATGTCAGCACCAAGCCGATCGTCGGCAAGATCCCGGGCTTCGGCGGCGTCCCCTTCCAGAACGACCGGCCGACCGGCATCTATGTGCCGCGCTACGCTGGCGTCACCGAGACCGACAAACCCTATCTGCGCGGCTTCGGCATGCAGGGCGGCGCCGTCCGCGCCCGCAATGTCGAGGGCGCGATCCAGGGCGTCGGCGCGGGCGACGGCGAGGAGGACCTCGGCCACCGCGGCTGGCGTTTCTCGCTGCTGCCGTTCGGCGAGGTGCTGCCCAACCCGGACAACCGGATCACGCTGTCGGCCAGTCGCAAGGACAGCTGGGGTGTTCCCATCCCGGTCATCGAAGCCGTCCACGGCCCGAACGAGTACGCGATGATGCTGGCCGCCGCGCGCGACGCCGCCGAGATGCTGGAAGCCGCAGGTTGCGAGGAAATCACCGACTGGCGGGAGGCCGGCGCGGAGCTGACGCCGCCCGGGGACCGCATCCACGAGATGGGCACCGCTCGCATGGGTCGCGATCCGGCCACCTCGGTGTTCAACGGCTGGGGCCAGGCGCATGAGGCGCCGAACCTGTTCTGTTCGGACGGCGCGGTGATGGCTTCCAGCGCCTCGATGAACCCGTCGCTGACCTATATGGCGCTGTCGGCGCGCTCGGCCCACCACGCCGCCGACCTTCTGCAGCAGGGAGGCCTGTAGGCCCATGAGACCGATCGGCCTTCAACTCTACACGCTGCGCAAGCCGTTCGCCGCCGACCCGCTGGCGACCCTCCAGCAGATCCGTGACACGGGCTACGACTCCGTCGAGTTCGCCGCGCCGCTGGACATGGACTTCGCGCCGCTGGCCGCGCGGATGCGGGATATCGCGCTCGATTGCCCGTCGGTCCATGTGGGCCTCGCCGACATCACCGGCCGGCCCGGCCGGGTGCTGGAGGTCGCCAGGACGCTCGGCTGCCGCTTCATCGTACTGCCCTATGTCGACCCGAACGACGCCGACTGGAAGGCCGTCGTCTCCCAGGCCCAGACCTTCGCCCGCCAGGCCCAGGGCGAAGGCTTCCGGTTCTGCTACCACCACCATCACTTCGAGTTCGACAGCGCCCGCGGCTTCCGTCCGTTCGATGTGCTGGTCGGCGAGACAGATCCCTCCCTGCTGTTCTTCGAGCTCGATGTCTTCTGGCTGAAGACGGCCGGCGAGGATCCGCTGGCGATGATCAAGACGCTGGCCGGCCGCGTGAAGCTGCTGCACCTGAAGGACTATGCGGCCGATACGAGCATGACGGACGTCGGCTCGGGGACGCTCGACTTCCCGGCCATCCTCGCCGCCGGGGACTCCGCAGGCGTCGAGTACATGTTCGTCGAGCACGACTTCCCGCCCAAGCCCTACTGGCCGAGCGTCGAAGCCAGCCTGGCGCATTTGCGCACGCTGGACTGAAGCGGCTCCGCCGCGCCGGCTTCGGAAGGAAGCGGCGCGGCGGGACCGGATCCCGTCAGTGCCGGGGCAGTTCGGCCCGGCCGACCACCATGTGGTGAACCTCGTCGGGACCGTCGGCGAAGCGAAGGTGCCGTACGTCGGTGTAGAGCTCCGCCAGCGGCGTCCATTCCGACAGGCCGGTGGCGCCGTGGATCTGGATCGCCTGGTCGATGATCTCGCAGACCTTCTCGGGCACCATCGCCTTGACCATGCTGACCCAGACGCGGGCCTCGCGGTTGCCCAGAACGTCCATCGCCTTGGCGGCCTTCAGCACCATCAGCCGCATGGCCTCGATCTCGATCCGGGCGCGGGCCACCAGCTCCAGGTTCTTGCCCAGCTGGATCAGCGGCTTGCCGAACGCGACCCGCGTGGTGGCGCGCTTGACCATCAGGTCCAGGGCCCGTTCGGCCTTGCCGATCGATCGCATGCAGTGGTGGATGCGGCCCGGGCCGAGGCGCACCTGGCTGATCTCGAAGCCGCGACCTTCGCCGAGCAGGATGTTCTCCTTCGGCACCCGCACGTTGTTCAGCTTCAGGTGCATATGGCCGCGCGGCGCGTGGTCGTGACCAAACACGTGCATCGGCCCGATGACCTCCACGCCGGGCGTGTCCATCGGCACCAGGATCTGTGACTGCTGGTACTGGGCGGCGGCGTCGGGGCTCGTCTTGACCATGCAGATCATGATCTTGCAACGCGGATCACCGGCGCCGGAGATGTAATACTTCTCGCCGTTGATCACCCATTCGTCCCCGACCAGTTCGGCGCGGGTGGCGATGTTCTTGGCGTCCGAGGAGGCCACGCCGGGCTCGGTCATGGCGTAGCAGGACCGGATCTCGCCGTTCAGCAACGGCTTCAGCCAGCGTTCCTTCTGCTCGGGCGTGCCGACCCGCTCCAGCACCTCCATGTTGCCGGTGTCGGGCGCCGAGCAGTTCAGGCTCTCCGAGGCCAGCGGGCTCTTGCCGAGCTCGACGGCGACATAGGCGTAGTCGAGGTTGGTCAGGCCCCGGCCGATCTCGCTGTCCGGCAGAAAGAAGTTCCACAGGCCCGACGCCTTGGCCTTGTCCTTGGCCGTCTCCAGCAGTTCCAGCTGGCCGGGAGCCCAGCTCCAGCGGTCGGCGCGGTTCTCGCCCAGCCGGAAGAACTGCTCGGTGATCGGCTCGACGTTTTCGGCGATGTGTCGTTTGACCGCGTCCATCAGCGGCTGCGCCGACTTCGACATGCCGAGGTTGTTCAGTTCGGCTTCGGCGTCGGGATGGATGTCGACGATGGCGTTCATGGCGGCCTCCTGGATGGGCGGGCGAAGCGCCGGGTGGCGGAGCGCCCGAATCTGCGTCAAACAGTTGTTTGATCGACAGCCTAGTCCAGTCGAGCGACGTTGGGTCAACGCAATTCTTCGGGCGCGGCGCGACTGGCCGCTGCCCGGGGCGTGATCTAGGCTGCCGGCGAAACGGACCCCGCGAGGGCCGAACGGGGAGAGCGCCATGACCGACCAGCTGATCGAGACCTTCGAAGACGGGATCGCCACCCTGACGATGAACCGTCCGGAAGCGCGCAACGCCCTGACCGGCGAGTTGCTCGCCGCGCTTTCGGAAGCCGCGCCGCGGCTGGCGCTGGACCCGAAGGTCCGCGCGGTGGTGATCACCGGCGCGGGCGGCGCCTTCTGCGCCGGCGGCGACGTGAAGGGCTTCGTGGCCGACAAGGGCTCTGCGGGGGAAGGTCCGACTTTCGACCAGCGGGTCAACAGCCTGCGCAACGGCATGGACTTCAGTCGCTGGCTACATGAGATGCCCAAGCCGACGCTGGCGGTCATCCCGGGGGCGGCCGCCGGCGCGGGATTGTCCATCGCGCTGGCCTGCGACTTCCGCATCGCCGCCGAGGACGCCAAGATGACGACGGCCTTCTCGAAGATCGGCGCCTCTGGCGACTACGGCGGCAGCTACTTCCTGACCCATCTGGTCGGCCCGGCGAAGGCGCGGGAACTCTACTTCACCGCCGATGTGATCTCCGGCGCCGAGGCCGCCCGGCTGGGCATCGTCAACCGCGCCGTGCCTGCCGCCGAGCTTGCGTCCGAAGCCGCCGCCCTCGCCCGCCGGCTGGCCGGCCTGCCGACCGTGGCCATCGGCTACATGAAGAAGAATCTGGCGATGGCCGAGCACGGCTCGCTGAAGGACGTTCTCGACGTCGAGGCCATCCACATGGTGCGGACCATGGCGACGGAGGACCACAAGGCCGCCTCGCTGGCCTTCGTCGAGAAGCGTCCGCCGGTCTTCCGCGGCCGCTGAACCGACACCCCAGAGCATCGACCGGAGCGAACGCGCATGGACCTCAAGGACCGGATCATCGTCATCACAGGCGCGGCCAGCGGCATCGGCCGGGCCATGGCCGTACGTTTCGCCGCGGAGTCGCCGAAGCTGATCGTCTGCGCGGACCGCGACGAGGCCGGCGCTAAGGCGACGGCCGCCAGCGTCGGCGGACTGGCCTTCAAGGTCGATGTCAGCCGCGAGGCTGATATCCAGGGGCTGATAGAGACGGTCGAGGCCGATCATGGGCCGATCGATCTGTTCTGCTCCAACGCCGGCATCGGGGTCGGCGGCGGCGCGGAAGCCTCGAATGAAGACTGGCAGCGCATCTGGGACATCAACGTCATGGCCCATGTCTGGGCCGCGCGGCATCTGGTCCCGCGCATGGCGGCGCGCGGCGGCGGCTATCTGCTGAACACCGCCTCGGCCGCCGGGCTGCTGAGCCAGATCGGCTCGGCGCCCTACGCGGTGACCAAGCACGCGGCGGTGGGCCTCGCCGAATGGCTGGCGATCACCCACGGCGACCAGGGCATCAAGGTCTCGGTGCTTTGTCCGCAAGCCGTGCGCACGGCGATGACGGCCGGCAATCCCGACGGCGTCGCCAGCGTCGACGGCATGATGGAGCCCGAACCGCTCGCTGACATGGTGGTCGCCTCGATCGCGGCGGAGGAATTCCTGATCCTGCCCCATCCGCAGGTGCTGGAATACATGCGCAACAAGACCGCCGACTACGGTCGCTGGATCGGCGGCATGCGCAAGCTGAACCGGCGATACACCGGCTGAGGCGAGGCGGACCGGCCAGGACCCGATATCGGCTCAGGCCTCAGGCGAGGCCAAATGCCGGCGTCCACAAGCGCGTGCGGGTCCGGGCCGGCCTTTTCTATAACGTGTTATAATTTTCTTGAGTGAGGAGGCCGTGCTCGGCTAGCTTCGCACGTCGGCGCCGGCCGATCAGTGCAGGGGGAGCGCGCGT
Source organism: Caulobacter sp. (assembly GCA_041917095.1). Taxonomy (GTDB): domain Bacteria; phylum Pseudomonadota; class Alphaproteobacteria; order Caulobacterales; family Caulobacteraceae; genus Caulobacter. The sequence goes on along the minus strand of JAYRYI010000006.1, from coordinate 107,978 downwards.
GCATCCGTTCAGAATGATCGACGCCGGCGGCGCGCGGATCCGCGCCGTGGTGAAGGGTTCGGGCCCGCTGGTGCTGATGGTCCATGGCTTCCCGGAGAGCTGGTACAGCTGGCGCCACCAGATCGATCCGATCGCCGAGGCGGGCTTCACCGCCTGCGCCATCGACGTGCGTGGCTACGGCGGCTCGCAGAAGTTCGAGCGGGTCGAGGACTATGCCATGGAGGCGATGATCGCCGACATTCTCGGCGTCGCCGAGGCGCTGGCGCCGGGTCAGAAGTTCATCCTTGCCGGCCACGACTGGGGCGCGCCGATGGTCTGGCAGACCAGCCTGCTGCACCCCGACCGCGTCGCCGCCGTCGCGGCCATGTCGGTGATCCATACCGGCGTGCCGGAGCAGTCGTTCGACGACATCATCAAGGCGATGTTCGATGACAACAACGTCTTCTTCTACCAGAGCTACTTCCGGCCGGTCGGCAAGGCCGAGGCGGTGTTCGACGCCGATCCGCGCGATTTCCTGAGGCGGTTCTACTACGTCGGCTCGGGCGACATCGACCTGACCAGGCTGGCCGGGCTGACCAAGACCTCGGACGACACGCTGCTGGACGGCCTGCCCGATCCGGATCCCTTCCCCGCCTGGCTGAGCGACGCGGACCTCGACTACTATGTCGGCGAGTTCGAGGGTTCCGGCTTCTTCGGGCCGTTGAGCCGCTACCGGAACCACACGCGCGACTTCCATTTCCTGCAGCCGCACAAGGGCAAGACGGTCGACCAGCCCGCCTTCTTCATCGCCGGCGACAAGGACGGCGCCTTCAACGCCTTCGGCATGGCCCAGGATCCGATCGCAACGCTGCGGACCCAGGTTCCGAACCTGGAGGGCGCACACGTGTTGCCGGGCATCGGCCACTGGACGCAGCAGGAAGCGCCCGAGGCGGTCAACGCCCTGCTGGTCCCGTGGCTGACGTCGCTGAAGGGCCGCGTCGTCTGATCAGTTGGCGGCGGAGGCCCTGGCCGCCAGCAGCTCGGCCTGGAAGTCCAGCATCCGCCGGCGGGCCTGCGGCCTGAAGTCGTCTGACGCCGCCGCGCAGAGCGCCGAGGCGTAGCCGAAGCAGGCGCCGGGCGCGAGTTCGTGCACCGAGCTGCCGCCCAGCACCCAGGTCAGGATCACCGAGGCGAAGCGGCCGTTCAGCGTCGCCTGCAGCAGGTCCATGTCGATGTCCCCGGCGATCGCGCCGTCGGCTCGCGCCTCGTCCAGCAGCCCACGCCAGAACAGGCTGCTCTGCGGCGTGATCAGTTCGGCCCAGAGCTCGGGATCGCCGCCCCGGGTGTCGAGGAGCGCCGCCCACAGCGTGCGATAGAACGCCGGGTCCTGGACGTGGTAGGCGAGCGTGATCCGCACGGCCATGAAGATGCGCTCGACGGCGCTGAGGGCCTTCAGGGCCGCGAACCGCTCCTGAAACTCACGCGCGTCTTCCAGCACCGCCATGACAATGCCGCGCTTGGAGCCGAACAGGTTGTAGGGCGTGGCCAGGCTGACGTTCGCGCGCGCGGCGATGGCCCGCATCGACAGGCCGGCGTCGCCGGTCTCGCGGATCAGCGCGCGCGCCGCGTCCACGATTCGCCGTCGCCGCTCTTCCTTGCCTTCCTCGCGCTTGCCGCCGCTCATGCCTTTTCCCGGGTCCGCGCCCTCGGCGCCTGGACCGTTTGGCACACCCTCAGGATTCCGTCACGTCGCCGGCAGGCGAATCGGGTCGACCGCCTGGGACGCCGGCCATGGCGCGTTGAAGTCGGCCATGATCCGCGCGGTCTCCGATTCCCAGCGCGCCTTGCCGAACGCCTTGTGGGTCTGGAAGGGGTTGCAGTACTCGCGCATCCGGAACGCCATGCCGTCCCTCGTGGTGATCAGCGAGAAGTAGCGCTGCGCATAGAGACCGCCATCGACCGTCGGCCCGCCGCCGTGGGACTCGATGATAACGGTGTCCGGGTCCGCCGTCGGATAGACGCCGACGACCGTGGTGGAGAAGCGGGGCACGACCTGCAGCAGCAGCTCCATGAAGCGCCCCGTCGCTTCCCGCCCGATGAACTGCAAGGGCGGGTCGAACGTCGGCCCTTCCCAGATCGCATCCGGGTGCAGGGCTTCGAGCCAGATCGCCCGCTGCTCTTCCAGCGTGGTCGCCTCGCCGCCGAAGGCGTGGCCAAGCGTCCTGCGGGTCATGGCGCTGTCTCCGGGTCAGGCAGCCGTCCGGGCCAGGTCGATGTCCAGCTGCGGATCAAGGCCCAGCCCGACCATCATCTCGTGGCGGTCCGGACCGGGCTTCGGCGGATAGGCGGCGGCGTTCAGCTTCTTGCCGCGCGCCCAGTACATCAGCACCCGCGCCATGTTGCCCGGCTTCTTCAGCCAGGCCTCCGGATGCTCGAGCATGTTGAAGCCGCGCATGGCCTGCCGCAGCAGGCCGATGTCGGACCGCACCGCCACCGCGACCGCGTCCTCGGCGAAGCTCTTGGCCATGCGCGACTTGAACGACGGCTTGCGCTCTGGCGCCAGCGCCGCTCTCGCCCGGCGGATCGCGGCGCGATCCTGCCGTCGCATCAGGTCGTAGAAGGGGCGAAGCTCCTCATGGACCGCCGCGTGGTAGGCCAGCGCCCGTCCAGCCGGCGACTGGACTGCGTCCAGCACGTCCCGCAGCCGCCAGGCGGCCACCGCCGCGAAGGAGCAGCCCCGGCCGTAGAGCGGGTTGGTGCGGACAAGATTGTCGCCGATCGCAAAGTAGCCCTGTGTCGCGGCCTGGCCGTTCACCACCATGTCGCGCCAGCGCAGCTGCAGGTCGCCCATTCCGAAGACCTTGGTCGTCGGCTCCGCCAGGTCGGGGTCGGTCCAGACCCGCAGGCCGGGCAGCATCTGCGTCATGGCCTGGAACGTGTCCGGGTTCACGATCGCCTTGCGCATCTCGTACTCGATCTCCGGCGTGCAGACGGTGATCGAGAAGCAGCCGTTGTCGGCCGGGAAGACCCCGAACTTCAGGAAGCCCAGGTCACCGTTCGGCGGTGGGTTGTCGAGACGCGACGGTTCGGAGCGACCGGGCTTCAGGCGGTAGTGACGCGTGAAGTAGAGGATCCCGGCCGTCTCGCTTTCCTCGGCGATCCGCGCGCCTTCCTCGACCAGCTGGGGGATGAGGTCCCCGCCTTTGCCGGCTGCATCCACGACCACGTCGGCCTTCAGCTCGACCGGGCCGTCCGCGGTGTCGCCCGCCACGCCGAGCACCGAAATCGTCCCGTCGGACGCCTTTGCGGTGAGAAGCCGGCGGACAAAGAAGCCGGAGCGGATCGTCACATTGGGCAGGGTCTCGACATAGCGCCGCATGACCAGCTCAAGCGTCGTGCGGCGGCTGGTGATCAGCGTCAGGTCGGCGTCGGTCGCCTCGGCGCGGTAGGCCTTCCGCTGGCGTTCGGTCAGCATCGAGTCGAAGGTCACCTCGCGCACGCCGAACGCCTTCAGCTCGTCCAGCAGCGCCGGATGATCGGTCTTCAGCAACAGGCGAAGGCGCGCCAGGAAGGCGTGGCTCTGCCGCAGGTGGCCGACACCGGTCCGCTTCCAGTCGCGGAAGGCGTCGTCGGCGTCGCCCTTCGGCGGTTCCGCGTCGCGTTCGACCAGGGTGACCTGGCGGCCAGTGGGGCCGAGGGCCAGGGCGGCGCACAGGCCGGCGATGCCCGCGCCGACGACAAGAACAGTCTCGGTCATGGAACGCCCCCTAACCGCAGATCGCGCCGGAGCGCGCATCGGTATAGGCGCCGTGGGCCCAGGCCACCTCGCCATTGACCAGCACCACGTCCACGCCGGTCGACGAGCGGACGTAGCGCATTCCCTCGCCCGGCACGTCGTGGACCGGGCGCTCTTCCAGGCGATCGATGGTGTCGGCGTCGAACACGACGATGTCGGCGGCGTAGCCGGGCTTCAGCCGGCCGCGATCCTTGATGCCCCAGATATCGGCCGTGTCGGCGGTGATCTTCTTGACAGCCTGCTCGAGCGTGAAGTCGCCCGACTTTCGGACAAACTCGCTGAACAGATAGCCGGTGTCGCCGTAGGTCGAGAAGGACGACAGGTGCGCCCCGCCGTCGCTGGCGCCGATATGAACCAGCGGATTGGCCAGCATCGGGCCGACCCTGTCAGTCAGGTGGTGACCGCCGTTGGCCGCCAGGAAGGCGACGTCCAGCCCGTTCTCGCGCGAGATGTCGATGACCGCTTCGGCGCAGCCCTGACCCCGCTCGCGGGCGATGTCGCGGAGCTGGCGGCCGACGTACTGCGGCGGGGCCCGGTCGCCGCCGCGCACGACCAGACGGCCGAAGGTCGCCTCGCCGCCGTCGGGACCGGCGTCCCGGATCAGGGTCGCCCGGGTCTCGGCGTCATCCAGCGCGGCCATCCGCTCATCGAGCGGCAGCCGCAACGTCCGCACCCACCGCGGCAGGCGGGCCAGGAACAGGGACGGGTTGAGCAGGCTGAAGCTGATGTCGATCGGCCGCGTCTGCATCTGCGGCCAGACACGGGCGCCGCGCGCGAACTGCTCGGCGACGCGGGCCAGGATGCGCGGCGCGGCGTTGGGCGTGGCCGTGGAGTCGAACACCGGCGAGAAGGTCGTGGGGATGCCGTGCTTCAACGACAGCTCCGACAGCTGGTCGATGCGGGCGATGGTGATGTCGACATCGTAGAACTCCGGCACCACCTGCAGCATCCGGCCGCCGGCCTCGCCCAGCACCGCGCAGAGCGCGTCCAGCTCGGCGAACTCGGCGAACCGGCTCGGCACCGGCCGGGCCTTGTCATCGACATCGACAAAGCTGGTCGACAGGCCGATGGCGCCCTCCGCCAGACACTGCCGCAACAGGACCTGCATGGCCGCGATCTCGTCCGCTGTAGCGGCGCGCTGCTGAGAGTCTTCGCCCATCACCCACAGGCGGATCAGACTATGGCCGACCAGGGGCGCGACGTTGATGGCGAGGTCGGGCTCGATCGTCGCGCAGTAGCCGGCGAAGTCTTCCCAGGTCCATTTTGCGTACTTCTCGGTGAAGGCGACCTCAGGCATTTCCTCAATCTGCTGGAACATGCCGACGACTTTCCGCCGATCCGCGGCCCGCAGCGGAGCCAGCGACAGCGAGCAGTTGCCCGGGATCACCGACGTGACGCCGTGCTCCAGCGCCGGCCGGGCCTGGCCGTCCCAAAGCAGCTGGGCGTCGAAGTGGGTGTGCGGGTCGATGAAGCCCGGCGCCACCACGCGGCCGGCGGCGTCGATCGTGCGCCGCGCCTCGCCCGGCAGCGCGCCGATGGCGGCGATGCGGCCGTCCTGGATGGCGACGTCGGCGCGCACGCCCGCGCCCCCTTCGCCGTCCACCACCAGGCCGTTTCGAATGACGATGTCGTACACGGTCAGACTCCTTCGAGAATCTTGCGCCAGGAGTGCCCTTTCAGGCCCTCCAGACTGTCGATGTCGCAGTTTCGCATCAGGGCGAAACCGGCCTCGGCGTCGAGCAACACGCTGCCCACCACGCCGTTGGGATATCGGATGCGGACCACCAGCTCCGCCTCGCCGTCGTGGCCGGCGGCCAGTTCGGCGCCGACGATCACGGCCTCCGCCGAAGGCTGGGCGCCGGCGTCGTCGCTCATTGCAGCGGCGGCTCCACGAACACCACGTCGCTGCCCAGCAGCAGACCGGCCGGCCGGCGCAGGACAAAGATGTGCATGTTGTAGCTCTTGATGCGGTCGATCGCCGCCTCGAGCGGCTCGCCGGGCAACGCCCGCGCCGCGAGCGCCTCGATCGTCTCGTTGGTCTGCGGCGTCACGAAGCGCCGGTGGGCCGATAGCATTTACGCCTCTCCCCTGCGGGATATTTATAACGTGTTATAATTATCTGCCACAGAGCCGCGCCGCCGTCAAAGGGCGGGTTCGCGATCGGGTGAGAAAGATCGCGTGCGGCGCGGGCGGGCTTCCCGAAAGGGCCGGGACCACCGTCAGGTTTCCACCGCTGTTTGAATTCATGGCCAGGACATCGATGCGGTCTCTCCGTCGGCGTCGGAGAATGACCAGGTGGTCCCGGACTGGTCCGACGGAGCGGACCGGGCGACTTGACGCCGATCGCGCCGCCGCACAGAGACTCTGCCGGTGAGCGAGGCGCTGATCAGACTGTCGACCTACCTGGCGGTCCTGGCCGTCCTGGCGGCCGCGGAACTGTTGATTCCGCGGCACGGTCCCGGACCGACGCGGCTCCGGCGCTGGCCGGTCAACTTCGGCCTTTCGATCCTCAACACGCTCGTTCTCAGACTGGTGTTTCCGGCGTCCGCCGTCGGCCTGGCGCTCTGGGCGGCCTCGGCAGGCTGGGGACTGTTCAATGTCTGGTCCGCGCCGCCCCTGCTGGCGGCTGTGAGCTCGATCATCCTGCTGGATCTGGCCGTCTACGGCCAGCACCGGCTCTTCCACGCCCTACCCCTCCTCTGGCGCTTCCACCGGCTGCATCACATCGACCTTGATGTCGATGTCACGACGGCGGGGCGGTTTCATCCCGTCGAGATGGTGCTGTCGATGGTCTGGAAGATCGCGGTCGTCGTCGCCCTGGGCGCGCCGGCGGCCGCTGTGCTGGTGTTCGAGGTGCTGCTGAACGCCGCGGCGATGTTCAGCCATGCCCGCATTGTGCTGCCCCGCGCCGCGGATGGCCTCCTCAGGCGGGTTCTGGTGACGCCGGACATGCACCGCATCCACCATTCCGTGCGCCGGGAGGAAACGGACAGCAACTACGGCTTCCTGGTCTCGGCCTGGGACCGGCTGTTCGGCAGCTACCGCGCCGCGCCGCGCGATCCCCTTGAGACCATGGCGCTCGGTGTCGAAGGCCTGCGAACGCCGCGGGCGACCGGCTTCCTCGCGCTCCTGCTTGGCCCGTTCCGGATTCCCTAGGCGGCGATCAGCGCCAGCTGACCCTCGCGCAGGACCAGCCGGGGCGGCGGCGCCAGACTCAGGTTCCGGCCGTCCGCGCTCTCGCCCGTCAGGACGTCGAAGACGTAGTCGTGCCACGGACACCGGACGCAGCCGTCGTGAACGGGCGCTGCATCCAGCGGACCCAGCCAGTGCGGGCAGGTCGCGGCATGGACGACAAGCTCGCCGTCCAGGTCCACGATCCTGAACCGCTCCCCGCCGAACTCGACCACGAGCGGCGCGGCGGCGCGGACGGCCTCCGACGGTCCGAGCACGACGGCCTCGGCCCCGGCGTCGCGACCGGCGCGCCGACGGGCCAGCGCGCGCTCGCGCTCGACCATCATCGCTTCGTCCTCGTCCCACAGACCGGCATAGATCGCGCGGTAGCGGTCGCCGATCCGCGCCAGCCTGGCCGGATCCGGCTCGGGCACGTGGAACTCGACGCTGACGGCGGTCCTGTCCGGAGCCACCGGCGACAGCCGGGTGCGGACTTCCGATCCGGCGCCTGGACCTTCCAGGGTCGCCGAGACGTAGTGGCCGGCGTCCCGATCCGCCCTGACCTCGATGACCTGCGGCGTCCCCTCGCCGGGCTGGTTGAGGACGCGCGCGCGCCAGCCCCATGGGCCGCTGTCGAGCAGGGTGATGCTGTGGAACTGGTCCCTGTGAAGGGCCGGCAGGTGCTCCCAGTCGAACACGTTCTCCCAGACCCGGGCGATGCCCACCGGGACCTCGCGCTGGTAGGTCCCGGCCAGGCCGAGCGGGAGACTGTGGCCCGCGGTGTTCAGGGTCAGCCCGCCTTCGCCTTGATCGCCGCGGACAGCGCGCCGATGCGCTTGCCGTTGGCGCCCAGGTCGCTCATCCCGACCCGCGAGGTCGAGCGGATGTCGACCACCGAGCCGCCGCCGCTGGCGGCCGGGCGGATGCGGAAGACGACGTCGTCCTTGAAGCCGAACCAGAAGGTCTCGGCCACCGCCTCGACAACGCCGTCGCCGGTGCTGGTGACCTTCAGGCCCTCTGCTTCAGCGACCTCGGCGACCAGTTTCGTCGCCTCGGTCGGGGATTGCGACAGCGCCAGAGGCGCGAGGTCGGGATTGGCGGCCTTGCCGAGTTCGCCGACCGTCTTGCCCTTGAGCGCCGGGACAGGGACGTTCATGGGGGCGATCGGGTTGCCCCCGCCGATGGCGGCCCGCGCGTCGATGACGGCCTTCGAGAACGCCGGCGGGTCCTGGATGTCGGTGGCGATGTCGTGGATGGGCGGGATCTCCCTGGCCTTGCTCATCACGCTCGCCGCGAAGCCCAGCGCCAGGGCGGGGATCGCCACGGCGACGAGGGCGCGGCCCCATCCCTTGCGCGGCTTGACCAGCAGCGCCAGCAGCAGGCCCACCAGGGCGAGGACGAGCACGCCCAGCAACAGCAGTCCGCCCAGCCTGAACACCATCAGGCCGAAACCGATACGCCAGTCCAGAAGACCAAACTTGGTCCCCAGGGCGGCGACGAGGAACCAGACCGGCAGCAGCAGCGCCAGCACCCAGACCGTCTTCACCCAGCCGTCACGAAGCTTCGACATGTGTTTCCCCCATCATTCCTGCGGCCAGCTTGCGCCCGGCGAGGGCGACTTCGCCAGCCTGTTTGCGCGTCAGCCGAACCGCTTGAGCACCGACACCAGCCGTCGGGTGGCCGGCGAGAACAGTGCGCCCGTGTACCACTGCCCGGCCAGACGCTTGTTGATCTCGCCACGCGTCGGATAGGGCGCGATCATGCCGGTCAGGGTGCTCAGCTTCAGCCCCGCCGTCAGGGTCAGCACCCAGAGCGGCAGGTGGTCGCCGGCGTGGGCGCCGACCAGGGTCACGCCCAGGATCTTGCCGCGTTTGCTGGTGATCAGCTTTCCGAAGCCGCGGATGTCGCCCTCGGCCTGCGCCCGGTCATTGTCCGCGAACGGCTGGACGAGGACGCGGATGTCCTCGCCATGCTCGGCCCGGGCCTGGGCTTCGGTCAGTCCGACCGAGGCGAGCTCCGGGCTGCTGTAGGTGACTCGCGGCACGACCAGGGCGTCGGCGTTGATCGGCGCGGCGAACAGCGCCTTGCGCACGAACAGTCCGGCATGGGCGCCGGCGAGATGGGTGAACTGGCCACGCCCGGCGACATCGCCGATGGCGAAGACGCGCGGGTTGCTGGTGCGCAGGGACTTGTCGGTCTTCACGCCGGACCTGTCGAAGGCGACGCCGGCCGCGTCCAGGTTCAGCGCCTCGAGGGACGGCGTGCGGCCGACCGCGACCAGCAGGTGGGAGCCGGCGATACGCTTTTCCCCGTCAGGACCGTCAACGACGACCACAGGACCGTCCTGGACCCGCACCGCCTTGTGGCCGGGCAGCAGGGTGACGCCGTCGGCGGCCAGCTGCTCGACGACCACGGCGGCCGCGTCCGGCTCCTCGCGGCCGAGGATGGCCGCGGCCTCGATGATCGTCACCTGCGAGCCCAGCCGCCGGAAGGCCTGGCCCAGCTCGACGCCGATAGGCCCGCCGCCGAGCACGATCAGGTGCGCGGGCAGCGTCGTCAGCTCGAAGATCCGTTCGTTGGTCAGGTAGGGCGTGCCGTCGAGACCCGGGATCGGCGGCACGGCGGCGCGCGAGCCGCTGGCGATGACCACCTTGCGGGCGGTGACCCGCACGCTGTCGCTCTCGACCGTCCGGCGGTCCCGGAAGCGGGCTGTTTCGCGCACCACCCGCACGCCGAGGCCCTCGAAGCGCTCCTGGCTGTCGATCGGCGCGATCTCGGCGATGACGTGGTGCACGCGGGCCATGACGGCGGCGAAGTCGACAGTGACGCCCGAGGCGCTGACGCCCAGCGCCTGGCTGTTCGCGGCCCTGTGGGCGGCCTCGGCCGACGCGATCAGCGCCTTGGAGGGCACACAGCCATAGTTGAGGCAGTCGCCCCCCATCTCGCCCTTTTCGAAGAGGACGACCTTGAGGCCCAGCTGCGCGGCGCCGGCGGCCACCGACAGCCCCCCGGACCCGGCCCCGATGATGGCGAGGTCGGCGCGGATGCGCTCCGGCTTCACGAGACCTTCTCCTTCTTGGCCCGGAACCGCTGGAACAGGGTGGTGCCCAGCGACAGCAGACCCAGCGCGATCAGCGGGCCGAAGACGTAGGGCTCGAAGATGATGCCCAGGTTCGGCTCCTCGCCCCGGGCAAGGACCTGACCGATGCCGGCCCCGACGCTGCTGTAGATGAAGGTCGCCGGTATGATGCCGATCAGGGTGGCCAAGGCGTAGGCGCGCAACGGCGCATCGGCGAGCGCCGAGGCGACATTGACCAGCCAGAACGGCGCCAGCGGGATCAGCCGGAGGGTCAGGATGTAGCCGAAGGCGCCGTCGCGGACGCCGTCCATCACCGCCTTCAGGTTGCCGCCCGAGGCTTCGGCCCGGGCGCGCAGGCTCGCGCCCAGCGAGGTGCGCACGATCAGGAACACCAGGACCGCCCCGAGGGTCGCGCCGACCACCGTCGCCGAGCCGCCGACCCAGGTTCCGAACAGGAAGCCGCCGGCGAGGGTGAGGAAGATGGCGCCGGGAATGCTGACAGCCGTGGCCGCCGCATAGACAAGCACGAAGACCAGCAGGCTCAGGACCAGATTGTCGGCGACGAAGCCGCGTAGCAGCGCCTCGTTGGCGCGCAGGGACTCCAGACTCAGGTATCGGCCCGCCCCGCTGGCGAACACGGCGATGACCGCCGCGATCAGTCCGATCAACGGCAAATAACGTTTCATGTCGGCGAAGCCCCCTGCCCCCAGCCGCCCGACCATAGCCCCGAAAGGCCGGCGGCGTCATCCGGCGCGGATGGGGCGTTGGAATATCCCGTCAAGTCCTTGGCCCGCCGGGCCTGACTGTGCCACGCTGGCGTCGTCAGGGCGGGAGGCATGAATTGGATCAGCGCCAGGCTGAAGACCAGAGCAAGGGCGGGACGGCGCAATCGCCGTTCCTCACCCCGGCCGCGCCGCGCCTCGACCCGCGCAAGTTCCAGGACCCGCACACCACGCTGGACGGATCTCCCAGGGCGGTCGTGGGCCTGCGCGCGCTGGACACCCTGTGGTTCAACACCGGCACGCTCTGCAACATCGCCTGCCTGACCTGCTACATCGAGAGTTCGCCGCGCAACGACGCCCTGTCGTACCTCTCGCTCGGTGATGTCCGCGCCTATCTCGATGAAATCGACACCCTCGGCCTTCGGACCGGCGAGATCGGCTTTACCGGGGGCGAGCCGTTCATGAACGCCGCCATCATCCCGATGCTGGAGGCTTCTCTCGCCTCGGGACGCCGCACCCTGGTGCTGACCAACGCCATGCGGCCGATGCGGCGCTTCGAGCGACAGCTCGTCGATCTGCGGCGTCGCTATGGAGACGCTCTGGTGCTTCGGGTCAGCCTCGACCACCACAGCCAGGCGGTCCACGAGGCCGAGCGCGGCGCCGACACCTGGGCGCCGGCGCTGTCGGGCCTGCAATGGCTGGCGCGGGAAGGCTTCTCGCTCGCCATCGCCGGCCGGAGGCTGGCCGACGAGGACGAACACGCCGCCCGCGTCCGCTACGGCGACCTGCTGACCTCGCTCGGCGTGCCGCTCGATGTCGAGGACCGGTCGCGGCTGGTGCTGTTCCCGGAGATGGACGCCACGCGCGACGCGCCGGAGATCACCGAGGCGTGCTGGGGCATTCTCGGCCTGTCGCCGGACTCGGTGATGTGCGCCTCGAGCCGCATGGTGGTGAAGCGCAAGGGCGCGGCGACGCCGGTCGTGGTCGCCTGCACCCTGACGCCGTACGATCCCGGTTTCGAACTGGGCGGGACGCTGGCAGAGGCGCTCGGGACGGTGGCGCTCAACCATCCTCATTGCGCCCGTTTCTGCGTGCTGGGCGGGGCCAGTTGCAGCTGACGCCGGCGGCCCGGCTGTCGGTCATCGTGCCGACGCTGAACGCGGCGGACACCCTCGCGGCCACCCTTGCCCGCCTGACGCCTGGGGACGAGGTCATCGTCGTCGACGGCGGCTCGCGGGACGCCAGTTGCGTCCTCGCGCGCGGAGCAGGAGCGACCGTCATCGAAAGCGCCCCGGGCCGAGGCGGACAGCTGGCGGCCGGCGCCGCCGCCGCGTCCGGCGACTGGCTGCTGTTCCTGCACGCCGACACCGTGCTGGAGCCGGGCTGGCGCGCCGCCGTCGACCGCCATGCGGCTGGGCCGGACGCTACGGCATTGGCGGCCTGTTTCCGGTTCGGCCTCGACGACGCTTCGCGCCAGGCGCGGCGCCTCGAGCGCTGGGTCGCCTGGCGGGTCGCCGCTCTGGGCCTGCCCTACGGCGACCAGGGCCTGCTGATCCATCGGGACCTGTACGCGCGACTGGGCGGCTTCCGTCCCTTGCCGCTCATGGAGGACGTCGATCTGGTGAAGCGGATCGGCCGTCGCCGCCTGACCGTCCTGCCGGTCCGTGCGGAAACCTCGGCCCGGCGCTGGCGGCAGGACGGCTGGCTGGCCCGCAGCGCCCGCAACCTGGCCTGTCTCGGCCTGTTCCTCGTCGGCGTGCCCGCCGACCGCATCGCGCGTCTCTACGGTCGCTGACGGCGCGCCATGAACCGCCGGTAGCTGGCCACGTCGTCGACATCTTCCAGCGTCCGCAGGCGCGCCGTGCGAAGACCCGCGAGGCGCGCGAGCGTATCCGCCAGCGTATGGCGGCTCGACCAGCGGACCTGATCGAACGGCAGCGGGCCGCGGGCCGAGCGCCGCAGGCCGATCAGCCAGTAGCCGCCGTCCCGGGCCGGACCGACGACGGCGTCATGAGCCCGCAGCGCATCGAAGGCGGCCGCGACGTCGGCCCGCCCGATCGTGGGGGTGTCGCTGCCGATGATGACCAGCCGGCCGGTCGGAAACCGTCGGGCGATGCGCGTCAGCCGCCGGCCCAGATCGCCGCGCCCCTGGGCCGCCGCCGCCGCGCGTCCGCGCAGCCAGTCGATCGGCCGGTCGGGCGCGGTGGCCACCGTGGTCCTCCAGCGCGGATCGGCCGCCAGCCGCCGCAGCAGCCCGTCGATGGCGCTCCTCTGGAAGCGCAGCGCCTCGACATCGCCCACCGAGGCGGCGAGCCGCCGCTTGCCGACGCCGATCGCGGGCCGTCGCGCGAAGATCACCAGGTGGTTCAGCTGTGAAGGTGTCGCCATCGCCTCCTTGTCAGCCGCTCCGTCCTCCGCGTCCAGACGCGGAAAGCCGCTCCCGGGCCACGCCTCCGGATACGGTCCTTTCCGATCCACGCTGGCGCCCTGAAAGTTTCCTGCGGGGGATCGCGGCTTCGTGCCGGCGCACAGGCCAAGACCCTCGGACGGGAACAGGGCTAGCGGGGGCTCCCCCATAGCTCCGATGACGGGCCTGCGTCTCTCCGCCCCGGTCCGCCCGCTTCAGGGGGCTTGAGGACGAAGGGTCTCATCCCGGGCGGCCTCGCTTTCAGGCCGGTTCACCGCCGCGCGGACCCCTCCCCTGCAGGCCGGAGGGTCAGGCGGTCAGGGCGCGGGCCCGCGGCGCATCGACCCGCGCGCCCGGAAAGATGCGCAGGAAGTTTTCGGCGTAGAACTTGTCGCGCACCCCATCGCCACGGTCGCCAAGGGCGGCCTCGAAGCGGGCGATAGGATTTCGCCCGCCCTCGATGTGCGGGTAGTCGCTCGAGAACAGGTAGAGGTCGGGGTTGGACTGGTCGATGAAGAGGCCGACCTCCTCGAACACGAAGGGCGTGAACGCCAGCTGCTGTGTGATCTGCTCGGAAGGCTTGCGGCTCAGGCCCTGCAGGTTGGCGTCGTTCCGGCTCCAGTGTTTCACCACCCAGTCGAGACGGCGCAGCAGCTCGGGAACCCAACCGGCGCCCAGTTCGACGCTGGCCCCGCGCAGCCCGGGATGCCGCTCCAGCACGCCGTCCAGCACCATCATGGTCAGAAAGGCTTCGGGCCCCTCATGCAGCAGGGCCACGTCCTTTGTGCGGAGATTTTCGCCGCCGCCCAGCCAGTCCTTCGTCGGCGGCCGGCCGTTGTTCATCCAGGCTTTGGCCAGTTGCAGCGGCGCCCCGCCGACATGCAGCAGGAAAGGCAGTCCGCTCTCCGCCAGCCTCGCCCAGAAGGGATCAAGATCAACGTGACCGGGCGAGCGGTCACCGCTGGGACGGTGTGGCACCCACACGGCCTCAAGACCGCTCGTCAGGACCTGGTCAAGTTCCGTCATGGCCAGATCCGGGTCATCGAGGGGGATGATCGCCACCCCCATCAACCGGTCGTCGGCGTGACAGAAATCGGCCATGTGCCGGTTGTGCGCCCGCGCGGCGCCGTAGCGCAGCCGGGGGTCAAGCCTGGTGCTGGGCGAGAACGGCATGGCCACGCTGTGGGTGGCGAAGACCAGCTGTTTGCGGAAACCCAGCAGATCCATGGCCTTTGACCGGTCAGCGCTGTCGAAGGCGCCCAGGGCCTGGATTTCCTTCGAGGCCTCGATCAGCCGGTCGCCGAGCGCAATCTGGGCCGCGATGTGGTCATCACTGTGCCGACCGCCCTGGCCCATGATCACGGCCACCTCCTCATCGGTGACGATCGAGGCCGAGTAGCTGACCTCGGGGATCTCCTCCCTGAGCGCCGGATCGGCATACTTCTTCAGAAAGTCCGGAAGCTCCATGATGTGGCTGTCGGCGTCATAGAACGGACGGTCGGCGGGTGCGTAGGTCATGGAATCTCCCGGGGAGCACGACTCTGCCTGCGCCCGCCAGGACGCACGCGACGTGATCTGCGAGAACTATTCCTCACCCGGAATAGGCTGACAAGCCGGGCGGCAGAGACCTGTAGACCCGCCCTCCCGACCGCCATCAACCATCGACTTGCGCACCCGCTAAAACTGACTACACTCATATCTGATCAATGTCAGATAGTGGCCGCAAAGCGGTCTCTGGGCATTCGACGCAGGCAACGAGGCATCCCGCGATCAGACGGGAGAGGGAGGAAGCGATGACGGCGCGCACGGGGCAGCAGTACCTGGACGGCCTGAAGGATGGCCGGACCGTCTGGCTCGGCAATGAGAAGGTCGACGTCCTGACCCACCCGGCCTTCGCCGGCTCGCTGAAGGGCATGGCGGCCTATTTCGACTGGCAGCACGCGCACGCCGACGAGTGCCTTGTCGAGGACCCCGAGACCGGCAAGCCGATGAGCGCCAGCCTGATCGTGCCGAAGTCCGCCGAGGATCTGCAGCGCCGCCATCGCGCGTTCGACTGCTTCGCCCGCTATTCCAGCGGCATGCTGGGCCGCACGCCCGACTATGTGAACGTGACCCTGGCCGGCTTCGTGGCGCGCAGCGACATTTTCACGGCCCAAGGCGACACGACCTATGCCGACCGGCTGAAGCGGTTCTATCGCGAAGTGGTCGAGAAGGATCTGTCGCTGACCCACACCATCATTCACCCGGTGGTCGACAAGTCTTTGCCCGACACCGAGGGGGTGAACGGCGAAATCGCGCTGCGAGTCGTGCGTCGCACCGAGAACAGCATCGTCGTGCGCGGGGCCAAGATCCTCGCCACGCTCGGTCCGTTCGCCGACGAACTGTTCGTCTATCCGGGACATCCGCAACCGCCGGGCACTGATCCGACGACCCTGCTGGCATTCTCCATTCCGATGGACACCAAGGGGCTGATCACCCTTTGCCGCGACCACTACGGGGTCGCTGGAGCCGCCGGAGACCGGCCCTTCTCGAGCCGGTTCGACGAGCAGGACGCCTTCATGATCTTCGACGACGTCGAGATCCCGCTGGAGCGGGTGTTCATCGACGGCGACATTGACGTCTACAACGGCCTGATGCGGCACGGCTGGGCGGCCAACATCATGCAGCAGACCTGCATCCGCGCCGGGGTGAAGCTGGAGTTCGCCTACGAGCTGGCTGTCCGCATGGCCAAGGCTACTGGCGCCGACAAGCGGCCCGACACAGCGTCGCTGCTGGGCGAGCTCTGGGGTTACGGCTGCCTGACCCGTTCGGCCGTCAAGGCGGCGGAGGCCGACTGCCGCGACTGGGGCAATGGCGCGGTGTTCTGCGACGACAGGCCCCTTCGGGCGCTGCGGGCGCAGATGCCGGGATGGATGGTCCGGGCCAACGAGATCATCAAGGTCGTCGGCTCGCACAACCTGCTGGCCACCGCTTCGCTCGACGCCATCGAAAACCCGGAGATCGGCGGGCTGATCAACAAGTACATGCCCGGCGCCGGCGGCATGAGCGCCCGGGAGCGGGCCAAGCTGTTCCGCACGGCCTGGGACTTCGCGGGTTCGGCGCTGGGCGGCCGCGTGGAGCTGTACGAGCGGTTCTACCTGGCCAGCGCCCCGCGCAACTTCGCCCTCGACCACATGTTCGCCCAGATGGAGCGGCCCTGGACCCAGGCCCCGGAAATGTGGGCCGCCATCGGCGTCGACTGACCACGGCTCCGTGACCGGCGCTGCTCCCCGGGGGCGGCGTCGGCATGCCTCCTTCCAGCAACGGCAACGGGCGCGGCTGTCTGGCCGCGCCCGATGTTCATTCAGCAGCTTCCCGACGGATCCGGCGCCGGCAGTCGCAGAGGGATGCAGGCCCTCCGGTCGTCCCTTCAGCTTCGCGGTGGGAACTGGCCGAGCGCAACGCGCCAGACCGCCTCGGTGTTGGTCGGCTGGTGGCCGACCTGATGGGTCGGCGCCGGCGTCTCCTGAACGGTGTTGCTGAGACGGCCGATGCCGGTCACCTCGACCTCGACCACGTCGCCGGGGTTCATCGGCCGCGAGTTGGCCGGGGTGCCGGTCAGGACGACATCGCCCGGCAGGAAGGTGATGTGCCGCGACAGGTCGGCCATGATGTAGGGGATGTCAAAGGTCATCTCGCTGACCGGGCCGTCCTGGACGACGGCGCCATTGATGTAGGTCCGCACGGTGGACTCGCGGATGTCGACCCCGCGCACGATGCCCGGGCCGATCGGGCAGAAGCCGTCCTGGCCCTTCACCCGCAACATCGAGCCGGCGTCGGTGTCGCGGAAATCCTGGGCCCCGACGTCATTGGCGACCGCGAACCCGGCGAGATAGTCCCAGACCTCGTCCGGGCCGACATTGCGCATGGGCTTGCCGACGATGGCGGCGATCTCGCCCTCGTAGTTGAGATATTGGCAGTCCGCCGGCCTGTTCAGCTTGCCGCGATGGGCGTTGAGCGTCGTCAGCGGCTTCTGGAAGTAGGTCGGAGTCTTCAGCGGCGGAGCCTGGAACTCGACCCGGCGGGACTCGTAGTTCAGATGGATGCAGATGATCTTTGTCGGGTCGCAGGGCGGCAGGTAGATCGCGTCGGCCTCAGAGGTGGTGCGGCCGTCCCCGAGGCGCAGAACCTCGCCCTCCGGCCGAACCCACGTGGGCGTGCCCTCGAACAGGATGCGGCGCCATTCCTCGCGCGGGCCAGTGAGTACGGACATGCTTTTTCTCCAGAAGGCTTGAGGGTCAGGCGGCGACGTGCACGCGCCCGTACTGGCCCGCGAGGTAGGCGAGCGGGGTGTCGTCGCGGCGTTCGAAATGTTCGACCTGGCCGAGGTAGACTTCGTGGTCTCCCGCCCGGGTCACCGTCGCAATGGTGCATTCGAAGACGGCCGCGGCGTTGACGATAACGGGCGCGCCGCCGATGCCGTCGCGGATCGGCACACCCTGCAGCCGCTGCTCCAGCGGACGCGCAAGATCGCCAAGCAGCGACCGCTGGTCTTCGGACAGGATGCTGACCGCGAAGGACGGGGCGGAGGCAAAGACCGGACGGCTGCGCGCCGCCAGGCCGAGGCACCAGAGCACCATCGGCGGCGTCAGCGAGACCGAGGTGAACGAGTTGATCAGCAACCCCGCCGCCTCTCCCTCCGGCGTGCGCGCCGCAACGAAGGCGACGCCCGTCGGAAAGCGGCCGAGGGCGTGGCGGTACTCTCGCGCACGATCCTCACAGCCCGATAGAAGCCTATCGCGTGCAGTCATGGAGACGTCCTCCTGCGGCCCGGCTCGCGTCCGGGCGCGTCCAGTGGCTCAGGCCGGGACCATGAAGCCCTTCATGGTCCCCGGGACCGGCGCGTGCCCGAAGGCGTCGCGCTGGTAGTATTCCGACTGATGCACCGCCGGACGGCCGCCCCAGCCGATCTCGCTCAGGAAGCCTGACGGGTTCTTGAAGTAGAACGAGAACATCTGGTCGTTGGCGTGGCTGCCCGGCTCGATGATGATCGGCAGGCCCGCCTGCTTGACCAGGTCGTGGGCCAGGCCGACGTCGGCCATCTGCTCCACTTCCATCATGATGTGGTTGACCCGCTTCTCACCCGGACCGGCGAAGGCGAAGGTGTGCTGACGTTCGTTGCAGTGCATGAACATCAGCGGGATCGGACCCGGTGCGCCGGGAACGTCCAGCTTGTATTCAATGCCGCCGCGCATCCCGAGGAGACGGTAGAAGGCGTAGTTCTCCTCCAGACTGGCCTTCGTCGACTGCATCACGTGGCCGAGCCCGCCCGGACCCGTCTTGAACGATCCATGCATGCGATGGCCCGGATGGAAGGGCTTGTCGAACTGCACCAGCGGACCGTGGAAGATCTCCACGGCGTAGCCGTTGGGATCGGTCAGGGCCATGACCGCGAGCACACCCCGCGCCACCGCTTCGGCTTCGGACAGGACGGTGACCGAAACACCGCCGTCACGCAGCTGGGCGGCCATCTCGATGAACTCGTCATGGCCGGCGACGCGCAGGCCAGTGACCTTCAGATCGTCGGAACCGTCCTCGATCAGAGTGATCCGGTGATGCCAGTAGTCCATGCGCAGCCAGCAGCGGTCCGGCGCGCCGCTCTCGACAACCTCCAGGCCCAGCACATTGGCGGCGAAGCCCTTCCAGGCGGCGAGATCGCTGACGCCAAGCGTCAGGTATCCAAGCTCGGTGACTGAAGCCATTTTACGCCGCCTTTCCTGAGAAGGAGCCCTTGCGGACCGAGATGTTCTTGATGTCGCTGTAGAAATCGAAGCTCCAGGTCCCGCCCTCGCGGCCGATGCCGGAGTTGCGGCTGCCGCCGAAGGGCGCCGCCAGATCACGGATGAAGAAGCAGTTGACCCACAGGGTGCCGGCGACGACCTGAGAGGCGATGCGCATGGCGCGGGCCTCGTTCTGGGTGAACAGCACCCCGGCCAGGCCGTATCTGGTGCCGTTGGCCACAGCGATGACTTCGTCTTCGGTCTCGAAGGTCTGCCAGGTCAGTACCGGCCCGAAGACCTCCTGCTGGGCGATCTCGGACGCCGGATCGACGTTGGTGAACAGGGTCGGCTGGAAATAGAGATCGCCGAAGTTGGCCGGCGAGCCGCCCCAGAGCGCCTCGGCGCCGTCCGCCTTGGCGCGGGCCACGAAGCCCGCGACGCGGTCGAAGTGCGCCTTCGTGATCAGAGGGCCGACACGAGTGGCCGCGTCACGCGGATCGCCGACGACCATGTGACCAGCTGCGTCCCGCACCTTTGCGAGGAAGACCTGCTCGATCGACTTCTCGACCAGCACCCGCGTGCCGGCGAGACAGACCTGCCCGGCGTTCATGTACTGGCCGGCGACGGTCTGGGCGGCGGCGTCGAGGTCTGCGTCGGCGCAGACGATGAACGGCGACTTGCCGCCAAGTTCGGAGCTCATCGCCGTGATCGAGCGGGCGGCGGCCTGACCGATCAGTTTCGCCGTTTCAGTGGAGCCGGTGAAGCTGATGCGGTCGAGATCGGCGTTGTTGACCAGGGCGTCACCGGCGGTTTCGCCGATGCCCTGCAGCACGTTCAGCACGCCGGCGGGAATGCCGGCCGCATGGGCGATGTCAGCCATCAGGGAGCAGGTCATCGGCGCCCACTCCGGCGGTTTGACCACCACCGTATTGCCGGCGGCGAGCGCCGGGCCGACCTTCCAGGTGGTCAGCATCAGCGGCGCGTTCCACGGCGTGATCAGCGCGGCGACGCCGGACGGATCATAGCGCACGTGATTGACCACCTCGGGGGAGTCGATGACGTGGTCCTGCAACGTCAGGGCCCAGTCGGCGAAGAACTCGATGTTCTGGGCGGCGCGGGGGATCACCCTGTGTGCATTGCCGGCCAGCAGCGAGCCGTTGTCCATGGTCTCGACGGCGGCGAGGTCCCTGGCGCGCTCGCGGATGCCTTCGGCGAACCGCTTGAGGTAAGGAAGCCGCCCTTCGGGTCCGAGCGCCGCCCAGGCCGGAAAGGCCCGGCGCGCGGCATCGACCGCCTGGTCAGCTTCGGCCTTGCCGCCGGAAGCGACGTTCGCCAGGTGCGAGCCGTCCACCGGCGACAGGTTCTCGAACCGCTCGGACGAGGAGACGCGGCGCCCGTCGATCCAGTGATCGGTCGAGACCTCCACGCCCGCGACAGTCGCTGTGTTGCTGGCCACCCTTCGTCCTCCCGTCCTGCGCTGCTCTGTGGCCGCGTCTTTGCGCCAGGCCCGTCGAACACTGACGATCTTCATTTATGACTATAGTCAGTTTATAGAGGAGTCCGTCGCCGTCAACCCCGCGCCGGATGACGACGGGAAATGGTCGCGCCGGCCGCATTGACTTTGGGCCGGCAAGCCCGAAAGGGTTGGTCAGACACGCGTGAGCTGGAGGTAGTCGACAGAGTGGCTGGACAGCGGAAAGCGCAGAACGCGATGAGCGCGGCCCAGGACCCGGCCGCGCCCCGCGTAGGCCGGCGCGAGCGCAACAAACAGGAGAAGCTGGCGCGGATCGTCGGCGCCGCCCGCCAGCTGTTCAGTGAACGCGGCTTCGCCGAGACGACAACCCAACAGATCGCCGAGGCCGCCGACATCGGCACCGGCACGCTGTTCCTCTATGCGCGATCCAAGGAAGACCTGTTGGTCATGGTCTTCAGAGACGAGATGCTGGAGACCGCGCGGGCCGCTTTCGCCAACGCCGATCCGGATGCGCCGCTGCTGGACCAGCTCATGCAGGTCTTTTCGTCCATGCTGGCCTACCACGAGCGGGATCCGGACATCGCGCGGCTGCTGCTGAAGGAAGTGATGTTCCCGGACGGCGTCGGCCGCGCGGCTGACATCTCCGAGTTGCTCGACGTGATCTATGCCGGTTTGGCCGACCTGGTCGTCAAGGCGCGCGACGCGGGCCGCTGTGTCCAGGATGCGCCTCCCCTTCGCGTCGCCGAGAACCTTTTCGCCAACTACTATATGGCCCTGCTCGGCCGCCTGGGCGGGCAGACGTCGGGCGCGCAGTTCCACAGCCGCCTGCGGCAACACCTGGCGATTACGATCAACGTCCCGGCCTGACGGACCGCCCGGCCCCGGCGACCCGATCTTTATTGACCTCAGTCATTTATGATGACACTCATTTCATAAGCGCCGTCGCTCGCGGGCGGGCTGTGAGTACGGAGAGGATCAGCTTGTCACTCAAGACCCGCTGGGGGGCCGGCGAGGCGACGCTCGGCGCCTGGTGCATGATGCCCGGTGCGATCTCCGCCGAGGCGCTGGGCAAGGCCGGCTTCGACTGGGTGCTGATCGACATGCAGCACGGTTGCATGGACTACGAGACGGCGCTGTCGATGATCCGCGCGGTCGACCTGAGCGACGCCGTCCCGATCGTCAGGGTCCCGTGGAATGATCCCGGCATCATCGGGCGGGTGCTCGACGCCGGGGCGCTCGGCGTCGTCATCCCGATGATCCAGTCCGCCGCCGACGCCCGCCGGGCGGTCGACGCCTGCCTCTATCCGCCCGCGGGCAGCCGCAGCTTCGGCCCCGTCCGGGTCGGCCTGCGGGACGGCCCCGGCTATTTCGCCACCGCCAACGCCCGGGTTGCTGTCATCCCGATGATCGAGACCGCCCAGGCGCTGGAAGAGGTCGAGGAGATCGCCCGCACCCCCGGCGTCGACGCGCTGTTCGTCGGCCCGTTCGACCTGTCGATCGCGCTCGGCCTGCCGCCGGGCGACAATGACGGGGAACCCGTGTTCGACGCGGCCATCGCCCGGATCACCGCCGCCGCCAGCGCGGCCGGCGTCGCCACCGCGGTCCTGTCCAACGCCGTGGTCGCGCCGCTGCGCTTGAAGCAGGGCTTCCAGATGGTTTCGGTCGTCACGGACATCAACGCCCTGACCATGGCCGCCCGCACCGACCTGGCTGCCGTCCGCCACGCCCTCGCTCCCGGAGAGACCCATGCTTGATCAGGCCACCCGCGCGAAGATCGTCGAGGACCTGATCGGGACCTATGAGACGCGCCAGGGCCTGCCCCTGCTGTCGAAGGCCTACCCTGGCATCGAGGTCGAGGACGCCTACCGCATCCAGGAAGCCTTCGTGGCCCGCCGGGTCGCCGCCGGCGCGCGGATCAAGGGCTACAAGGTCGGCCTGACCTCCAAGGCCATGCAGGAGATGTCCGGCGCGACCGAACCCGATTTCAGCGCCATGACCGACGACCTGTTCCTGCCGGAGTCGACGCCGCTGCCGGTGGCGCGCTTCTTCGACCCGATGGTCGAGATGGAAATCGCCTTCGTGATGAAGGACGCCCTCTCGGGCCCGGGGATCCTGCCGATGGATGTGGTCCGGGCCACCGAGTTCGTCGTGCCGGCCATCGAGATCGTCGACTTCCGGGTCTCCCGCGCGCCGGGCATGAACATCATCGACACCGTCGCCGACCTCGCCGCCTGCGGTGCGGCCGTTCTGGGCGCCAACCCACGCCGGCTGGACGCCATCGACATCCGCCGGGTGAAGGGCGAGATCCTGCGCAACGGCGTCGTTGAACATGTGGGCGAGGCCTCGGCCGTTCTGGGCAATCCGGTCACGGCGGTGGCCTGGCTCGCCAACAAGCTCGGCGAGTTCGGCGTCAGCTTCCAGCCCGGCGATGTGATCCTGACCGGCTCCTTCGTCCGCGCCTTCCCGGTCAAGGCGGGCGACGAGATCCTCTGCCGCTTCGACCAGGGACTGGGAGACGTGGCGACGTCGTTCGTGTGATTGCCAGGCGCCGCGCTGGCCATAGGCGGACGCTCTCGAGGTCACCTGTCAGGCAGGCGCGGGCTCTGGGATCGGGCAGCGGGTCTCGGCGCGCTCGGACGCCCCGGCAGGGATCGCCGCGTTGAGCGGGATCGCCCGGACTGACTGGCGGTCGGGGCAGTTGGGCGCCAGCCTTGCTCTGCGCCAGTGACTGAAGGGCGAGGCACAGCGGCGCAGTATCAGAGTTCGAGATCGCTCAGTCCCGGGTGATCGTCCGGCCGGGGACCGAGCGGCCAGCGAAACTTGCGATCGGACTCGGCGATCGGCAGCTCGTTGATGCTTGCGAAGCGGCGATGCATCAGCCCGTCGTCGGCGAACTCCCAATTCTCGTTTCCGTAGGCCCGGAACCAGTGGTCGCTGTCGTCGCGGTATTCATAGGCATAGCGGACCGCGATGCGATTCCCGGCGAACGCCCACAGCTCCTTGATGAGGCGGTAGTCAAGTTCCCGGGTCCACTTGTGGCTGAGGAAGGCTTCGACCTCGGCGCGGCCTCGCGGGAACTCCGCCCGGTTCCGCCAGTGCGTGTCTTCGGTGTAGGCGAGCGCAACGCGCGCGGGATCCCGGCTGTTCCAGCCGTCTTCGGCCAGCCTGACCTTTTCGATTGCGCTCTTCCGGGAGAACGGCGGCAAAGGGGGACGCGACATGTTCGGGCTCCTGATTGTCGGGCTTGAAGCGAGGTTGAAGGATAGCGTGGCGCTTGCGCTCCGGCGCCGCGGTTCAAAGGTCGAGCACCAACCGATCCCCACCGGTCGCCGACGGGTCGGCCGGCACGGAACAGCAGATCAGGGCGCTGCCTTCGGGCGCCACGGCCTCCGGCGGATCTGGGTACGCGACCGCGCCGGCCAGCACGGGGACCGCGCAGGTCCCGCAGCTGCCGCCCCTGCAGCTGAACTCGGGGGTAAGTCCTCGCGCCTCGGCAAGGTCGAGCAAGGACCCCGAGCCCGGTGTCCAGCGGGCCTCCTTGCCGGAGGCGGCGAAGGCGACCGGGACAGGGCGGACGGCGGACGGCGGCCCGCTGTCAGCGGGCACGGCCTGCCGCTTACGCTTGATCGAGGCGGGACCGAACGCTTCGGCATGGATCCACGCGTCGGGCGTCCCGATCTCGCGGAGCTGGTCGTAGAGACCCTGCATGAAGGGCGGGGGGCCGCAGAGATAGAAGTCATAGCCGTCGAGAGGCAGCACCCTTCGAAGGACCGTCAGATCGATCCGCCCAAGGGCGTCGAAGTCGCTCTCCCCGGCGCCGGTCGCGTCCGCGAGCACGCGAAACACCGAGACCGCGCCGCTCGCCTGGGCCTTGAGGTCTTCGATCTCGTCATCGAAGGCCCGCTCAGCCAGCGTGTTCGCGGCGACAAAGACAAAGGTGGGGCGAACCCGCCGCTTCCGCAGACCCTCGAACACGATGGTCCGCAGCATGGCCAGGATCGGCGTGATGCCCACGCCCGCGGCCAGGAGTACGGCCGGCCTCCGCTCATGGGGGTCGATCGTGAACCCTCCGGCCGGCGCGCGCGTCTCGATGGTGTCTCCCACCGCCACGTGTTCATGCAGGAAGCTCGAGACCAGGCCCTGGCGCTTGACGCTGATGCGGTAGTAGCCGTCCGATGGCGCCGTCGAGATGGTGTAGGTGCGGATCACCGGCGCCGCGTCATCACCCGTCCGAACCCTTATCGGCAGATGCTGACCTGCGATGTGCGCGGGGACTCCCCTGCCGTCGGCCGGCGCCAGATGGAAGGATCGGACACCACGGCTCTCCTCGACGATCCGCGTAACCCTGAATGGCCGCCAGCGCGACCTGAGCCCTTCAGCGTCCAGGCGACCGGCCACCTGGCTCCAGTCGCCGGTCATCAGGCTGTTCGGCGAGGCTGCGTCGCGCCGGGAGACGAAGCGCAAGGGCAGCGCCGACCGGCGCAGCACCACCCGACGCGGCCGGAAGATCCAGAGGCGCTCGGCGCCCTGGAAGGCATCGATCTCAGCCGACTCCAGGATGACTTCGGCATCGCCCGTAAGCTGCAGCAGGTTCCCGGTTTCGAAGTCGGGAAAGACCAGACCCGCGCGCGGATTCAACAGGAAGTTTCCCAGCGTGTTGAAGTGCAGGTTTCCGGCAAAGTCGGGGATAGTCAGCGAGCCGTCATCGTTGATGCGGACAAAGCCGGGCTTGCCGCCGCGATGCGAGGCGTCGACGTGTCTGCCGTCGGCGTCCTCGACGTAGGACGCCACGAAGAAGGTGTCGGCTTCGCCGATCAGTTCACGGACCCGAGGGTCGCTCATGGTGACGATCTGCGGCTCCGAGGCCAGGTCGTGCTCGTCCGGTTCGCGAACGAAGGTGAAATCGCGGAGCTGGATGTACTGTGGGCAGTTGCCGAAGGCGTGCTCGACCTCGACGCTGAATGTACCCTCCGCATCGCGCCGGACGCGGCCATTCATGCGATTCCGCCGGCGCGTGTGCAGTTCGATCCCCAATAGTCCGACGGCGTCTCCCTCACCCAGGCCGGACGCGGCGGGGTCCGCTGGATCGGCGGCCATGGAAAACGTCAGCCGCCGCGGATCGGGACTGGTCACGAAGCCCGGACGTCCCGCGAGCAGGGTCGCCCAGGCCTCGCCTGCCGGATCGACCGTTCCGACCACCACGAACGGAAGCTGGCCGTAGAACTGCCGGTGCTGCTCCGGCATGTGATCGCGAATGACGCGCCGGCCGAACTGCTCGAGGCGTTCGGCGACGCCAACGCTGCGCTGAAGCGCGACCTCGCCCTCGTGGAAGGGCGAGGGTCTTTCGTGTGCGTCGCCTGACATGGCACGATCCGTACGAGTGATGGTGAGAAGGCGCGCGCGCCGGCGCCCCTCCTGCCTCAGGCCGCGAGGCCGACAGGAGTCACGTCGAAAGCGACAAAGCCGGTCAGGGACTCGATGCGAGCGAGCCAGGCCCGGACGTTTCCGTAGGCGGACAGGTCGACATTCCCCTCGGGCGCGCGGGCGATGTAGCTGTAGAGCGCCACGTCGGCGATCGTGGGACGGTCGCTTGCGATCCACTGGCGGTCGTGAAGTTCCGCGTCGATGAGCTTCAGGACGGCGTGGGCGCGGCCGATGACTTCTTCGGCGTTGAACGCTGCGTTGAAGATGGTGATGAGGCGGGCGGCGGCCGGCCCGTAGGCGATCTGTCCCGCAGCCACCGACAGCCAGCGCTGGACCGCGGCGGCGCCCGCCGGGTCTTCGGGCAGCCAGTCCGTGCGACCGAACTTCCGGGCGGCATAGACCATGATGGCGTTGGAGTCGGGGATGAAGACGCCGTCGTCCTCGAGCAGCGGCACCTGGCCGAAGCGGTTGAGAGCCAGGTACTCGGGCGACTTGTGCTGCCCCTTGGCCAGGTCGACGTCGACGATGTCCACGTCAGCGCCGATGAGCGACAGAAAGAGGCGCGCCCGGTGGGCGTGTCCGGAGATCGGGTGGAAATAGAGTTTCACGGGCTAGGCTCCTGTTCGTTCCGGTCTTCCCGGCGGACAGGACATGCGACAAATCGTATGGCGCAATAAGCCCTGTCATGATCAAGTGACCATTGCGAAACTCGGAATAGTTGATCGGGGGGGGCGAATGGACCGCATCCATGCCATGCGCGTGCTTGTACGGATCGCCGACACCGGCGGGTTCGCCGAGGCCGCACGTCAGATGAACCTCAGCCCCCCCGCCGTCACGCGCGCCATCGCCGGGCTTGAGGATTTCATCGGCGCGCGGCTGCTGACCCGGACGACCCGGGCGGTGAAACTGACGGACGTCGGTCGCCGCTATGTCGACGACTGCAGGCAGATCCTGTCCGCCATCGAGGATGCGGAAGCGGCGGCGGCCGGATCCTATGCGAAACCGACCGGCGTCATCACCATCACGGCGTCAGTGCTGTTCGGTCAGATCTATGTTGTCCCGATCGTCACGGAGTTTCTGGACGCCTATCCCGAGGTGACCGGCAGACTGCTGTTCCTGGATCGCGTGACCAACCTTGTGGACGAGGGTATCGACGTCGCGATCCGGATCGGTCACCTCCCCGATTCATCTCAGGCGGCCATCAAGGTGGGATCGGTGCGCAGGGTCATCTGTGGTGCGCCGGCCTACTTCGAGCGCCACGGCGCCCCGGCCGCGCCGGCCGACCTGGCACGCCACAGGATCATCGCCGCCACCAGCGCATGGACGTCGCTGGACTGGCGTTTCGGGCAACAGTCGAAGACCGCGATCCAGGTCAGGCCCGCCCTGTTCTGCAACTCGAATGAGGGCGCTATCACCGCCGCACGGTCCGGCTGGGGTCTCGCCCGCGTGCTGTCTTACCAGATCGGCCCCGACCTCCTGAACGGAACCCTGCAGACGGCCCTCGAAGCATTCGAGGAAGACCCGCTTCCGATCCACATCGTCCATCCGGAGGGACGCAACGCATCGGCGAAAGTCCGCGCCTTTGTGGACTTCGCCGCTGAGCGGCTGCGCGCCAACCGCCTCGTGAACTGACGCGAGCGTTCCGATTTCCGGAACAGTGGATTGCCTGCGGCGCGGATTATCCACGTCTCGATCCGCCGCTACACCCCCCGGCCAAGCTCGAACCCGGGCGACGTCGGGAGAACGACATGGATCACCGGTCAGCCAACTCCGGGGCTGCCGCCGAGCCCTGGCTTGGCGAGAGGATGGACGTCCAGCTGCGGCTGGCGCTGCTGGACGACGCCTCAGGCGGGGCGAGCCTCGTCGCTCTTGTGGACGAAGCCCGCCGCGCGGGACTCAGCGGTGCAGAGATCGACGCGGCGATGGCCGGGCGCAGCTTCGAAGTCCGCACCGCGGCGCTTCTCGCCTTCGCGCGGGCGCTCAGGGCCGGTGACCAGCCAGACGTCGAACGCATGCGACAAGCCTGCCTCCGCTTGGGATTCCCGTCCCTGACCCTTGATCAGGTCGCCCGGGACCGCGCACTGCGTCCAGGCGGCGCCCGATGATGTTCGGACGACGCCAACGCCCCCTTTGGCCGCGCCCGACCCGCGAGCAGGGCGCCGCCCCGGGCCAGAGACCTCGCATCGACAGGATCGCCGCCCTGCTGATGTCGGACCGCGCCGGCGGCGTAAGCCTCGAAACCCTGATGCGGGTGCTGTGATGACGACCTCCAGGCCGGCCATGATCGAGCTCTTTACCGCCGACACGCCCAACGGGATCAAGATCCCGATCGCCCTCGAGGAACTCGGCCTGCCCTATCAGGTACGGCTGATGACGCTCGGGAGCGCCGAGATGCGCTCGCCGGCGTTCACCCGGGTGAACCCGAACGGGAAGATTCCGGCCATCCGCTACCGAGATGACGCGAGCGAGCAGGCTGTTACGGTCTTCGAGTCCGGCGCCATTCTGCTTCACCTCGCCGATCTGTGCGGCGACCTGACGGGGTCATCCGTCCGTGGCAGGGCGCAGACGCTCAGCTGGCTGTTTCTTCAGGTCGCCGGCCTTGGTCCGGCGATGGGCGCCACCGGGCATTTCCTTTCCCGGCGCGGGCAGGACCCCTACGCGCTCGATCGGTTCAGAAGCGAGGCGGCTCGTCTGCTCGGCCTCCTGGAAGCGCGGATCGAGGAGTCGGGGTGGCTCAACGGCGAAGCCTACTCGATCGCCGATATCGCGCATTTCGGATGGGTCCGCCGCATGGACTACGCGGACTTCGCGCCGCCGGACTTTCCGGCGCTTTCGGCCTGGGTGGATCGCATAGAAGCGCGTCCGGCCACGTCACGCGCCAGGCTCCGCCTGCGGTGAAGCGTCAGGAGCCGGGCGCGCACAGGCGCTGCCGGACGGGACGGGATCGGACACTGAAGGCCGGCAGCGCATACATTCCCGACTCATCAGGGACGGGGCGTGTGGCGGCGGGGGCAGTCGTGGGCCGCCATCTCTCCGCCCTTGGTAAGCCCTGTTAGGGGACGAAGGGTTCGATTCGGAGGGAGCGGTCGAGTCACCGAATGTCGGCCTGGCGCCAGAACCGGACACTCGCGGCCAATCGGATAGCCGACGCTCAAAAGGCCCCGTCCGGTAACTCACGAAGGCAACCGATGGCCAGAGAGACTGCGCAGATCTCAGTCCACTTTCGTTAGGCCGGCGCGGTCTGCGAGTAGGTCACGCGTAGGCGATCCAGCCACGCCAGGCCATGCCGAGGTAGAAGAGTTCGGTGGCCTTGAAGCCTGCGGCTTCGAGAAGTGCTTCGTTTCGCTCCGGAGCAACCATGGTTTGGCTGGCGGCCATCATGACGCGGGCCTTGGCGACCATCTCTGGATCGACGCCGGATGCTCGGGCGTAGGCGGCGTAGCGGTCGAGGCGGAGGTCGCGATCGGCGGTGGAAGGGTCGATACAATGGTCTACGAGGATGAACGGGGCCCCTGAAGTCAGGCGCCGGTGGGCCTCCGCCAGAATCGCCGCCTTGCCGCCGTCGTCCGGGATCAGGCCGAGGACCAAGACACATGTGGCCGCGTCGAAAGGGCCCTTGGGCGCGTCGCCGACGACGCCCTCGATCAGCCGAAGGCGGTCACCGGCGACCGGGCCGGCGATGGCGCGCGCCATGTCGAGCATGGCCGCCGAAGGATCGACTCCGACGAAGGTCCACCCCTCACCCGTCGCGGCGAGCGCGCGGGTCTCAAGGCCGCCGCCGGCGCCGATCACCAGGATTTGGCCGTCGTCGGGCAGGCGCTCGGCCAGCAGCACGCCGATCATCTGCAGCAGACCGGCGTGGCCGGGAGTAAAGGCCGGCGGGCCGTTGCCCAGGTAAAGGGCTGCATGGCCGGGGGCGTCGAAATCGATCGTGGTCGGGGCTGAGTTGGTCATGATGCAAGTACTCCGGGGCGTCCCTCTTCGACGACGAATGACTTGAGCAGACGGGCCGCTGCGTCCCTGTCGCGCCGGTCAGAGATGGCCACGAAGCGCGCTTCGGCATGGTCGGTGTGGAGGTCGAGGGTGAAGTAGCCGTTGGCCTTCAGGTCCACGAACCGGACGTGCGGGTTCTTCACCTGGATGTTGGCGAAGGCCTGTTCAGGCGGGCCGTACTGGCTGATGGCGCCGCCGACCAGTTCGGTGGCCACGGTGCGGGAGGCCGGATCGAGGAAGTCCCGCTTCAGGTCCGTGGCCCAGAAGGAGTGGATGTCGCCGCCTAGGAAGACAGGATTGCGCGCGCTGGACTGGTCGAGCGCGGTCAGCATGCGCGTGCGGTTGGCCTGATAGGCGTCCCAGCCGTCGGTGAAGTGACCGAAGACACCGTCCCGGCCGAGTTGCTCCATGCGGGCGACCAGCAGGTCCTGGGCGACGATCGTCCAGCGACTTCGCCCCTTCCGGAAGCGATCGTAGAGCCAGCGCTCCTGCTCCCAGCCGAGCATGGTGCGGTCCGGCGCAGACAGGTCGGCGCAGGTCTCCGGCGCGACATAGCCGCGGCGGCTGTTGGGTCGGGGACAGGGCTGTATCGTCCGGTACTGCCGGCCGTCGAGCACGAGGATGTCGGCCAGATCGCCGACCTGGGTCGCGCCGTAGATCTTCATGTCCGGACCACGAGGCCGCATCGAGCGACGCAGCGGCATGTGTTCGTAGAAGGCGCGGTAGCCGGCCGCGCGGCGGGCCAGAAAGTCGGCCTCGGTCGTGCCGACGTCCTGAGACCAGCGGTTGGCGTAGTCGTTCTGAACTTCGTGATCATCCCAAGTCGCGAGGCAGGGCGCGGAGGCGTGGACGGCCTGCAGGTCGGGGTCAGTGCGATAGAGGGCGTAGCGGCGGCGGTAGTCCGCCAGCGAAAGGGCGTCGGCCTCAGTGTCGTGCCTGCGGACGCGGTCCTTGCCGCGTTCGCCCTGGTAGCTGAACTCGTAAATGTAGTCGCCGAGGAACAGGACCATGTCCGCCTCCTCCGCCGCCATGTGCCGATAGGCGCTGAAATGGCCCAGCTCCCAGTCGGAGCATGACGCGACCGCCAGCTTCAGACGCTTCACCGAAGCGCCGCGCGCCGGCAGCGTGCGCGCCCGGCCGGTCGGGCTCTGATGACCCATGGCGGTGAAGAAGTACCAGTAGGGCCGATCCGGCGACAGGCCGCCGACCTCGACATGGACGGCGTGCGCCCAACTGGCGTCGGCAGTGACGACGCCGCGACGGATGACCTGGCGCATCCCTTCGTCGGTCGCGATCTCCCAGGCGACGGACACCGGCTCGCGGAGACCGCCCTGGCCGTCGACTGCGAGCGGGTTGGGCGCCAGCCGCGTCCAGATCACGAAGCCGTCCGGCGCCGGGGCGCCTGACGCCACCCCGAGCGTGAACGGATCGACCTTCGCCGTTGCAGCCGCAATGCCGTGGGTCCACGGGACAGCCAGGATCGACGCTCCAGCGGCTCCCGACAGGACGAAGTTACGGCGGCTCAAGCCGGTCGGCATCAGGGCGCTCTACGTTGCGAGATGGACCCGACGGCTCGGACTTGCCGTCGATGAAAGTGTTACTGTATATCATAACACTATGGGGTGGAATTCCGGGATCAGTCGCAGAGCGATCATTGTCGGCGGCGCGGCGGCGCTGGCGGCGTGCGGCCAGAGCGGTCCGCAAGGCGACAGCGGCGGCGGCAGGCCGATCCCGCAACGCTGGGCCAGGACTTTCACCGTCGAAGACCGCGGCGGCTTCAAGGTCGTAGACTTCGAAGCCCAGATGGTGTCCTGGGGCGGCGCGGCGCAGGGCGAGGTGCAGCGACGACGCATTGTGCTGGCGCCGAAGAGTGGAGCCACCCCTGCCCTGACCGGCGATCTCGTCGGCGCCGCGCTGGTGCGGACGCCGGTCGAGCGGATCGCGGTCAACTACGCGCCGCAGGAAGCCATGCTCGTCGCGCTCGGCGCAGCCGACCGTCTCGTCGCCGTCGGCGGGATCAACTCCTACGACGACGACATCCGCGCGCGGACCAAGCGCGGCGAGTTGCTGCAGGTCGGCTACGGCTGGCATTCGGCGCCGTCGCTGGACGTGTTGGTCGCTTCGCGGCCGGACGTCTTCTTCATGGCGCAGGTCGACCCTTCGCACTCCACGCATCTCGACCGAATCCAGGCGATGGGCGTGCCGGTCGTGCCGTTCTTCCTGAGCAGCGAGCCCCACTACATGGGGCAGGTCGAGTACATCCGGCTGGTCGGCCTGCTGACCGGTCGCGAGGCCCAGGCCGAGGCTCACATCCGCATGGTCACCGAGCGGGTCGAGGCCTTGATCAAGGCCGCCGCCGCCAGGCCGCGCCGCACCGCGCTGAACAGCTGGTGGATGGGCGGCGACAAGTGGATGGCGACAGCCCGAAACGCCGAAGCGGGACTGATGCGCGACGCGAATCTGGAGGTCGTACTGGGCCAACCGGACGATCCGCGCCTCGATTCCAGCGTTCGCCTGGGCACAGAACGCCTTCTGGCAGAAGGGCGGAACGCCGAGTTCTGGATAGCGCGGGACCCACACGGTCAGCCGTACAGGAACCGCACGGTGCTGAATCAGTTCAGGGCGTTCCGTGAAGGACGCATCTACGCCCAGGACGGACGGATCAATCACGCGGCCGACGCCTATGATCTCTGGCAGACGGGGCCGATCCGACCCGACCTGCTGCTCGCCGACTATGTGAAGATGGCCAATCCGGACCTCGTATCGGAGCCCTTCACCTTTCTGCAGCCTGACAAGAAGACGGGCGCGGCATGATCGAGCTAGCTCATCGTCGCGCCGCCCTGGGCGCGGGGGCGCTGGTTCTCGTTCTGCTGGCCTTGGCGGTTGCGACGCTGACTTATGGCCAGGTTGGCCTCACGATCAGTCAAGCTTGGCAGGCGATCGCTTCCCCGGCCACCGATCCCGTGGCCGCCCAGATCGTAGGCCAGATCAGGCTGCCCCGGCTGATCACAGGCGCCCTCGCCGGAGCCGCCCTCGGCGTCGCGGGCGTGCTGATGCAGGCGCTGTTCCGCAATCCCGTCGCTGACGCCTGGTCTCTGGGCCTGACGGCCGGCGGACAGCTCGGCGTCGCGCTGACGGTCGCCGGGACAGCCTTTGCCGGTCCGGCGGCAGTCTCGTTCCTGTCGGCGTTCCGGGGCCTGGACCTGACGCTCGGCGCCGCCGTCGGCGTGACCGCCGCCGCCGTACTGGTGCTAACGCTCGGCCGACGGCTGGGGACGATCACCCTGCTGGTCGTCGGTCTGATGATCTGGTTCACGGCCCAGGGCCTGGTCAGCGTCATCATGCACTTCGCCAGCCGCATCGGCGGACGCGTGTTTTCCGGCTGGAACGACGGAACCTTCACCGGGGTCTCGGCAGCCGACCTGCCGTTGCTTTTTATCCCGGTCGCTCTGGGCCTGGCGCTGTCTGTCGCCGCCGGCAAGCCGCTGACTTCCCTGCTGCTGGGCGAGACCTACGCCCGCAGCCTCGGCGCAGATGTCGGCCGGCTTCGCCTGATCACCCTGGCGGCGACCGTGCTGATGGTGGCGCCGGTGACCGCCTGGTGCGGGCCGGTCACCTTTGTCGGCCTTATCGTGCCGCACTTCGCCCGCGCGATCGCCGGCACCGCCCGGATCGGGCCGCTGCTGCCGTTGGCGGCGCTGTCGGGCGCGGTGCTGGCGACGGCCGCCGACTTCGTGG
The DNA here is from genome assembly GCA_041917095.1 of Caulobacter sp. Classification (GTDB taxonomy): domain Bacteria; phylum Pseudomonadota; class Alphaproteobacteria; order Caulobacterales; family Caulobacteraceae; genus Caulobacter. Next base: position 74,436 of record JAYRYI010000006.1, on the reverse strand, counting down.
TCCACCTGCCGTGGGAGCAGCATTTCCTGCACCTGAACGCCGTCCTCGCCCTGGTCGGCGCGCCGGTGGTCATCCTGCTCCTGCTGCTTGCGCCGAGCATGCGGGGATACCGCTGATGCTCGCGCTGGAAGCCCTCGTCGCCGGCTACGGCGCTCCCCGCGGCGCGGTGGTCGACGCCGTCTCCCTGTCGGTCGAGCCGGGTGACTTCGTCTGTGTCCTCGGCCGCAACGGCGCGGGCAAGTCGACGCTGATGCGGACCATCGCGGGCCTGCAGGCGGCGTTGTCGGGACATGTCAGGCTCGACGAGGCCGAGGTCGCCACGCTGTCGGCCGGCGAGCGCGCGCGGCGTATCGCGGTGGTCCTGACCGAGCGGCCGTCGAGCCCCGGCCTCACCGTCGACGACGTCATCCGGTTGGGCCGCCAGCCCTTCACCGGCTGGCGCGGCGCCTACTCGGCCGAGGATCTGGAAATCGCCCGGGCGTCGGCCGAGGCCGCCGGCGCCGCGCCATTCCTTGGCCGCCTGTTCGACGACCTGTCCGACGGCGAACGCCAGCGGGTGATGATCGCGCGGGCGATGACCCAGACCCCGCGCCTGTTGGTGCTGGACGAGATCACCGCATTCCTCGACCTGCCCGGCCGGGTCGAGGTGATGGCTCTGCTGCGCCGTCGCGCGCGCGAGACCGGGACCGCCATCCTGCTGTCCAGTCATGACCTCGACCTGTCGCTGCAACTCGCCGATGTCGTCTGGCTGCTGGACGGGACAGGCGCACTGCATGTCGGCCCGCCCGACGAACTTGTGGCGCGTGGCCTGATCGGCGCGGCCTTCGACACCCCTGACGTGGCCTTCTCGATCGAGCGGGGCCGCTTCGAACTCCAGTCCGGCCGATAGCGCCGGCGCCAACCCTGTTGAGAGAACGTCCGCAATGAAGAGCCTGCTCCTAGCCACCACGCTGCTCGCCGCTCCCGGTCTCGCGTTCGCCCAGAGCTCGGCCGAGGCGGAGGTCGATGAACTGGTCGTCACCGCGACCCGCACCGAGCAGTCGATCCTCGAGGTGCCTGCCGCCGTCACCAGCCAAAACCTCGACGAGCTCCGCCAGCAGGGCTTCGCCTTCGGCACCGACGAGTTCCGCGGCGTGCCGGGCGTCTACTTCCGTCGCGGCGAGGGTGACGGCGACGAGTTCCCGTTCATCAGCATCCGCGGCGTCACCGGCAACCACGGCAACGACACCTTCCTGGCCCTCATCGACGGCATTCCCTACGTCGGCCCGGATGAGGAGGTGATGCTCTTCCAGGTGCCCTACGCTGCGGTAGAGCGGGTCGAGATCGTCCGCGGTCCTGTGTCGGCCCTGTACGGCCGCGGGGCAATCGCCGGCGCTGTGAACTACCGGCTGCGCGATCCGCGCGAAGACGCGACCCGTCTGGCGCTCAGCGTCGGCAGCGACGGCTACTATCGCGGCGACCTGGTGTTCGAGCGTGCGGGAGAGACCGCATCCTTTGTCGGCAGCGCGACCTACGAAACCTATGACGGCTGGCGGGAACAGAGCGCCCGCGAGAACCTCAACCTGTTCGCCAAGGCCCGGTTCACACTCAGCCCCACGACGACGCTATCCGCCTACCTGAACTACATCGACCGTTCCGGCGAGGTCCCCGGGGCCATCCCGACGCTGGCGAACGGCACGGTCGTCAACGTGGTCAGCAACGAGGCCTTCCTCGGCTACGGCGACACCTTCAACGACTTCACCGGCCTGATGGGCTCGCTCCGCATGGAGCACGAGGTGTCGGAGGACCTGTCGTTCACGCTCACCGGACACGGCCGCACGTTCGACACGAGCAATTTCCTGAACTTCTACGATCCGTGGGGCTTCAACCCCGGCGCCAACATCATGGCGGTCAACGGCTACTCGTCGAAGGGGACCAACAGCACCCTGTTCGGCGAAGGCGCGGTCCGCTGGACGCCGGGCCGGCATGACATCCTGATCGGGGCCAGCGCCGAGCAGACCACACTCGACGACGACGAGCGGTGGAGCGGCCAGTACGGCTTCACCTTCGGCTGCGGCTTCGCCTTCTTCCTGATCGAGATCGACTACACGACGGGTCAGGTCCTGAACGCTGGACATCCCTGTTTCGTGAACAACCAGCTCCAGGCGGACACCGAGGCGACCAACACATTCTGGTCGGTGTTCGTCCAGGATGAAATCGCGCTGACCGACAGTCTGACCCTGACGCTCGGGGGCCGTTACGACGCCTTCGACCGCGAGGTGATCTTCTCTCCGACCAGCCCCTTCAATCCAGGCGGCCGGGTGGAAGGTGACGCCGGCGCCTTCGCTCCCAAGGTCGCGCTGTCCTGGCGCTACGGCTCGGGGCAGGTCTATGTCTCCTACGGTCGGGGCTTCAACTCGAACTTCGGCCCGACCTGGCAGTGGGATCCGTCGCAGTACGCGCGGACCGAGGAGCCGACGACGATCGACAGCGTGGAGATCGGCTGGAAAGGCCGCGCGCTCGACAATCGGCTGACCTTCGAGACGGCGCTGTTCCATCTCGTCCAGAAGGACCGCCGCATCTTCGTGACCAACCCCGACCCGCTCGGCCCGCCGACGCTGGCCACCACCGGTGAACGCTACGAGGTGACCGGCTTCGAGGCGGCGGCCGAGTTCCGGGCCACGCCGGATACGACGGTGGGCGCCAGCTTCACCTGGCTCGATCCGGTGTGGGACGAGCTCGAAAGCGGCGGCATCGACTACTCCGGAAACACGCCGGTCGGTGTGCCGGAACACATGTTCACCGTCAGCCTCGAGCACCGGTTCACTAACCGCCTGCGGGCGCGGCTCGGTTACGAGTGGTACGGCGACTACCAGATCACGATCGACAACGCCTACGAGGGCGGATCGTACGACCTCGTCACACTGTCCGGCGTCTTCGATGTCTCGGACAACCTGGCGCTGGACCTGTCGGTCACCAACCTGACGGACAACGACTACTACGCCTACTTCGGCAACGAGACCGCTGTGACCCACGTCACGCCGGGTATGCCGCGTCAGTTCCGCCTCACCCTTCGGGCGCGCTTCTGATGCGGGGCGCGGCGCTGGCCTTCATCGGATCCCTCCTGATGGTGGTCTGCGCTGCGCCGCTTCCTGCGCTCGCCCAGGCGGCGGGCGAAGGCGACCGGACCAGTTATCCGGCTTCGCACTATCAGCAATACTCGCCGCAAACGGCGCTGGACATGGTCCGGCGGACGCCCGGCTTCGTGCTGGACGAGGGCGACAGCGACCTGCGTGGCTTCGGCGCAACGGCCGGCAACGCGCTGATCAATGGCCTGCGGCCCAGCGCCAAGGGCGGCATCGTTGATGCCTTGCGGCGGATTCCGGCGAGCCAGGTCGAACGCATCGAGCTGATCCGCGGCGCCTCCGCCACGGAGGCTCAGGGTCAGACCCTGATCCTGAATGTCGTCCAGAAGCCCGGCGCGTCGGCGGGAACCTGGACGCTGGAGCTGGAGCGCAACGCCAATGGCGTCATCTACCCGGAGGTCGACCTCAGCTATTCTCGGTCGATCGGCGGCTGGCAGACCTCGGCCCGCCTCAACGGCTACTGGGAAGAGTTTCCAATTCGGGCGTTGCGGCTAAATCGCGACGCCGCCGGAGTGTTGGTCTCCAGCATCGTCACCGACCTGCCCTCCACCCTCAGTGAGATCTACGCCTCCGGCGACGCCAAGCGTCCGGTCGCGGGCGGCCTGCTGACGCTGAACGCACGCGTCGGCCACTATGACTACCACTATGACCAGCCGGGTGAGATCTTCCTCGGCCGCTTGCCTGACGGCGCCCCCGACCAGCGGCAGATGACCGTGCTGGAGGTCCATCGCTGGATCTTCGAGGGCGGCGCCGACTACACCCGGTCGTTCGATGACTGGACCTGGCGCACGGTGTTGGTGGGCAACTACCGGGACGGCGGCGAGACCTCCAGCGATCTGCGCGAGACGACATCCGGCGACCTGATCTCGCGATCAGTGGTCGAGTCGACCGCCAAACCGCTCGAGATCGTCGGCCGCACCACATTCGCCGGCGTCGGCGAGCGTCGCCTGCGGCCCGAGTTCGGCGGCGAGATCGCTTACAACCGCTTCGACCGGACGTTCAGCCTGGCGGTCGACAACGGCTCGGGCCTGACCCCCGTGCCGATCCCGGCGGCGGACATCACGGTCGAGGAATTGCGCGGCGAAGTGTTCGCCAACCTCTTCTGGACCATGTCTCCGAACTGGTCGGTCGAGGGCGGCCTTGCGGCGGAAGCGTCGAGCATTTCGGTCAGCGGCGACGCCGACCAGTCGCAGAGCTTCCGTTTCTTCAAGCCGTCTTTCGCCTTGGTCTGGAAGCCGACCGACCGACTGCAGATCCGGGCCGGCGTTCGCCGCACGGTGGGCCAGCTCGACTTCAACGACTTCGCCGCCAATGCCGAACTGGATGACGGCACGACGGTCGCCGGCAACCCGAACCTCGGACCGGACCAGACGACGCGATGGTACCTGTCCGCCGACTTTCGCGGCACGGGCGATTTCGCGGTCAACATCGAAGCCTTCAGGGAAGACCGCACAGATATCATCGAGCAGGTGCTGCTTCCTTCCGGCGCGCCTGGTCTGGCGAACGCTGGCGACGCGACATTCCAGGGCGTCCGCGCCTCGTTTACCCTGCCGCTCGACCGTGCGCTGCCCGGCGGCCGGATTACGGCCGAAGGCCAGGCCCTGGACAGCGCGTTCTACGATCCGCTGATCGCCCGAACGCGTCCTCTTTCCTCAGTCTGGACCCCCGACATCGACCTTGAGTTCCGCCACGACCCGCCCGGCAAGCCATACGCCTGGGGTGTCAACTGGCGTGTGGCCGATGAGGGCGAGACCTACTTTGTCGACGAGATCGCGGTTGGCCGCACGGGCGGCTTCATGACCGCCTTCGCTGAGACGACGGCCTGGAAGGGCTTGAAGGTGCGGCTGGACCTGCGCAACACAGGCACCCAGCGGCGCTACCGCTTCCGCAGTTTCTACGCCCCCGACCGCTCCGGCGTTCTCGAACGGACGGAAGAGCGCTTCACGCGCCTGCCGATGTTTGTGACGCTGACAATCAGCGGAACGTTCTGAGCCCGTCACTCGTCAACGGACAGCGCGGCGCAGTCATGACGAGCCAACTCCGCTTCCCCGCATTGCTCACAAAGGAGGAGGCCGAGTTCCGGCGCGCGAGGCGGCCGGGCGACATAGCCGTGGACCCGGTCCAGCCTGACGATCAGTCCGATCTCCCACAGGCCACGCAGCGCCCGGCTGATGGCGTCGCGCGAGATCGGTGGGCCTTCGGTCTGCTTGAGACCGGCCAGGACTCCGTCGGCGGTCATAGGAAGTCCGCGCGCGTTCAGCACCGCCAGCGCCGCCAGCCGCGGCGGGGTCAAGGAGACTCCGGCGGCCTCGCAGTAGCGGCTCGCCAGTTCCAGCCAGGCGAACGGGGGCGGCGCTGGCCCGTTCATGTGGCCTGGCTCGACGGTCCCCACGCCGGGAACGGATCGGACAGCCTGGCCCAAGCCTTTTCGCCTCTACGGTATTCTTCCGGCGTGAGCAGGGCCTCATCGAACATGGCGGTCAGGGCGGCGACGTCCATGTCCTTGCCGATCAGCACGATCTCCTGGCGCCGGTCGCCGTACGGCGAGCGCCAGACGTTGGACAGGAATGCCCGGCTCTCGGGGTCCTTGGGACGGCGCTCGGGCGGGAATGCCGCCCACCAGTAGCCACCCCACTCATGGGTCGCTGCGCCCCCCGCCTGACTCCAGGAGCCGACGAAGTTCATCCGCGTCGCCAGCCAGAAGAATCCCTTGGACCGCCAGACGCCCGGCCAGCCGCTGTCAAACACGGCCTTCAGGCGTTCCGGATGAAAAGGTCGGCGAGCGCGGTAAACGAAGCTGGAGACGCCGTACTCTTCCGTCTCCGGCGTCTTGCCGAACTCCAGGGCCTGCCGCCAGCCGGCCGCCGTCTGCGCTCTCTCCATGTCGAACAGGCCGGTGTCGAGGATCTGGTCCAGCGGCACGACGCCGCGATCTCCGCGGACGATCCTGGCCAGGGGGTTCAACTGGCGGCAAAAGGCCTCGACCATCGCCAGGTCGTCGGGACTCACGAGATCGGTCTTGCTCAGGACGAGCACGTCGGCGAACTCGATCTGGTCGACCAGAAGATCGACAACGGTCCGCTCGTCCTCATCGCCCAGACTCTCACCACGATCGGCGAGGACGTCCCGCGAGCCGTAGTCGCGGACGAAATTGAAGGCATCGACGACCGTGACCATGGTGTCCAGCCGCGAGACGTCGCGCAGGCTTTCCCCGTCCTCCGCGACGAAATCGAAGGTCGCCGCCACCGGCATGGGCTCGGAGATGCCGGTGCTTTCGATCAGCAGGTAGTCGAACCGCCCCTCGCCCGCGAGACGCCGGACTTCCGCCAGCAGGTCCTCGCGCAGGGTGCAGCAGATGCAGCCGTTGGACATCTCGACGAGCCGCTCTTCTGTGCGCGACAGGTCGCTGCCGCCGCCCTGCCGGACCAGGGCGCCGTCGATGTTGACCTCGCTCATATCGTTGACAATGACCGCGACGCGGCGACCCTCGCGATTGCGCAGGACGTGATTGAGCAAGGTGGTCTTGCCGGCGCCGAGGAAGCCGGACAGCACGGTGACGGGCAGCTGAGTCATGGAACGGTCTCGCAGAGGCTAGTGGCGGTGGGCGCGGCGGCGCCAGTTGAGGACGTGCGCGGTGGCGAGCGAGAGGCCGCCGAAGCTGGTCATCGTCACCTCGGCGATTTCGTCTGACGCGAGGAGGGCGCCGGCGGCGAGCAGGCACACGCCGACGATCGCGAGGCCGGTCACCAACGGGCTGCGCCAGCCTCCCGTGCTGAGGAGCGCGCCAATCGAGAGGGGTATGGCGGCCGCGATAAAGGCCAGGTGCGCCCACTCGACGTCGCTCCAGGCCGCGAGCAGGGGCATGAAGGTGGCGGCGACCGGGAGGGCCAGACAGTGCGCCAGGCAGAGGCCCGACAGGCTGATGGCGGAGACGTCCAGGACACCGGCGGGAAGGCGGGAATGGGCCAAGGAAGCGCCTCTCTGGTCTGCGCTCTCGATAATATGTTATGATATAACATTACATCAAGTGGCAGTGTCGGATTGCGGCCCAAGCCCGGCGGAAAACATCGCCGTGCGCCTACTCGACGCGGCGCACCACCCGTCCCACACCATCCCTGATCAGGAAGAACAGTCCCTTTTCGCCATCATTGACCAAGGCCAGGGTGCCGGTCACCTCGACCAGGTGATAGCCGGCCCCGATCGGCTTGCTCAGCCGCACCTCGATGACTTCGTTCGGCTCGGCCGGCGGATGGAACATGCACACCGGCGTATAGGGCGAGATGATGAAGTGGGTCGTCTTCATCGAGGACTCGAGCGGCATCATGTAGCCCTGAACGGTGACCCGCCGGCCCGCTAGCGCGGACACCTTGGGCGAATAGGACGCCCGGAACATTTGGGTCGGCTCGTCGATCCAGACCCGCGTCGTCCGCAGGGTCTTCCACAGCGGACCATCGGCGCGCGGCAGTGTCAGCTGCAATTGGCGCTCCGAGGTCAGCTCGTTGTCGAGCCCCGCCGGCATCGGCTGCTCGGCCATAGGTCCAGTCGTGCGCGCGCCGTCGTCACCCTCTGGCGAGGGCTCAAGTCCGCTGTCGGAGGGCGCATCGGCAGGTTCAAGCCCTTCTGACGAGGTAGCAGCTGTCACGGGATCCGCCGCCTCCGCGACAGCGGCTGTCGGTGAACCGGCGGGCTCGGCTTCGGTGGGCGCCTCTCCCTTGCAAGCGGAGAGCGCCGCGAGAGCGACGAGAAGAAGACCGGTACGCGTGTCGCCAAGCCTTTGTCGCCGTCGCCGGCTCGTACGGGATTGGTCGCCGCTCACGATCTCTCCTTGCCGAGCTTGTCGCGCTTTGTGATGTTATACTATAACGCGCACCTCGCCGCGCGGGAATGTCTCCCCACGCCTGCCTTCCCGACTTCGGCCGCCGATCGCTCGGCGGCTGGTGTCCATGGGGTCCACGAGTTCGCCGATGTTGATGGTCGAGAACCTGGTCACGGCGCGTGGCGCGACTCCCGTTTCGCGGCTCGGCGAGCTTCACGTCGTTCCCGGCCAGACTGCCCTGCTTCTAGGTCCCTCCGGATCCGGCAAGACCACAACGCTGCTCGCTCTGGCCGGCCTGGCCCCCATCGTCAGCGGCGTAGCGCGGGTCGATGAGACTGATCTGACCGGGCTGGACCGACGAAAGTGGGACCGGTTTCGCGCCGATGAAATCGGCTTCGTCTTCCAGGACATCCATCTGGTGGCCGGACTCTCGACCATCGACAATGTTCTTCTCGGGGAGTTCGCCGCCGGTCGCCGGGCGGACCGGACGACGGCGCAAACGCTCCTCTCTGAACTCGGCCTCGCCGACAAGGCGCGCCAACCGGCGGAGCGTCTAAGTCGAGGCGAGGCGCAACGTGTCGCCATAGCCCGCGCGATGCTCACGAAGCCCCGTCTGATCCTCGCGGACGAACCCACCGCCAGCCTGGACGACGACGCCTGCGAAACCGTCTTCGCCTTGCTGCGGCGCGCGGCGACCGAGACCGGTGCGGCCCTGGTCATCGCGACGCACGACAACCGGCTTCGAACCCGCGCCGACACCATGGTCCATGCGGAGCGGCTGGCATGATGCTGCTCAAGCTCGTTCTCGCCTTCATCGGCCGTCGGCCGCTGACCTGGGCGTTTCACGTCCTGACGCTGGCTATCGGCGTGGCCATCGTGCTCAGCCTGCTGTTGGCGGACAGGGCGGCCGAGGCGCGCTTCACGCGCGATCTGGCCGGCATCGATCTGGTGGTCGGCGCCAAGGGCAGCCCGCTGCAGCTGGTGCTGTCCGCGGTCTTCCAGATGGACACGCCAACAGGGAACATCCCGCTGGCGCAGGCGGAGCGCTTCAGCCGCATGCCGCTGGTGAAGACCGCTGTCCCGCTGTCCATGGGCGACAGCTATCGCGGCGCCCGCATCGTCGGGACCACCGCCGAGTATCCGAAGCTCTACGGCGCTCAGCTCGCACAGGGCCGCCTGTGGTCCCGCCCGATGGAGGCCGTGATCGGCGCGGACCTCGCCCGGCGTCAGGGTTTGAAGGTCGGCCAATCCTTCGTCGGCTCCCACGGGTTCACGCCGGGCGGCGAGCAGCACGAGCACTCGCCTTATGTCGTGGTCGGCATTCTTCGGCCAACGGGCGCGGTCGTCGATCGCCTGATCCTGACCGACCTCGAAAGCGTGTGGGAAATTCACGAGCACGAAGAGGGCGAGGTCGAGGAGCCGGGACACCACGACGACCACGACCATGACAAGGCCGCGGCGCCCGAGCCGGCCCACGATCCCGAAGTGACGGCACTGTTGATCCGTTACCGCTCGGCCATGGGCGCCGTGGTCATGCCCGGCCAGGTTCGCGCCACGCCGGACCTGCAGGCCGCCGCCCCTCCCGTGGAAATGGCGCGTCTGTTCGCCCTGCTGGGCTCCGGTCTTGATCTGCTGAAGACGGTGGGCCTGGTGGTCCTCGGCCTGTCGGGCGTGGGCTTCCTGGTCGGGCTCATCGGCGCCGTCAGCCAGCGGCGCCGCGATCTGGCCCTCCTGCGAGCGCTCGGGGCGCCGCCGCGACGCCTTCTGGCGATCGTCGCGGCCGAGGCCCTGTTGCTCGGCGCAGCCGGCGGCCTGTTGGGCATTCTCGGAGCGCGGGCGCTGATGTTCGCCGTTGCCACCGTGTCGGCTGGCGCGATGAGCGGCCCGACACTGACGCCGCCGCCGGTCGGCGCGCTCGAAGCCCTGGCGATGGCGACGGCGCTGGGCCTCGCCCTGGTTGCCGCCACCATCCCGGCCTGGATCGCCGTCCGCACCGATCCGGCGCGCGAACTCTCCGGAGGCTAGTCATGTCCACCCCCACCCGCCGCGCTCTCCTGGGCGCCGGCCTCTTCATCGGCCTCGGCGCTGTTCGCGAGGGGCCGATGCCGCAACAGTGGAATGGCGGCCACCCCGAAAGTCTGGACCCGACGTGGGACCTGCTCACCGAGACCCAGGTCACCACGCGCAAGTCCGGGGCTTTGCGCTTGTTGCGCGGGCCGTGATCCTCGACAGGACAAGGGATTGCGGGGAGTCACCCCTCACCCACGAAGGTCCGCGAGCATCAGTTTCCCTGTAGATTTCCCTGTTAGCAGGGAAACCGTCACGTCTTTTCAGGGGCGGAGACAGGCCGTCGAAAAGCCCCGTGACAGGCGACGAAAGCCGGCCATCACGGGCGCCCGGATGACGGTTTGAGCGCCGCAAGCGGCCGGAATGTCGGAGGTTTCAGGCGGGGATCACTGCACGGAGCGCGATCGCCAGGACTGGCTGGCGGTGGGGGTAGTCTGTGGTCAACGGGGCTTCGGGCGGGGAAGGGCTGTTAGGGGACCAAAGGTTCGATTCAGCGGGGGCGACCCATGAGCGGTGTGCGGATGCCGGCGGCCCCGGCATGCACATTCACCGCAGGCCCCGCGGAGAATGTCGAACGCCAGGTGCGCACGATCGCCCGTGACGTGACCCCCTGAAACTCCTCCAGAAATAATTAGAGTCCGCCCCAAGGAAGGGACGGACGAATGAAACGATCAAGGTTCACGGAAGAGCAGATCATCGCGATCCTGCGGGAGCAGGAGGCGGGTGTTGCGACGGCGGATGTCTGCCGGCGGCACGGGGTCAGCTCTGCGACATTCTACAAGTGGAAGGCCCGGTTCGGCGGGCTCGACGTGTCTGAGGCCAAGCGGCTGAAGGCGCTGGAGGACGAGAACTTGCGGCTGAAGCGGATGCTGGCGGACGCGATGCTCGACAATGCGGCGCTGAAGGATCTGCTGGGAAAAAAGTGGTGACGCCCGCCGCGCATCGGGAGGCTGCGGGGTATCTGCAGTCGGCCTGGGAAATGAGCGAGCGGCGGGCGTGCCGGGTTATCGGGATCGACCGGACGAGCGTGCGCTACCGGGCCACGCGGCCGGACGATGGCGCTCTGCGTGAGCGGCTGAAGGCGCTGGCCCAGGAGCGTCGCCGGTTCGGCTACCGCCGCCTGCACGTCCTGCTTCTGCAGGAAGGGCATGCGGTGAACCGCAAGCGGGTCCAGCGGCTCTACCGCGAGGAACGGCTGACAGTGCGCCGCCGGGGCGGTCGCAAGCGCGCGATGGGCACGCGGCGGCAGATCGAGGTCCCGCTGGCGGCCAACCAGCGCTGGAGCCTGGACTTCGTGTCCGACCAGATGACCGACGGGCGGCGCTTCCGCATCCTGAACGTGATCGACAACTGCACACGCGAATGCCTGGCGCTTGTGGCCGACACGTCGCTGTCGTGACAGCGGGTCGCTCGCGAGCTGGACGCCATCATCCTCCAGCGGGGGCGGCCCGACACCATCGTCAGCGACAACGGCACGGAATACACCTCGAACGCCATCCTCGGCTGGGCCGACGAGACCGGCGTGGGCTGGCACTACATCGCGCCCGGCAAGCCCCAGCAGAACGGCTACAACGAGAGCTTCAACGGCCGGCTGCGCGACGAGCTGCTAAACGAGACGCTCTTCCGCTCTCTGCCGCATGCCCGCGCCGTGCTCGAGTCCTGGCGGCGCGATTACAATGAAAGCCGGCCGCACTCGAAGCTCGGCTGGATGACGCCCAGGTACTACGCCACAGCCCTCTCCGGACAGGCCGGCGACCGCGCTGCGCAGCCTGGGGGCTCCGCGCGGACGCCTATTGCCACCCACCTGAACTCAGGCCCAAATCACCAGAGGACTCTCGTTATGGCTGGATGAGAAACGGGGGTCACGTCACTGGCAATTGGCCCTGGGGCGACATTGAGCCTCTAAGTCAGTTGGCTCGCCCGGCCATCGCGCGGTTGCGCGAAAACACTCGAAGACTGTCCATTACGGCTCTTCCTCCCGCGCTGGCTCCCAGCCGAAAGTGCCTGTCCCCGACCAAGGCGGCATTGCCACTTCGCCAGACTACGCCAGTGCCCTACACCGGAGGCCGAACATGCGGAGCAACCGGCATCGCCATCTTGAAGGCTGGACGTGGCCCCAGCCGAGACGTCGGAAGTCCAGATGGACCGCATATCTCATCTGGCTGGTGGCCGGCGCATTCGGCGGACACCGGTTCTATCTCGGGAAGCCCGGCTCGGCGGCCGCTCAGGCCGTGCTCTGGGCGGCTGGACTGGCGCTCCATTTGACGAGCCCCGCGGGAGTGGCTCTCATGGCGATCGCGGCCAGCTGGGCCTTGCTCGACTTGGTCTCGATCGCAAGGCTCGTGACGGAGTACAACGCGTTCCTGGCCGCCGAGACGACAGAGTAGTTCCGATCAACTTTCCAAGGGATCAGTCCCACGGCTGGTTTGCCAGGGTCCGAGCCGCTTCAGCTCCCGAACGCAGGATTCTTGCGGCCCGCCCCTCATCCGAAGTGATGCGCGCCAGTTGAAGGGCGCCCATCATGCCCGCGAAAATGGATGTCGCCCGAAGCATGCGCGCATCGGGAGTTCCTCCTTGCGGCAGTGTCCGGGCAATCAGGCCGAGGATTCGATCGTTCTGGGCCATGAATCTGTCCCGTGCGCCGATGTCCTCCCGAGCGATCTCGGGGGCCAGCGCCGAGGCGGCGCAGCCCCGCGACATTTCGACGATGTGCCTTTCCCCCAGATAGCGTGCCACGAGCGCATCGAACGCCTGACCAGGCAGGGCGTCGGCCACGGCGGCCTCCAGGTAGCCCAGTGTGCTTTCAGCCGCTTTTTCAACTGCCGCTCCGACCAGGTCCGCCCGGGATCGGAAGTGGCTGTAAAAGCCGCCGTGGGTCAGACCGGCATCGGCCATCAGCGGCCGGACGCCAACAGCGGCGATGCCCTCTCGACGGAACCGGTCTGCCGCGTTGCGCAGGATCAGGTCACGCGCACGCTCCTTGTGGGCTTCGTCGTATCGGGCCATTGCACCTTCAATCCGCCGTAGCGGATCGGCCAGAGGCGCCGCCTCTGCCGATCATGTAGCCGGTTCGAGGTAGCGCGAAGCGACCTGTCCGCCAATCACATCTGCCAGGAATCGCCTGCGCACGCCCTCCATCTCTTCCCAGATCGTTGGATCCCGAAGCGTCGGAATAGTCACGTTCTCGCCTGCGTCGAGCCCGGCCAGGGCCGCATCGACCAGCGCTTCCGCCGAAATGTAGGCGGAAGCCGGAAAGACTGAATCGTCCATCCCCTGCGACGAGAAGAACTCGGTTCGGACCGGTCCCGGGAGGAGTACCTGAATCCGGATGTCGACCTTCTCGTACTCCATCTGCAGGCCGCGGGTTAAGTTGAGGACGAAGGCCTTCGATCCGCTGTAGCTCGCCCCGCCGGCGGAAGGGGAGTACGCGACGACGGACGCAATATTGACGAGGGCGCCTTTGCCTTCCTGTCGAAAGCCTGAGAGCGCGGCAAGGGACAGTCTGGTCAGGGCGACGATGTTCAGGTCGATCAACCGCTCCTGGGCCTCCGCGCCTCGCGCCGCCGTCGGTCCGAGCCCGCCTGCCCCCGCATTGTTGACCAGCATGGCGACAGGCCGACGCTCGAGGCGGGCCTCAAGGTCCCTCAGATCCGCTGCGTACTGCAGGTCCGCGACCAGGGTCTCGACCTTTACGCCATGCTGCTTTCGAACTCTGGCGGCCAGTTCGTCGAGCCGATCCTCGCGCCGGGCGACCAGCAGCAGATCGCTGCCCCGGCCTGCGAGCCGGTCGGCATAGGCAGCGCCGATTCCTGACGAAGCTCCGGTGATGACGCTCACGTTGGCTGACATGGGGTCTACTCCAGTTTGAAGGGATCGGCTTCAGTCGTGCGTCCGGGGCGAGGGACGGTTCTCGGCCATCCATCGCGCCTCGTCCGCTGTTCCCTCACGTGGGGGGTAGAAGCCGTTGATCGACCACAGGTCGAATGGCGTCTCGTCGATGTGGATTTCCCAATCGAGCCCCCGATCAGCGACGTAGGGCGCAATCAGCTTGTTGATCCGGTCGATAAAGCGGCGGCTCGCCTCGCGGTTCGGGAATTCGCGGGCGATATGCTCAAGCACGAAACGTACGAAGCGCCCTGTCGGTTGCCCCCCGACGAACAGTTCATTCTCGCCCACCGCCTTGAAGACAATGCCGACGAAGAAACGGGGCATGTAGGGCGCGTAGAGATCGGTGATCTCGCTGGCGAGTTTCGCCTTGTCCTGGTCCGAGAATGCGTCTCGGGGGTGGTAGACTGTCCAGAGGGGCATTTTGGATCTCCTTGGCGGGGAATGAAGGATCCTTCCGCAACGCCAGCTGTTGATATGACATATGTCATTCAATACCTGGCGAGATTAGATGTCACGTGTAATGTTTTTCCTGGGACGAGCCGCCGCTCGTCGGCACGCCAGCTTCCATAATCGCCGCTCGACGCGAGTCGGAGTGGGGGTGCGAGAAATTTCCTCGCAAATTCCGGTGTTTAGCCAGGAGCGGGCAGAAGGCCTGCCCGCGCAGCAACTGCTCGACACGCCACATCAAAGGCGAGGCGGTGTCAAAATCCGCCCGATAATTGTCGTTTCCGCCACTCGCGGACATGGTGCTGCAGCGCCAGCTTTCCATGATGCGTGGAGAGCCGCTTGCGCCATGAAAAAGCTGGATCGGGCCGGGATGATCGGCCTTGGCGTGATGGGCCTGCCGATCGCTCGCCGCCTCTGTGAAGCGGGCCAAGAACTGAAGGTCTGGAACAGGTCGTCCTCAGCCCTGACCATGGCCAGGCAATTCGGTGCAGAACCACTCCGGTCGCCCGCTGCCGTCATCGAAAGCTCCCGCATCACTCTGCTCATGCTTGCGAACGAATGCGCCCTCGATGCAGCGCTCGGCCGTGCGGGCGACACGATCAGCGCACCCGTCGCAGATCGAACTCTGATCCAGCTTGGCACGACCTCACCGGCCTACTCGGACAAGCTGTCTGCGTTGGTCTCACGCCTGGGCGGCCGCTACGTCGAAGCCCCGGTCTCCGGATCCCGTATCCCGGCTGAACGTGGTGAGCTGGTCGGCATGCTCGGCGCTTCAGACGAAGCAGGATTCGCCCTGGCTGAGAGCATTCTGAGGCCGATCACGCAGGCGACCTTTCGCTGCGGGGCGCCGCCCGCCGCCATGCGCATGAAGCTGGCCGTGAACTGCTATCTCGTGATCACCATGCTGGGCCTCGCCGAAGCTTGGGAGATGGCCGGAGCCGTCGGGGCCGATCGCGGCGTGTTTCGTGACATCCTGGATTCAGGTCCGATGGCGAGCGCGGTCTCTCGCGGCAAGCTCGCGAAGCTGACCGCCGACGACATGAGCCCCCAAGCGTCCATCGAAGACGTAAGGATGAATGCGAACCTGATTGCCGCCGAGGCCCGGCATGCGGGAGTCCCGGCGCCTCTCATCGGTCAGTGTCTGAAAATGCTTGAAGGCGCCAGCGCGGCCGGACTTGGCCCCTTGGATGTGATCGCTGTCCGAAGAAGGAAGTTCGACTCCGAACCCCGAGCGAGGAAAGCCTATGAAGGTCATTGAGATCGTGGCTCTGGAGGGCGGGATGCTCTCAAGCATGGCCGTCACACTCGACCTCATCGACGCTGCGAACCGTATTCGGGTCGCAGAGGGACGACCGGCTCCTTTTCGGAAGCGGATTGTTGGCAGCGGCGCGGCCCCGTTTGCGGCCGGCGGCTCCCCCGAAACGGGCGACAGCCCTGCGGATGTCGTGATTGTTCCGGGACTGGGTCTTTTCAACACCAAGGAAGTCGACGCCGGCCTCAACCGACCAGATGCACGGGTCGCCCAGGCGCGGCTGCGGGAAGCGCATGCAAGCGGCAGCGATATTGCAGCCTCGTGCTCGGGCGTCTTCCTGCTCGGCGCTGCCGGATTGCTGGAACGGCGACGCGTGACGACCGCCTGGTGGCTGGCGCCCCACCTCGCGAAACTGTTTCCGAACGCCACCCTGAATCAGGAAGCCATGGTCGTGGTCGATCGCGAAATCACTACAGCCGGCGCGGCGATGGCGCAGATCGACCTCGTCCTGACAATCATCGCCAGGCACGCCGGAGCGACGCTCGCCGACGCCTGCTCGCGGTACATGTTGATGGACGTGCGTCAGTCGCAGGCTTCATTCGTGTCGGTCGACTTTCTGACCGCCGGTGATGATCGCCTGCGGCGCGCGCGCGACTGGGTTCTGGCAAGGCTGGAGGATCGGATCACCGTCAGCGACGTCGCCTCAGTCGCCGGCATGAGCCCGCGGACCTTCGCGCGCCGACTGGCGGAGAATACCGGTCTCTCACCACTGAAATTCCTGCAGCGTGTACGCGCTGAAAGGGCTCTCGCGCTGTTGGAAACCACACGCTTGCCGATCGACGACGTCGCAAATCGGGTCGGATATGCTGACGCGTCAACTCTGCGACGCATCCTGCAGCGGCACCTGGGCGCCCGCCCTCAGGCGCTCCGGTCCCTCGCCCGGGCGGCGAGAGAACGGCGCCTCTAGGCTTCTTCAGGACAACAATCTGCGCCACTCCGCCGGATCGGCAGGCTGTTCGGCGAAGGTGGGAACGTCTGTCGGCAACGCGATCCACAACTGCCGGCTGCGGGTCCAGATGTGAAAGGCCGGCCGAGCGCTGACCGCATCGTCAAGCGTGCCGACACGCAGGACGACCAGGCCCGGCCACTTGGGGTTTCTGGTGAAGATTCGGGTCAGGCACTTCGCGCAAGCGTGAAGTTCCGCGACAACGCCTTCAGCCTCAACCTGTTCTACGCAAAGAGTATCGCCAGTGTGGCGAAACCGGCTCTCCCCTACCGGTAGCAGCATTGCGAAAGCGCTGCCGCAGCGGCGCTGACACTCAGTGCAGTGACAGACATAGGAGCGGTCGCTTCTTCCCCAGGCGACAAAACGAACCGCGCCGCAAACGCAACCGCCTGCAAGGTCGCGCGAAGTCACTTCTCATCCCCTCGGCAAGCGCGCCTGAGGAACTCAATGATCTCGTCCCGTGCGCGAATAGTCGGCTCTCCGGCGGAGTCGATCAGATGCACTGTCACCACGCTGTGCGGCGTCGTCACATGCGCTGCGAAGAAGGGCGGGACGTCGGTATTGGCCGCCTCGTCGGGGAGGACCCTTTCAACAAAGCGGTCGCCGAGTGCGGCCCGATAAGCCGCGAACCGTTCGGCCCGACAGAAGGCGTCGCCCTTGAAGCGGTAGCCCAGGACATCCCGCTGCTCGCGATCGAGCCGTGCTTTCACCTTCGCCAGATCCTCCTGCGAGATTTCAAGGCCAGCCGGGTTATCCAAGGGCAACGACGGCTGACACAGGACCGGCGCCAGCACCGATGGCTCCATCATCATCGTGAGGGCGAAGTTGCCGGTGAAACACATTCCGATAGCGCCCACGCCGGGCCCGCCACATGTCGCATGGGCGTGGCGGGCCAGAGCCATGAGCCACCGCGTAACAGGGCTGGACGCACCGCCGCCAAGCGCCCGGAACTCTGCGCTGACGCATGCCCGCCGGAACACGGCAGCCCCCTCGTCCGCAGAGGGGATGACGCCGTCCCGTCCGAACAGGGAGGGTAGCCAGACTGTAAAGCCGGCATCCCGCACCCAGCGCGCGAAGCGAAGGACGTGCGGACTTATGCCGGGCATTTCAGTCATGATCACCACCGCGGGCCCGGCTCCCGACGTCCATACCCGCTTGGTCTCTCCATCGAAGGTAAGCTCGTTTGGAACCATGTCCTCGAGCGACTGGTGGAAGCGGATGTCTGTGTCGGTCATCGGCGGGATCTCCTCGGAACCTTGATCGGCGAGGAGGGGTGTTCGAGCCAGCGTCCGGATCGACAATGATCGGGCTATTCCGGCCATCCGGGCCTGTCCGTGAGGACTTCTGATCAGGCAGCCCGGGGTCGCGCTTTCAGGCGGAGCTCGCGGGGACTGATCCCTAGCCGCCGCCTTATGATTGAGCGCAGGGTCGACGGATCCTGATATCCGACCCGGTAGGCTACCGCATCGAAAGGAAGGTCGGTCGACTCGAGTAGCTCAACCGCTCGCTCCATCCGCAATTGCTGCAGGAACTGGATCGGCGACATCCCGGTCGCCCTCTGCATCCTGCGCGCAAACGTGCGCTGGCTCTGACCGACGGCCGAGGCCAGTTCGCCTACCGACAGATCGGCATCCAGTCGCGGTCGCGCCCATTCGGTGACCTTTGCAACAGTCTGGTCTGAGGATGCGAGCAATCCGACCGCCATGTAAGGCGCCTGCGAGCGACGTTCGTCGAGCACCATGCGCCGCGTGCAGTATTCTGCGACCTCCCTGCCCGCATGCCGCGCGACAAGTCCGACCATCAAATCCATCTGGGCCATGGCCGCGCCTGCGGTCGTGAACGCGCCGTCGCGGACAACCAGGTCGTCGGCGCCAAGGTCCACCGCTGGAAACCTCTGCCGAAAGGTCGAAGCCAACCACCAGGCCGTGGTCGCCTTCCGTCCATCGAGGAGGCCTGCGTGGGCGAGGAGCACCGTTCCGGTGCAGGAGCCGGCGATCTCCGCACCCTGTTTTGCGGCCTTCATCAGCATGGCCTTTGCCGCCGGAATATCGGGCGCCGCGAGGCGTTGATCGAGCGTCGGCCATTTGGAGAAGCCCTGTGCCGGCACGATCAGCAATTCCGGCACGTCATGCTCGGCTTCGGGAAACGCCAGGAACGGCCGGAATTTGTCTGCCCCAGACCCGGCCAGGCGCACGTCGAACACAGGCGCGCGGCCATTATGCCGGCAGCCATGGTTGGCCATCGCGAGGACGTCGATCGTGATTGTCACACTGGAAGCAAGCGCTCCATCGAGCGCCAGGATGGTGGTCTGGAGAATGGCGAAACAGGCTCCCTTTTTGGCGGTGCGACGGCTGGCCCGTTCACCGCACGCTGCTCAGACTTTGTCCGGTGGTACAGGTGGGACAGGGCGATGGAGCACGTTCAGGACGCGCCCGGCGAGGCGGTTTTTTCGCGCTGCGGGAATGAGCGATTCATTGCCGGAGACGTCGCCGGCGGCCCTTGGTCTCCGCGACACTGTCATGGCGGCGCCCCGGCAGCCCTGCTCGCACAGATAGCGGCCCGGCCCGAAGGTCTGACCCCAATGTCGATCGCCCGTATCACGTTCGACCTGCTGGGACCGGTTCCTGTCGCTGTGCCGCTGCAGGTCGCCCGCAAGGTGGTAAGGTCCGGGAAGAAGATGACCTTAGTCGCGCTGAGCCTTTCGGATGGGACCAGAGAACTGGCGACAGCAATGGCGCTGAAGGTACGCGATTTGCCGGATGCGGCGTCGTCGCCCCCTGCGAACCTTGCACCGGACGCCTCCTCGCATGAGCCGATGCCAAGCGCCTTCGCCAGCCTGTTCAGCATTGTACCGGTCGCGGGCGGCTTCGGACGGCTTGGGCCGGCCAGCGTATGGTTTCGCCTAAACGCCCGGATTGTCTCGGATGAGGAGAACTTCCCCACCGCTGCGCTCATAGCCGCAGCTGACTTCTCGAGCGGCATTGCGGCTGAACTTCCCTTTCCAGAGTGGTCCTTCCCTTCCCTTGACCTCACGCTGAACATCTCGCGGCCACCCCTGGGGGACTGGATCCGTCTTGACGCCGCCTGGCAAACTGAAGGCAGGGCAAGAACGGTTTGCCTGTCGCGAGTCAGTGATGTTCACGGTGAATTCGCTCACTCGGCGCAGACCGTGTTTATTGAGCGGAGCGCCAAGGATCAGTAGGCCTCTCCTGACTTGCGGCTGAATATCCAGCCTTGCGGAGACGCCGTTGCGCGAAGGTCGTCGTCGGGATACTCGGCTCGATCACCGGGGCGTCGGTCGCCAACTTCAAGAAATACTACGGTTTCCGCCGAACGGTTGACTAGGTGGTGCGCCGTTCCGCCCGCTTGGAAGCCCGCGCACATACCCGGTCCAAGCTCGACTTCACCATCATCGTGAACAAGGATCGCGGCACCTTCGAGTATGAAGACAAACTCGTCCTGCACAGAATGTCGATGGCGCAGTGCAGACTGCCCCCCGGGTTCCAGCGACGTCAGATTTACGCCAAAGCCCGTAAGCCCGAACTGGTCGCCCAATGCCCGCTTTGTCCGCCCGATGACACGAGCGGCAAACGTCGGCGGATAGTTCGATCGCGCTCTCGAAGGAACTGAGGAAGCAAGTATTGCGAAGACTTTCAATTCGCTCATAGGCCGGCCCCTGATTGAAGGACAGCCTAGCGCCGCGCCACGCGGCCGCTCCAGTGGCAAACACGACAGCGATCGCGGCGAACTCGCCAGCGAATGGCGAATCCGACGCCAATTTTGACACGAAGCGCGCTGGCCCCCGTCGCGTCAACGGCAGACGGTTCGGGCGGGCGAGGCCCAGCCCAAGTCCGTTGCCGAGCATCCTGCACCGATAATCAAACACCGGGCAGAGGCCGTCTATTGAGACTTTCAATGCGCTTGCTGAAACAGATGCTCCTGATCGGTCTGGCCTTGCCGGCCATGACAAGCGCCGCCTCGTCGACACAGGCGGCTCCGTTGCCCGAGGCGGTCACCGATGCCTATGTCCGCGCTCAGGACCGGGTCGATATCGGTGGGCGTAGCCTGAACCTTTACTGTGTTGGCGAAGGTGCAAGGACGGTAATCTTCGAAGCTGGCGGCAGCGACTGGTCAGTGACCTGGGCTTTGGTCCAACCCAACCTGGGCCCCGGGTTTCGGGCATGCTCCTACGACAGGGCGGGACTGGGCTACAGCGACCCGTCGCCGTTGCCGCGCACACCATTTGCCATCGTCGACGACCTCCACGCGCTCGTAGACCGCGCCTCCATCGATCGGCCCTTCATTCTGGTGGGACATTCGCTCGGCGGCTTCAACGCCAAGCTCTATGCCGCGTTGTACCCGGAAGACGTCGCGGCCCTGGTGCTGGTTGACCCTTCCGAACAGCAATCTGACGGCCGGACGCGGCCAATGATGCGCAAACAGTTCGGCTCGCGCCTCGCGGCCCGCAGCGAACTGGCGAGCAATACCTACCTTGCGCTTCTCCTCGAGCGCTATTCGAGGTGCGCCAAGGCTAGTGACAGCGGCCCACTGGACCCGGCCTCGAACATCTACAGGCGCTGCACGGATCCAGTCCGCCCCCAGCTTGGCGAACGGATCGCCGTCGAGAAGGAACGAATTCAGGCCGGCCAGTCCTATCAGGCTGCCCAAGCGTCCGAGATTCTGAACAGCGTCTACGGACGGCGCGACGGTGACGCTGTCTACGCCGACCTGTTCCGGGCAGGTGCATTCGGAGACATGCCTGTCATCGTCCTGAGCCATGGCCGTCACGACGCTGATGACCCGCTTGAAGCCGCAGACTTCGCCGCCGGCCTCTTCCTGCATGGCCAAACAGCGCAGCTATCGCGCCGCGGCCGGGTCGAAGTTGTTGAAGGTTCAGGCCACAACATCCAGCTGGAACGCCCCGACGCGATTATAGACGCCATCCGTGCTGTCGCCGCGGCACTCGAGCCAACACCTACCGGGCGCTGATCGCATAACGCCCGAAGCGTCATCGATCGTTTGGCGCATGCCAACCGCATTCTGTCTGCTCACCCGCTGGCCGTCGCAACCGACACGTCGTCGACTTGCGAAACGCCAGGAGCCGGGACCGCCAGCCCGGCGCCCCTACCGCCCGACTACCGGCAAGCTGGGAAGGACGAGCCTTGAACCACGATCATGCTCGCATGCCGCCAAGGCATTTGATGCTCGCCGTCCTCGTCGTTGCGATCTGGGGCACGAACTTCGTCGTGATCCACTATGGATTGAACCAGTTCCCTCCCTTCACGTTCGCCGCCCTCCGCTTTGCCCTTGCCTCAGTACCGCTGCTTTTTTTTGTCCCCTGGCCCGCGGCCAGTCTTATGACCATTGCCGGGTATGGCCTGCTGATCGGGGTCGGGCAGTTCGGCCTTATGCTGTACGCGCTCGACGGCCGTATTTCACCGGGCCTCGGCTCGGTCGTGATCCAGAGCCAGGCTTTCTTCACGGTGGCCATCGCTGCGATGGTCAATGGCGAAAGATTGACCCTCCGCCAGCTGACCGGGCTTCTCCTCTGCGCTGGCGGGGTCATGATCATCGGAACCCATCACGGCGGGGACAGCACGGTGGCCGGCGTTGTTCTGGTGCTCGGAGCCGCGTTCGCCTGGGCATGCGCCAATGTCGTCACCCGGCGCGCCGGCGCCATCAGCGCCCTCGGGCTTGTGGTCTGGAGCAGTCTCTTCGCCGTACCGCCTCTGGTCGTCGCCGCACTGGTCTTCGAAGGTCCGATCCGTATCAGCGAGAGCCTCGGCCATGCCACCCTGGGCGGCTGGGCTGCCCTGCTGTGGCAATCGGCTGCGAACGCCATCTTTGGCTATGGTGTCTGGAACTGGCTCTTGGCTCGCTATCCGGCTTCGCACGTCGCGCCGCTTGGCCTGCTGGTGCCGGTTTTCGGTCTGGGCGCCGCTGCGTTGATTGTCGCCGAACCGATGCCGGCGTGGAAACTGGTGGCGACCGCCGTCATCGTCTCCGGACTGGTGCTGAACACAGCTGCGTCGAGGCGCGGCGCAGGTTGATCGTCTGGCCATTCCCGCTCGATCGCGGCTCTAGGGGGCTGCCGGGGCAGCCGGATAGATTTCGCGAACCGCGCGTGTGGCCGCAGGATGATAGATGGTGGCGTGACGCTCACCCGGGAATGGAGCGTAGGTCCAGTCGATCCTGTGCTCATCAAACTGCTTCAGGGCCTGCACGACGCGGTCTAGATTCGCCTGCATGGTGCCGCCTTCATCCGCAATGGACAGCCAGAGCCTGCGTGGAGAAGCTTGAGCTTTACCAAGGAGTACCGGCGCCTCGGCAGCCAGCCGGCCGCCGTCCCACCAGAGGCTGGGGCTGATCGCGATGTAGCGGTCGAAGTCCTCGCCGTTTCTCAGACATGTCTCCAGGACGAAGAGCGCGGCCAGCGATTCTCCGATCAGCCCGTCGTCTCCGGAAGTTCGGAACCGGGCGTTGATGGCGGGCTTCAGATCATCGACCAGAAACGTTCGGAACCTGTCGGCCTTGCCGTGGGTCGGAAAGTCTCGCACCTCCGCGGGGTCGCTCGACGGGCGGGTGAACTCGGCCCTTCGATCCACGCTCTCGATCCCGACAACGATGACGGGCGCATTTGCGCCCCAGAGGCCACCCTGCCGCACCATTGAAGCAATGTGGAAAAAGTCCTGCCAGCCCGCGCCGCCATCAAGAAGGTAGAGGACGGGATACCTGACCTGCGACTGGGTGGGGTCGTCATAACCGTCCGGAAGCGACACGTTCACCTTCCGCCGCTGCCCCAGGGCTGTGGACTGGATCTGGTAGGCCAATCCGAACCGGAGCGGTTCTTCAGCAGCCAGCGGCGCCGCCTGCGCCTTGGATGCGAGAACGCCAAGAAGCGAAAGCGAGAGAAACTGGCCGAACTGTCGGCGGGTTCTTGGTAAAGTCATTGCAGGGCCCGGCTCGGAGCTTGGGACAGGGAGGGTTCCGGGGCGTGAACCGGACCTCCTGCCCTACCAACCACATGGTTCCGCCGGCCGTCCTCAGCGAACAAGCGAGATATTGGCCATTCTGCGATCCATTTCGGTCATAGGCGACGATTGCTTCGACCTGATGATCTAGGCGGGTTCGGGCTGGTGGCAGCAGACACAGATCTTGTTCCCGTCAGGGTCTCGGAAATAGGCCCCATAGTAGTTCGCATGGTACTCCGGCCGCAGTCCCGGAACGCCTTCGTCCCGGCCGCCTGCCGCCACTGCGCACTCATGGGCCCGGTCAACCTCGGCGCGACGGCTGGCGGCCAACGCAACCATTGCCCCATTCCCCCGCTCGAAGGGCGCCCCATCGAAGGGGACGCCTATCAGAAACAGGGGGCGCTCGGTTCCCGGAGGCTGCCAACCCGCCCAGGGACGGGAAAGGTCGATGAAGCGAAGGCGCCAGCCCAGCGTTGGAAGCAGGGCGTCGTAGAAGGACAGCGCCCGATCAAAGTCGCTTACGCCAAGATGGACATGTGAAATCATCCTTGTTCAGGCCTCCGCAGGCATGGCGCGGCCCGGAGATACGGTCGGGCCTCACACACCATTCGCTGCAGCGGCCCGCCCGGCAAGCCGGGCTCGCGATGTACGCTGAATTGTCCTGATTGCCGCGAAGAGTGACCCGTCAGCCCCTCGCCTGTTGTCTCTTCGCGCAGGACGCTGGCCCGGCGGGAACGCTGTGAGGCTAAGGCAAGCCATGCGATCTGGAAGCTTCGAAAGTCCCGATGCCGGCGCGCGGGGTGCGGGCCTGACTTCCCCTGCCCGGGCCATTGTTTGCTCGCAGCCGTCCATCGCGCCGTCTCGCTCGGTCTGGGCGATGCTCAGTCAGGAAGCCCGTTTGGCGGCCTCCCGAGAACCGATCCTGGCGGGCCTGCTTTCGGGTGCAGTTCTGAAGCATCGTGACTTTCCAAGCGCACTGTCGTTCGCACTGGCGGAAAAGCTCGGCGCGCCCGAAATGCCGTCGGTTCGCCTGCGAGCCTTGTTCGATATGGCGATCCGGACGAGACCAGACCTGCCAGCGTTGGCTGCGGATGATCTGCGCAAAATTCCGGAGAAAGATCCCGCCTGCGAAGGCGTGCTAAAGCCGTTTCTGTTCTTCAAGGGCTATCTGGCGCTCCAGGCCTATCGGGTCGCCAATGCGTTCTTCCACCTCGGCCGGAGACGCCTTGCCTATGCGCTTCAAGGCCGGGCCAGTGAAGTGTTTCACCTCGACATCCATCCCGCTGCCGAACTCGGGCGCGGCATCTTCATAGACCATGGGACAGGGATCACTATCGATGCGGCGGTTGTCGTCGGCGACGATGTTACGATCCTGCAAGGCGTGACGCTCGCTGGCGGCCGCGTGGCGCGTCCTGAAAGTCAGCGACTGCGTGTCGGACGAGGAGTTCTCCTCTCCGCTGACGCCACCGTGCGAGGCTGCGTGGTCATCGGAGACGACGCGAAAATCGCGGCCGGCTCGATTGTGACAATGGATGTTCCCTCCCGCTGTACAGCCGTGGGCGTGCCCGCAAGGCTCGTGAACTGTGGGGCCGGATAGGCAGGTGAGGAGCCTCCTATGTTCACGCCGGTCCTGGTTGAACCGGTCGCAGACGAGCCCCAATGCGACGTCAGCCGCATAGTGTCCGCTCCCATACCGTTGCGACTGTGGGCATTTCGATGCGGAAGCCCTGCAAGCCCTCCCTTCAACCCGCCTGCTGCGCTGCGCCACTAGAAGGCGTCCCGAAGGAAGGGTATCAAACCAGTAGTTGTCTGACGCTGGCCGGCAATGGCTTCTTCGGCCGAACCCGGAAGACTACGGTAGCGTCGACTACGCCCAGGTCCGCCGCAGGCGTTCCTGCATCTCTTCCGGCGTGCGATCCCCCACAACGCCGATCCACTGGTCGCGCCAGGTCTGGCCGCGATAGCCATAGTCTTGCCGATAGAGCCAGAAGGCCTTGGCGAACCAGAGCCAGAGGCCGGCGATGATCCATAGCGCCGGTTCGGGCGCCCGGGCGAGCAGGGCTATGAGGCCCATGACGGTCATAAAGCCGGTGTAGAGGGCGGCCATGCGGAGGCGGAAGGTCAATCGAGGCATGACCCCACCCTGACCGCCCCCTGCGTCAATTCCGGTCGTGGGTCGCCAGCGCCAGACGCAGTTCCTCGACCAGCGTCTCGCGAAGCCGTTCGGGCCCGACGATCTCGATTGTGTCGCGCCAGGTGATCAGGTGCCAGGCGAGCTCTCGCAGACCGCCGGACCGGAAGCGGACGGTCAACGAACCGTCCCGCTCATCCGTCAGCGTCTGGTCCGGGTGAAAGCGCCAGCGACGGCCCTCGTCGGCAGCCTCAGGCACCACGCGCAGCACGATGTCTTCCGGCTCTTCCTGGAACACCCCGAACGAGCGGGCGGCGTAGGCGGCGAGGTCGAAATCCTCTGGCGGCGCGGCGAAGACGTCCAACACCTCGAGGCCGGCGATGCGGTCCAGCCGCCAGTTGACCGGCTCGGCTCGCCCTTCGGCGGCGCCGACGAGATAGTTCATGCGATCGAACAGCAGGCCCCAGGGCGTCACGGTCCGCATGCGGCCCGGCCGACTGCCGCCGTGGTACCGGAAGCGCACCTGGCGCAGCGCCATCATCGCCTGGCGCAGGGCCGCGATCTGGGCGGCGTCCTCGTACGGCTGCGGCCCGGCCCGCACGCCTGTGCGCTCGGCGCGGGCGAGGGCCTCGATGTCAGGGGCCATCCGGCGCAGGGCGTCGGTCCGCACCGCGGCGCGGACCTTCTGGTCCAGACCCTCGAGAATGCCGGCGCGCACGCCATGGCCGCCGGCTTTCAGCGCCTCGACCGCTCGCGACAGCTCGACCAGCTCCTCGGTCGTCGGCGCCTGGAAGAAGCCGTCGAGGCCGCGCGGGATGCGGAACCGCTTGGAAGGCCCGTCGCTCATCTCCTCCATCTGCGGGAACAGCGCCCACAACGCGTCGCGCATCCGTTCCACCGTGCGCCGGCCGACGCCGATGGCGGCCGCCATCTCGTCCAGCGTGAGCCCCTCAGCGCTGGCCGCCAGCCGCCGCGCCAGCTCCAGCAGCAGTCCCGCTTTCTCGTGCCGCATTCGGCGAACGCCCCCTACGTCCGAAACTGACGCAGGTCGACCCTAACCTGTCTTCCGTAGCCAACAAGCCCGGGGGAGCCGGCCATGATCTTCGCAGAACATCAGCTGTCCTTCCGCCAGCGCCGGAGGCTGAAACTCGCCACAGCAGCCACCCTGGTCTTCGCCGCCGCTTGCCTATCCAGCGCTTCTGACGCCCTCGTCACTGCCTCGGCGCTTGTCGCGCTGGCCGCGACCTGGCGGCTCTGGCAAGCCCGGCACGACGACCCGAGGGACGGGTGGATCGCCCGATAAAGCAAGGCCGGCGGAACCTTGGTCTCGGCTAGGTTGGCGGAGCATAGGTGACCGTACATTGCCGCCGGTCATCGTAGAGTGCCTCAAGGCCACGGCCGACGTGGAGGCGGTGCTGCCGTATCGCGCCGCCAGCATGCTCGATGTCGAACGTAACATTACGGTCGTGGAAGTCATCGTCACGGCTGCGCTTCTCGCGCCTGCGCGGTGTCAGCGCCGGGCCGTTGAGGTCGCTGGCGGCGGGGGCAGGCTGACGCCGCAATCGCTGCGGTCCGTGAGGAAGGCCGGCGACTGCGGTCCGATTCCCCCGAGAACAGGGGAGTCGAACGCGGGACCTCGCGATAGGCGCTGTTAGGGGACGAAGGGTTCGATTCAGAGGGAGCGGTCGAGCCACCGAATGTCGGCCTGCCGCCAGAGTCAGACCGGGATGGGCGAACGTGATGCAGAGACGCGTTGCGTGGGCCACTGCGGGCTGAGAACAATCCCACAAAGCGCTCACTCCCCGGCCGCGCATCCCGGCATCGCCATCTTCAGGACGATCTGGCCGGAGGGTTCATGCCGCTCCTCGGCAACGAGCGCAAAGCCGTAGCGTTCGTAGAAGGGCCGCCCGATCCGGTTGTTGCGAAACACCTCAACTGTGAGCGGGCCCTTGATCGCCACCGCATGATCCACCAGGGCGATGCCATAGCCCCTCCTGTGCCTTGACGGATCGACGAACAGCCCGCCGATCTCGGCGCCCAGCAGGGTGATGAAGCCGACGACCTCTCCGCGTTCTTCGAGCACGTAGGTCTCCGCGTTGGGGACATAGATGTCCCGCACGTCCTGTTCCAGCCCCGCGACGAAGGCATCGGCAAGGAACGGATGCGCCAGCGCATTCGCACTTCGCCAGGCGGCCATGACCGGTTCTAGATCTTCGGGGCGATAGGCGCGTAGACCATATGCAGCGCCCGTCATTGCGGGCCCGCTTGCGGCTGCCTCTTCACTGGTGGTTCGCCTCTACGGGCGCGACCGCCACTGACCCGGGCCCCATCCTTGCCCTCGGCGCCGCCCTGTCCACGCACCTCTTCCAGGACGTTCCGCCCAGCCTCCCGACGCGTGGTCCACTGGAAACTCTCGACGAGTTGCAGGCGGCCGTCGGACAAGCGGCCCAGAACACCGGTGGATACGCCTGCATCGATGCGCGCCGTGCGATCGGCCTGGACAAAGCGAAACTCCAGCGCCCCGCCCGCATGACGCCGGCCGATGAGGTAACCTTCCGCGATCTCCCCGCCGCGATAGCGCGCCGAGAACAGGTCCCCGGTCTGCTCGAACTCAAACAGGGTCTCTCGGGAAATGACCGAACCGGCGCTGCCGGCGAGGGCGCGTATCCGCACGCCCTGGAGAGACATCGGGTCGGTCATTGTCGACGTCTCTTCGTCACCGGCGGGCGACCACGCGCACCTGTGGCTGCCAGGACTGGCCGCCATCCCCGCTGACCTCTACCAGCCACTCCCATCCCCCTGCGGTCGGCGCGAAGGTCATCCTGTTGTGATAGCGGATACCTCCGGAAACATAGTGGGTTCCCGGTCCCACATTGCTGACGACCAGGGTCCCGCGCTCGTCGAACACGCCCTCGTAGACATCGATCAGGCCCGACCGATCATCCCTTGAGGTGATCCGGTACAGCTGCTTGGCAACATCGAACGAAAGGACGATGTCGTAGTTATAGCCGCCGGAACCGACCCGGGTCTCGAGGTAGAGGTCGTTCAGGGTTGAGTTGAACCGGAGAGCGCGCTCGCCGCTCGAACGCCATTGGTCCACGCGCGTCGGCGAGAACTGCTCCACCCGCCAGTCGCCGGCGAGGAAATCGAGCCGCGCCCGTCCGCCCCGGAGATCAGCCCCGGCAGGCGCGGGAAGACTTTGCGCCAGCGCCACACCTGGTCCGATCCCCGTCAGGACAATACCGGCCAGCAACAGCGCCGCCGCGACAAGGCGCATGCCCCGTCGCAACGGTCCGCGCCTCCGGAAACCACCAGGTCCAGGGCCACTGCACCCGGACGATGGGCAGCCCGGTTGGGGCGGCTGCGGGTTGCCGGATCTTGCTTCGCGGTTCATCACTCGACCGGCCTTCTGAACCTGAGCATGAACTGGTCTGTTCGGCCGCGCACGGCCGGTGCGAAGACGCTGGTGTCGTGTGCATCGCGAGGGGAACGCAAGGCGTCGCTCGTCGCCTCAAGTACGAAACCCGCAGCCGTCAGTTCCCTGACGACGTCGGCTTCATCGATCCGATGCAGGGTCTCCGCGACTTGCAGGCCGGCGCCGGGGCGGGCGGCATGGTCGATGACGACCAGCACACCGCCCGGCCTGACCGCGGCGGCCAGCGCGCGTGTCATCGCCTGGATATCCTCGCCCTCGGCGAACGTGGTGTGCAGGTCGTGATAGCCTTGGACCATGATCACGACATCGAACGGTCGCGCCGGCGCATAGTCGCTCAGCCTGGAAACGGTCAGCCTGGCGTTCGGCACGGCGGACACGGTCCGGCGAACGATATCAAGGTAGCCGGGATACTTTGTCGCTGCGGGCAGTTCGAGGACCTCGATCTGTCCCTCGGAACCGACGGCGTCCGCCAGAAGGCGCGTGAAATAGCCCTCGCCCGACAGAAACTCGAGCACCAGCTGTCCTGGCTCAATGCCTGCGAAGGCCAAGGTTTCGACAGGCTTGCGCCTGGCGTCCGCCGCCCGGTCAGCCTCGCTGCGATCAGCCTTGGCCAGCAGGCTTTTGACCATTTCAGCGTCCGTGACCGCGCCGGCGGACAGGGGAGCGAGCACAATGGCCGCGCTGAGCAGCGCGGCAAGCGAACGGCGTCTCGCAGGGGTTGGTGGCATTCGGCTTTCTCCCAGTGTCTGATCCTCCCCTGCGTTTTCAGGCCTCTTCAGCGGCCCGTCATGGTGGGGGCGCCGAAAAGACGACGAACCGCGCCGTAGCCACGACGAACGGCGCCGCCCGAACGACCAGCACGGCGGTGGATCGCGAGGACGACGCCGACGACCAGCCGCCCGCGGTCCCTCGCGTTGTCACCCTCGCAGATCACCAGCGCCTCGCGCCGGCAGGAGCGACTCGACCTGCCTTGAGTCAGCGATGCCCTAGGGCGTTGCGATCGATCGGTCGTGACACGCCGCGCAGGGCGACGGGCGCAGCCAGGGCGTGCCCGCGCCCGCGCACCACCGTGACGATCTCGTCCTCCGACACGGCCCGAAGCTTCTTCTGCAGACGCCAGGCGCTGAGCGCGGCCGTCCGCGACGCCAGTTCCAGGCCCTCGTACGCGACAGCCTGGAGCTCCGTATCACTCAAAGGGCGTCCCTCCGCCGCCAGGAGAGCCCGGAAGATGCGGTCATCCCTGCTCGTCAGGCGGACTGACCGCCCGTCGGCGGCGAAGATCTCCCGTCGATCCTGATCGTAGACGTAGTCGCAGTTGACGTCCTCCGCGCAGCTGCCGATGACGCGCATCCGCCGCCGCCGAAGGGCTTTCACGCGGGCGGTGAACTCCCGCGGCGGGCAAGGCCAGCTGATGAAGTCGTCGCAGCCCATTTCGATAGCCAGGATGCGGTCAACGGGATCGTTCGTCTCGTCAACAAACAGGATGGCGGGGCCCGGTCGCGCAGCCATACGGGCGCACAGGTTGAGGACGTCCTGCCTGGGCGGCGCATGGACAAGCACCACCAGCTCCGCGTCATCGCCGCCCCAGACCGTGAAGCCGCAAGCCGACAGCAGCTCTGTCATCTGTCGCCGCAGAGCCGGGTCCTCCGAATGAACCCTGGCGAGCCTGGCGGGCTCACTCACAGCGCGCGGCTGCGGCCGCGACCCCGCCCTCTCCGGTTCAGCGACATCGAACATATCTGCTCCCCCTTGGCTCAAGCCGTTGCTTTCGCTGGAGCAATGTCGACCACGGCTCTGCACCGGGCGACGCCAGATCGACAGGAACGAACGATTTTGCGACAGACATGTCTCCATCCATTGCGAGGTCGCAACAAAAACGGGAGCGGATGAAAACCCGCCCCCGTCCGCCCCGGCTAACGCCGGAGTCAGATGCTCTGCTTGGGGTCAGAACACCCAGTCGAAGCCGATCCGCACCGTCCGCGGGCTCTGATAGGTGACCGGCTTCTGGTAGTTCGGATCAGCCCCGCCGTTCGCCAGATCTCCCCGCTCGTTGGCCGTCGTAACACCGGCCGAGTCGAAGAGATTGAAGATGTCGGCGCGCAATACGAGGCTGCCCGGAGCCGCCATCGGAACTTCGTACCGGGCGGACAGGTCGACCGAGGCGACCCAGTCGGTCTCGAATGCCTCGCCACGGCGAACCGCGACACCGTCGCAGTAGCGCGAGGAGGCGCCGTAGCCTGCGGCGTGCGCATCGGTCGGGTGGACGCCCAGGCAACCGTACTTCCGTGGCGACATCAGCTGGAAGTTGCCGCCGATCAGCAGGTCCGGAAGCAACTGGTAGGAGCCTCGCACCTTGAACTGATGCATGCGGTGGTTGGGCAGGTAGCCGTACTGGTTGTCCGCCAGGCCCGGGTGATCATAGAGGATGGTGGTGCCCGCATCGATCTGGCCGTTGTCGGACAGGACGGTGCCCTCATAGTTGCCGATCGACATGGACCAGACATAGGAGGCCTGAAGGGCCCAGACTCCGTCGAACGCCCGGTCGGCGGTGAACTCCAGGGCCACGTACTCACGCTCGGCTTCCGGCAGGCGCAGGTCTTCCTTGGTGAGGGTGATCAGGCTGCGCTCGGTGTCGCCAGGCAGCGGATCGCGGGTCCAGACCTTTATCCCGCCGCCGGGGTTGAGCACGACGTACTGGTAGTCGCCCCACCAGATCTGGTCACAGCCGACAATTCCTTCCCGCGTGCAGTAGGCGTTCACGGCCGCATCAATCGCCACGTCCTCCGAGACGTTTTCCAGCGTGCGGTAGACGGCCCGCGCGCCCAGGGTCCAGTCATCGCCCGCGCGATGAGCAAGGCCGATCACGAACTCGTCCTCGTTGGTGGCCTTGAGTCCCAGCGCGGTCTTGGAAATGGCGGGCTCCTGCGAGCCATTGCCGAACACCACGCAGCCGACGGTTCCCGGAGCGCCGAAGACGCCGGCGGGACAGGCGCTGGCGCCGACATAGCTGTCGATGTTCGAGTTCAGCGCGGTGCGCTGATCCCCCAGCACAACCGCGCCCGTCGCTGGATCGAAGGAGGTCAGGTTGAAGTACTCGAGAACATAGAGGTCGGCGCCGCGGAAGCTCATGTTTGACGCCGGCGGGATGAAGTAGCGACCGTAGCTGCCGAACAGCTTGGTCCGGCCATCCCCGTTGATGTCGTAGTTGAAGCCGATCCGCGGACCCCAGTTGTTCTTGAGGTCGATCGGCGTATCCCCGACCAGATTCTCGACGACAAAGCGATCGTTTCGCAGCCCCAACTGGAGGTTCAGGCGATCGGTGACGTCCCAGGAGTCCTGGATGTAGAACGCCTTGTTCTCGCCCTCGACCCGCCCGCCGAGGTCGACGATCGCGGTCCGGGCCAGTTGCGTGCCGATCGGGACGCCGTAGCCGGCGGACTGGGACGCGCTGGTCACCGTGAACAGCCGGTACTCCGCACCGCCCGTCCGGCCGGTGGTGTGCACCAGAACCGTCTGCTCGTTGTCGATTCCGAACCTCAGGTGATGTTGTCCCACGAAATCGAAGAACACGTCCGCGTCGAAGCGATAGAACTCACGCTCGGTGTCATTGGCGCTGTTGGAGAGGGTCGTCTGCGGACCAGCTCGGGTAGCGGTGCCGCTCCGGACGTCGGTGACGTAGGACGTGCTCGGATCGAGGGCGAGCTGGTAGTTGCTGTCCTCGCTGACGCCGTAGGCGGCCGACAGGGTCAGCCAGTCGGTGAACTGGCCGGTGTACTTGGCGACATAGCTGACGCCGCCGTCGCGGAAGGTGGTGCCGCCGATCTCCGCGCCGATGTCGTCGGTCGCCGGATTGAACGCGAACGTCGTCCTCGACACGGTTCGGGAGGTGTCGAAGTAGGTGAACTCGAGGCGATGGTCGTCGGTGATGTAGCCGTCGAGCTTGAACCCGAAGAAGGGATCATCGGTCTCGTCGCGATTGACCGACTGCAGCGACAGCGAGGCATCCTCGCGCAGGCTGTCGTTGAACTGATAGAGGCCATAGAAGAACAGCCGGTCCTTGATGATCGGGCCGCCGGCCTCAAGCGTCAGCGACCGGTCCTCGCGGATATCCAGCGCATTGCGCGCCAGGTAGGTGTCCGGCGCGGTGCTCTGAAGCCCCTCGGGGGTCCAGTTTCCGTGCACCCCGAACCTGAACTCGTTCGTGCCCGATTTGGTCACGGCATTGATCACGCCGCCCGTCGCGCGGCCGAACTCGGCCGGATAGCCGCCGGTCTTGATCTCCACAGTTTCATAGAAGTCAAACGGCACCGTCGCGCTGCCGAGATAGGTGTCGAAGTTGGTGATGTTCAGGCCGTTGACGTAGAAGGCGTTTTCCGCGCCGGACGAGCCGCCGATGGTCACGGCGGTGTTGCGCGTCGGCGTCGCGAGAAGGAAGTTAGAGTCCGCCTGCACTGCCGTCGGCGCCAGCATGGTCAGGCCCTCGATCGACCGCGCGACCGGCAGGGTCTTCAGCGTCTCCTCAAGGTTCAGCGTGACACCCGAGGTTGTCTGGGCGAAGGCCAGTTGTCGGCTCGGCGCGGCGGTCACGACCAGGGCATCGACCTCGTCCATCCGCCTCGGCGTGAAAACGTAGGACGCCTCGCCGCCGACCTGAACCCGCACGACCTGCTTGAGGTCCTGATAGCCGGGAGCGCTGATCGTGACTTCGTAAGAACCGCCGGGCAGCAGGGTCAGACGGAACGCGCCCGACGCCGACGTGGTCTGTTCCCGGGTGAAGCCCTGCGCCTGCGAGACGACCCGCACGCTGGCGTTCGCGACGACGGCGCCATCACCGCCAACGACCGAGCCGGCCAGCGCGCCGGTCGTATAGTCCTGCGCCAGGGCCGGCGAGGACGCCAGCACCGCGACGCTCAGCGCACCCGCCGGCGCCAGAAGGGCCACCGCGCCCATGAGCACCGTCGACGCGAACAGCCGCGTCCGGCCGCCTTTCTGTCTGATCTTCATTCTATCCCCCTCAAGGATCTGCTCGTTGTCCCCGGCTTCAGACCGGGCATCGGCGGATATCGACAGGTCGCGGGGGAGCGGGGCGGCGGGATTCGACGAGCCGCGCCCGGCACGCGGCGAAGCGGACCGGATTGCGACGAAGGGCGCTGGGCGCGCGACGAACACAGGCGCGTCTCCAGCCATGCGCTGCTATTCTGAAGGCTGCCCTGGTCGGAGATCTCAATGACGGCGCGTGTTCGCCTGGACAGGGGGCTCCTCGTTATCGACCTGGGGCTCTGGACGCTGTTCTACGGCCTCTTCCTCCTGCTGGTCGCGGTCCAGGGGGTGCTGACCCCGATCATCGGGCTCTGGATGGGCGCCGGCATACTCGTCGGCTCCGGGCTGTCCCAGATCGTTCAGCAGGTGGTGGTGCGCACGGAGGCGATGGGCGCGGTGCGACGTGCGCTCATCGTCGGATCAGCCGTCCTGATCATCGCAATGCTCAACGCGCTGATCGACGTCTCGACGCTGGGCCGGGTCATGCCGAGGTCCGGGGACATGACGACCAAGGTGGCCTTCCTGTTCGTCCTGCAGTCCTTCACCTTCCTGATCTGGATACACGGCTTCTTCGCCGCCCTCGTCTGGGTCAACCAGCTGACAGTGTCGATGGTCGAACAGGATCGAAGGCTGGCGCGCGCGGAAGCGGAGACCCAGAAGGCTGTGCTCGCCGCGCTCCGCTTCCAGGTCAATCCGCACTTCCTGTTCAACGCCCTCAACGCCGCCGCCGCCCTGATCGCTGCTCAGCGCAATCGAGAAGCGGAGGAGGTCGTGATCAAGCTGTCGGAGTTCTTCAGGGCTTCGCTGTCGACCACGGCCGAGAACACGATGGCGCTGTCGGACGAGCTGGAGCTGCTGGACGTCTATCTGCAGATCGAACGCATCCGGTTCTCCGACAGGATGACGGTCGAGGTGGATTGCCCGCCGTCACTGGAGAGCGCGCTGGTTCCCAGCCTCCTGCTGCAGCCGCTGGCGGAGAACGCAGTGAAGCATGCCGTGGCGCCGGCGACGAGGCCGGTTCACGTTCAGGTCACCGCCGGTGTCGAAGGCGGAAGACTGATCCTGTCCGTCACTGACGACGGCGACCGCCATCCCGCTGGAGGCAAGACGGCCTGCGGCGAGGGCGTCGGCCTGCGCAATGTCGAGGGGCGCCTGAAGGCCCTTTATGGCGACCGCGCCGAGGCTGAAGCCGGTCCAACGGACTCGGGCTTCCAGGCTCGTCTCAGCCTTCCGCTCGCGTTTGCCGAGACCGGTCGGATGGTCGAGCCATGACCCTGACCGTGCTGATCGTCGACGACGAGCCCCTGGCGATCGACCGCCTGCGGGTTGGATTCCGCGGCCTCGCCGGGGCCCGGGTCGTCGGCGCGGCCCGAACCGGCGAGGAGGCGATCGATCTGATAGCCGCCCTGGCGCCCGACGTGGTCATCCTCGACATCCAGATGCCCGGTCGCACCGGACTTGAGGTCGCCAGGGCGGTCAGGGAGACGAACGACGCGGGGCCGGAAGTCATCTTCGCGACGGCGTACGACGCCTACGCCCCCGAGGCCTTCGAGATTGATGCGTCCGACTACCTGCTAAAGCCCATCCGCTTCGAGCGACTGCAGATCGCGATCGACAGGGCGCGGCGGCGGATCGAAGCCAGACGGGCCGGCGAGCGGATCAGCGAACTCGAACTTGTCGTCGGCGCGCTGCGCGAGTCGGTGGTCACCGCCCAGGGCGGCGCGGCGCCTGGACCCTATGAGTCCGAGATCTGGATTCCGCGCGCCGGCGGTCTTGCAAGGGTGCCGGTCGCCAACATCCAGTGGGTGGAGGCCGCGCGCGACTACGTTCTGATCCACACCGACCACCGCAGCTACATCGTCCGCGAGACCATGGCCGGGTTTGGCGCGCGCCTCGACCCCTCGCAGGTCCTGCGTGTTCACCGCTCGGCCTACGTCAATCGCCGTCACGTCGAGAGCGTCGACCGGATCGGGCGGGGCAGTCTGCGGTTGAGACTGGCCAGCGGCGCCGAAGTCCCGGTCGGCATGAGCTACCGCAACGCTGTGCTGGCCGCCCTCGGGACGGAAGGCGTCGCTGAGCGCAAGGCCGATGCCGTCACACTCGGCTGACGGCGCCGCCGGCCGTTGCGACGCCGGCGCGAACGTGTCTTCGGGCTTTTGCATCCAAATGCCCCGGCCGCTGCCTCCAGACTCTGCGCCCCCTGGTCCGGACGCCGACGACCGGCGCCGGTCTGGGACATTGCCGCGGAAACACCCAACCACCGACTGACCTGGAGACCCGAATGCCTGCCACCAGCCTCTGGCGATGGATCGGAACGCCCTTCCGCGTCGTCCCCTGGTATGTCTGGCTCGTCCTTGTGGGACTGGCCGCATGGTTTGGACGCCGGATCCTGTTGATCGTCGCCACCGTGATCGCCTTTCACCCGATTCCGATCCCGCCGCTGTTCCAGGGCGCGCCCGAAACGGTGCTTGAGGCCAGGCTGCAGGACCTGCAGCATTTTCAGCACGTGCCGCGCAATGAGCGGTCGATGACCCCGGAGATGCGCGCCCGGTTTGACCGCCGCGTCGCCGAAGTGACGCGCAACGCCGCCAGCCTGACCGACGCCGGCTTCATGCTCGGCCTCGCCCGCGCGCAGGCCGAGATCGACAACGCCCACTCGAACGCGAACGTGGTTTCGATGGTTCGGCGGCTTCCTCACCTGCCGGTGCGAACCGCCTTCTTCAATGATGAGCTACGGGTGCTTCGCGCCGCGCCGGGTCACGAGGACCTGCTGGGTTCACGGATCACGCATATCGCGGGCCTGCCCGTAAACGAGGTCGCCCACCGCTTCCGGGACGCATTCGGCGGCAACGACGCCTACTTCAGGATTGTTATCCCGCTCCTGCTGGAAACGCCCGCCTACCTGAACGCCGTCGGCATTGCCGGCGACGCGATCGAGATACAGTTCGACCGGGGCAGCGAGGCGCCACAGATGCGCGCGCTCAAAGCCGCTCTCCCGGCCGCCGACGCCAGCTGGGTGTTTCCCGGCGCCTTGCCGCTCCATTGGCGACGCGACACCGCCGCCTGGACGGCGCTCAGGCCGGCGGGCGACCCGATGTACCTCCAGCATCCGGATCGCGGCTACTGGCGCCGCGCGCTTCCGGACCAGGGCGCCGTCTACATCAACCTGAGGACCAACATCGACGACAGTTCGGGCCAGAGTCTCGAGGCCTTCGTCGCTGAAACCGTTGCCGATCTTCGAAAGACGCGCCCCACGACGGTGATCGTCGATCTGCGCTTCAATCCCGGAGGCGACTACTCGCTCACCCACCCGTTGATGAGCGCGCTGGGCGACATCGTCGGACCCGACGGACGGGTCTATCTCCTGAGCAGCAACAACACCTTCTCGGCCGCCATCGTCAGCATGGCCTTCGCGAAGCAGGGCGCGCCCGGCCGGACCGTCATCGTCGGCGAGGAGATCGGCGACCGGACGGCGTTCTGGGCGGAAGGATGGCGCTATGAACTGCCCAACAGCGGCTTCGGCGCCCGTTACTCCACGGCCTTCTACGACCTCAGGAACGGCTGCAAGGGCCTGTTCCGCTGCTACTGGGGCGCCTTTTTCCTGATGCCTGTGATCGTCGACGATCTGGATGTCGACATCCCTGCGCCGATCACCTTCGCCGACTACGCGGCGGGCCGCGATCCCGCCATGGAGGCCATCGCAAAGGCCGAAGCCGCGCGTCGCGACCTGATCCCCTGAAGACACGTCAGAGCCCGCGTCGGTCGACCACAAGAAAGGAACCCACCAGATGCGAATGCCACGACGAGTCGTCGTTCAGGGCGCCGCGCTGGTCAGCTTCGGCATTGCGGGCGGCGCGGTCGGCTGACAACCCCGCTTAGGCTCCCAAAGGTTCGACTCCCACAAGGACGGGGGAGTCGAACGGTGAGCCTCGCCTTTCGTCGGCGCCTAGACTCGTAGACTGCAGCCGCCGCAGGGCACCTCCAGCTCGTATTGCCACCGCATCAGTTGCAGCCCAGTCTGCACGGGTTGGTGGGGATGTGGGTGAAACCGATCGACAACTCAGGGGTCCTCCTGAACGCGAACTTCAGCGTGACAGGGGAATGGCCGAAGTTCGAGCTGACATTCGAGTCCGGTGACGGGAAAGGACGCAACACCGACTACGGCGCCGGCGTCGAAGTTGTTCTGTCCCGCCTCGCAGGGCGGTCAGCCATCCTTGAGAACGGCTACGTCAGCAGCACCAACGCGGTCCGCCGCGCGAGCCTGGAAGGACTCGACACCCGGCTTCGTCCAGAACCGTTTGACTTCCCGCTTCGCATGGATCCCGCGATCGACGTTGTCGCCCTGCGCAAGGCCATCGGTCGCGCGAGCGCTTTCGTCGGCAAGCCCGACGCCGGCAGCGGAAACACCACCAAGCGCATTTCGTTGAGGGTCCGGCTGACTTTGGGTGAACCTATCGCGGCGCAACACCTGGAAGCGATGCTCGGTATGTCTGCGGCATCCTGGGAGGCGGAAGGGAATGAGCAGCGCAACGCCGTCGCAGACCCCGGCGTTCGCGATGTCTCCAGCCCCACTTCGATCCTGATCTCGAGTCCGGATCCCGGCGCCGTATCGCGGCGGGCGACGATCCGGCGTTCACCAGAGATGTACCTCG
This sequence comes from Caulobacter sp., assembly GCA_041917095.1. Lineage (GTDB taxonomy): Bacteria > Pseudomonadota > Alphaproteobacteria > Caulobacterales > Caulobacteraceae > Caulobacter. The sequence goes on along the minus strand of JAYRYI010000006.1, from coordinate 35,605 downwards.
CCGGCTATGGTCTGGCCCGATGCAGCACCAAGCCGCCCGGGAATGCGCCCTCGCTGCCGCCCGAATGGCTCGGGGTGGACGGCTGGAAAGCGGCTTACGATCTCTTCTTCCCGGCGTTGGGCCATGGTCGAACCCTGCGCACGTTTGAGAACAGCCTGAAGAACGTCAGGGACTCATTCGACGCCTACCTGGACAACAATCGTCAGGGCTGGGTCCAGTCCTCGCGGTCGACGTCTCCCCAAGGCGAGAACCGCATGGTCCAGCACATTCTGGCGCAGTGGAGCGACCGCTCTGATGCCGAGCTTCGCGCCGCGCTCGAACACCTCATCGATGGCGCACTCGAAGCGTCAGACAGTGAGGAAGCCGCCACTGTTCGGACGGAGGGTGGACAGGCCGTCTACATCGCCAAACGCTACGAGCGTGATCGGCGTCTGAGGGACGCGGCGATCAGCATTCATGGACGAAATTGTATGGGGTGCGGCTTCAACTTCGATGAACGATATGGCGGTTACGCCGGTGGCTATGTCGAAGTTCATCACTGCATGCCGCTGGCCGAGTTCGGCGTGCGCGAAACGGACCCGACGCGCGACCTCGCCGTGCTTTGCGCCAATTGCCATCGCATGGTTCATCGCCGCAGGGGCATTTGCCTTTCGATCGACGAACTCAGGGCGCTGACGGGGTACGGGCCTTCCTGAAGACGCAGTTCTTCGCAGGAGTCGACCGCCGCCCCGGCTTACCGCCAGAACCGCCGCAGGCGTGCCTGCACTTCTTCCGGCGTGCGGTCTCCCACCACCCCGATCCACTGGTCGCGCCACGTCTGGCCGCGATAGCCGTAGTCGCGCCGATAGAACCAGAAGGCCTTGGCGAACCAGAGCCAGAGGGCGGCGATGACCCATAGCGCGGGCTCGGGCGCCCGGGCGAGCAGGGCGATGAGGCCGATGACGGTCATGAAGCCGGTGTAGAGGGCGGCCATGCGGAGGCGGAAGGTCAATCGAGGCATGACCCCACCCTGACCGCCACCTGCGTCAGTTCCGGTCGTGAGTTGCGAGCGCCAGCCGCAGTTCCTCGACCAGCGTCTCGCGCAGCCGCTCGGGCGCGACGATCTCGATCGTGTCGCGCCAGGTGACCAGGTGCCAGGCGAGCTCGCGTAGGCCGCCGGACCGGAAACGCACGATCAGCGAGCCGTCAGGTTGCTCCGTCAGGGCCTGGTCCGGGTGAAATCGCCATCGGCGGCCCTCCTCGGCACCCTCCGGCAAGACGCGCAGCACGATGTTTTCCGGCTCTTCCTGGAACACCCCAAACGAGCGGGAGGCGTAGGCGTCGAGGTCGAAGCCCTCCGGCGGTGCGGAGAAGACGTCGAGCACCTTGAGGTCGGCGATGCGGTCGAGGCGCCAATTGACTGGCTCGGCCCGCCCTTCGGCGGCGCCGACGAGATAGTTCATGCGATCGAACAGCAGGCCCCAGGGCGTCACCGTCCGCATGCGCCCCGGCCGGCTGCCGCCGTGGTAGCGGAAGCGGACCTGTCGCAGGGCCATCATCGCCTGGCGCAGAGCCGCGATCTGGGCGGCGTCCTCATACGGCTGCGGCCCGGCGCGAACGCCGGTGCGCTCGGCGCGGGCGAGGGCCTCGATGTCAGGGGCCATCCGGCGCAGGGCGTCGGTCCGCACCGCGGCGCGGACCTTCTGGTCGAGACCCTCGAGGATGCCGGCGCGCACGCCATGGCCGCCGGCTTTCAGCCCGTCGACCGCGCGCGACAGCTCGACAAGTTCCTCGGTCGTCGGCGCCTGGAAGAAGCCGTCGAGGCCGCGCGGGATGCGGAACCGCTTGGAAGGCCCGTCGCTCATCTCCTCCATCTGCGGGAACAGCGCCCACAACGCGTCGCGCATGCGTTCCACCGTGCGCCGGCCGACGCCGATAGCGGCCGCCATCTCGTCGAGCGTCAGCCCCTCGGCGCTGGCCGCCAGCCGACGCGCCAGCTCCAGCAGCAGTCCCGCCTTCTCGTGCCGCATCCGCGCGCCCCGCCCTTACGTCCGTAATTGACGCAAGCCGACCCTAGCCTGTCCTCCGTCGCCAACAAGCCCTTGGGGAGCCGGCCATGATCTTCGCAGAACACCAGCTTTCGTTCCGACAGCGCCGGCGGCTGGCCATCGCAACTGCCGCCACCGCGGCGTTCGGTGTCGCGTCATTGGCCGGAGCGCCGGACGTCGTCGTGACGGGCATGGCGATGAGTGCCCTGACCGCAATCTGGCATGTCTGGCAGGCGAGGCACGACGATCCTCGCGACGGATGGGCCGTAAGATGATCCGGGGCCGCGAGGGGAGCGGGCGACCCTCTTCAATGGGCGATGCCAGTGCGCTCACGAGACCATACTAACCTTGCCGATGCGATGGCGATTGCCGCAGCGCAACTTCCCTTCGCCCATCTTTGCGCTCGCCCGCTTGGCGACTCGATGTCAGGTTACCGCTTCAAGGCGTGGGGCTCTCAATCCGTGTACGAGTATTCCGAACCGAGAGAGACGCAGGCTGTGCGTGCGGTCGGCGCGCCCGGCTGCGAGAATGATGTTGCGTGATGGAGACCCCTTCCTCTCGACAAGCCGCGACATCGTCGCTCCCGCCCCTGTTTCGGATGGCCGTGCTCAAGGGAGCCGAGCCAACTGTTCTGTTGCATCTTCGGCGTGGGGCACCCGTCAATGGACGGGACGAAAAGGAGCGGACCCCCCTGATGCTTGCCGCCTCGGCGGGGCGCCTGCAGATCTGCCTGCTTCTACTGGCAGAGGGCGCGGACGCCCGGGCGGTCGACGCCTCCGGAAAGACCGCATCGGAAATTGCTATTGAGGCAGGGCACGTCAGCCTAGGGGCCGCCCTGTCGAACAAGCCTGACACTCCCTCGCAGCGAGTCATCCTGGATTTCGAAGACGACGCAGCGCTTGAAGGAGAGTGGGAAGCCGACGAAACAGCGGCAACGCCACCGGGCGACGGCCGGGCGGCGGCGACGGCAATCGCTATTCAGGAAGACCTCAGTCAAAGCGTCGCGCGCAATACGGACGCCGATTGGTCAGACGTCGGCCTCGAACTGCCAACCACAGCCATGTCAACGGCCAGCGATGGCGAACTGCCGCCAAAGGCCATCAGACTGCTTACACATTTCATGGCGTGGGGGCGGGTCCCGAGCGGCTTGATCGCAGCGGCGCTACCCAGGGGGCCCAAACGACTTCGCCGTATACTGGAACTGGTCGCGACCGATCTGGGCGTGCAATTTGAAACAGATTTTGTGGGCCGCACGGTTGCGCAGGCGATCCGCCCCGATCCGCTTGGCGCTCTGGATCGTGCCGAGTTGGCATCAGCCAGCGAACTTGCCGCCTGCCTCTTCGCTCAGCGCAGCCCGGTTGCAGCCTACGAAGCCGATCTTTCAAAGATCCCCGCCGCATCAAAGCAATCCGAACAGGCAACCTTCGCAGCGCTGGCGTCGGCGAAGGGCCATCTGCTGTCGGCAATGGCTGCTTCGGAAGGCCTGTGGCTGAAGTTGATCCCTCAGCAGTCGATCGCTCAAGGTGAACAAGATGAGGATGAGCTGGACGACGAGGTTCTGGACGCCGGGCCGGACGACGACTCCGATGACACCGGGCAACTCCTGAGCCTAATTGCGAGCAGTTCCAACGCTCATGCTGCTCTGCATCAGGGGGAAGGTGGTGAAGCCGCAGTTCCCATGGATCTGCTGAACAGCATCTACCGGACAGTATCCACCGCTGGATTTGATGCCCCGAACGCGCCGCGACTGAAGGAGGCGATCGAGACCTACTTCAAAGCGCGCGAGCGAGCGATCTCCGACAATCTCCGCTTGGTGCCACGCATCGCCAGAAGGTACCGGGGGCGCGGACTTGCCCTCGCCGACCTTGTTCAGGCGGGAAATCTGGGCATTCTCCGGGCTGTAGAGCGGTTCGCGCCCGACCGAGGCCATCGTTTTCAGACCTACGCGACCTGGTGGATTCATCAGGCGATCACCCGCTCGATCGCCGACCAGGCGCGCACGATCCGCATTCCGGTGCACATGATCGAGACGATCAACAAGATCGTCCGCACCAGCCGCCAGATGCTGCACGAGATCGGCCGCGAGCCGACCCCGGAAGAGCTGGCCGAGAAGCTGGCCATGCCGCTGGAGAAGGTCCGCAAGGTCCTGAAGATCGCCAAGGAGCCGATCAGCCTCGAGACCCCGATCGGCGACGAGGAAGACAGCCACCTGGGCGACTTCATCGAGGACAAGAACGCGGTGCTGCCGATCGACGCGGCGATCCAGAGCAACCTGCGCGAGACGACCACCCACGTGCTGGCGTCGCTGACGCCGCGCGAGGAACGCGTCCTGCGCATGCGCTTCGGAATGAATTTGGCCAGCGACCTCACTCTCGAGGAGGTCGGAAACCAGTTCGAGGTTACCCGCGAACGCGTCCGGCAGATCGAGGTCAAGGCCCTGAAAAAGTTGAAGCATCCCTCGCGCTCGCGGGCACTCCGCAGCTTCCTGGACAGCTAACATGAGCACAAATCCATCAGCACCATCGAGGAATGCGCCGCCGCGGGCCGGCGCCATGGTCGAGGCACTCAGAGGCCTTGGCTATTCAGCCCCGACTGCGATCGCCGATATCCTCGACAACAGCATTTCCGCGGGGGCCACCGCCGTTGACTTGACCTTCGGCTGGAATGGTTCCGACAGCCACCTGGTCATCGCCGACAACGGCCGGGGCATGAGCGCGGCAGAACTGGATGTCGCCATGCGACTTGGCGAACGCAATCCGTTGGATCAGCGGGACGTCACAGACCTTGGCCGCTTTGGACTTGGCCTCAAGACGGCGTCCTTCTCCCAATGCCGGCGGCTTACGGTCGCTTCCCGACAAGACGGCGCGACTTCGATCCTGCGTTGGGATCTGGACCTCCTCGCCGCCAGCACCAGCGGCGAGTGGTCGCTTTACGAAGGCGCAGCGCCAGGTTCCGAGCCACTGCTGAGGGTTCTCGATGGAATTCCCTCGGGCACTGCTGTCCTGTGGGAGGTGATGGACAGGATCGCGCCGAAAGGGTGCAAAGAGCAGGATTTCCTCAATCTGATCGATCGGGTCGAGGAACACCTCGCCATGGTGTTCCACCGGTTCATCGAGTCCAAGGCAATCACAATCCGGATCAATGGAAGGGCTATCTCGCCCTGGGATCCCTTCCTGGAAAATTGTCCGGCGACCTGGCGTTCCCGTGAAGACCGCTTCACGGTGAACGGCGATCCCATTTCCGTTCGCGGCTTCGTGCTTCCGCATCGAGACAGGGTTGATCCGAAAGTCTGGGAGCGAACCGCCGGCCCCGACGGCTGGACGTCCCAGCAGGGCTTCTACGTCTACCGGAACAGGCGCCTTCTGCTGGCCGGAAGCTGGCTGGGTCTTGGTCGCGGACGTGGGTGGGCCAAGGATGAGGCTTTCAAGCTGGCCAGAATACGGATCGACCTTCCCAATTCCGCCGACGCGGAATGGAAGATCGACATCCGCAAATCGGTTGCCCGCCCCCCGCCGGAAGCCCGGGAGCGGTTGACCCTGTTTGCAGAAGACGTGCGGGAACGCGCGAGACGGGTCTTTGCCCATCGAGGGTCACCGAGGAAGGCCGGCAAGGCAGCCCCTCTCGTACAGGCCTGGGCGGTTGATCACACCGCAGCTGGCGTAAGGTATCGGGTCGATCAATCGCATCCCGCGGTGGCCAGCGTACTCGAACAGGCCGGCGATCTGGCTCCAGAGCTTAAGGCGATGATCCGGATCATCGAAGAGACAGTCCCGATCCAGCAAATCTGGCTGGAGACCGCTGAGGCGCGCGAGTCGCCGCGAACCGGCTTCTCGGATGCGCCGCCGGCGGAGGTGCGGGCTCTGCTGCAGACCTTGTTCCGCAATCTGGTGGTACGCAAAGGGCTTTCCCCGGAGAGAGCTCGCGAGCAGCTCGCCAACACAGAGCCGTTCGACGCCTATCCGGAACATGTCGCTGAGCTTGAACTCGGGCAGCAGGAGTAGTTCGATGTCCAACGAAAAGGTGGTCAAGTTCGCCCAGGAGCTGCTGCTGGAGGCCGACCCGGCGGCCATCAGCCCGGCCCTGATCGGCGCCATGATCGATCAGGTCCTTGTGTTCAATCCGAAATGGAGCGCCGAGCTGGACCGGGACGCGGCGATTTCGGAGCTTGTCCGCCGGTTCAGTTTGTGGATCGGAACAGACACTACGATCAAAAGCGACGTGGGGCATTCGGCTTGGCTGAATGCATCTCGAAAGTCGGACTGGCGGTACTGGCAACGATATCGCGAACTGCTCGAAAGGCGGATGTCCTACACTGCGGTCGACGCTCTTGACCAATCGACCGACACTGTTCTCGGGCTCCTCGAAGATCCTCTGCGCCCGGGCCCCTGGGATCGACGCGGCCTCGTCGTCGGGCACGTCCAGTCAGGCAAGACCGGAAACTACACCGGGCTCATCACCAAGGCTGCCGATGCCGGATACAAGATCATCATTGTGCTGGCCGGTGTTCACAACAATCTCCGCGCCCAGACGCAGATGCGGCTCGACGAGGGGTTTCTCGGCTACGAAACCCGGCCTGTCGCGAGTGAGAGCAGGACCATTGGAGTCGGTCTTATCGATGGCGATCCTTCGATCCGCCCCAACTACGTCACCAATCGAACCAATTCAGGCGACTTCAGCACCGCGCGTGCGAACACACTTGGGATATCTCCCGAACAGCGACCGTGGCTGTTCGTCGTCAAGAAGAACAAGACAATCCTTGAGAGGCTGCTGACCTGGATTCGCAATCATGTCGCGGACGTCCACGATCCCCAGAGCGGCCGCAAGCTGGTAACCAGGCTGCCGCTGTTGCTCATCGACGACGAGGCCGACCATGCATCCGTCGACACTGGCGAGCAAGTGTTTGACGAGGACGGCCATCCGGACAGTGAACACCAGCCGAAGGCCATCAATCGCCTGATCCGCAAGATCCTTCATTCCTTCGATCGTTCGGCCTACGTCGGCTACACGGCGACGCCGTTCGCCAACATCTTCATCCATGATCGTGGCGAGACGGCTGCAGAAGGACCGGACCTGTTTCCTGCAGCCTTCATCGTCAATCTCGCTGCACCTTCGAACTACGTTGGGCCGGCGCAGGTCTTTGGCCTGTCGGGACCCGAGGGGCGTTCACACGGCCTTCCGCTCTTCCGGGCGGTCAAGGACCACATGTCGTCGGATGGCCTGTCCGGCTGGATGCCGCAGAAACACAACAAGACCCACGTTCCACTGATCGAGGGCAAGCGTCAGATTCCTTCGTCTCTCGAGGCGGCGGTAAACTCGTTTCTGCTGGCCTGCACCGCTAGGAACCTGAGAGGTCAGGCTGGCGAACATGCGTCGATGCTCGTGCATGTGACGCGGTTCACAGACGTCCAGACGGCCGTCCATCAGCAGGTCGCGGACTACATCAGCCAGCTTAGGCAGCGACTTCATCGTCGCATTGATCACGATGAAGCTGAGGCAAAGCTGCGGACGCTTTGGGAAACCGATTTCGTCCCGACGAGCGCTGAGGCAGGCCGGCATTTTTCGAACCTGGCCGACGACGTCTCCCTGCCGTCATGGCAGTCCGTGCTGGACGAGCTTCCCAATGTGGTCGCCGACACTGAAGTGCGGATGATCAACGGCACCGCGAAAGACGCCCTCGATTATGCTGACCAGGAGGGACGAGGGCTGAAGGTCATCGCCATCGGCGGCGACAAGCTTTCACGGGGTCTCACCCTCGAGGGACTCTGCACCAGCTACTTCCTGCGCGCGTCCAAGATGTACGACACGCTCATGCAGATGGGGCGATGGTTCGGCTATCGGCCCGGCTATATCGACCTTTGCCGCCTCTACACGACCGACGAGCTGGCCGACTGGTTTGGCCATATCGCCGACGCTGCCGAAGAGCTTCGCGAAGAGTTCGATCTCATGGCCGCCAGCGGCGCGACGCCACGCGAGTACGGCCTCAAGGTTCAGTCGCATCCCGTGCTGATGGTGACCTCACGACTGAAGATGCGCTCAGCCAAGAGCCTCTGGCTTTCTTTCAGCGGCCAACTGGTTGAAACCGTGTCGCTTTTCAACGAGCCAATTGTCCTCGGCAGCAACCTCGAAGCCATGAAGGATCTGGTGGCAGGGCTCGGCCGAGCGGAAGTTGACCCTGTCAGGCACCGCGCAGGCGGAACCCAGTCCTGGAAAGGACGCCTCTGGAACGACGTGCCGGCTCAGGCGGTGATTGACTTCCTTGGTCGCTACAAGACCCACCCCGACGCCTACAAGGTGGATAGCAAGCTTCTCGCCGAGTTCATCAGCTCGATGAACCAGGGTGGTGAACTGACGTCATGGACTGTCGCGCTGATTGGTGGGGGGCAGGGTCGGACACATGAGCTGACGCCGGGCTTGGAGGTTAACATGCTCAAGCGAACAGCTGCCGATAATCCCGGGCGGTATTCGATTGGCAGGCTGTTGTCCTCACGCGATGAAGCGATTGATCTTGATGACGATGCCTGGCAGGCGGCCCTTGAGTTGACTCGAGAGGCTTGGAAAGCAGATGCCGGAAGACTGAAGGAGCGCGGCGATCCGGTTGACCCTTCAGGCCCCGCTATTCGGCGGGTGCGGGGCGAAGGCATTCCTTGCAGCGCGACCCGCAACGGGAATCCTGAGCGCGGCCTGTTGCTCCTCTACCTTCTGGATCCCGCCGAAGCCGGCAAGCCTCATGTCTCCAAAGACCTGCCGCCGGTCGTCGCGTTCGGGATCAGCTTCCCGGCCAGCGGCTCGGGCGTGAAGGTCGAATACAAGGTGAATAATGTTGCGTGGGAACAGGAGTATGGCGGTGCAGACTGACGCCGAAGAACTGCTTCTGGCGTGGCGAGGACTGTCAGCTGGCGACACCGGCGATGGCATGCGCCTCATTGCCCTGGGCGCTGAGCGGCCGCGGATTCGGGCTGGAATCAGCTACCCCTTGGGGCAAGAGGCCCTTCTGGTCGGGTTCAATCTGGGCCCCTCCTCGCCTGCTGACGACTTGCCTGAAGCCAGAGGCTTCAGCGTCTCGTTTCTGGCTGAGCCCGTCGGCGCCCGTTACGAAAACTGGATTGCGATCACCCGTCGAGCCGAAGCCGGTGTTGACCTGTTCGCCCTGATGGCCAGCGATATCGCAGCGTCCCTGGCCGATGCAGCCCCGACGTCGGAGCAATGGCTCTTCGCAGCTCTTCTGGACCGCATACGGGCATGGCAGGATTTCATGCAACGCCCACGGGACGGCGTCCTGTCCCGTGAGAAGGAGCTGGGTCTCTTTGGGGAATTGCTGGTGTTCCGGGAGTTTCTCGATGCTGGCATCTCGCCTGTCCAGGTCGCAGCGGCATGGCAGGGGCCGGCGCGTAGCGTTCAGGACTTCATGGTCGGAAGTCGCGGGCTTGAGGTGAAGTCCACGCTCTCGGCCAACGGATTTCCGGCCAGGATCAGCTCACTGGACCAACTGGACATCGGCCAGGGCAAGGCCGTGATGGTTGCGGCGGTGAGGCTCAGCCTCCAGGACGACGGCCTTACCCTGACCCAACTCGTCAACGATCTGCGCGAGCGGCTCGCGGGAAGCGGCCTGACAGGGTCGCTCTTCGAACGAAGCCTGCTTCTGGCCGGCTATTTCGACGCGGCGGCCGACAAATATGTTCGCCGGTTCTGCGCCGTGAACACACGAGTGTTCCCCGTCGACGAGGACTTCCCAAGCCTGACGCGCTCGGCTGTCCGTACCGAAGTCCGGACCGCTGAATACGAACTCGACCTCGATCTGGTCACCACTCCCGCCATCGAACTTGGCGACGTAATCACCCAAGACAGATTGTTCTGATCCATGACGCTCGACGAGTTTCTTACCCAGACGCAGAGCAGCGTGCACGAGCAGGTCAGCGGCCAGATGGTCGCCGGCTCTTATGCGAACGCCGAGGCGGTCTTCACCGAAATTGTCATGAACCACATGTCGGACAGTGGGATGACCTTCGATCCCCAGGTCCTTCACATCGAACGCAAACTGGGAAACGCCAATCTCCGTCTCAGCGGCTACGCCGTATCGGATGAAGGTGATGAGCTCGATCTCTTCGTGAGCTGCTACCAGGGCGCCGACGAGGTTCAGGCCATCCCTGAAGCCGAAATCAAGGCCGCCGCGGAACAATGCCTGAGATTCCTGTCATCAGCGGCCGCAGGGAAACTTGCAGCCTCCATCGACCAGTCCGATGACGCCTACCCACTCATCCTGACCATCCAGGACTGCTACGACAGACTCGATCAGATCCGGGTCTATGTGCTGACGGATCGCCAGGCGAAGTCCAAGAGCTTCAAGCCGCGCGAGGTCGCGGGACGATCGGTCCGTCTTGAGGTGATGGATATCGAGCGACTGTTCCGACACTGGGCGGAAGGCAAGCCTCGCGACGAGCTGGTCGTCAACTTCGAGGAGGTCTGCGGAACGCCCCTGCCCTGCGTCCTCGTCCCCGGTGAGAACGAGGAATACGACTATGCGCTCACCGCCGTGCCGGGCGCGGCGCTCAGGCTGATCTACGAGAAGTTCGGTGCAAGGCTTCTGGAGGCCAACGTCCGATCCTTCCTCAGTCAGACTGGCAAGGTAAACCAGGGCATCCGCGATACACTTCGCAACGCCCCCGAGCGCTTCATGGCCTACAACAACGGCATCGTACTGATCGCTGATGAGGCCAGCTTCTCTCGCGCGGGAGACGGGTCGGTCGGCATTTCCTGGCTTCGCGGAATGCAGATCGTCAACGGCGGCCAGACCACCGCCTCGATCTATTTCTCCAAACGGAAGTACCCGGACATCGACCTGTCAAAGGTCAGGGTACCGGCCAAGGTCATCATTCTGAAGTCGCATGATCCGGATAGCGAGGAGGCGCTGGTCAGCGATATCTCAAAGTTCGCCAACAGCCAGAATGCTGTGAAGGTGTCGGACCTCTCAGCGAACAAACCCTGGCATGTCGAGATGGAGAAACTGTCTCGCGACGTCTTCTGTCCGGACGGCGTCAGCCGCTGGTTCTATGAGCGCGCGGCCGGCAGCTACAATGTGATGTTGGCGCGCGAGGGCAATACGCCTGCCAAACTGAAGCGGCTCAAGGAAACCATTCCGAGCAAGCGCAAGCTCACAAAGACCGACCTCGCCAAGTACGCAAACACCTGGGCAAGGCTGCCCCATCTGGTTGCGCTGGGCTCGCAGAAGAACTTCGACCGCTTCATGCGGGATGTCACCGAGGGACGCACGCCGGTTCCTGATGTCGTTGGCTACAAGCGGCTGATCGCCCAGGTCATCCTGTTCAAGGCTGCGCAAGAGATCGTCCGGGCGGGCCCGTACAACGCGTTTCAGGCCAACATCACCGCCTACACGGTGGCGCTTCTCTCTGAGCGCGTCGGCAAGGCCCTGTCCCTCGACATGATCTGGCAGAAGCAGGCGGTCTCGGCCGAACTGAAACAGCAGATCAGCCGCTGGGCCTCCGAAATCAACGCGGTACTGTGGGAGACCGCCGGAACACGGATGATCTCCGAGTGGGCCAAGAAGGAGGAGTGCTGGCAGACGGTGCGTACCCGCTCGTACTCTGAGCTGCAGGTCGGAATCCCGGAGCTTGGATGATCCTCTCGGGAGTGTCGCCAGCCTGTCCTATGACGGCGCCCCGATGACGACCGGCGCAGTCGCTGGCCTGTTCACCCACGTGGCCGTCATGCGACTGACAGCCGTGGAGACGGACGTCAGCCGTGCGAACCAGCATGCGGCCGGATTGGGTGGCGCAGCGCTTGACCGGACCGTGGCGGCGCTGCTCGGACGCTGGTTCCCCGGACGCAACGGCGACGCCGGCGACTTAGCCAGACGGCGGGCTTCTATCGACCGCTCGCGTCGCGATGCAGGACGGTCGTGTAGGCGTTCACCAGGTCGGCCAGCTCCAGATAAAGGCGCGTGCCCAGGCGCGGATCGCGGTTGAAGTCGGTCTCGATGTCATCGGCGACGAGGAAGTCCATCAGACTGATCCCGAACACCTTCGACCGGGTGATGGCCGCGCGTAGCTGTGGGCTCGCCTTGCTGTTCAAGACCAGTGCGGCCAGCGATGTGCTTGCGAGCGTCTCCTCCGGAGACTGGTCAGGGGTTCCGGACGTAGGCGCCGGGGCGGATGCGGGCGGGAGCGGACGGGCTCCAGCGGGCGTCGCGGACGCGCCACCCGTACCCCCGGCATGACGATGAACCAGCGCCGTGAAGGCGTTCACTACGTCGGACAGCTCGAAGTAGTCCTCTAGCGTCACGCCGGGCACAGCGCAGAAGCGGGCCTCGCCGCCATCGTCGGACAGGAAGTCGACTGCGGTCATATCGAACAGCGGCGTACGCCGGATGCACTTGCGGAGTTCGATGCTCGCGTCCGTCGCCCGGATGATGTCCGCCAGCGTGAAGGTTCCGAGGATCTCGTCAGGGCTTCGGGAAAGATCGAGCGCGACGATGGTGTCCTCGATCCGGAGGCGGGAGCGGTCATCCAACGTCGGGACTGTCCGGCGGGGTCCGCAAAGGCTGCGGAAGCGAACAGCGCTGCGTGTCTGCGCCCCTCGCCGGGCCGGTCGCGGGCCGGTGGACGGAACATCGATGACGATGTCGGCCCAGTCGTCGTCCCCGCTGTCAGGAACGTGACCGGAGATCCGGTCCTGCAGAGCCGCGGCCTGCGTCACCGTCTCGGCGTCACCGACGCAGAAGCCGACGTCATCTTCGGCCTCGCAAAGCTCGCCGGGGGCAGGGTCGGTGAAGGAATCGGCCCAGGGTTCCTCATCGGCCGGGGTGTTCAGGACATCGACGACGGCGGCGTGACCGCGATCGCGGGCAAGCTCCAGCGCGGTTTGGCCATCCGCGTCGGTCAGGGCCGGGTCGGCTCCGGCATCGAGCAACAGCTTGCAGATATCTCCCCGGCCTTCGGAGGCGGCCACCATCAGGGCGGTCCGGCCGGCGTGCGGCTGTCCGGCGGAACGCCGCGGGCGAGGTGCGACGCTACAGTAGCCGCCGTTCCCGAACGGACAGCCATGCGGAACAACGGGGGCATGATGGTCGAAGTCACAGGCGCGGCAAGCTCCGGGGGTTCATAAGGCTGCCTCTGCGCGGGCGGCTCGTTCAAGGCTTCGTGGAGAATGGCCTCGAGCAGGCAGGGGTTGAGGGTGTCGGCGGGGCCAGGCTGACCTCCAGCTGGAGGCGGAGAGCGCCCCTCCCAGCCGGACTTTCACTGATCAGGGACGTCACTCGCCACCGTTCGATCCCCTCCGATTGATCTGAACTGCGCCTCGCCTTCAAGAAAGCTGGCGCACGCGCTGATCACGTCCTCGACCGGTTGTCGCTGCGGCCCCTTCAGGCTGCATTCCCAGATCTCAAGGACCCGCCAGCCTGCTTGGAGCAGGGCTTCCCGGTTCCGCCGGTCGCGCGTGATGTTGCGGCCGATCTTGTCCCGCCAGAAGTCCGGCCGGGTCGAGGGCCACCGGAAGAGCGCGCAGTCGTGACCGTGCCAGAAGCAGCCGTTGACGAAGACCGCCGCCTTTCGCCCCGGGAACACGAGGTCAGGCCGCCCTGGCAGCTTGCCGGCATGCAGCCTGTAGCGGAATCCGCGGGCATGCAGCCCCCTGCGGATCAGCAGCTCGGGCTTTGTGTCCTTCGGTCCGATGCCCGCCATCATGCGACTGCGGACCTCGGGACTGACCACATCAGCCAACGGCGGCCCGCCTCGCGTCACTCCCGACGCGATCGCGCGCCAGCATCTCCAGGAGCGACGGCTCCATGTAACGGGCAATGGCCTCGATCAGGGGCGGCACAACGGCATTGCCGAACTGCCGGTAGGCCTGGGTGTCGGAAACCGGGATTTTCCATCGTCGGTCCCCGTGCTCGAAGCCCATCAGGCGGGCGCACTCGACAGGCGTCAGGCGCCGAGGTCGCGGTTCGCCTGCGATGAGAATCTCCGAGCCGTCCTTGTGGTACCGCGCGGACAGGGTGCGGGTAACGCCGCCCTCGTCGAACAGGCTGTAGCCGAAACCGTTGCCAGCCTTCGCATGCTTCTCCCGGTAGGCCTGGAGGTACTCCCACAGTCTCGGTGTCAGGGTGTACCTGGAGCCGACCTCATTGTGGGACTGAAGGATGGAACCGAGTTTTGGCCAGCTGTCCTTCGGCGGCAGCATGCGGTCGAAATCGTCGAACGAGAAGCCGACATCCTCACGGAAGCCGACGATGAAAATCCGCTCTCGCTTCTGCGGCACCCAGGGTTCGGAGCTGATGACCCGGAAGCAGATTGCGTAGCCCAGCTCTCGTTCAAGCGTCTCGCGAATGACCCTGAATGTGTTGCCGCCGTCGTGTCGCTCAAGGTGCTTGACGTTCTCGAGCATGAAGGCCGCTGGCCGGTGATGCCGGAGGATGTCTCGGATGTAGAAGAAGAGGTTGCCCTGCTTCTGGTCGTCGAAGCCGTGCGCGCGGCCGAGCGAGTTCTTCTTCGACACGCCCGCCAAGGAGAACGGCTGACAGGGAAAGCCCGCCAGCAGGACGTCATGCTCGGGGATCAGCTCGGGTCTGTCCCCGAAGGGCCGGATATCGCCGACCATCACATGGTCGTCGCCATCGACGAAATTGGCGCGATAGGTGGCGTTGGACCAGCGGTCCCACTCGCTGGTGAACACGCAGCGACCGCCGATCGCCTCGAACCCCAACCTTATGCCGCCGATACCGGCGAACAGATCTATGAACCGGAACCGCGCCGGCGGTCGCGCCGCCAGCCGCGCCTCCGCCAGCTCCCTGACCCGGGCCATCACCAGCTTCGGCACGGCCGCCTCGCCGTCGGCGTATCGCCGAACCTGCTTCCAGGAATAGCCCAGCTCGTCCTGCACGCTGTCAGCATCCAGTCCTGACTGCTGGAGGAGTGTGGCAAATCCGGTCTCGGCGCTCACGTCCACGCTCCACTCGACTCAACGGCGGGAATCCTGTGGACGAAATGGCACGTTTTGACCCCGACCGGCAAGCATCAAGTTCGCCTTTTGTTCCCTTTTCCTTGCGGCGATCCCGCCTTTGCCCAACAGGATGCCGCGCGGTATACGTCCGAAATTGACGCAGGTCGAGTTCCAACCTGTCCTTCGTCGCAAGCCCCGCGAGAGCCGCCCATGATCTTCGCAGAACACCAGCTGTCCTTCCGCCAGCGCCGGAGGCTGAAACTCGCCACAGCAGCCACCCTGGTCTTCGCCGCCGCGTCCCTGGCCGGCGCCCCTGACTGTCTCGTAACCGCCTCGGCGCTCGGCGCGCTGGCCGCGACATGGCGGGTCTGGCAGGCGCGGCACGACGATCCGCGCGAAGGCTGGACAGCCTGATTATACCTCCGAGGGCCGCCAATGGCCTGTGGATAGTCCGGGCTAACTCTTGCGCGCCAAAGCGGCGCCAGCTTACCGTTGGTTTAGCGGGGAAATGGGCGGGGGCGACGTGTCGAAGGGTTTCTTCGAGCAACCAATTCTGAACTCGCCTTATCTGGAGCCGACGCGTTTTCACGCGCTCAGCCCGGAGGGGCAGCCGCTCGACCAGCCGCCGGTCCAGGGGCGCCGACGCTCGGAGCTGATCTCGCCGGTCCCGCCGGCGAAGAAGCAGAACAAGAAGGCCAAGCAGGCCCAGGCGGAGATGTTCAGCGCCGAGGAAGGCGAGGCGCAGAACTACACCCTGACCGTCATCAACGAGATCCGGGAGGCGGTCGCCTCCTGGCGGCGCCTGCCAAATCCAGCGGACTGGAGCGTCACCCCGACCACCCAGCGGCTGCTACGCCACTGGCGGCGGCCCTATGAGGAATGGACCGCGCAGGTGCCGTTCTTCTGCCAGGTCGAGGCGGTGGAGACGGCGATCTGGCTGGCCGAGGTCGCACCCAAACAGGGGCGCTACAGGAAGTACGTCGACCACCTGGCCCAGGCCAGCAAGGACGCCAATCCGGACCTGTTCCGCATTGCGCTGAAACTGGCCACCGGCGCCGGCAAGACGACCGTCATGGCGATGCTGATCGCCTGGCAGACCCTGAACGCCGTGCGAACGCCGGGCAGCCAGCAGTTCAGCCGCGCCTTCCTGATCGTCACCCCGGGGATCACCATCCGCGACCGGCTGCAGGTCCTGCTGCCGTCGCACCATGAGGACTACTACCGGCATCGCGAGCTGGTCCCGGCCGATCTCGTCGGCGAGATGACCCAGGCGCGGATCGTCCTGACCAACTACCACGCCTTCAAGCGTCGCGAGACGATGGAGCTGTCAAAGGTCGGCAAGGCCTTCCTGCAGGGGCGGGGCGAGCCGATCCAGACCACCGAGACCGAAGGCGCGATGCTGAAGCGCGCCTGCGGCGAGCTGCTCGGGTTCAAGAACGTCGTCGTCATCAATGACGAGGCCCACCACTGCTACCGCGAGCGGCCGCAGAGCGAGGAAGAGACCCCGCTCGCCGCGGAGGAGAAGGAAGAGGCCAAGCGCAACGCCGAGGCGGCGCGTCTATGGATTTCTGGCCTCGAAGCGCTGAAGCGGAAGGTCGGCGTCCACGCCGTCTACGACCTCTCGGCGACGCCGTTCTTCCTGCGTGGCTCGGGCTACCGGGAGGGCACGCTGTTCCCCTGGACGGTGTCCGACTTCTCGCTGATGGACGCGATCGAGTGCGGCATCGTCAAGCTGCCGCGCATCCCCGTGGCGGACAACGCCGTCACCGCCGACCTGCCGGTCTATCGCGACCTGTGGCAGCACATCGGCAAGGCGATGCCGAAGAAGGGCGCCGGCAAGTCGGGCACGCTCGACCCCCTGTCGATCCCGGCGCAGCTGCAGACCGCCCTGCTGTCGCTCTACAGCCACTACAAGGCGACCTATGACGAGTGGGAGAAGGCCGGCATCGACACGCCGCCGGTGTTCATCGTCGTCTGCAACAACACCGCGACGTCCAAGCTGGTGTTCGAGTGGATCGCCGGGTTCGAGCGGCCGGACGAGGACGGCGAACTGCGCTTCAAGCACGGCGGCCACCTCGACCTGTTCAGCAACTTCGACCAGCACGGCAACCGTTTGCCGCGCTTCAACACCCTGCTGGTCGACAGCGAGGCGCTGGAGTCGGGCGAAGCGCTCGACGGCAGCTTCCGGGAGCTGATGGGCGCCGAGATCGAGCAGTTCAAGCGCGAGCGGATCGAGCGGTCCGGCAACCAGAAGGACGGCGAGGACATCGCCGACTCCGACGTCCTGCGCGAGGTGATGAACACCGTCGGCCGCAAGGGCAAGCTCGGCGAGCAGATCCGCTGCGTTGTCTCGGTGTCGATGCTGACCGAGGGCTGGGACGCCAACACCGTCACCCACATCATGGGCGTCCGCGCGTTCGGCACCCAGCTGCTCTGCGAGCAGGTCGTCGGCCGGGGCCTGCGCCGGCAATCCTATGACCTCAACAGTGAGGGCCTGTTCGATGTCGAGTACGCCGACATCATGGGCATCCCGTTCACCTTCACCGCGGGACCCGTGGTCGCGCCGCCGAAGCCGCCGCGCAAGATCACCCATGTCCACGCGGTCAAGGAGCGGACGGCGCTGGAGATCCGCTTCCCGCGCGTCGAAGGCTACCGCTTCAACCTGCCGGACGAGCGGGTCACTGCGCAGTTCACGGACGACAGCCGCTTCGAGCTGAACCCCGCCAACGTGGGTCCCTGCAAGATTTTGATGGAAGGGGTCGTTGGCGAAGGCATTGAGATCGGCCCTGTCGTCCTGGAAGAAAAGCGGCCCAGCGAGCTCTCGATGCGGCTCGCCAAGCGTCTGCTCTACACCCGCTTCCGCGACGCGGGTGAAGACCCTCCCATGCATCTGTTCGGCGACATCCAACGCGTGGTCCGCCGGTGGATCGAGGAAGGCTATCTGGTCGCAAAGGGCGTACCGAACGGCGCCATTCTCTACGCAGAGCTGGCGGATCAGGCGGTCGAGCTGATCTTCGCCGCCTGCCAGCGCGCCTCGCAGGGTGAGAAGACGGTCAAGGCCATCCTCGACGCCTACAACCCGCGCGGCTCGACCCGCTTCGTCAGCTTCAACACCACCAAGGGCGTCTGGACGAGCGACAAGCACAGGAGCCACGTCAGCCATGTCGTCATGGACAGCGAGTGGGAGGGCGAGCTGGCCCGCGTGCTCGAGAAGCACCCGCGCGTGCTGGCCTATGTGAAGAACCAGGGCCTGCAGTTCGAGGTCCCCTACCGCGACGGCGCGATGGTCCGGAAATACATCCCCGACTTCATCGCCCGCATCGACGACGGCCGGCCCGAACCGCTGAACCTGATCCTCGAGACCAAGGGCTTCCGAGCCGTCGACGCCCAGCTCAAGGCCGAGACGATGAAGGCCTTCTGGGTCCCGGGCGTGAACAACCTCGGCACCGAGGGCCGCTGGGCCTTCGCCGAGCTGACCGAACCGTTCACCATCGAGGACGAGGTCGGAAAGCTGATCGACAGCCTGGTCACCGCCCTGGAGCCGGCATGAGCTTCGTCGCGACCGAACGTCTGTCCCAGGGCGCCCATTTCGCCCGCTGGGCGCCGGCCAGCGCCGGCCACGGCGGCGCGGCCTATCGTCTGTCGCCGGCCGAGTTCCTGTACAACCTCGCGCCGGCCATTCGCGGCGACGCGGCGGCCTACTTCAGCCGCTACGGCATCACCTGGCACCAGCACGCCAACCACGGCCTGTCTTCGCAAGTCTGTTGCCTGAACTTCCTGATGCCGCTGGCCACGCGGCCCGAGCTTCTGGCGCAGGTGATCGGCGGGGCGCTGGGCGTCGCCGCGCCCGCGATGCTGCCAGTCGAAGAGGGCCCGTCCGGCCAGCCCTGGTTCGTCGGCTTCGAGTGGACCGGCCGCGCCGACTACCTCAACGAATGGCCGAAGACCGGCCGGGCCACCCGCGGCGCCAACGCCACCAGCGCCGACGCCATCGTGCGCTTCGAGCATGAGGGCCGGATCGAGACCCTGCTGATCGAGTGGAAATACACCGAGGCCTACGGCGCGCCGATCCCGCCGAAAGGCGATGACACCCGGGTCAGGCGCTACGCGGATCTGGTCTTCGCGCCCGCGGGGCCGATCCGCGCCGACCTTGGCCTGACGGTCGCGGACTTCTTTTGGGAGCCTTTCTACCAGCTGATGCGCCAGCAGACCCTCGCGCATCGGATGCAGCTGGCCGGCGAGGACGGCGCGCAACGCGTCCGGGTGCTGCACATCTCGCCGGCCGCCAACCGCGACCTCCACAAGGTCACCGCGCCCAGGCTCCGCCCTTTCGGCGACGACGCCTTCGAGGCGTTCTCCGCCGTGCTCGTCCGGCCGCAGGACTTCATCGCCCGCAGCGCCGAGCAGGTGTTCGGGCCGGTCTTGGCGGAGGCTTCCGACGACCCTTGGGCGGAGTACCTTAGCGAGCGGTACAGCTTTCTCGCGAGGCGGCCATGACCGGGGGCCTGAGGGACGTGGGGCGAAAGCAGCCTTCTCAACCGACCCGGAACGTACCCACAGGACTACCCGAAGAAGACCTGAACAGGCGGCTGAGCTCCTTTTTCTGCATGTTCCGCGAGGCGAGACCCCAGCAGCGCGGTCCCAGGCAGGCGCACGCCCTAGACGCAGACTCGCTTGGTCGATTGCTGAAGAACATCGGGGGCGCTTGCCGCAATGCGCGGGAAAGCGGCGATCTCGTGGACGTGTGGGATCTTGCAGGACTCCGGAGCGATGAGGTTCGGCATTCGGCGCTGCTCGCCTGGGCCGTTGACCCGCGAAGCACGCACGGCCTCGGCCGGGCCATTCTTGAGGCGATCTGGAGCCGGGCCGTCAGCTACCGGGACAGGGCGGGCATAGGTGTTCCCGCGCACACTCTGATGAACGTGTCATCGGCGCGGGCCGTGCACAAGGAACTGGTGCCTCTCTCGCATCAGGCGCGTCGGGTAGATCTTTGCATCGACGGCGACGAAATGGTCGTCATCGTGGAGGTGAAGATCTACGCTCCAGAAGGCGACAGGCAGCTCCAAGAGTATCTTGAGGTCGCCAAAGCGCGAGCAGCGGCGCTGCAGCACGGCGAACATTGGGCAGTCCTGCTCGTCTCAGATCGTAAACCCAGTCTCATCGACCCGCGCCTTGTCCACATTACCTGGCGCGATGTCTCCGCTGCGATCAGGGACGTGGTGGCATGTCGGTCCCCCAGCCACCTGTCGGTCCGGCTGCTAAGCCAATTCGCTGATCGCGTAAGCCGCTTCCACTAAGGGCCCGTCACTGAATGCCTGACTCCGAAACCAGCGCTTTGCTGATCGATAATCTCGCCGACCTCGAGGCCGCTATCGAAGTCATGTCGAAGCTCGACGAGGAGATCATGACGTCATTCGGTCGGCTGACCGAGCGATGGGCCAAAGCTGAAGCATGGCAATGCGGTATCGACCACGAGGGCGACGACTTCTATGTCGCGCCAGATCACTGGCGATCTGGCGAGGACTGGAGGGCCTGGTTCGCGTTCGAACTCGACGAGTCAGCGGGAGAGGACCAGTTCTACACTACCGGCCTGACCGGTCAGGGAAAGCAGTCAGCACGGTTTGTACTTCACCAGGAGGTCGCGAACCTGCCGCCGTGGCGAAAGCTTCTCACTCAGCATGGCCACCGGCTCTCTGGAACAGCGCTTCTCGTGGACAAGAACAGCGTTTGGCTGCCCTTCACGGTCAGCGCAGTCGATCTCGCAAAGACCCTCAGGGACGAAGGCAGGCCGGACAAGGCGCTCAAGGCGCTGACCTCTGTCCTGGACCAACTCAAGGCTGCTGTTCCTGTCGTGGATGAGCTGCTTCAGATTGCCAAAGAACAAGGATCGCCCGCCTGATGGCTCGCCCCCCCAAAGGCCCCAAGTCCGTCGAGTCGCTGACGCACGACGAAGCCACGCGGAAGAACATTCCCACGGCGGAGCTGCAGGCGTTCCTGCAGCGGCAGGAGGAGGCCGAGCCGCTGGCGCCCGTGCGCTATCCGCGGGCGCGGCCGCTGGCGGAGGGCGAGACGCGGGAGCGGGACGGCGACCTGGATCCGCAGATCATCTGGAACGGCCTGCGCATCACCCTGACCGCCGGCCAGCGCCAGCAGCTGGTCGAGACCGGCCAGGTCGAGATCGGCGACGCCCAGCTGGTCTGGCGCGACAAGGATACGCAGGACTGGTCCGACCTCGTCGTCCAGGCGCCGCCCCTCTACATCCAGGAGAAGATCCACCCCAAGGCGATCATCGAGGACCTGAAGGCCCACACCGCGCCGCAGCCGGGCGTGGCCGACACCCTGGACCTGTTCGGCGACTTCAACGGCATCGATCCTGAGGCCCGGACCGAGTTCTACCAGCACGACCAGCACTGGTCGAACCGCATGATCCTGGGCGACAGCCTGCAGGTGATGGCCAGCCTGGCCGAGCGCGAGCGGCTGGCCGGCAAGGTGCAGTGCATCTATTTCGACCCGCCCTACGGCATCAAGTTCAACAGCAACTGGCAGGTCTCGACCCAGTCGCGCGACGTCAAGGACGGCAAGCAGACCGACATCTCCCGCGAACCGGAACAGGTGAAGGCCTTCCGCGACACCTGGAAGGACGGCATCCACAGCTACCTGACCTACCTGCGTGACCGGCTGACGGTAATGCGGGAGCTGCTCACGGAGAGTGGGTCGATCTTCGTGCAGATCGGGGACGAAAACGTTCACCGCGTGCGGGCGGTGATGGATGAGGTGTTTGGGGAAGAGAACTTCATCGCCGAGATCGTGCTTACAAAGGCAGCGTCACAGAGTAGTCAGCTGCTAGCGGGTGTGAACGACTTCATTCTCTGGTTCTCTAGAAACAGGAGTTCGCTGAAATACAGGCAACTCTACCAATCCCGAAAGCCGATTGAACGACCTGAAGAAAGGTATGTTTGCGTCGAAGAGCCAAACGGGACGATCCACGATCTGACCTTCCGACAGAAGACGGGCATCGATCCAATCCCGGTGGGAAGATTCCTGCGCATGATAACCGCGACGTCGCAGACGGGCTCCGACACGTCGCGGTTCGACTACAAGTTCTGGGACAAGAGGTTCAAGCCACCAGGCGCGCGCGGCTGGTCCACGAACTTTGATGGACTTCGGCGCGTAGAAATGGCCGACCGGATGTGGGCGGCCGGCACTACTTTGATGTGGAAGAATTACCACACCGACTATGAGTATCGGCCTCGAGTTTCACTATGGGATGATATTCGGTCGAGCGGCTTCGGGGACACGAAAGTCTATATTGTCCAAACGCTGCCTGAGGCCGTTCAACGCTGCATCCTGATGGCCACCGACCCCGGGGACCTCGTGCTCGACCCGACCTGCGGTTCCGGCACCACCGCCTATGTCGCCGAGCAATGGGGCCGGCGGTGGGTGACGATCGACACCAGCCGCGTCGCCCTGGCCCTGGCTCGCACGCGGCTGATGGCGGCGCGCTATCCCTACTACCTGCTCTCCGACAGTCCCGAGGGGCGCAAGAAGGAGCAGGAGGTGTCCGGCAAGGCCCAGCCGCTGGGCGCGACCTTCGGCGACATCCGCCAGGGCTTCGTCTACGAGCGGGCGCCGCATGTCACCCTCAAGTCGATCGCCAACAACGCCGAGATCGACGTCATCTGGGAGCAGTGGCAGGCGGTGCTGGAGCCGCTGCGCGCGCAGCTGAACGGTGTGCTCGGCAAGGCCTGGGAAGAGTGGGAGATCCCGCGCGAGATCGCCCCGCACTGGCCGGAGGAGGCCAAGGTCGCCCATGCGAAATGGTGGGAGGCCCGCATTGGCCGGCAGAAGGAGATCGACGCCTCCATCGCCCGCCGCGCCGATGTCGAGCTGCTCTACGATCGCCCCTATGAGGACAAGGCCCGCGTGCGGGTGGCCGGGCCGTTCACGGTGGAGAGCCTGTCGCCCCACCGCATGATCCCGTCGGACGAGGACACCCTTCTGGACGACATCGAGGCCAGCGAGGGCCGCCGCAGGCGCAACCCCGTGCTGGCCGGCGAGCAGGACTTCACCCAGGTGGTGCTCGAGACCCTGAAGACAGCCGGGGTGCAGCAGTCGACCCGGGCCGAGAAGATCGACTTCACCGCCCTCACCCCCTGGCCCGGCGCCTATGTCGCCGCCGAGGGGCGGTTCATGGAGGGGGATGTGGAGCGGCGCGCGGCCCTCTTCATCGGGCCGGAGTTCGGCACCGTCGCCCGCTCCGACCTGATGGCCGCCGCGCGCGAGGCGATGGACGGTCGCTTCGACGTGCTGATCGCCGCCGGCTTCAACTTCGAGGCCCATGCCGGCGACGTCCAGCGCCTCGGCCCGCTGCCGATCATCAAGGCCAAGATCAACCCCGACCTGCACATGGCCGGCGAGCTGAAGAACACCGGCAAGGGCAACCTGTTCATCGTCTTCGGCGAGCCCGACGTCGACATCGAACCGGCCCCCGGCGACCAGCTGAAGGTGCGTATCAAGGGCGTCGACGTCTTCGACCCCAACACCGGCGACATCCGCAGCGGCGACACCAAGTCCATCGCCGCCTGGTTCATCGACACCGACTACGACGAAGAAAGCTTCTTCGTCCGCCACGCCTACTTCCTGGGGGCGAACGACCCCTACAAGAGCCTGAAGACAGCCCTGAGGGCCGAGATCGACGAAGCCGCCTGGGCGACCCTGTACCGCGATGAGAGCCGGCCGTTCGAGCGGCCTAAGAGCGGCAGGATCGCGGTGAAGGTGATCAACCACTTCGGGGACGAGGTGATGAAGGTGTTTCGGGTTTAGGGGGATGGCGGGAACACCTATGTCTCGTGCAGAACGGAGGTCGCTCCCTCGGGTCGAGGCGACCGAGAATCCGCTCGACGAACTTTCGCGCCGACCCTTCGATCAGGTGAAGAACCGCAAGATCGACAAGTACCGCCCTGACCAAGCACGCGGCAGACAGGAGCAGCGTTCGGAACGTACCGACCGCGCCGCAGCGTTCATTATCGAACTCGCAGACTCCAATGGCGGCATTGCGCCGTACGCGTTCGAGCTAAGCACCGGGATACCCAGTTCGCTCGATTGGTGGTGCGTGAGTGTTCTGAAGAACGCTGGCGAGGTGAGCCTGGAGACGGATCCGGGCGGCTTCGTCTCGGGCGTCCGCCCGCTCGCCACCATGCGGCGCCGATACACAAACCCTGCTTCTGCCCAAAGCCCTGCTCGAAAGGCGAACCCCGCCAAGCCACGACCTTCGGCGGGATCGGCGGAGAGTGTCAGGGACGACATCGCGGACATTGTCGCGGATACGATCCAGGACCCCAACAAGGCGACTGAGCTTCTTGCGTCGGTGCTGGTCCGCATTGGACAGGGCGCCTTCCGCAGGAAGCTGTTGGCGCGCTGGAAGGGGCGCTGCGCCCTAACTGGCTGCACCACGCCGGAATTGCTGCGCGCCTCACATATTCTGCCATGGCGGTCCCACCCAAAGTTACGCCTCAATGCCGACAACGGCCTCCTCCTGGTCGCCCATGTCGACGCGGCGTTCGACGCGCATCTGATCTCATTTGATGGTAGCGGCAGCATCGTGCTGTCTGACCGACTACCAGTTCACGACCGACCACTGTTCAGCCAGTGGGAGACGCGGCGACTTGCCGTTACGCCCGCGACAGCAAGCTACCTCGAGCAACACCTCGAGGAGCTGCGTCGGCTCGACCATGTGACGGCACCCTGATGGACTTCCGCATCGCAGACACCTTCACCGCCGCCCTCACCCGGCTGCCGGCGCAGGAGCAGAAGGCGGTCAAGGTCTGCGTGTTCGATCTGCAGCAGGATCCGTCGGCGCCGGGGCTGCAGCTGCACCGGATCGACAAGTCGAAGGACCCGAACTTCTGGTCGGCGCGGGTCGGGCGCGACATCCGGCTGATCCTGCACAGGACGGCGGCGAGCATCCTGGTCTGCTATGTCGACCACCACGACAAGGCCTACGCCTGGGCCGAACGGCGGCGGATCGAGGCGCATCCGCGGACCGGGGCCGTGCAGATCGTCGAGGTGGTCGAGCGCGCCGAGGCGGCGACGCCCGCGTGGGCTACGGAAGCCCCGGCAACGCCGGAGATCGCCGCCGAGCCGGTCGCCCCGCCGGCCGGCGCCGCCGACCTCATCTTCGCCGGCCTGACCGACGACGCCCTGCTCGACGTCGGGGTGCCGGAGGACTGGCTGTATCCGGTCCGCGAGGCGACCGAGCAGGGTTTCTACGAGCTGGCCGAGCGGCTGCCGGCCGAGGCGGCCGAGGCCCTGCTGGAGTTCGCGACCGGCGGCGTGCTGCGCCGGCCCGTGCCCCTGCCCGACGAGCCGCTGCCCGCGGATCCCTTCGAGCATCCCGACGCCCGCCGGCGCTTCGTCACCGTCCATGACGCCGACGAGCTGCGCGCGGCGCTGGATGCGCCGTGGGAGACCTGGTCGATCTTCCTGCACCCGTCGCAGCGGGCGATTGTCGAGCGCAGCTATGGCGGCCCGGCCCGGGTGGCCGGCTCGGCCGGCACCGGCAAGACGGTGGTCGCTCTGCACCGCGCGGCGCGGCTGGCGCGGGCCGAAAGAGGCGCGCGGGTGCTCCTGACGACCTTCTCCGACCCGTTGGCCAACGCCCTGAGGCGCAAGGCGGCCCTGCTGACCGCCGCCGCCAGCGGCTTTGCGCCGTCGATCACCACCCTGTCGTTCCAGGGCCTCGCCGAAGACCTGTTCGAGCTGTCGATGGGCGGGCGCGCCCGCGTGGCGACCCCCGCCCAGGTCGAGGCCGCGCTGGCCGCCGCCGCCGAGGCCGCCGGCCTGAAGGGCTTCTCGCAGCGCTTCCTGATCGGCGAATGGACGGGGGTGATTGACGCCTGGCGGGTTGTCGACGCGACGGCGTATGCGACCGTGCCACGGCTGGGCCGCAAGAACCGCCTCGGCGCCCGTCAGCGGGAAGCCTTGTGGCCGGTCTTCGCCGACGCCCGCGCACGGCTCGAAAAGCAGGGGCTGCTGACCTGGCCGGCGGTCTTCCACACGCTGGCGGACCACTATGCCGCCCGCGCCGACAAGCCCTTCAGCCACATCGTGGTCGATGAGGCGCAGGACCTCGGCGTCCCCGAGCTGCGCCTGCTGGCGGCCATCGCGCCGGACGGTCCGGACCGCCTGTTCTTCGCGGGCGACCTTGGTCAGCGCATCTTCCAGCAGCCCTTCTCCTGGAAGGCCTTGGGGGTGGATGTCCGCGGCCGCTCGGCGACCCTGAAGGTGAACTACCGCACCTCCCACCAGATCCGCGAGGCGGCCGACCGGTTGCTGCCGGCCGTGGTCCGCGACGTCGACGATCGCGAGGAAGACCGGCGGGGAACCATTTCGCTGTTCGAGGGACCCTCGCCACAGGTGGCGATCCTTCCGGATGAGGCGGTCGAGCGCGATGTCGTCAGCCGCTTCGTCGCGGACGCGCTGGCGAGCGGCATGCAGCCGCACGAGGTCGGCGTCTTCGTCCGCTCCCGCGCCCAGCTGCCCCGCGCCGCCGCCGCCGTCGAACAGGCCGGCCAGACGTCGCTGGAGCTCTCCGAGCGCGACGAGGACAGCGCCGGCCGCGTCGCCATCGGCGTCATGCACCTGGCCAAGGGCCTGGAGTTCAAGGCCGTCGCGGTGATGGCCTGCGACGACGACGTGCTGCCCCTGGCCGAGCGCATCGACAGCGTGATCGAGGAGTCGGATCTCGACGAAGTCTTCGAGACCGAACGCCACCTCCTCTACGTCGCCTGCACGAGGGCGCGTGACCGTCTGCTGGTAACCGGCGCGGCGCCGGGGTCGGAGTTCCTCGCGGATATGACAGCTTTGCAGCGTGGCGGCAGATGAGGGGAGAGCCGTGACCTCGGAAACAAGCGATACGCCGATGATCGTCTCGCGGGCGGGACGGATCGACCAGCAATTCGCGCTGCTGAAGCAGCGCCTGCACCTGTCCCTTGATCTGGAGGCCATGGATCAGAACCCGGCGCGAGGGGATTTCGAGCGGCGGGTTCGGGACCTGGTCGTGTCAGAGATCCTCTACGGTGAGGGGGACCGCTACCGCCGGCTGTGGAAGGGGATCATCTCTGATGCGGCCACGTTGTTTCCCGTGGTGTCTTCGTGGGAACCGCCCCGGAGCGTTTCAACGACGCCGGATACCGACGCTGTGGCCCGTCGGTGCACCCGCGTCATCAGCATGGTGCACGAGCTGCACAAGGCCGGATACCAGCGCATCAGGCTTTTGCCGCACATGGCCCCGAGCGGCATGTATTGGCGTTGCGCGATAACCCATAGCGAGAATGTCGAAGCGGACGGGTGCTCCGTTAAGGCCGGTTATGGCGACGGAGAGCACGTCGCGGTCTACTCGTCCTCGACCGCCGCATCCTATTTCGACATCCCGGACTCGGAAACGATGTCGGCGCGGGACCTCGCACTCGCATTCCTCGACCGGTTCCCAGTGATCGCCGAGCGCGGCGTCGGCATCGACTGGGCCTACGCAGGTTGGCTCACCGACGTCCTCGGCAAGGCCGAGCAGGGCGGAGCCTGCAACCTCGTCTACCTCTACGCGGACTGGGAGGTGGAGCCCGATTACCTCCGCCGATGGCGGCCGCCAGCGCCGTGCTGAAACGATCTTAGATGCGCTTCTGACTCTTTGCTGACCTTGGAAAGGTCCGCTGCCAGCGCCTGGCGGAGTGCGGCGACCCCGTAGTCGCGACGATGGGAGGCGCCTTTGCCCCCACCAGCTGGTACCTTACCGCGATACAAGCTCTTTAGGCCGCGTTAGTACTGTTGGGCGGACGCTGAGAGAATCATGACCACATCGCGCCACATCGTTGCGCTCTTGCAGAGCCACATCGCGGGGGACGATCAGCGTTTCCTCACTGTGGCGACGCAGATTGCCGCGCATGAGGCGCGACAGGGCCACGGAAAGCTTGCGCAGGAGCTCCGCGAGCTGATCGACGCAGCTAAGGGCAAAACCGCCACGGTTGGTCGTCGAGGTGCCGGGCCGGTGCCGATCGCCCAGCCCAAGGGCGAGCTGTCGAACCTACTGGCAGCGCACTACTCCGACGTTCGGTTGAACGCGATGGTGCTGCCTGAGGCTTTGAAGAGCAAACTCGAGCGCGTGATCACCGAGCAGCGGCAGCAGGAGGCGTTGAGAGGCCGCGGTCTCAGCCCTCGCCGCAAGCTGCTGCTCGTCGGCCCGCCGGGCTCCGGAAAGACGATGAGCGCCGCCGCCCTCGCGGGTGAGCTCAAGCTGCCGTTGTTCACGGTGCTCTACGATGGGCTGATCGGGAAGCTAATGGGTGAGACGGCGACCCGGCTCCGCCTCGTCTTCGACGCGATCGGCCTTCAACGAGGCGTGTACTTCTTCGACGAGTTCGACGCGATCGGCGCGCAGCGCGCCGGGCAGAACGACGTCGGTGAGATCCGCCGTGTCCTGAACTCGTTTCTTCAGTTCTTGGAGAATGACGATGGGCCGAGTCTGATCGTCGCGGCCACGAACCATCCCGAACTCCTCGATCGGGCGCTATTTCGGCGCTTCGATGACGTCATCGCTTATGACCTGCCGACGTCGGAGATCGCCCGGGGTATTGTGGAAAGCCGACTATCCACGTTCGACCTCAAGGCCGTCGAATGGAGCGGCATTCTTGAGGCCACGGCGGGGCTGAGCCAGGCGGAGATCGCCCGCGCCGCGGACGAGGCCGCCAAAGCGGCGGTGCTAAGCGGGTCGGACGAGATTGGTACGACTACGCTGATCGCTGCCCTCAAGGAACGCCACGCGGCGAACGCATCGCGATAAATCTTATGGCCAAGGCACCCCGGAACCTACCGCACTTCCTGGTGCAAGGCGGCGGTGAGAGCGAAATCTACACTTCACCGCGCCGCGGCAGCAGTGGACTGCCGCCGGCCCGTGCCCGGGCAGCGCACGCCGCCAAACTCGAGCAGGCGCTCGGCCAAGCGATCGCTGAAGCGCGCCAGCAGCTCGGGGCTCGCGACCCGCAGCTAGCCGAGGGCGAAGCGGGCTTCTACCTCGATTTCGAAGTGCTCGTGGCGCACCAAGCAGCCTTAGACGGGTTGGAGAACCGACCGAAGAAAATCGAGTTGGTCGCCGTCCACCCGCCCGCAGAGGACGCGGAGACGGTGCGCGCTACGGTTTTCGTGCCGGAAGCGCAGGCTGAATACTTCACGAACAAGGTCGAGCAATACCGCGACGAAGAGACGGCGGGCGGCAAACCTAAGAACCAGAACCTTGTGGCGCGGATCGAAGACGTGCGGCTCTCCGCAGTGCGCTCGCTGTTCACGGACCCCGACGATCTCTTCCCCGCTGAGGGCGTCCCAGTCTGGTGGGAAGTGTGGCTGCGCGATCGACGGCTGCCCAACTTCCGCACCGTCGCGGCGCGTCTCGAAGTCGCGGTCAAGCCACACCTCGTCAGCTTTCCCGAGCGCGATGTCGTACTCGCACATGCCGACACGGCCACCATGGCGCGACTGCTCGCAAACACCGACGCGGTGGCGGAGCTTCGGGCACCCAAAGACAGCCCAAGCTTCTTCCTCGACATGCGACCGGTCGATCAGGCGGACTGGGCGGGCGATCTCGCCGATCGCGCTGTGCCGCCTGGCGCGCTCGCGCCAGCCGTATGCGTGCTCGACAGCGGCTGCACCCAAGGTCACCCGCTGATTGCGCCTGGCCTCGAGCCCGAGGATCAGCACGCATATGACAACGCTTGGGGCGTGGGCGATAGCGCGTTCTGGACGGGTCACGGGACGATGATGGCTGGCGTCGCGCTATATCGCGACCTGCAGGCTGCCCTCGCAACCGGTAAGGTGATCGAACTCACGCACCGGCTTGAATCGGTGAAGGTGCTGCCGCCGAACGCTCAGAACGACCCCGCGCTATATGGTGCCATCACCGAGGTCGGGATCGGCAAGGCGGAGGCCGCGGCACCCGGCAGGCGGCGGGTGTTCTGCATGGCGGTCACTAGCAACATTGGGCTCGGTCGCGGCCGGCCCTCGTCATGGTCGGCTGCTGTCGACAAGCTTTGCTACGCCGGCGGTGATCAGCGACGGCTAATGGTCCTTGCCGCCGGGAACATTCGCGACCCGATCGTGGCGAACGAATATCTCGACGCCAACGATCTGGCTGAGGCGGAAAACCCGTGCCAGGCCTGGAACGCGCTCGTGGTCGGCGCCTATACCGACAAGACGACGATAACCCACGCCGAGTTCGCCGGTTGGAGCGCGCTCGCCCCGGCCGGCGATTTGTCTCCGGCGAGTCGAACGTCCAACGTCTGGGATCGCCAATGGCCAATCCGGCCCGACGTCGTGTTCGAGGGGGGCAACTTCGCGCACGACGGCGTGAACCCCGCCGAGGCGATCGACGATCTCCAGCTCGTCACCACCCATTATCGGCCGAACGTAAGGCTGTTTGACAGCTTCGGCGACACGAGCGCCGCGGCGGCGTTGGCCGCCAACTTCTCGGCCGGGATCATGGCCGCGCGGCCGGAACTCTGGGCGGAGACGGTACGAGGGCTGATGGTGCACTCAGCTGAGTGGACGCCGGCGATGCGCTCCTGGTTCGACGCCGCTGGATCCCAGGCGCAACGTGCCGCGCTGTTGCGGCGCTACGGCTGGGGCGTGCCCGACCTGGAGCGCGCACTTCTCAGCGCCTCAAATGACGCCACCTTGATGGTTGAGGACGCGCTGATGCCATTTCGAAAGGATGGATCGGCGATCAAGACGCGCGACATGCACCTGCACCGGCTGCCTTGGCCGCGCGAGGAGCTGCTCGCCCTCGGCGACCACGATGTCGAGCTTCGGGTCACCTTGTCCTACTTCGTCGAGCCAAACCCGGGTGAGCGAGGCTGGACCCGCCGGCATCGGTACGCGTCGCACGCGCTCCGTTTCGCAGTGAAGCGCTCGCTTGAGACCACGGAGCAGTTCCGACAACGCATCAACCGCGCCGCTGAGGCCGAGGAAGAGGGCGAGGTCGGCGCTGCGGCGGGAGCCGACAACTGGGTGCTCGGAACAATCCGTGATCGCGGCTCCATCCACTCTGATATCTGGCGCGGGAGCGCTGCCGAATTGGCGAGCCGCGACGCGATCGGCGTGTTCCCAGTGAGCGGCTGGTGGAAGGAAAAACCTGGTCTGCAGCGTTGGGAGCGCTCGGCCCGCTACTCCCTGCTCGTCTCGATCCGGGCACCCGAAGCTGAAATCGACCTCTACACGCCGATCGCTAATCAGCTGACGGTCGAAGTCCCGGCAGGCTAGCGACGCGGTGGTCGACACGGAGACCGCACATTTCGGATCAGATTCACGCGTTGCTTTTCCCGGCTTTTGCCTCAGCGCTTCGACGGCGCTTCGTATTCTCGAGCTTCTGATCGTCGGGACGCAACGCATCCCACTCCTTTCTGAGTGCTTTACGGTGCCGCTTCACCGCTTTCAGAACGCTTGCGATGCCCGGCAGATTCGCTTTGCCGGCGAGTAGTTCAGGTGAGGCGGAAATTGAGATGTTCACCTTCTCGTCCGCCAGAAGCACTGTGACGTGGGGTCGTCCCGGATGCTTTGACTCATTCGGAAATACGAACATCGGGTAGCCAGTCTTCGCGGCGATCCGTTTCTCAACGAGGAGTCGAACGGGCGAAAAACCATCGTCCTCGAGAGCACTGAGAAGGGCTGCTTCAAGTTCGTCAGAAACAGGTACGCCTTCGTCGGCCTCCGCTAGACCACTGTCTGCAAGCCGAAGACCTTCAGCCAGCAAGGCGTCAATTAGGCCTGCATCAAGACCTTCAACTCGCATCTGCTCCGCTACAAGCATAGTGGAACG
Source organism: Caulobacter sp. (assembly GCA_041917095.1). Lineage (GTDB taxonomy): Bacteria > Pseudomonadota > Alphaproteobacteria > Caulobacterales > Caulobacteraceae > Caulobacter. Next base: position 3,769 of record JAYRYI010000006.1, on the reverse strand, counting down.
CCACTGGGCCTCTCGTAGATCTAGGCCTTGCCTGAGCATCGGGCCCATCTTCTCGCCAACCCGGCGGTAGAATTCCTGTTGCTCTGGCGTCGTCGTCGGCAGCTGCTCGGTCATCGGGCGTGAATGTCCGAAATCTGGAGCTGAGCCAATGACCCCTATTGGCGCATCTCGGTCGCGCATCCAGCCGACTAGCCTTTGAGGCGCCACGATACCCTGCCGGACTGTACGTCCTTGTCGCGTTCGATATGTGGATACTCAGGCAGCACATCTTCTAGTGCTTTGGTGATCGGGATCTGCCGTGCTGAGTTGCCCTTCATCCAGACAACGAATGGATTGTGACCATTCTCGAGGACGGCCTTGTTGAAGACGGCCCTACCCTCCTGCCATTGACGAGGACGGCCGCGCTCCACGATCCGTAGCATCTGCCGTGCGAACTCCAGCCGGTGGTGGGCGAGCCCGCCGGCGTCGTCAAAGGCAGCCAAGCGCGCGTCAATTGCCCGAACAAGGGGCGCTGCGTCTTCACCGAAGCGGAGAGCATTTTCCCGCAATGTTCTCAGTCCCTGCAGATCCAAGTGGGGCACCCGCCCCATAGCCGCAGCAACTTGCTTGTTCTGGTTCATCGCTCCTCCCCAGTGATGACCAAGCGTGCGATACAGTTAGGCCGGTCTTGAGGACCGATGGCAGGTCGACTTTCGGCGCGTCGGGCGACCTCCGCAACTGGCGCGATGTCGCCGTCGTCGGGCAACACACCGGGTCACCTCAAATCCTGGTAGGCGCACCTCTTGACGTGCCTAAAAGGGGTGTCCTTCCGGGGCATCCCGCCTCGGACTTCGAGGACAAATCCTATGAGACAACGACTGCAGCGGGGCACGTGCGTGCTCTTCATCCACGATGAGGACCGGGAGGCCGCCGGCCAGGACCTGTTCCAGCCGCTCGATGAAAAAAAAGAAGCCGTGGCGATCGTCCACTCAGCGATGAGGCGGTGCTTCTCAGAGCTGAAGAACGATGAAGCCCTGGAAGCCGTCTACCTGAGCGCGCCCGTCAGAATGAGAGAGAACTGGATGCGCAAGAAAGCCATGGAGCTCGGGGTCTCATAAGAATCCGGTTCTGATCAGTGCTCTTTTTGGCCACTGGAGCCAGAGTATCGAGGCCGTCGCAGAACACCGCGGCGGCCTCCTTTCGTTTGCCGCTCGCTGTCGTGCCGGGACAGTGGAACGAAAACGCTGATTGACACGGCCCTGAGCCTGCGGATTGCTGTCCCTGCCTGATGTGAGGTGGGATCCGGCGGCCCTTGGCTGCCAGCGTGATGCGTTGGACCCCGAAGTAGCATCCATAAGCGAGGGCGCGACGCCCGAAGGGACCGATTTGACCCGCTCTGACGAGCGGACGCTTCGGCATGTCCGCTGAGGACCCCGAAATCGCCCATCCGGCACGGGTTCCTCCATCAGGAGACGCCCTCTTGGCAATCCGGAACGACCTGAAGATCGTGCAGCAGCCGCCCGCGGCGCTGCACAACAACCCGCGTAACGCGCGGACCCACAGCGAAAGGCAGATCGGCCAGATCATGGCCTCGATCCGGCGCTTCGGCTTCACCAGCCCGGTGCTGGTGACGGCGGAGAAGATGATCGTGGCCGGCCACGGGCGGGTGGAGGCCGCCCGCCGGCTGGGCCTGACCGAAGTGCCGACCATCGCGCTGGACGGCCTCTCGCCCGAAGAGCTGCGGGCCTACGTGCTGGCCGACAACAAGCTGGCCCTGAACGCGGGCTGGGACGAGGAGATGCTGCGGATCGAGCTGGGCGAGCTCTGCAGCATCGACCTCGACTTCGAGATCGACCTGACCGGCTTTGGCGCCGCCGAGATCGACGTACTGCTCGACGGGAAGGCCGGCCCGGACCCGGCCGGTGAAGAGGAAGAGCAGCCCCTGCCCGCCGGCGACCCGGTCAGCCGCCGCGGCGATCTGTGGGTGCTCGGCCGCCACAGGCTGCTGTGCGGCGACGCCCGCGAGGCCGCCGACTTCGCGCGGCTGATGGAAGGGGAGAAGGCGCAGATGGTCTTCTCCGACCCGCCCTACAACGTGAAGGTCGACGGCTTCGTCGGGGGCCTTGGCGCGGTGAAGCACGCCGAGTTCGCGATGGCGAGCGGGGAGATGACGACGGGCGAGTTCGAGGCCTTCCTGCGAACGGCCTTCGCCAACCTGGAGGCCGCGAGCGTCGACGGCTCGCTGCACTACCTCTGCATGGACTGGCGCCACATGGACGAGATGCTGGCGGCGGGGCGGCAGGTCTACAGCGAGCTGAAGAACGTCTGCGTCTGGGCCAAGGACAGCGCGGGGATGGGAGCCCTCTACCGGTCCCAGCATGAGCTGGTCTTCGTCTGGAAGGCCGGAACGGCGCCCCACATCAACAACGTCGAGCTCGGGAAGAACGGCCGCTACCGGACCAACGTCTGGAACTGCCGGGGCGCCAGGAAGGGCGGGAAGAAGAGCGAACTGGCGCTGCACCCGACGGTGAAGCCCGTGCCGCTGATCGTCGAGGCGATCTGCGACGTGACCCGCCAGGGCGACGTGGTGCTGGACGCCTTCGGCGGCTCCGGATCGACCCTGATGGCGGCCCAGCGTTGCCGGCGCCGGGCGCGGCTCATCGAGTACGAGCCGAAGTACGTCGACGTGGCCCTGCGACGGTGGATGGACCAGACCCGCGAGCAGCCGCTGCTGGAGGAGACGGGCGAGAGCTTCGCGGAGGTGAAGCTGCGGCGTGAGGCGGAGATCGAGCGGGCGGCGGACCTGGCGCTCGGGGAGGTGACCCGATGAGCGACCGGCGCGACGAGAAGGGCCGCTTCCGCGAGGGCGTCAGCGGAAACCCGAACGGGCGACCGAAGCGGCGTCTGCCGGACCACGGCTCGCCGTTCCAGACGAACGAGGCGATCTTCGACATCCTGCGCAAGGAGGTGACGGTCCGGACGCGGAACGGGACAGAGACCCGGACCCTGTTCCAGGCGATCTTCGAGCAGCAGGCGCGGGCGGCCGCCGAGGGCGACCGGCAGGCGGCGAAGTTCGTGACCAGCGAGATGCGGCGCGGGGCGTTCGAGAACATGAAGTGGTACGAGCTCGTCGCCGCCCTGAAGGAGCGGATCGCCGAGCTGGAGGCGGAGCTCGAAGGCTGGGAGCGTCGCTACCCGCAGAAAACGCACGGCGTGCTGGTGCTGCCGCAGGAGCACTGGCGGAAGGACGAGGAGTAGCCGTCGGGGCGGTCCGGACCTCAGGCTCCGGACCGCCCCTTGTCCTTCAGTGATGCGACAAGGCTCACAACGAGTTTGTCGAGCAGGACCCGGCTTGCGTCGCCAGGCTCCTGGGCGGTCTGCTTCCAGCGGCGGTGCTCAAGGAAGAGCGAGAGCCACAGACGGGTCGGGGTTCCGCTCCAACGGCCTGTAGCCCTTGCCTCATCCAGAGCCTTGTCGGCGAAGGCGTAAGGATCGGCGATACCGAGTGCCTTCGCCAGCGACCAGCCATCGATGAGATGCGCGAGGCCGACGGATCGGCCCCAAGTGAGGTCTCCGGGCAATGCCGAGAGGTCTCCGCGCTGTACCTCCGCCAGCCACAACGATTCGACATCCGCCGGCAGCGGCTCACCGCACCGGGCAGCGAGGTGCTCCAGCAGGGTCGGTATCTCATCACGGACGAACAGCCGCCTTGCGACATCCCCGATCGTCTCAAGTCTCTCGAACCGGCTGCGCGGCACCACCCGCATACCAGCCCGCTCGGCCTTGAAGC